>CBFGMR010000038.1:0-33872 GCA_965650035.1 uncultured Pseudoxanthomonas sp.
GCGGGAAGCGCGCCTCAAGATGAGATCTCCCGGGGCACAAGCCCCCTAAAGGAACGATGAAGACTACGTCGTTGATAGGTCAGGTGTGTAAGTGCAGCAATGCATTGAGCTAACTGATACTAATGATCCGTGCGGCTTGACCATATAACCTCAAGTTGCTTTAGTCTCGACAACACGTCGAATTGAAAACCAAATAGCAAACTACTTCCCAAGACCTTATGAGAGACAGGCGCCACTCCTATTTTTATAGGTATGAGCGACGCTCCAACCGTCTCCCTGGTGAAATTAGCGCTGTGGAACCACCCGATCCCATCCCGAACTCGGAAGTGAAACGCAGCTGCGCCGATGGTAGTGTGGCTTAAGCCATGCAAGAGTAGGTCATCGCCAGGGTCTTTACCCAAACGCCGGATCGGAAGATCCGGCGTTTTCTTTTGCGCCGCAGGCGCGACCCGCAACAGGTCATCGCCAGGGGTTTTTATCCAGAACGCCATTTCCGAAAGGAGGTGGCGTTTTTCTTTGCCCATTCCATTACCGACCTGGCGCGCGGTTGCTAAGATCGCTCAAAACCGGGAGCCAGTGATGAAAGCGAAATATTGGATGCTAGGCCTGCTGTTGTTGGCCACGGGCGCAGAAGCCGCGGACGTTGCGGGCGCCAACACCGCGCAAGCGCGTTCGCTGCATGAAAGCGCGTTGATTCTCGATACGCATCTGGATACGCCCTCCAATTTCCACCGTCCCGGGTGGAGCATCCTCGATCGGCACGAGCAAGACGGCGATTTCGCCCAGGTCGATCTGCCGCGCATGAAGGAAGGAGGCTTGGATGGCGGCTTCTGGGTGGTGTACACGGCGCAAGGCGCGCGCGATGCCGCGGGCAATCGTGCTGCAAGAGACCATGGCCTGGTGCGACTGACCGCGATCCGGGAAATGGTTGCGGCGCATCCCCAGGACTTCGAGCTGGCGCTTACTGCCGACGACGCAGTGCGGATAGAAAAGTCGGGCAAGCGGGTGGTTTTCATCAGCATGGAGAACGCCTCTCCTCTGGCCGGCGATCCGACGTTGTTGAGCGCTTACTACAAACTCGGTTTGCGCATGCTCGGAATCACCCACACCAGCAACAACGATTTCGGCGACTCATCGACCGACCCTGCCGGCGCGGAATGGAACGGATTGAGTCCGCGTGGCCGCGCATTGGTGGAAGAAGCCAACCGGCTCGGTATCGTCCTGGACGCCTCGCACGCCAGCGACAAGGTCTTCGACGATCTGTTGGAGCTGTCGCGGGCACCCATCGTCCTCTCGCACACCAGCGCCAAGGCGTTATATGCCCATCCGCGCAATATCGACGACGAACGACTACGCAAACTCGCGGCCAAAGGCGGAGTCATCCATGTCAACGCCTATGGCGGCTATCTGATTGAGACGCCAAAGAACCCGGCGCGCGATGCGGCGTTGGCCGAGTGGGAGAAGCGAGTCGGGGAATACAGCGCGCTAAGTCCGGCGCAGATCCAGGCCCGATTACGCGATAGGCAGGAAATAAACCGCAAGTATCCGGTCGCTCCGGCCACCCTGGACGACTACATGCGACACCTGCTGCATATCCTGAAAGTAGCGGGGCCAGAACACGTGGGTGTCGGTGCGGATTGGGACGGCGGCGGCGGCGTTGGCGGGCTGGAAGATGTCGCTGCGCTGCCGCGCATCACCGAGCGCTTGCTGGCGGCGGGTTACAGCGAGAGCGACATCAGGAACATTTGGGGCGGTAACCTGCTTCGTGTACTCCGCGAAGTCCGGGCGAAAGCCGATGCCGCGCACGTCCCCTAAACTTCTTATCGATCATCGCATCGGATCGACGGTGAGCTGAAGCCGCGCGACGACGGCGCCACCTGATCAATACCCGCCCGCCTTGCTAGCCAGCGCCGCGCGGGGGAATAGGATAGGCAGCATCAAGGCCGAAAGCGCTCTGTGCCGTGGCTACCGGAAAACGGATGCGCACGTTGGTGCCCACCGCCGGCAGCGTCCAGCTTTCGGCAACGCCGGCGAAGGGTTTCACCAGCGATTTGATCGCGGCGAATTGCTTGTCGAAGCCGCTGACTTTGGGGGAATCGGGATTGGTGGGCCGGAACAGAAACATAATGTCGACATGGTCGGTGCCCGCCAGACTGTTGCCATAGTCCCGCGGCGCGCTGCGTACGCCGATCATCGACCAGCCGCCGGGTTCGCACGAACGCAGTGCATAGGTGGCCAGCGTGAGAAGGATGAGACGCATCGCCTTCATGTCGAAGAATATGTCGACCGGATGCGGGGGAACAAGGCAAGACAGGTCCAGGATGTTGAGCAGAATCTCGCTGGTCTTGTACGCCCATTCCCGTACCAGCGCGCAGATGTCGAACGACCCGGGGTCGCACTCCGGCGTGGTCAGGATATCCATGACGTTGCGGGAATAGAGCAGGCCGCAAGAAGAGATAGCGTCGATTTTCTCCAGCATCTCATCGCGCGCCTGGAAGCCAGGCATTTCGAGCGCGTGCTGGGTGTATCCGGACAACGCACCCCACAGACGATCGAACTCCAGGCCCAGGCAACGGACAAGTTGCTCGAACGCCCTGTCCGCTTCAGCCGAAAACGTTGCCGGCCGTACATCGCCATCTCTTACTGCAAGCATAAAAGACTCCCTATAGGCGAGATGGATCGTCCCTGTTTCTCGCCGCCGGCAGCGGTGAAACTCATTGGCATAATGTTTGAATGGCGACACGGGCGCTATATCAAATTCTTTCGTCCGACAAACATGAGAAATTGAAATAATTTGATAGTTAGGGAAATTTCACGATCTTGTTCGGCGCTTCTTGAATCACTATCGTTGCAAGCACGAGGAAGGGCGGCGATGGAAGTTCGTTCCAGGTTTCGTGCAAAGGGTGATGCCTCTCACTCACTTTGGACTACGCAAGCGGGCTCTGACGAGCTCTCCAGCGTTTCAGGCAATGCCAAGGGAAAGGTCTGCAAGTGAGAGATGGCTAACGTTAGTCGGCATGCCGAACGGCTTCAAGCCGCTTCGAAGATTCCGGAGAAAGCAGCCGTGACAAAACAGTTCTACATCGACGAAGCGTTGGCGATGGCCAGCGAAGTGCGTTACCAGACGCCGTTGATAGCGGTCGAGCGGCGACAGAAGGAATGCCAATGCGGAGCTCCGGCAAGATTTCCGGGGCCATGTGCAGATTGCGCCAGCCACAGGCTGGCGAGCCGCATCGGAGAAGATCTGGCCGGGCAATGGCTCGAGGCGTGCAAGGAGCAACAGCGCCTGTGGCAGGTGATTTCCGAAGCCGCAGCCGGCTCCGCCAGGAAATCATGGGGCTCGCACCAGGGCGCCGCGCATTCAGCACTTTCCGCCCAGTGAGTTGGAAGAAGCGCTTGCGAAATAGCCGTACTCGACAGCGAACCGATGGGTCGCGGAAAACCAGGTAGTGACGAATGAATGGAGTAACGAACGCCCCTGTTTGTCTTTCCGAAGGCAGTAACGACGTCTCGCGCGGCAAGCATGTATCCGACTATGAAGTGCGCGTGGCTGGGCTGCGAAATCTTTGCCGCTTGAGCGACCTGCAGTGGGAACGAATCAGTACGATTCTCCCGGGCAGGGTCGGCAAACGCGCGCGCACCGGAAACGGAAGGGTGTTCCTTGAAGCGGTGCTGTGGGTTGCGGACAACCAGGCAAGTTGGTTGGATGTTCCGAAAGTATTCGGGGACTCGCACGCAGTCTATATCCGCTTCGCCCGTTGGGCCCACGACGGCGTATGGCCCCGTGTTATCAGCGAGCTGCACGAGCTTCCGGAGTTGAACGCCCGCTTGTCCGCCCTGGTGCGGGCTTATGTCGACGCGCGCACTGTGCGTCAGCTTCGATCGTCCATGAAAGGCTTGAATTCAGGGCTTTTGCCGGCTAAGTAAGGCCAAAGATGAAGGCGCAACCGGTTTGCCAGCATGTCATCGCTTGTCGACGGTCGGCCGCTGTTCCTGCAACGGCATGACTGTTGCGTGCCCAGCAGACTTACAGGAAACAGGTGGCAGCGCCCATCGTCACGAAGCGAGGTGAGGAATTTCATCGAGCGTTTCATTGCAGAAGATCCGCTTCGGTGGCGAGAAGCCAAGGTCTTGCGGGGACTTGAGCCCGTTATCGCGCCAGGTAACCCATCCTGCGGCGTCAACTTCGTGCAGCCATTCCAAAGTCGCATTGGAACGGCTGCGAAGCGAAACCGGGATCGCCAGGGATGCCTCGCCTTCGGAGGGTAACGCCTCGATGAAGCCGGGAAGCAGGCAGCAGATGGCGCGCGTCGTCATCACGCTTCCGATGCCCAGTTTACCGCCGATTGCCGCAATCAACGGCACGCCGAAAATCTTCCTCGCTTCGCCGAATGTAGTCGACTGGTTGTGTCCAACCGAGGACCACGATGCGAATGCATCCTGCATGCCAAGTTCCTGAAGCGACGCGGAGAAGCCTGCGAACCCGCCATGTCTACGGTCGAAAATCAGCGCAATCAGTAGGCCAGAAAGCTGTTCTATCTTGTGGCTCGGCAGGTCAAGATTCCGCGCGGTATCTTCAATCAATCGTTCTAGCATGGCTTCCTCGGACAGCCATGGGACGATTCTTCTACATGGCGCTGGATGCCTTTTTACACCCAATCATTTCTATTTTTGCGCAAAGATCGTTAATGAGAAACGGCATACATATGTTTCGTTCACGCAAGGTCTTATTGTGTAATTCTAACTCCGAAATTCAATGATCTAGTTCGAGAAAGTTAGCCGTAGCACAGTTGCAGAAAGCGGTTGTTTTTTGTTGTTGCATAAAAAGAACGGGTGCTAGGATCGGGCAGCCATCAGCCAAGGGGATGACGCAACTCGCATCCGGAAAGCCTGTCAGGGAGATGTGCCAGCAAATCGAAAGGGATCATTCAATGAAGATGCTGATACTGGGGTTTTCCGCAGCGATGGGCGTATCGTCCGCGGTCCACGCGGGCACTACTGGCTTGGGGTCACAGGAACTCAGCTACAAGTACATGATCCGCTGTCCCATTGGACAAATGGCCGTACCGATCTATAACGCGAACGGCGCAATCATCGGCTGGCAGTGCGTGCGTGAGCCTTGACCCAAGGGAAATTTGACGGGCGTCTGAAGCGGCTTCCGGGCCGCATTCTTGCGTCAGTCATTGCGAATCACCTGGTTTCTCTGAAACGAATAGAATGGGGTTACCGTCCGTAGGGGGTCGGGAGTTGATGGCCGGTTTCCTGTCCATGGCACAAGAGCGGACCTGCGCGGATCCGTGCCGCGCTATGCCGCGCCAGATCGGCGGCGATGCGGTGGCGGGCCGACCGATAACCGTGCGTCTTCCCATCAGCCTTGATGGCATCTCCTGGACCGGCGCCATGGCCGCTCGGCTCTTTTCCGTCTGTCCGCGGTGGTTGATATTGACCTTGCTCATGGCCGCGGCAGTGGTGCCGATGAGCCACGCGGCGCCAATTGAGCAGGCACCGGCGCTGCAGTACCGAAGCATTGTCCGCAATTACGGCGCCGAACAGGGGTTTTCCCAGACCGCGGTGAACGCGCTACTACAGGGCCAGGACGGGTACTTGTGGATCGGAACCTTCGGCGGATTGGTGAGATTCGATGGCAACAAGTTCACCACGCTCCGAACGACCCATGGCAAAGCGGCCCGGCAAGATGAAAGGGACAGCGGAGGTCCTAGCAGCGATCGCATCGTGGCGCTGCGCGAGGATGCCCGTGGACGTATCTGGATTGGTACCGAAGACGCGGGTTTGAGTCTCTACGATCACGGACGCTTCCAGCAGCTTCCGATTTGCGGAGGAACCTGCAAGGTGAACTCGATCTCGCCGCAAGCAGGTAAAACACTATGGGTCACCACCAACGTAGGCCTGTACCGCATAGCGACGGATTCATTGCGCTCCGCGCTTATCCGGGAGTCGACGTCCCGTGTGTACTCAGAGGTTGCGATCGGCAGCGATGGCCACGCTTATCTGAGTGGATCGGGAAAATTGGGGAAAGTGATCGGCAACAATATCGCGTCGGTTCCTCTTCCAGCCGAGGTCACCTCGGTATGGCAAATACAGGCCGCTGGAACGTACATCTGGGTCGTGACCGGGGAGGGAATTTATCAGTTCGACCCGGTGCGAAACATGTGGACACCGAAGTTTCCGGGAAGGGACCTGCGCCTGCTGGAGTCTCGGGATGGACGGCTCTGGGTAGTGACCGTAACGGGAGAACTGTTGCGAGAGGATAGTGCGGGTGTGCTGCAGCCTGTCGGCGGTGTTCCTGCCATATATACCAATGCGATCTGGCGGGACCGTACTGGTGTCCTGTGGATGGGCAGCAACAGCAAAGGCCTATGGAATATGCAGTCCAGCAGGGCGATGACGCTGGAAAAGACAGATGATTTGGCAGCGCTTGTAGGGTCGGGAAGGGCCGTCATCGGTGATGGATCGGGCGGCGTCTGGCTGGGATACGGTTGCGGCGGTGTACGTCATCGCCTCAAGGACGGCGCATATGAAACCTCATGGGCGCGTGCGGTAAAACAGCATCAGTGCGTGACCGGCCTGCTGCGGGATGCCGACGGCACCTTGTGGTTGGGTACGGTGGACGCAGGATTGCAACGGGTCACCGACGGCGCGTTGGAAACGCTTCCGCAATCCTTGAGCTTGTCGAACGTGCAGATTTGGATGGCCGGCAGCGGCGACTACTGGGTGGTCAGCGACGGTCATACCTCCAATCTCCGCAAAACCGAGGCGGGTAAATACATTCTTTCGCCGCCGGTAGCCGCGCTGGAAGGCAACACCATCAGGAAGATGGTCATGGCGCGCAAAGGAGGCATCTGGTTTGTCGGCGACCAGGGCGCGTTGCGCCTGGAAAAGAACCGCATCGTGGAGCGCTGGACGCCGACCGAAGGCCTGTCCAGCCGCTTCGCCCGTTCCCTGTACGAGGACGATCATGGCGTCTTGTGGATAGGCACCTACGGCGGCGGCCTGAACCGCATCGAAGACGGCCGGATCACCCACTACGACGAAAGCAACGGCCTGTTCGACGACACCGTCTCCTGCATCCTCGCCGACAAGACGGGACAGATGTGGCTGGGTGGGAATCGCGGAATTTCCGTGCTGCCAGCGGCCAGCCAACTGGGCATGACGTTTGAGACAGTGCCTTTCGCGGTCAGTGCAGGTGCGGTGACGTTCGAACTGAACGGCGGGCTGCAGACTTCCTGCTATCAGGACGAAAAGGGGTATCTCTGGTTCTCGTTGGTGAAAGGATTCGCCAAGGTGGATCCCGCCAAGCTGGTCGAGGTCTCCGCACTGCAACCCGAAGTGCACATCGAACGTGTCGCCGCCGCAGGCGTGAAACAAGACCCGCGCCAACCCGTCGTTCTCGGCACTTCAATGCAGCCACTGGAAATCGAATACACCGCGATCAACCTGACCAGTCCCGATCAACTCAGCTTCCGTTACCGCATTTCCGGCGCGGATGCGCAGTGGACAGAAGCAGGTCAAACCCGCAGCCTCGTTATCTACGACGTGCCTTGGGGCGAACACGTGTTCGAAGTACAGGCCCGCAACCGCGGCGGATCGTGGTCGCCGGCGGCAACACTGAAGATTTCGCGGCCGGTGCCCTGGTACCGGCATCAGTGGCTATGGCCCTTGATCGCCTTGTTGGCATTGCTGGCATTGATCTGGCGTACCCGCGACCGTGCGCTGTCCGCTGCCCACGACGCACGCCTGCAACGCATGTCCGCGCAAAGATTGCTGGATCAAAAGGAAGAATCGCCGGACCGGCTGTGAACCACCTTGCGTCCGGCATGCGGCAAGTCGATGCGCAGGGTGGTGCCCAGAGCTGGTGCGCTGGCGACCTTGATGGTTCCGCCCGCCTCGGCGATGGACTGCAGCACGATGGCCATGCCAATGCCGGTTCCCACACCTTCGGGCTTGGTGGTATAGAAAGGCTCGAACATGCGCGCGCTGACTTCCGGCGCCATGCCCATTCCGGTGTCGACCAGCGCCACCTGCACCTTGGCCCCATCTCCGCTGACCGCTATCTTGAACTCGCCCCCTTGCGGCATGGCATCGCGGGCGTTGCTGGCGATATTGAGGATGGCCAGTTCGAATTCCTGCTTGTCCATGAATACCGGAAACGCAGACGCAGGGACCTCCAGCGATACCGCCGTTTTCTGCGCGAACAACGAACGCACCAGCGGCATCAGTTCGGTAAGCGCAACGCCCGCATCGAACATCGTGGCCTGGCCGGCATCGCGGCTCAAGGACAGCAGGCGCCGGGTCACTTCGGCACCGCGCCGGGCAGCCTGTTCCACCGCCTCCAGACTGTCCAGCGCCTGTTGCGAGCGGGCCATGTTCATCGGGTCGGTGGCGTAGCCCAGAATCACGCTGAGCAGATTGTTGAAGTCATGGGCGATGCCGCTGGCCAGTTGTCCCAACGCATCCATCTTCTGCGAATGGATCAGCTGCGCCTGCTTCTGTTCCTTGGCCTTGATTTCGATCTCCAGTTGATCGAATGCCAATTCCAATTCCCGTCTGCGCTGGTTGGCATGGTCGGACTTGGCGATCAGCCGGTCCAGGATCAGGGCCAGGATCAGGCAGGCCAGGCCAGGTTGCATCAGGTTGGCCAGACCGTCCTGCACGTCGGGTTCCACTCCGGCACGGACGTCAGCCACCATGCCCGCCAGCAGCGCCACCAACAAGGCCGCGGTGGTGATCCAGACCGCCCGTCTGCCCAGGGTCAGCCCTGCGAACAAGAGTGGAATGATGTGGTTGAGTTGCAACAGCGCTTGCGCCTGCAGGCCGTAACGCCAGTAACTGACAGAGTACGCTTGCCGTAATCAGGCCGATCCAAATCGCCCGCGCATTGCCTTCAAGCTTCATGTGAGGTGCCCCAGTAGGGAAGCATTAATTGCAGACAGGTAATATTTCCTTTTATTTGTGATTCAGTGCTATTTTCTACCCGTAAGTGGCGGTAAAACAGTGCGGGATGGCGCGAATACTCTGCAATCTTTGGCAATATTTTGATACCGAACAATCGCAGGCTTTAAGAAAATCGTTGCGCTTCGGACAAGCAACGAATGCACTATCGGCAACTTTGGGGACGGCGATAGGGTGAATTGCACACTGCTCCGATATCGAGCGGGAACCGGGGGGTTAAGCGGTGAGTAGTGTAGGAGGTCAACGTGTTCTGGTGGTCGAAGACGACAAAGAGCTTCGCGACGGGATCCTAGTGCCCGGCTTGCGTGGTTTCGGCTTCGACGCCGTGGGCGTTGGCAGTGCGATTGAGCTGTACAAGTGGCTGGTAAGCAATTCGTGCACGCTGGTCGTGCTGGATATCGGCCTGCCCGACGATGATGGCTTCGCCATCGCCAAGCATCTGCGCGAAACCACCGGCGCGGGCATCATCATGCTGACCGGCCGCAATGCCCAGTCCGACCACATCCGCGGTCTGGCCGAAGGCGCCGATGCTTATTTCAGCAAGCCGCTCGATGTTGAACTGCTGGCCAGCGCTTTGCACAGTCTGTCGCGGCGCATGTCGGCCAATACGCATACCACGGCCACGCCGGCCGTCGCCACGCAATGGCGACTGGAAGCCGACGGTTGGCGTTTGTTGACGCCCAACGGCAGCGTGATCGCGCTGTCACTGACTGAGCGGGTGATCCTGAAGTGCCTGGAGGCCTCCGATCATCCGGTGCCCAAGGACGTATTGATCACCGAGCTGGAGCGGGTGCTGGACGATTTCGATCCCAGCCGCCTGGAAATGCTGATCCACCGTTTGCGCCGCAAGGTGGAGTCCAAGGCCGGGCAGGAGTTGCCGCTGTCGGCGGTGCGCAGGATGGGTTATCTGCTTTCGATCTGAGGATCGCACCGATCCCTGAAATGATCCGTGAAATCAAGAAAGTCCGTCGTCCCCGCGAAGGCGGGGATCCAGCGACTTTGAGCTTTCCTGCAAACTCTACGGTCGCGGCACGAAAGACGCTGGATCCCCGCTTTCGCGGGGACGACGAGTCATTTTTTTGTTTCTTCTGCAGATAATCTGCAGATAAAACGAGATCTTCCGCAGAGGGATATGGCGTCTTCCAACAGACCGTGGACAGGCTCTAAGCGCTTCCGATTCGTTCGCCGTCGGCTGTCTTTCTATCGTCGTCCGCCGCTTCTTCGTTTGGTGCAGGCGCCAGCGGCAGATGGATGCGCACGTTGACCCCCACTTGCGGCACTACGCGAGTCAGCGCGGTGCCACCATACGGAGCCACCACCGCACGGATCGCTTCCACACGCTGCAGGAAGCTTTGCGACATCGACGTACGGGTTTCGCCCAACTGGCATAGGAACATGATGTCGGCGCCGTCGGCCTCTGCTTCCTTGGCGCGTCGCTCGCCCCTGACGCTGCGCACGCCCAGCATGGCCCAGCGCTTGCCGTCGCCCGAGCGCAGGGCGTAGCCCACCAGCGACAGCAGGATCAGGCGCAACGCGTTGGGTGGAAAACGGATGTGCAGCGGATAAGGCGGCACCAGGCAGGAGAAAGTGACGGTGTCCTGCAATGCGTTTTCCGTTTCCGCTGCCCATTCGCGCACGGAGGTGCATGCATCGAATACCTGCGGTGCGCTGTGGGCATGGGCAAGGGCCTCCATGACGTTGCGCGAGTAAAGCAGGCCGCCGGAAGACACTTCGCTCAACCGGCCCAGTATGTCGTCGCGGCTATCGAAGCCGGGCAGTTCCCTGGCTTGTTGGGTCAGGCCGAAAATATGCGCCCAGATGTTGTTGAAGTCGTGCGCCAACTGCCGTGACAACTGCAGCAGCGGTTGCTGCACGGCGTCCGCCGACGCAGCGCTTTGGATGATCGTTTCGTTTGCGGCAAGCATGCGTGGTCCCCGGAATGCAACGCGCAATGGCTGCCTCTGGAGCGGAATGGTGTGTGAACGGGATCGCCGCCGCCATATCTGAACCTTTCGTAGTTTTTTAGCGATCTGCAAGAAATGCAATGTTTCGATATGTAGAGAAATTTATCGAGCTTGTGACTCACTTCACGGACTTCTAAATTTCCCGCCACTGAAACAGGGGGGTGCGGGTTGTCGGGACTGTGAGATCAGTACCAGACGTTCGCATCCAGGCTTTTCTCCCTGCGCAGACTCATTCCAAAACAGAGGGGAAAAACCATGAACAAGATCTTCAGCAAGGTATGGAACAAGAAGCTCGGCCAACTGGTCGTGGCGTCGGAACTGGCCAGCAGCGATATCACGGGAGCAGCGGCTTCTAACGGAACGGTACTGCGGCGCCACGCGCTGACGGCGGCATTGTGCGTATTGCTGTTGTCGCCGGGTGTGCATGCGGGAACTTCGGTCCAGATCGATCAGGTTGGCAACGGCACTGCTACGGGTAGTGGTGGCTCCGTACCCGCCACCTCGGGCTCGTTCTCGATCGCCATCGGTGGCGGCAGTGGCGCCAACGCGCAGAACATCAGCGTTGCGGTAGGTGATGCGTCCAATGCCACCGGCCAGGATTCCATTGCAGTCGGGCGCCGCGCCAATGCGACGGGCAACCAGTCCACGGTAGTGGGCTCCGATGCCGACGCAACCGCGGACGGAGCGACGGCAATCGGCCAATTCGCTCAGGCAACTGGCGTCAACAGTACGGCACTGGGTGTAAATTCAGTAGCAGGCCAAGCCGGCGCGGTTGCGTTGGGCTCGGGGTCGACGACGGCCGTGGCGGTGGGGACATCCAGCACGAGCATCGCGGGCACAAGCTACAACTTCGCCGGTGGCGCGCCCACCAGCACGGTCAGCATCGGCGCAGTGGGTACGGAACGCACTCTTACCAACCTGGCTGCGGGCCGTATCAGCGGCACCAGCACCGATGCCGTCAACGGCAGCCAGCTATTCGCTACCAACACCGCTATCGATAATCTGGCGACTACGGTCGATGCCAACGCGACGCACTACTTCAGCGTCAACGACAATGGCGTGCAGGGCAACTACAACAACGATGGTGCCACGGGCATCAATTCGGTAGCTATTGGCATGAACTCGATTGCCACCAATACCGACGGTTTTGCCGCAGGCAACGGTGCCCAGGCGACAGGTACGCGTTCAATCGCCATCGGTCTTAATGCACAAGCGATCGCCAATGGCGGCCTGGAGGACAACAACATAGCCATTGGCGTGAACTCCATGGCCGGAGAGCAGGGTGCAACGGCTGTGGGCAACGCTGCGCAGGCGCAGGGCGTCAACTCATCGGCATACGGCAATGGAGCGATCGCAGTCGCCACGGCAGACGCCGCATTCGGCACGGGCGCGCAGGCGTCGGGTGGCTCGGCTACCGCGATCGGCTCTAGCGCCACGGCCACTGGCCGCGTCTCGACGGCGGTCGGCTACCTCTCGCAGGCAACTAATGTTCAAGCGACAGCCGTCGGTGTGGCGGCCAACGCCTCCGGCATCAATGGAAGCGCGTTTGGTGTATTGGCCAATGCGAGTGCTAACGACAGCACGGCAGTGGGTAGCGGCGCCCAAGCGACGGCTTTGAGATCAGCCGCGCTGGGGTATCACGCAAATGCGACTGGCGTAGACAGCGCTGCAGTGGGTAGCAGCAGCCAGGCGACGGCTTTGAATTCAATTGCGTTGGGCGCCAGCAGCGTTGCCAGCGCGACGAATGGCGTTGCCTTGGGTTCGTCCTCGGTGGCCAATACGGCGGCCGGCGTGGTGGGTTACGACCCTGTTACCGGTCTGCCCTCCACCAATACCGGCAGCACCTGGGTCAGTACCTTGGGCGCGGTAAGCGTGGGCGGCAACGGTCAGACCCGCCAGATCACCAACTTGGCGGCCGGCACGCTGGCGACCGACGCGGTCAACGTGGCGCAGTTGCAGGCGGCGCAGGCGGAAGCCACCACGCACTACTTCAGCGTCAACGACAACAATGTACATGTCGCCAACTACAACAACGATGGCGCCACCGGCATCGGCGCCGTAGCGGCAGGCATGGGCGCCAGCGCGACCAACTGGCACGGTATCGCAGTGGGCGAGAATTCGACGTCTACAGCCGAAGCCGCCACGGCGATCGGTTACGGCTCGGTCGCGTCTGGCTTTGATTCCACGGCCACCGGAGCTTTATCGAGCGCCACCGGCAGAGTTTCGGTGGCCTACGGCTTCGCTTCTCAGGCCACCCTTGATTACGCCGCTGCCTTTGGCCCCTACTCTATAGCTACTGGTGCTGTGGCCACCGCAGTCGGCTTTGACACCCATGCCTTCGGTGTGGGCAGTGCGGCCATAGGCGCCGACAGCGAGGCGACCAATGACCATGCCATCGGCATCGGTCACGCTGCGCATGCGACGGGCAACAGCGCCACGGCTATCGGCTGGGAAGCCCGAGCCAGCCAATTCCGAGGCATCGCTATCGGCGATCATAGCCTGGCCTCCAACACAAACAGCGTCGCCATGGGCGCCAATAGCGTAGCCTCCGGCGTCAACGGTATCGCCATCGGCACCGGCGCACAGGCCAACGGCTCACAGTCCATCAGCATCGGTACGGGTAATATCGTCAACGGCAACAATTCGGGTGCCTTCGGCGACCCCAGCATCATCAACGCGGCGGACAGCTACTCGGTCGGCAACAACAACACGCTGGCCGCCGGACAGAATGATGTGTTCGCCTTCGGCAACAACATCACCACCACCATCAGCAACTCGGTGGCGTTGGGCAGCAACTCGGCCATGAATGCCGCGCTGACCACCCAGTCCGCGGGCACCACGGCGTACAACAGCGCCAACCTCAACGGCAGCACCTACAACTTCGCCGGCGGTACGGCGGTGGGTGTGGTCACCGTGGGCGGTGTGGGCAGCGAGCGTCGTATTCAGAACGTGGCCGCTGGTCTGGTCAGCGCCACCAGTACGGATGCCATCAACGGCTCGCAGCTGTATGCGTTGATCACCGATGTCAATGACAAGGCGCCGCATTTCTACAGCGTCAACGGCGTCCCAGCTAACGGCAACTACAACAATGACGGTGCCACAGGCACTGAAGCATTGGCGGCTGGCGTTGGCACGACTGCTGCGGGCACCTTTGCCACGGCGGTCGGCCACAACGCCAGCGCATCGGGCAGAGAAGCGATTGCAATCGGCAATGACGTAAATGCCGCTGGTATCCAGGCAGTCGCAATAGGCACGGCGTCCGCTGCGAACGGAGACGGCGCCCTTGCCATTGGCAATGTGGCAAGCGCCAGTGGCGTTGGTTCTGTTGCGGTAGGCAACAGCAGCTATGCGGGTGCGCTGGGAAGCACGGCCCTTGGTTTGGGTGCGGTGGCGGAGTTCCAGGATTCGGTCGCCATCGGCAACGGCGCAGGGTATGGCGGCGTCCGTTCGGTGGCGGTGGGCGCGAGCACCACGGGTGCGGCCGATTCGACCGCGCTGGGCTACAACGCCAGCGCCAACAGCGTGGGCGGCGTGGCGCTGGGTGCCAACTCGGTCTCCAATACGGCGGCTGGCGTTGCCGGCTTTGTGCCGCTCGGTGCAAGTGCGGGGGATACGGCCGCCATTCTGGCCACCACCAGCACCTCCGGCGCTGTCAGCGTGGGCGATCCGGGTACTGGACTGTTCCGCCAGATCACCGGCGTGGCCGCCGGTACCGCCGACAGCGATGCGGTGAACGTGGCGCAGTTGCGGGCTGTGCAGCAATCCGTCATCGACAGCGAGACCCACTACTACAGCGTCAACGACGGTTTAGTGCAGGGCGGCAACTACGACAACGACGGCGCCACCGGCTTGAACGCGATGGCGGGCGGCGTGAATGCATCTGCCGCCGGCCAGAGTGGCGTGGCAATGGGCTACAACAGCAACGCGGCGGCGAATAACTCGGTAGCCGTGGGTGCGGGTTCGCAATCCACGGTGGACGGTGGTGTTGCATTGGGCGCCGGTTCGGTTTCCAGCACGGGTTCCGGCCAGGCCGGTTACGTGCCCACGGGCGCAACCGCTGCGCAGACGGCGGCCATCGTGGCCACCACCAGCACTTCCGGCGCGGTCAGCGTCGGTGATGCCAGCACCGGGCTGTACCGCCAGATCACCGGCGTGGCCGCCGGTACCGCCGATAGCGATGCCGTCAACGTGGCGCAGTTGCGTGCGGTGCAGAGTGGTGTGACCACTGATATCACCAACATCCAGAACGGTGCCGATGGCATGTTCCAGGTCAGCCAGGATCACAATGCTCCCAAGCCGATGCCGACGGGCACCAATTCGGCGGCTGGCGGCGCGGGCGCAGTGGCCAGCGGCAACAACTCGCTGGCCGTGGGCAACGATAGCCGCGCAACGGCCACCAACAGCACGGCGTTGGGAACCGGCGCACAAGCCACGCACGCCAACAGTGTGGCGGTGGGCAACGGTTCGGCCACCACGGTGGGCGCGCAGACCAACTACAACGCCGCGTACGTGGGCAGCAGCACTTCGACGGGCGAAATGAACGTCGGCGGCCGCACCATCACCGGCGTGGCACCGGGTATCGCTGGTACCGACGCGGTCAACGTCAATCAGTTGACCGGCGGCGTCAACTACGCCATCGACCAATCGAAGGCCTACACCGACGCACGCATCACCAATATCGAAGGCGATGTGTGGTCGATGAAGCGCGACTTCCGCGGTGCGACATCCTCGGCAATGGCCATGGCAGGTTTGCCGCAGGCCTACCTGCCGGGCAAGAGCATGTTGGCGGTTGGCGTGGGCGGCTACCAGGGCGAGTACGGCATGGCCGTGGGCTTGTCGGGCATCACCGAGAACGGCCGCTACGTCTACAAGGCTGCGGCCAGCGGCAACACCTCGCGCGATTGGGGCTTCTCCGTCGGCGCCGGCATCCAGTGGTAACGGACTGCGGACCCTTCCCTCGCGGAAGGGTCCGCACCACGACCATGCGGCTTCTGCCATCACTCAAATTCAAAGGGGAATACTCATGAAACACCAACTCAAGATTTGCAGCATGCTTCTGCTGACGGTAAGCGCCGCACTCGCGCTGTCCGCCTGCGGCACCCGCCACGTCAGCCGCGACATCAGTCCGCAGGGCGTCGCTGGCGAAGTGATTTTTCCGGACCCGGCGCACATCGTGATGAAGGGCGGCACCTTCCCCAACCTGGGCGACCTGCGTCTGGTCAAGGCCGGCGTGACCAAGGACCAGCTGTATCAACTGCTGGGCCGCCCGCACTTCCACGAAGGCTATGCCGGCGTGCGCGAATGGGACTACCTGTTCCACTTCCGCAAGGGCGATGAAATCATCACCTGCCAGTACAAGGTCGTCTACGACAAGGACTACATCGCCCAGACCTTCCATTGGGCACCGGCGTCCTGTGCGGATCTGCTGGCCGAAGCACCGCCAGCAGCAATGGAACCGAAGGAACGCACGTTCAACCTGTCGGCCGACGCACTGTTCGAATTCGCAAAATACGGCGCCAACGACATCCTGCCCAAGGGCCATGAAGAGTTGGCCGCCATCGCCGAACAATTGGCGGACGCCAACAAGATGTCGATCACCGTTGTCGGCCACACCGACCGCATCGGCAGCGACGCCGCCAACCAGTTGCTGTCCCAGCGACGCGCAATGACGGTACGCCAGTACCTGATCGACCATGGTGTGCCGACGATGTCGATCACTGCAGAAGGCCGTGGCGAAAGCCAGCCGGTGAAGGATTGCGAAGAACAGTCGCGCGATGCATTGATCGCGTGCCTGCTTCCCAATCGCCGGGTGGAAATCCAGGTAAGGGCCAGTTCGGCCAACTAAGAACCGAACCGCGTGGCATCGAGGGATGCCACGCCTACTCTGGGAGAATCATGAACGTTACACGCTCTCTTATCGCCGATGATGCCGGCAAGAATCGCCGCTGGCCTTTCCTGTCCCTTGTGCGCAAGGCGATGGCGGTAGGTCTGGTTCTCTGCGGTTGCACGGCGCTTTCTGCGCCGGTATCGGCGCAAGTCGTATACAACGCTTTTGAAGGCTATGGCGCGCCTCCGATCGTGATCAACGTTCCCACCAAGGAACAGATCGAAGCTGCCGAGGATGCCGCCGCCATGAGGGCGGGTAGGGAGGCCTACCTAAAGAAGGAGCGCGCGTTTATTCGCAACGAACTATCCAAGTATCCGCGCTATGGCGCGCTGGCACTCACTGCTGACGGCCGGTCTGCGGGCGTCAGCAAGATGGCCATGAACGAAGTGAATGCAGATCTTCTGGCATTGAACCAATGCGGTGTGGAAGGGTGCCGCTTGGTGCATCGCTATAAGAACGCCTGTTTGAGCTTGGCCGAAGTCAAACAAGCCGATGGCCGTATCGGATATGGCTGGCAAACGCTGGCGAAAGGGATGGCTCCGACATGCAATGCAACCTCGTGCAAGGTCGTTGAAACGGCCTGCAGCGTGCCAGGCCGCGATGTGCCGGTGACCTTCGGTGTTCCCGAGTTGGGCAACGTTTGGGGAGCGCTTGCGGTGAATATCGCCGCCAACAAGTACAAAATAGTGGCCCATCAACCGAGCATGGACGAAGCCAAGCGCGTTGCCGCCAACGAATGCGATCCGGATGGCTACGCCAGTAACGGACAAGCTTCATGCTTCGCAATCGTGACCTTTGCCAACAGCTGTCTGAGCATGGCCAAGGGTACGGCTAGGAATGGTGTGGTGAATACGCCTTACAGTAGTACGCAGCCTACTCGTCAGCAGGCGCAGCAGGACGCATTGGCTACCTGCAAACGGCAAGGCGCAAAGCAATGCAAGGTAGTAGAGACGTCCTGCTCGTTCCGTCTGTCGCAATGATTATGCGATAGGTGTTTCAAGGCGTAGGAGGATCGGTACGGCTTTAACGGATTGACGGATAGTCGCGCAAAACATCATTTCCCCAGGGAGAAGCACATGAAAACCTCGAAGTTCGCCCTCGCCTCGCTGCTGCTGGCTTTCGGAGGCGCGGCGTCGGCACAGCAAGCGGCGCAACCGGCCCGTGCTCCGACCCAGAACCAGCAGCAGACCGCGCAGCAGCAGTTGACGCCCGCCCAGCAAGCGCTGGTTGCGAAACAAGATGCCGACATGGCCGCCGCTGCCGCGTGGGTCGTGCAGACGGTGGACAAGAACAACGCGGCCGAAGTCTGGCGCGGCGCTTCCCCGGTAGCCAAGAACGTGGTGACCCTGGATGCGTTCGTCCAGCAGATCGCGCTGGACCGGCAGAAGCTTGGTGCGGCCACCGAGCGTAAACAGATGGCGCTCACCCGCGCCGTCTATCCGGCGGGCGGGCAGGTGCCTGCCGGCAGCTACGTCAATGTGGCCTACGCCACCAAGTTCGCCAACTCGCCGCAAGCGGTGCGCGAACTGGTTTCGTTCCACCTGGACGACGACAAGGTCTGGCGCGTCTCCGGCTATAGCGTGCGCTGAGGCGGGTCCGCGCTATGCGCGTAGGGCGCGGGCACTGCCCGCCAGCCTTGCGCAGGAGCGGTGGGCAGTACCCGCCCATGTATCTAGTACGGGGCAGGCTCTACAAGATTGCTTGGCTGCGGCGGGTCAAGCTGCAGCCTGAGCCTGCAGGCTGAATGGAACCATGGCGGTGCGGGAATGAAGAGCTACGAGTACCACTACGATTCTGGGGTTCCGGTTTTACAATAAGTAATTGATTTTACTGAAATATATTATGCGTTCTGGGTGCGGACGGCAGGTCGCCTGGAATTCTCCTCGGGTTCCAGTCGTTCCATCGGCGAAACGATGGAACTCTTTTACCGTTTAGCAGTCCAACTCCGCGACTGCTAAAATGACCGCCATGAACCAGACCTCTGCAGCCACCGCCATGGTGGCAAACAATCTGCCCATCCCCAGCGCGCTCGGCTCGCTCGACGCCTATATCGGCGCCGTGCACCAGATTCCGGTGCTTACGGTCGAGGAAGAACAGAGTCTTGCCCGCCGCTTCCGCGATGGCGAAGACCTCGATGCCGCGCGCGAGCTGGTGCATTCGCACCTGCGTTTCGTCGTGCACGTGGCCCGCGGCTACAACGGCTACGGCCTGCAGCTGGGCGACCTGATCCAGGAAGGCAACATCGGCCTGATGAAGGCGGTCAAGCGCTTCGACCCCGAAATGGGCGTGCGCCTGGTCAGCTTTGCCGTGCATTGGATCCGCGCCGAGATGCATGAGTTCATCCTCAAGAACTGGCGCATCGTCAAGGTCGCCACGACCAAGGCGCAGCGCAAGCTGTTCTTCAACCTGCGCAAGTCCAAGACGCGCCTGGGCTGGATGAACGATGCGGAAGTCACCGCGGTCGCCGCCGACCTCAACGTGTCCAAGCGCGAAGTACTGGAAATGGAATCGCGCCTGTCCGGCCGCGATATCGGTTTCGATGCGCCGTCCGACGAAGACGACGACCACGCGCCGCCGTCGCCGGGCGCCTACCTGATGACCCAGGACGAGGATCCGTCGCAAGCCTACGAGCGTGCCGATAGCGAAGGCAACAAGCTTGAGCTGCTGCGCGAAGGCATGGCCGGCCTGGACAAGCGTTCGCGCGACATCGTCATGCGCCGCTGGCTGGACGACGACAGCAAGGTCACGCTGCAGGAACTGGCCGATGAGTACGGCGTTTCGGCCGAACGCATCCGCCAGATCGAAGCCAATGCGCTGAAGAAGATGAAGGCGCTGTTCGCCGCCTGATTGCGGCGTGTTGCGACCACGAAGAATACGAATGGCCCGGGAAACCGGGCCATTCGTTTTTCAGGCCAAGACACATGCGCCGACAGATGCGGAAACACCGCAAGATCCGGATATCGCGCTTTGCGATTGCGGGGGAGGATGAGCCGTCCCCAACCTGCGGAGCTTCCCGTGAATTTCCAGATCAACGCATTGCCCTTGGCCTCGTTCCAGCCGCTGTTCTCCTTGTCCGATGCCGAATTGTCCGGGCGCAACATGCGTCGCGTGATCGCCGACGGCAAGCCCGCGTATCCGTGCCGGGTCAGCCTGCAGGATGCGGACGAAGGCGAGCGCTTGCTACTGCTTCCGCATGCGCACCATGTCGTGGACACGCCTTATCGCGCCTACGGTCCTATTTATGTGCGCGAAGCGGCGCAGCAGGCGATGCTCGCGGCGAACGAGGTTCCCGACTTGCTGCGCGCGCGCACTTTATCGCTGCGCGCTTATGACCAGAGCGGAATGATGGTGTGGGCGGACGTGCTGCCGGGCACGGAAGTCGAGCAGGGCATCGAGCAGTTGCTGGCAATCCCGCGCACGGCTTATCTGCACATCCATTACGCAAAACCCGGTTGCTACGCCTGCCGTGTCGATCGCGCCTGATCGTTCTGATCCTGGCCCAGGATGATCCGTGCGCCACGTTGATAGCTCCAATAAGCCCACGCCCAGTTGAGCAACACCACCAGGCGATTGCGGAATCCGATCAGGAAGAACACGTGCGCGGCCAGCCAGAACCACCACGCCAGCAGACCGGAAAGTTTTAGCTTCCCGAAATGCACGATCGCCGCCATCCGGCCGATGGTGGCCAGATTGCCGTAGTCTTTGTAATGGAAAGCAGGCGCTGGTTTGTTGTCCAGCCGCGCACCGATTGCGCGAGCGACATGCCGGCCCATCTGCTTGGCGGCGGGCGCAACGCCAGGCACCGGCTTGCCATCCTGCTGCACGGACGCCAAGTCGCCGGCGACGAAGATGTCCGGAAATCCTGGCACGCTCAGATCCGTCTGTACTTGTACGCGGCCGGCGCGGTCCAGCGGCGCGCCGAGGGATTTGGCCAGTGGCGATGCGGCCACGCCCGCTGCCCAGACCACGGTGCGCGCGGCGATGAATTCATCGCCAAGCCGATAGCCGGACTCGTCGATGTCGGTGACCGCGGTGCCGGTGGAAACTTCGACGCCAAGCTTCTGAAGCTGTTTGCGCGCTTTTTCCGACAGGTCTTCCGGGAATGAGGACAACACCCGCGGCCCGGCTTCGATCAGGCGCACGCGCGCATCCGATGGATTGATGTTGCGGAATTCGTTGGTCAGGGTATGGCGCGCGATTTCCGCCAGCGTACCCGCGAGTTCCACGCCGGTCGGCCCGCCGCCGACGATAGCGAAATTCAGCCAGGCTGCGCGCTCGGCCGGATCCGGCTCGGCCTCGGCACGTTCGAACGCCAGCAACAGGTGCCTGCGCAGTTGCAACGCGTCGTCCAGCGTCTTCAGGCCTGGCGCATGCTTGGCCCATTCGTCATGCCCGAAATAAGCGTGGGTGGCGCCGCTGGCCAACAGCAGGTAATCGAAATCGATCACGCTCCCGTCGTCCAGCGCGACCCGTTTGTCCGCGGCGGAGATGTCGCGCACTTCGGCCAGGCGCACTTCCACATTGCGTTGCTTGCGCAGGATGTGGCGCAGCGGTGCAGCGATATCGGGCGAGGACAAACCGGCGGTCGCCACCTGGTAGAGCAGCGGCTGGAACAGATGATGGTTGCAACGGTCGACCAGCGTGATGCGCACCGGCGCACCGGCCAGCGCGCGCGTGGCCCACAGGCCGGCGAAGCCGCCGCCGATGACGACCAAATGAGGAAGCGGGCCGGCGGTCATGGGGAAAGCGCTCGGAGGGTCTCCATGGAGCGCATTATTTCATGGACGCGAGGTTGAGGCGCGGACAATGCACGCTATTCGGCCAGGTCGGTATCGAAAACCGATGCCAGCCGCTGCGCCGTCAGTAAAGATCCAGCGGATCCACATCCAGCGACCAGCGCGTCTTGCGCGCTTCGGGTAGTTCGTAGATAGCGGGCAATGCGGAATCCAGCAGCGCATGCAGCTCGCGGCGGCTGGGCGATGACAGCAGGAGCTGCGCACGGTGCATGCCGGCGCGCCGTGACATGGGGGCGGGAATAGGCCCCTGGATTTCAATATGTTGAGCCCCTCTCCCAACGGGAGAGGGGTTGGGGTGAGGGTACGGCGAAGTTATTGCCCTCCCAGCCGTCACGGACTTCGCCGCACCCTCATCCGTCGCTTCGTGCCACCCCGTATCAAGTACGGGGCGGGCTCTTCTCCCGCTGGGAGAAGAGATTGCCAATACCGACTTGGCCGCATGCAAAAAAGCATTCGCAGCATCGATGTGCTTGGCTTCCGCACGCAACAAAGCCAGATGCGCGAACGGCGGAAATCCTGCAGCCTGCCGCTGTTCCAGTTCGTTATGCGCGAAGGCGTGATAGCCGCCATTGATGAGCGTGTTGAGCAGAGGATGGTCTGGATGGTGGGTCTGCAGCCAAACCTCTCCGGGTTTTTGCGCGCGCCCTGCACGCCCTGCTACCTGGATGAGTTGTTGGGCGAGTTTTTCGCCCGCGCGGAAGTCGGCCGAAAACAATCCTTCGTCCACACCCACCACCACCACCAGAGTGAGATGCGGCAGATCGTGGCCCTTGGCCAGGATCTGCGTGCCGATCAGGATGCCGGGGCGGTCGCCCAGTTTTTCCAGATGGCCGGCCAGCGCATCGCGACGCTGGGTAGTGCTGCGGTCGATGCGCAGCACCGGCACGTCGGTGAATTTCTCCATCAGCATTTCTTCGATGCGCTCGGTGCCTATGCCCTGCGGCTGCAATGCCAGTCCGCCGCAATCCGGGCACGCCGGCGGCACGGCCTGGCGCGCACCGCAGTGATGGCATTGCAGCCGGCGACCAGCGCCGTGCACGGTCATCGGCGAGCTCTTCGTCGGAGTGCCGCAACGTTTGCATTGCGCGCTCCAGCCGCAGTCGTGGCACATCAATACCGGCGCATAGCCACGGCGGTTCTTGAATACCAGTACTTGCCCGCCGGCCCGCAACGCGTTGGAAATCGCGGCCATCGTTTCCGCGGACAACCCCGCCTCGAGAGGGCGCTTGCGCAGGTCCTGCACGCGCACCGAAGGCGGCTTGGCCTCGCCTGCGCGGTGAACGAGCCGCAGATGCGCGTAGCGGCCGCTCATCGCGTTGTGCAGCGATTCCAACGAGGGCGTGGCGCTGCCCAGAATGACCGGCACGTCCAGCGCCTTGCCGCGGACCAGTGCGAAATCGCGCGCGTGGTAGCGCATGCCGTCCTGCTGTTTGTAGCTGCCGTCGTGTTCCTCGTCGACGATGATCAGGCCCGCTTCGGGCAACGGCGTGAACACGGCCGAGCGCGTGCCTACCGCCACCCGCGCTTCGCCGCGTGCGAAAGCGGCCCAGCCGCGCGCGCGCGCGTTGTCGTTCAAGCCCGAATGCAGCGCCAGCACCGGTACACCCAGGCGTTGCCGGAAGCGCCCCAGCGTCTGCGGAGTCAGGCCGATCTCCGGCACCAGCACCAGCGCCTGCTTGCCGCGCCGCAGACAGTCGGCGATGGCGTGCAGGTAGACCTCGGTCTTGCCGCTGCCGGTCACGCCATCCAGCAGCAACGGCGCGAAACCCCGCACGGCCAGGATCGCGTCCACCGCCGTTTGCTGTTCCGCATGGAGCTCGGGGCCACTCTGCGGCAACGGCGCAAGGGTCGAGGCGGGGACCGCCACACGTTCGACCAACCCGCGCTTGGACAAGGCGCGCGCCGCAGTGCGCCAGTCGTCCATCTGCAGATCCAGGCTGTCTTCGTCGCGCGCGCCGGTGTGCAACAGGTCGGCGAAACGGCGCGGACGCGTGTCCTGCCGCAGCCGTTCCCTGCGGGTGGCCCCCGCCTCGGTCAGCCGCCAGGCCCAGGCGTGCGTATCCGGCACCGGCTCGCCCTGGCGCAGCAGCGTCGGCAGCGCAGTGCCCAGCACCTCGCCCAGCGGTGCGTGCGTGTAACGCGCCAGCCAGCGCAGGGAAGCCAACAGCTCGCCGTGCAGCAGTGGAGCCGCATCCAGCAAGTCCAGTGCCTGGCGCAACTCAGGTCCGTCGCCGGTCGCCGCACCAATGCCGGCCACCACGCCGGTCATTTCGCGCGAACCGAACGGCACCCGCACCCGTTTGCCTATGTCGTCGGCACCGGGCGAATGGTCGGGTGGCGGCAGATAGTCGAACCACTGCGGCAAGGGCAGGGGCAGGACGATCTGGAGGGTGGCATCGGAGCGCATCTGTTCCAGTTTACCGACCGCCGCAAGCCCCCTCGCGAAGCGTGCTGCAGTTGCACGTCATTGCTACCTGGGAGGTGACGAAAATCACGCAAGTCGCCGTTGCGCTTGGAGATTCTGCTTTATCCACATGGTCTGTGGATAAAACTGTGCATCAAAGCCCTGCTCCACGCTTCCGGAGGCTTAAAGCAAGCTTCGGCGTGAGGTTGGCTAAAAAAACACCAACGCCATTAACTTCATAAATATCAACAAGTTGACCGTGAAACAGGATTGTAATGCGAATGCCGGGCCTGTCCTCGGGCAGGCGTGTGACATTCGAATGACGGCTGTGCACAACGTGTTTTGGCGCAAAGCCTTACGGCGCTTGGGAGAGCAGGTTTTGGGAATCTGTCAAGGAACATTTTGTGCTCTGGAAATACCGGCGCGCAGCTATGATGCGGTGACGAATCCCCCGGTTCCACGATGCCCAGCAATTTGAACGACGCCGCGTCCGTGCCGGCCGCGCTCTCCGCCTTTCTGCGTGGCGTCGAACGCCGGGGAGCGCTGTTCGCTGAACTCCAGTGCGGCGACCGCGAGGCAGGCGACGAGGCCCTGGCAGCCGCCATGCGCGCCTTCCGCAACCACGCCGGCACCTTGCCCATGGCCGAGTGGCCGCGGCGCTTCTGGACCCTGTTGGCGGCGACCCCGCAGTTGCGCCAGTCGGCGGCGACGGCGCGGTGGCCGGCGGGTGTCGAGGCACTGGCCGGATTGCAGCCGCTGCCCCGGCAAGCGCTGCTGCTGCGCCTGACGGCGGGCCTGCCGGAGGAGGAGGCCTCGGCGGTGCTGGGCATTGCCCCGGAAGTCCATCAGCAGGCGCTCGCCTCGGCATGCCCGCGCGACGTGAGCGGACAACCCGATGCTTCGGCCTGGCGCACGCTGGCCGAAGCGATCCAGTCCCTGTTGCGCGACTTGCCGCCGCAGCGCCTGGCGCGTTTGGCACGCCTGCGTGAGGCGGCCATCCTGGGCACTCGGCTCGAGCGCCCTGCGCCGGCAAGCTCTTCCGCAACGCCGGTCCCTGCACAGCCCGGGCGGCGCCGTTGGCCTTGGGTCTTGCTGGTGCTGGTGTTGTGCGCGACCGCGCTGGCGGCGACCTGGTGGTGGCCGCAATGGAGGGCATCGCATCGCGGCGACGCCGATCCGCAGGGCGACGTACAGCGTCTGCAGGACCCGGTGGAAATCACCCGCGAAGATCTCCCCGAGCAGCCACCCGCAGCGAAATTCGATGCTGCCACCGCTTTGCTCACGCACCCGGATTTTGAACTGCTGCTCGAGCCGCAGGACGAAGCGGTCGCCCGCGATGCGGATTTCCTGGCCTGGTACGCAGCTGGGGCCAGCACGCAGCCGGACGCTTCCGATGAAGAAGGAAAAGCCGAAGAAGAAATTCCGCCAAAGGCTGCGGGAACGGAGACCACCGATGCGCAGTTCTGATCGGCCGTTCGCGAATGACGGATTCGCCATGGGCCGCGCCGCCGGGATTCTCGTCGCGTTGCTGGCCGCCCTGTCGATGCACGCCCCGTCCGTTCTGGCGGCGGGGGCGGACGACACAATCGCTCAAGGCGCGATGACCCAAAGCCAACGCCAAGCGCGGCTGCAAGCCATGACGCCCGAGCAACGCGTGCAGTACGGGCAACGCTTGGCGGCCTGGAACGCGTTGCCGCTCAGCGAACGCGAGGAACGACGCGCGCGCTACCAGGCCTGGCTGCAGTTGGAGGCCGGCGAACGCGACAGCCTGCGCGCACTAGCGGCGCAGGTCGATGCATTCCCGCCGGAACGCAAGCAGGCGCTGCGCGCGCAGTTCGATGCGCTGGACGACGTACAACGGCATGGCTGGAGGTTGGGACCGGTGTTGGGACCCGATTACCCCGCACTGCAACCGTTGCTGGCCTACGTTTCCGCGCCACAGCGTCTGCTGCTGCTGGTCAGGCTGCGGAGCATGGATGCGCAACAGCGCGCCGACCTTGCCGTGCTGGCGCAACGCACGCCGCCGCAGGATCGGCAGGCGCTGCGCAGCGAATTGTTGTCGGTACCGCCGGCGCAAGTGGCCGCCTGGTTGCGGGAGAAATTGGATAAGTAGCGGCCCGGTCAGTAGCGGTCCGGTCAGTAGCGGCCCAGGTCGCGCAATACGCGACGCGAGGAGCGGAACCTGTCGCCGAAACGATCGATCCCGTCGGCACGCATGCGCGCTGAGTGCACGCGCAGGTATTCGTCGAGCGCGGACTGGTCGGCCAGCTCGTACTGCGTACAGAAGACGATTTCCGCAGCGTCGTCCTGCTCCTGCACGGTTTCCATCAGACGCGCGCCGGTGAAGCCGGGCAGTGCGAGCATTTCCTGCACGTGCGCCACCAGCCAGCCGCGATATTCGGCGGCGATTTCGCGGTCGACAGCCAGATTGACTTCATAGATGACAGGCATGCGGTTTAGACTACCCCGCTCCTCGACCCGGTGCCAGCGCGTCCCGCGCGACCGCAGTCGAACGGATCCACTCCATGTCGCCCCAAGCTCCCCATTCCCCACGCTTCGGCAGCGAAGTGCGCGCCACGGCCACGCTCGCCTTGCCGCTGGTGCTGGGCCATGTGTCCACCGGTCTGATCGGTTTCGTCGACAACGTCATCGCCGGCCATCACAGCACGCAGACTTTGGCCGCAGTCACCATCGGCACCGCGCTGTTGTGGCTGCCGATGATGGTGCCGATCGGCACGCTGATCTCGCTCACTGCTTCGGTGTCGCAGTTGAACGGCGCCGGGCGCCGCGCGGAAATCGGCCCGCTGTTCCGGCAGGCGCTGTGGCTGGCCCTGGCGCTGGGCCTGTTGATGTTCGCTTTCCTCAGCCTGATCCCGTACGCGTTGGCGCCGTTCGGGATCGCACCTGAGATCATTCCCGGCGCACGCGGCTTTTTGCATGGCATCCGCTGGGGTGCGCCTGCATTGACGCTGTTCTTCTGCATGCGCTATCTGAGCGAGGGCATGCACTGGACGCTGCCGACGATGCTGATCGGGTTCGGCGGATTGGCGGTGCTCGCGCCATTGGGCTATGCCTTCACTTTCGGCCGCTTCGGATTGCCGGAAATGGGCGCGGCGGGCCTGGGCGTGGCCTCGGCCATCATGATGTGGTCGCAGGCGCTGACCTTCGCGCTGTACCTTTGGAATGCCAAGCGATTTTCCCACCTGCAACTGTTCGCGCGTTTCGACGGCCCGCATTTGCGGCCGATCGTGCAGCTGTTGCGTACCGGGTTGCCGATCGGCATCACCGTGTTGATGGAGGGCGGCTTGTTCATCGCCACCGCGCTGTTGATAGCGCGCCTGGGCGCAGTGCCGGCGGCGGCGCATCAGATCGCGATCAACGTAGCGGCGCTGTGCTTCATGATCCCGATGGGCGTGGCCGAAGCGACCACCGTGCGCGTGGGCCATGCGCTGGGGGCAGGAGATGCTCTGGGCATCCGTCGCGCGGCGCATGCCGGCTACGTGATCGTGCTGTGCACGCAGGCGTTGTCGGCCACGGCGCTGCTGCTGGGCCACGACGCGGTGGTGGCGCTGTATACGCGCGATCTGGCGGTGGCGGGGCTGGCCGGCAGTTTGCTGCTGTATGCGGCGGCGTTCCAGTTTCCCGATGGCATCCAGGTGTTGTCTGCCGGCGCGCTGCGCGGGCTCAAGGACACTCGCGTGCCGATGTGGCTGGCGGTGCTTTCTTACTGGGGCCTGGGCATGCCGCTGGGCGCTGGATTGGGTTTGGGGCTGGGCTGGGGCCCTCAGGGCATGTGGATGGGGCTGATCCTGGGCCTGACCGCCGCGGCGGTGCTGATGGCCGCGCGCTTCCAGCGCAGCAGCCGGCGATTGCTGGGCCTTCCGGCCTCACAAATACCGGGCAGTGACTTACGGGGCATGTAAGCGCGGCGGGCAACCGGTAAGCTGGTGTCGGTTATCCGGAGCTCGCCCCCCATGAATCAAGTCATCCATCGCGGTCCCATCGCCGCCTTCTTTGTCGGCCTGTGGAACGTGATGAATTTCACCCGCAGGCTGATCCTCAACTTCCTGTTCTTCGGGTTGCTGTTCCTGTTCCTGGTCATTTTCGTGGCGGCGGTGGGGCGCGGCAACGGAGTGCAGCCATTGCTGGAGCGGACCACGCTGGTGATCGCGCCGGAAGGCAAACTGGTGGAGCAGTACAGCGCCGACCCGGCCACGCGCGCGTTGGCCAAGGCCTTCGGCGACAAGAACGCCGAAGAGATCCAGCTGCGCGATCTGATCCGCGCTATCGATGCGGCCAAGGACGACAAGAAGATCGAACGCGTGCTGCTGCGCGTGGACCAGCTGCAGCCCAGCGGCTACGCCTCGATGCGCGAAGTAGCCGCCGCACTGGCGCGCTTGCGCGCTTCGGGCAAGCAGATCGTGTCGTTCGGCGAGAACCTGGACCAGTCGCAGTATCTGTTGGCCGCGCAGGCCAACGAGGTCTATATCGACCCGATGGGCAGCATGCTGCTGGAGGGCCTGGGCCGTTACCGCCAGTACTATCGCCAAGGTCTGCAGGACAAGCTGGGCGTGGACGTGCATCTGTTCCGCGTGGGCGAATTCAAGTCCGCCGCCGAGCCGTACATTCTCGATGCCGCCTCGAAGGAATCCAAGGAAGCCGACCTGTTCTGGATGAGCGACATCTGGCAGCGCTACCTGGCCGACATCGCCAAGGCCCGCAAACTGACGCCGGAACAACTGGCTTCGGGTATCGACACTCTGCCCGAGGGCATCGCTGCCGCCGGTGGCGACCTGGCCAAGTTCGCCCTGCAGCAGAAGCTGGTGGACGGACTGAAAACGCAGGAAGAAGTGGAAACGTTGCTGACCAAGCGCGGCGTGGCCGACGAGGATTCGGACAACGGTTTCCGTAGCGTCTCGCTGGGCGGCTACCTGGCCCAGGTGGACGCGAAGACGGTGCGTATCGCCGACGAACGTCCGCAGGTGGCCGTAGTGGTGGCCGCAGGCGAAATCACCGACGGCGAACAGCCGGCCGGCACCATCGGCGGCAAGTCCACCTCGGCTCTGCTGCGCGAAGCGCGCGACGACGAGGACGTGAAGGCCGTGGTGCTGCGCGTGGATTCGCCCGGTGGCGGCGTGTATCCGTCGGAAGAGATCCGCCGCGAAGTCGCAGCGCTGAAGGCCGCCGGCAAGCCGGTGGTGGTGTCGATGGGCGATCTGGCCGCTTCGGGCGGCTACTGGATTTCGATGAACGCCGATCGCATCTACGCCGATCCCTCGACCATCACCGGTTCCATCGGCATCTTCGGCCTGATTCCCAACGTCACCCGCACGCTGGACAAGGTGGGCGTGCATACCGACGGCGTGGGCACCACGCGTTTCGCCGGCGCCTTCGACATCACCCGGCCGATGGATCCTGCTGTAGGCCGCGTGGTCCAGTCGGTGATCGACAAGGGCTACGCCGATTTCACCGGCAAGGTCGCCGCTGCGCGCAAGAAGCCGGTGGAAGAAGTCGATGCCATCGCACGCGGTCGCGTGTGGAGCGGTGCGCAGGCCAAGGAGCGCGGGCTGGTGGACGAGCTGGGTGGTTTTGAAGCCGCCGTCGCCGATGCCGCCGCGCGCGCCAAGTTGGGCAAGCCGGATAAATACCGCGTGCGCTACATCGAGAAGATGGCCTCGCCGTTCTCGCAGTTCATGAGCGGGTTCGCCGGCAGCCGCCTGGGTGCGGCCTGGTTGAAGGATTCGGACTTCGCGCGTGCGTTGTTGGCCAAGGCCATGCCGGAAACCGATGCGCAATTGCGCTTCGTTGAACAGGCTGCCAACAGCCGCAATGGCGCGCCGGTCAAGGCGCTGGTGTATTGCTTCTGCGGGTTGTGAAGCGGCGACGCCTCTCCCCGCAATGAGAGTAGGTCGGGGCTACGCCCCCGACTGAGAGTAGGTCGGGGCTACGCCCCCGACTGCAGCAGGTAGGGCTACACCCGGATATGCAGGTGATTTCAAGTTTCCGAGTGTCGGGGGCGCAGCCCCGACCTACTTACTCTCCCACAAGGGGAGAGGAGAAAAGCGCGGTTAGGCAAATCGGGGCTACGTCCCCGACACGCGGCTATTGCGCCGCTGCATCGATCGCCGCTTCGTTCTTGTCAGCCGCTTCCTGCACGGTCCCCTCGACCGCCTTGGCCTGGTCGATCGGCTTCTGGATCGCATCCCGCAACTCGGTGTTCTCGGCAGCGACGGCCTTGGGCTCGGGCGGCTCGTCGGTCGGCGGCGGCTCCGGCTTGCAGGCGGCCAGCCCTGTCAACGAGAGGACAAGGCAGGCAGTACGGAACAATGATGCTTTCATGAAGGCGTCTCCACGGGGCGTGGCGTTATGCTACGCCCATCCGTGCAGGGCGATGCGATGACTCCCAACCGTTGGCGATTGGATGGACAACTGGCGTTGATCACCGGCGCCAGCGCGGGGATCGGGCTGGCCATCACCCGCGAGCTGCTGGGCTTCGGCGCCGACGCGATGCTGGTGGCGCGCGATGCCGATGCGCTGGAAGCGATACGCGACGAACTGCTGGACGAATTCCCCGAGCGCTCCATCAACGCCATGGCCGCCGATGTGGCCGACGACGAAGACCGCCGGGCGATACTCGATTGGGTGGAAGACCACGCCGATGGTCTCAACATCCTGATCAACAACGCCGGCGGCAATCTGACCAAGGCCGCGGTGGACTACACCGAGGACGAGTGGCGCGGGATATTCGAGATCAATCTTTTCTCCGCATTCGAACTCTCGCGTTACGCGCACCCCCTGTTGACCCGTCACGCGGCCTCCAGCATCGTCAACGTCGGCAGCGTGTCGGGCATCACTGCGGTACGCAGCGGCGCGCCCTACGGCATGGCCAAGGCCGCGCTGCAGCAGCTCACCCGCAACCTGGCGGTGGAATGGGCCGAAGACGGTGTGCGCGTCAACGCGGTGGCGCCGTGGTACATCCGTACGCGGCGCACATCGGGCAAGCTGGCCGATGCGGATTACTACGAAGAGGTGATAGACCGCACGCCTATGCGTCGCATCGGCGAGCCTGAGGAAGTGGCTGCGGCGGTCGGTTTTCTGTGCCTGCCGGCGGCGAGCTATATCACTGGCGAATGTATTGCGGTGGATGGTGGGTTTCTGCGTTACGGATTCTGATCCTGTAGAGCCGAGCTTGCTCGGCTGCTTTTCTCTCCACTGCCAAGAGCAGCCGAGCAAGCTCGGCTCTACAAGGGCTGCGGGCTGCAGTTGCTTTCACGCCAGATCTTCTGCGTACGCTCGAACTCCGCCTTGTTCTTCGCCTCGTTTCCCGGGCGCGCGAAGCGCCAGGCCACTTCGGTTTCCCCCAGACGTTTCTTCCACGCCTCGCACAGCGCGCCATCGGCCACGCGCGCGCACTGGTCGCGCATCATCTCGCAGGCTTCGCCCGCGCCGGTCTGCGGATTGCCGTCCAGACCCACCGTGCGCAGGGGAACGCATCGCGATTGCGGTTCCTCGCCTTCGGTGATGTAGGTGTCCTTGTCGTAGGTGGTGCACTGGAAAAGAACCGGAGGCGGCAAGCGCCTCTCGACAGCGGGCTCGGCGCTGCTGTCCGCGACGGCTTCGGCCGGCTTCGGTGCGGAGGGGACGATTGGCGTGGCCGCCGAGGGGGTCGATGCCGTGGGGGTGGAAGGTGGCGAGCTGGATGGAGTGGGCTTGGCCGGCGCGGAGCCTCCCATCGGCACCGTGCTTACGCTCTGCATGACCTTCTTTTCCTGCTTGGTGCCTTTCGGACACGGCATGTTCTGCATGGTCAGCGCGCCGCTGGCGTCGGTGCAGCGATAGAACACGACTTCGTCCGCCTCCACCGGCGAAACGAACAACAGCAGGAATGACAAGGCGTATCTGAATTTCATCAATAATTTCCGCAATCGTTGGCGATGCGCGCGTCGATGCCGCGCTGCTCCAGTTCCAGCTGGCGTATCTCGCTTTGCAGAGCGCTGTTGTAACGGCGCATGATTTCATAACGGCGGTCCGACAGACGTGAGCAGACTTCTTCCTGCGGCAATGCGTGACACTCGTCGCGCACCCAGGTGTAGCCGCCCGGAACCACCACACCAGGGCGATACGGATAGCCTGGACGCGATGGCCGGCCGCCGGGCGTGCGGTTATCCGGCGTGCTGATTTCGCCACCGCCGCCGCCACGGTGCGACCACATCGGATAGCCAAGCGTCCACAAAGGAACCGAACGCGGATTGCCTTCGCCGTTGTCGCTGATGTAGCGCTTCCCTTCGTCGGTGACGCATTCGTACATCGGGCGCGGCGGAGTGCGGTAGACGACCTGCACTTCGCGTGTCGGGACCGCTGCGGGGGGCGAGGCCGGCTTCGCCGCCGGCAAGGCGCCGGGCGTGGGGTCTTTCGGCCGTTGCATGGAGCGCACTTCCTGGGTTTCGCCCTTCGCACAGGGCGAGTCACGCAAGGTCAGCGTGCCGGCTGCACCGATGCAGCGATAGATGGTGACGTCCTGCGCTAGCGCGCATGCTGGAACGGCGGTCAGCGACAGGCCGAGGAACAGGAGTGCGGGGCTAAGAAGCGACATGCGGGTATCTTGCGCGTATCGGCGGATGCGGGAAAGTGAAGCCGATAGGTCGGGGCTACGCCCCCGACGCACGGAAGGCATCCGGCACCGCGCCCGTCGGGGCGTAGCCCCGACCTACCGGATGGCTGCGCCGGTCAGCGCATCGCGGATGGCGGTAGGCGCGCCAAGACCACCGGTTTCCCCGGCAACCAGTCCGTCGATATCTTCCAGCACCACAGCGTCCAGCGTCTGGCGCGTGAGCGCCGCTGGCTGTCCGGCCCGATTGGCGCTGGTGGAGACCAGGGCGCCGCCATAGCCGTTGCAGAGTTCGATCACCAGCGGATACGCGCTGATGCGCACCGCGATACCGTCGTGCGCGCCGGTGATCCAGCGCGGCGCGGCGGTGCTGGCGGGCATCACCCAGGTATGCGGGCCCGGCCAACTGGCAAGCACCTCCGCCAGGTTTTTTGCAGGTACCGCAGCCAGGTTCAGGAACGGCCGCAGCTGGTCCAGATGCGAGGCGATCAGGATCAGTCCCTTCTCCACTTCGCGTTGTTTTATCGCCAGCAAACGCAGCACCGCTTGCTCGTCGCGCGGATCGCAACCCAGGCCCCAGACCGCTTCGGTGGGATAGGCGATCACGCCGCCGGTCTGCAGGGCGGTGGCGGCTTCGGGGATTGAAAGTTGCGAGCTGGTCATTGGAAGTGGCCGGTCTACGGGTTTTAGCTTGCAGAGGGCTTTGATTGCAGCAATGCCTCAACCAATCGAAACATTTCCAGATCGTCATTCCCGCCTTCGCGGGAATGACGGTTTTACTAATGACGGCTTTATTGTGGCCAGCATAACGTCGCCATCATGTCGTTCTGAAGAGCTGGCCATACAGTCCGCCCGGCACCAGCTCCGCGAAGTCGAAGAACTTATTTTGCCGCCTTCACGATCCGCTTCTTGCCCAGCTCGATATTGGCCGCGGGGGTCAGTAGCGATTTCGCGGGCTCGACTACCGGCACCTCGGATTTGCGAGCCGTTGCCTTTTTGACGGCCGCCTTCTTCACAGCAGTCTTCTTGGTGGCCTTCTTCGTTGTTTTCTTGGCGGCCACCTTTTTTGGCGCCGCTTCCTTCTTCACCGCGGTTTTCTTCGCCGCGGTCTTCTTGCCGAAGCCCTTGCGCATCGGCTTGCCGGTTTCTTCCATCAGCTTCACCACTTCCTCCAGCGTCAGCGAAGCGGGTTCGCGATCCTTGGGAATGCGGCCGTTGAGCTTGCCGTCGCTGATGTAGGGAC
>CBFGMR010000039.1:0-32928 GCA_965650035.1 uncultured Pseudoxanthomonas sp.
GACATCAACGTCACGCCCCTGGTGGACGTGATGCTGGTGCTGCTGATCATCTTCATCGTGACTGCGCCGGTCATGACCTACCCGATCGACGTCGACTTGCCGCAGCGCGTGATCAACCCGCCGCCGCAGTTGCGCGAGCCGCCGCCGCCGATCGAACTGAAGATCGACGCGTCCGGCCAGGTGACGTGGAACAACAATCCGGTCCAGGTCAGCGCGGTGCAAGCGATGATGGAGAACGAAGTGCAGCGCGATCCGACCAACCAGCCGTTGCTGCAGATCGACGCCAACCCCGATGCGCAGTACGACGTCATGGCCAAGGTGCTGGCTGCGGCCAAGAACGCGCAGATGCAGAAGATCGGTTTCGTCCAGCAGGAGTGATGCCTGGCGGGCGGTACCAAAAGAAAGCTTCCACGCCGCCTACGGGCGGCGTGGTCGTTTATGGGTCGCGGACTTCATTGAAACGGGTCCGGCTTGCGGAGCGCGGAGGGCGGGAGTAGCGTAGGTTCATCGACCGACGCTTAAGGAGTACGCCATGGCTTTCTCCGCTACCGCTCGCGATTCCGCCGTTGCTGAAATGAACATCACGCCGCTGGTGGACGTGATGCTGGTATTGCTGGTGATCTTCATGGTGTCGGCGCCGCTGCTGACCAAAACTGTCGACGTCTCCCTGCCTCAAGTGGCGCCGCCCAACCCTGAAACGATCAAGCCGCTACAACTGCAGTTGGACATCGCCGACGACGGCTCCTATCGTCTGGATGGACGCTTGCTGACATCGTCCGAACTGGACGGACGCCTGGCCGAGGCGGCTATCTCGGATCCGCGCGCCGTACTGCGCGTGCATGGCTCCTCCGGAGCCGATTACCAGCAGGTCGTTACCGCACTGGCCGAGGCACGCAAGCAGGGCATCGCCAACCTGAGCGTGCAGCACTGAACCGAAGGTCGGAACGGGCGGCCGCACGCTGCGGCCGTTATTGCGATGAGGAAAGAATCTGCAGGTAGCTGTGCACGGTGCGCTGCAGGCCCACATACAGCGCCTCGCTGATCAGCGCGTGTCCTATGGAAACCTCCAGCACCTGCGGCATGGCTTCCAGGAATTCGGGCAAATTGGCCTGACTGAGATCGTGGCCGGCGTTCACAGCCAACCCGAGCGCCTGCGCTTCGCGTGCAGTGTCGATGCAAGAGGCGAGGGCGGCGCCTGCATCGCCCGAAGCCTGGGCCTGGGCGAAGGGGCCGGTGTAGATTTCGATGCGGTCGGCGCCGATTTCCCTGGCCTGGGCCAGCCCGGCGCCGCCAGCGTCCACGAACAGACTGACCCGGCAACCCAGGGATTTCAGTTCCGCGATCAACGGGCGAAGCCGCTCGGCGTCGCGGGCAAAATCGAAACCGTGGTCGGAAGTGAGCTGCCCATCGCCATCGGGCACCAGAGTGGCCTGGGCCGGGCGCACCTGTTCGCATAGCGCCAGAAAACCCGGATAGCCCTCGCGCGGCGGAGCGAAAGGATTGCCTTCCAGATTGAACTCGACCTCATGCTCCAGGGTCAGCGCGGCCAATGCCAGCACATCGTCGGTGCGGATGTGGCGCTGGTCCGGACGCGGATGCACGGTGATGCCGTGGGCGCCCGATTGCAGGCAGGTGCGCGCGGCGCGCACTACGTCGGGTTCGCCGCCGCCGCGCGAGTTGCGCAGCACCGCGATCTTGTTGACGTTGACGCTCAGGGCCGTCATCGCGCGCTGACCGGCATCGGCGAATCCACGTTCAAGAATTGACCGGCGGCTCGGGCGGTTGCAGTCCGGCCTTGCGTGCTTCGGCGATCTCGCGCAGACGGCGCAGCTCAACCGGATCAATCATGTGGCTTTCGTCGCGGCTGGTGCTGCCCACGCGCGCCGCGTACCAGCCCATGATCCAGGCGATGAACAAAGCCAGCGAAGCCAGCAGACAGACCAGCATCAGCACCACCGACGAGGTCTTCAACGCGATACCCATCGCCCCCAAGGCCAGCAGCAGGAATAGCCAATGCATGTTGTGAGCCCCCTCCAGACAATGGGCGAAGTTTACTATTTCCGCCGCCGCGAAACGCCAACCCGTTCACAGCAATGTTCACAGCAAAGGCGACATCAGCCGGGCCAGCGCCTCGGGCAGGCGGTTGCGCCAGAGCGAGCGATTGCGCAGGTCGTGCACGGGCTCGGAAGCGGCGATTTCTCCTTCCACCAGCTGGGCGAGGGTGGCGGCGATCACCCGGTCGCGGAACAGCAGGGATATCTCGAAATTGAGGCGGAAACTGCGGTGGTCGAAGTTGGCGCTGCCGATGATGGCCAGGTCGTCGTCGCAGAGCAGCGCCTTGGTGTGGAGCAGACGCGGCCCGAATTCGTAGACCTTAACTCCGGCCGCCAGCAGTTCGTCGAAATAGGAGCGCGCCGCGTAGGTCACCAGACGCGAATCGCTCAGCTTGGGCACGACCAGACGCACGTCCAGACCGCCCAACGCGGCCGAAGTCAGGGCCATGCGCGCAGCCTCGCCGGGCACGAAATACGGCGTCACCAGCCAGACCCGGCTGCGCGCCTCATGGATGGCGACCACGTGGGCGCGGTGGATCGCCTCCCATGAGGAGTCCGGCCCGGAGATCAGCGTCTGCGCCGCGATGCTGCCCTGAATCCCGGGTTCGGTGGCGCGCCACAAAGTAGTGCCTTCGAAATCCTTGCGCTTCTGTCCCGTGGCATAGGCCCAATCTTCCACGAACACCAGCTGCACGCTGCGCACCACCTCGCCCTCCAGCCGCAGATGCAGGTCGCGATAAGCGCTGTCGCCCAGACGCTCGTCTTCTTCGTCGGTGATGTTGATGCCGCCGGTGAAGGCTACGCTGCCGTCCACCACCACGATCTTGCGGTGGGTACGCAAGTTGAGCCAGCTGCGGGTGAACGGACGGAAGCGGGTTGGGTGGAACCATGCAAATTCGCCCCCGGCCTCCAGTAGCGGTTGCAGGAAGCGCCGGCTGACCTTCGACGAACCCACCGCATCCAACAACAGGCGCACCTTGACGCCTGCGCGGGCGCGTTCGACCAGCGCATCGCGCAGACGCGTGCCGATCCCGTCGGGCATATAGATGTAGTACTCCAGATGGATGTGGTTGCGCGCCCCTGCTACCGCATCAAGAAGCGCGTCGTAAGTGGCGGCGCCATCCACCAGCAACTGCACCGAGGTCGCGCTGGACGGCGGCAGGCCGGTCGTGGCCTGTCCCAGCAAAGCCAGTTCCGAACAGGTTCCTTCGACCGGGCAGGAAACATCGTGCGATTCCATGCCTCTGCGCGAATGATGCCGACGCAGTCGATGGCGTTTGATCTTCTGCGGGCCCAGCAGGAAGTAGATCAGGTAACCCAAGTAGGGCAGCAGCGCCAGCGAGAGCACCCAGGTGAGGGTCGCCACCGGTTCGCGTTTCTGCAGCACTATCCAGCCGCACAGCAATACGATGTACAGCAGCCAGGCCAGGGTCAGGTACAGCTTGAGGTGTGGGATCGCCCACAGCGCGTGCCACAAGTTCTGGAAGGTTTCGAGCATGCAGGGATACTAGGGCCTGCCGCTGAAACAACCAACCGTAGGTCGGGGCTACGCCCCCGACGCACGGGAACCCCAACTCTTCATGCATCGGGGGCGCAGCCCCGACCTACGTGTCGCCTGCGTTGAGACGGCACGGAGCTAAAATCGACGCATGGGCGAGTTGATCAAAGGCCGCGGTTCCACGGGCTACCTGCCCGGCCGCTTCGAAGTGACGGTCAGCCAGACTGTCGACGACGGCTGGCATGCCCAGGAGGAAGAGGAATTCGCCACGGTCCTGCCGCGCACCCAGGTTCGCGAGGAAATCGCGCGCAGCATCATCACCCGCAACAAGTCGCCGGATATTTTCTTCTCGCAGTCGGTAAATCCTTACCGCGGCTGCGAGCACGGTTGTTCCTACTGTTTCGCGCGCCCTTCGCATGCCTATCTGGGGTTGTCGCCGGGACTGGATTTCGAAACCAGGATCTTCGCCAAGATCAACGCGCCGGAGCTGCTGCGCCGCGAACTGGCCAAACCCGGCTATCAGGTCAGTCCGATCGCGTTGGGCATCAACACCGATGCCTACCAGCCCATAGAGCGCAAGCTGCAACTGACGCGCAGCATCATCGAAGTCTTCGCCGAAACCAGGCATCCGTTCTCGTTGATCACCAAGAACGCATTGGTCATGCGCGACATCGACCTGCTGGCGCCGCTGGCGCGCGAAAACCTGGTGAGCGTGCATTTCTCCGTCACCTCGCTGGACAACCGCCTTTCCGCAGCGCTCGAGCCGCGCGCCTCCGCGCCGCACTCGCGCCTGCGTGCCATCCGCGCGATGCGCGAAGCCGGCGTGCCGGTCGGCGTGATGGTGGCTCCGGTGATTCCGTGGGTGAACGACAGTGAGTTGGAAGCAGTGCTGGAGGCCGTTCGCGAAGCGGGTGCCGGATCGGCCGGCTATGTGCTGCTGCGATTGCCGCACGAAGTGGCGCCGTTGTTCCGGGACTGGCTGCAGACGCATGTACCGGATCGCGCGGCGCACGTGATGAGCACCATCCAGCAGTTGCGCGGCGGCAAGGACTACGACTCTGCTTTCGGCAAACGCATGCGCGGCGAAGGCGTGTACGCGGAACTGCTGGAACGACGCTTTGCGCTGGCGCTCAAGCGCTATGGTTTTCCGCCGCGTCATCCGCGCGGGCTCGATTGCACCCGCTTCATCGCGCCACGCGCGCCTTCGCCGCAGGGCGAGCTGTTCTAGCCGAGTCTTTCCGATGAGTAGAGCAAGCAAAACGCCAGATGTGTGAGTGAAGGCACAGTGGATGCCAACTCATTGTGTCGCTCTTCCGTAAATCGCTAGAATCCCGGCTTTGCGATCCGGCCAAGGTCGCACGCGATGATTTATCCCTAAGGATTGGGTGCAAAGCATGGACAGGTCGATTCGCCTGGCGGCCAAGGCGCCGCTAGCGGATTCGTTTTCAAAACAGCCTGCGCTTCTGCGCCCATCTCGCCCCTTATTAAATGTGACATGGCAAACACTGGCTATCGCCGGTGTTCATTCCATGTCCGCATCTCTCTTGCGCATTCTGTTCGCGGTGGGGTTGTTGCTGCTGGGAACGGGAGGCGCGCACGCTGAAGGAGGGAGCTGTCCTTCGGGCTACTACCCTATTGGCGGGCAAGGAACCATAGGTTGTGCCCCACTTCCGGGCGCTGGAAACCAGCAGGCACCGCAGGCGGCCCCCAGCAGTAGCTATGCAGCGATTGCTTGGCATCCCGATGCCGCCGACATTTGGGTGGATGGCAACTACACCGGCCCCAATGCCGCCGAGCGCGGCGCGCTCGAGATGTGCAACCAGATGATGGGTGGCGGCTGCACATCGACGGGGGAGTGGTCGAACTCGTCGATGACGGTCATCCGCGATCGGGCCGGAAATTTCTACAACAGCTGGAACGGCCAAGATAGAGCTGGACGTGGGCAGGCGCTGGCTGAATGCTCGGCTAAGCAACTGTTGCCGTGCGAGGTTTTCGCGACCATCCGCTCAAGCACCGGTCGGCGTTCGCCGGGTGCTTCCGCGCGCAAATTCTATGCGGCGTCTGCTTGGGTCGATGGCGTCGATGGATATGACCATAAGCTCTATATCGCAAGCGGTTATCGCACGGTCGATGCCGCGAACGCGGCGGCGATCAAAGCATGTAGTGATGCCACTTCTCATCCTTGCAAAACCAGCATGTGGACCGGCAACGGATTTATCCAGACCTATCGACTGAATGGCACCGACGATAGCGTGACCGTCGAAACCACGGCCAAGCGCGCGCAGGAAGCCGCCAGGCTCAACTGCAAGAAACAGAAGAAAGCTACTTGCGAGCTCCAGGCGCTGTTCGATAGCCGCAAACCTGGACTATTCGCGCACGATTTCACCAAAACCACGGCGCGGTAACTCGTCTGCAGAGGCCCGCTTCTGAATTTATTTCGATCAAAGGCCGGGCCATATGTACGAAGACACGCGAACAGAACCGCAGAAAAGTGACCGATCTATTTGTATATCATCCGAAGACGGTTCGCGTGAAAAAAAGAATCGAATGAGAATAAATCTGTCACCTTTTCTCTTTTCTCCTCAGTCACCTTTTCTCCTCAGCGCAAGGAATGCAAATGCGAGTTGAAGAACGCGCTACGCCCGACTACCGATCAGTTAATGTCATCTCGTATCTATTGCTTGGCATCAGCATCGCGCTGTTCATTACTTGCTTGTTTCTGACCGCCTACACCATCTCTGGAAGGTCCGCCCCGACTGGCTTTGAGATGCTGCTCATTGGATGGATGGGCATCTTGTATTCCATGCTTGAGTGGTATGCGAATCCTTTACTGGTCATTTCATGGGCCCTAATAGCCTTCAGATTTCGCGCTATCAGCTTGCTCTTTTCTCTAGGCTCGCTCTATCTCGCCATGTCGTTTCTTAGCAGGACGCAAATGATCCTGAACGAAGCCCCCGACTATGGAGACATAGCTTCCCGCGACGCTGGGTACTGGGTATGGATCGCCAGCATTTCGTTTTCCATCGCAGCTGCTGTGATCCCTCTTGGCAAAAAGGTGGCAGATCTATTCGTAGATCGTCCGAAGACGGTTTGATATGCGTGATCGAGATCGAAATGAGAATAAATATGCCGCCACTCCTGCATAGCATCATGAAGCAACGGACGCGTCTTGCCGGCATTATCCTTTTGGCGCTATCTGCTTCTTCATGCAGTTCATCTCCGGAAGCACTTGATATCAAGCGCAATCCAAACCCGAAGCAGCGCTACGAGATCACCCTGACTATCAAGGATGCGCCGGGACCGCTTGAACCCGCGAACGCAACCGCGAACTACGTAACCGATAGCGACTGCGTACCCCGAAAACCCATCAGTGGGGCCGCCCCTGTGCAAGTTGAGGTCCCGATCGTTTTCGACCGCTTGACGCCCAACACCTATCGCGGTGAGATCTACAAGGACGTGCTCAAGAACGCGGACTACTACGGTCTGGGCATGTGTCATTGGCGGATAAATCTTGTGCGCGTGGCGTACGAGGGAGAGGGAGTGCTTTTTGGTTCGCGTGTTGCTGGCGGCGACGCGTCTGATCCTTTCGGTGAAATCGCCCCATCGCAATCAAGCATAAATTACTACCTGAAAAAGGATTATGGCAATGCTTCCCTTCGGAATGAGTCAGCCCCCGCTTTTTCTGCGGACGACATTGCCAGCCGTCCTGAGAAAGATTACTTCTCCATCACCATGGAATCGAAGGCAGATTTCCAATGAGCATGTACACAAATGAGCATGGGGTCGAAGTAAGTTTCATGGACTGCGACTTAGAGGAAGGGAAAAGGCGGGACGCGAACCGTGGCGACAACATCTCCGCCTACTATGCAGAACCCTTCCAAATCCGGTGGATTATCGAGGCGTGCGAAAGTGTCTAGCCGGCTACACGCACTACGACACCGGCCGTTGGGTCGATGACGATTCCTGCGACCTGTTCAACGGAGTCTGCTACGACGCGGAAGTCCACGTGATCCGACAACGGGGCCGCCACGCCCAACGGCTACTTCCTTGCCGACACCAACAGCCGCGTCTACGAACTAGGGAGGGCCTGAACAACCCTTGTCTTGTCATCACGAGCATAGAGAGGGATCTGTTTTCCCTTGCAAACAGCAGATCCCTCTCTACGCTCGGGATGACAGCCGAGTTGTTTGGAGTTCGGTAGTCCTCTGGCCCGTGTTGCCCCGGTCGTCATTACTAGCAACAGCCCCGATAGTCGCGCGATTGATAATCGCCGATGGTCCGAAACGCGCTAAGCTTGGTCAATGGCGCGTTGTTGAACTACGACTATCAAAGCGACGCCATTGCTTGGGGAAGCAAGAAGAATCCAAAACGGGTCAATCAGGGCCGGCGCGTGATTGCCTGGCCTCTCATCAAGGGGATACAAATGAAATTCAGTTCCATGTCAGTTGCCGCGGCTCTGTTCGTTCTGATCGCTCCGGTGGCCTTTGCTGCGCAAAAAATCGCGCCATCGCAGTACCACGACAAGGACAAACAGGAGGCCGCACGCGCGCTGCTCGAGATGGCCAAGGTGCAGGCCGGGAAGGGCAGCTGGGAGCGCATCGCGGTCGGCCGCATCTACTACCTGGGCGGCTTCAAGGCCGAGGGTCAGGCGATCTTCGACGATGTGCTGGCCAACGATCCGGAAGGCACCGATCTGTTTCGCATCGCACGGATCTACCGGCAGGCTGGCGAATGGGAGCGGGCCAAGGTGCTGTTCGAACGGGCGCTGCAGGAGAAGCCGAAAGACGCGCAGGGCATAGCCGAGCTGGGCGCCTACTACATGCTGCTTGGCGACCGCGCTGCCGCCGAACAGCTGTTCGACCGTTCCTTCCAACGCGAAGACGAACTGTGGTCGACAGTGGCGGCCGCCGGCAGCTACCTGGGCGTGCCGCCGCAGGAGTAGTTCTGCCGCCAGCAGTACACGGGTGTTTCATGTAGAGCCGAGCTTGCTCGGCTGCTTTTCACGGTTGCGCCGAACACGAAAAGCCAAGTCGCTGGGTCCCCGCCTTCGCGGGGATGACGATCCGAGGATGTGGGGGATGCGGACAGAAGATCAGCTGGCTGCGTAAAGCTTTTCCGCCGGCTGGAACAGAATCCAGCTGGTGGCGATGAACTTGTCGCCGTTCTGCGGGCGGTTGCCGCGGTGGGTGTGGGTGAAGGCGGTGGGCGCGATCAGCAGGCTGCCGGTGCGCGGTTTGACCTTGCGTTGCTGGAACAGGAATTCGGTTTCGCCTTCCTCGAACCCGTCATTGAGATACAGCGTCCACAGCAGATGCCGGTGCAGAGTTTCGGCGCTGGCGTCGCGCGGGAAAAGCTCGCAATGCCAATAGGGGTATCCGCCTTCGCCGGATGAATACCATTGCAGGTTGATCGCGCCGGGACGCAGGCAGGCGCGCGCCAGTTCTGCGATGGCTTTGTCGTCCATCACGGAGAAATCCTCAGCCTGCAGACGCCGCGGCGCGCCGTTGGCATCTGGCTGCTGCAGCATCAGCGGCGAGATCAGGGCCTGCGGATACTTGCGCAGATACTCCAGCAACCCACTGAAGACGGCTTGCTGCAGGCGCGCATCCACCGCGGCCCAGTCCGCATTGCCGCTGATGCGCAAATCGCGGCTGCGCTTGAGTTCGGGATACACCCCTCCACCTACGCGGCCGGGTTGCAGACCCTCGCTACCGCGCATCCGCGCCACGATGGCGTCGCAGGTGGCGCCGTCGATGGCGTCGGGATAGATCTCGATGAAGTCGGCGATGTTTTGCATGACGTGATTCTAAAGGCTACGCGCGGGAATTCAGCAATGCTCCCTGGCAATGGGATAGCCAGGCGCAGGCGGATCGGCATTTCTGTGAAGCAGGAGCAGATCCCTCGCCGCGCTCGGGATGACGAAGATGGATTGGGACGACCAAGGAGGTTGACTATCAGGCTGGGAGGACGAATCGACTAGATGATCCGCAGCGTGATCGCCTTCAGCACAGCGCGGGTACGGTCGCGGGTACCCAGCTTGTCCAGAATGGTGGAGACGTAGTTCTTTACCGTACCTTCGGCCAGGAACAGACTGCGCGCGATTTCCTTGTTGGAATAACCGCCGGCCAGCAAACGCAGGATCGCCACTTCGCGGGCGCCGAAGGTTTCGGTGGGCGCGGTTTCGTCGCGGAAACGGAAACGCGCGCGCACCGGGTCGGTGCTCACCGGCTGCAGCAAGGTCTCGCCGGCGGCTACCCGCACGATGGCGTCGCGCAGGTCTTCGGGCGCGGCGTCTTTCAACAGGAATCCTTGCGCGCCCGCATCGGTAGCGCGCAGCAGCAAGTCGCTGTCGTCGAAAGTGGTGAGCAGCAGCATGGGCGTGGCGTCGCCGCGCTCGCGCAACCGCTGCAGCGCCTGGATGCCGTCGGTGCCCGGCATACGGATGTCGCTGAGCACCACGTCCACAGATTGCTGTTCCAGTTTCCGCAGCAGGTCGTCGCCGTCTTCGGCTTCCAGCGCCACATCGATGTTCTGCTGCAGCAACAACGCGCGCAAGCCCGCGCGAACCAACGCCTGGTCGTCGGCTAACGCAACACGGACCGTGCTCATACTCATGCGGGAAATCCTGCTTCAATGCGCAATCCGCCGTGCGGTGCGGTGCTTACCCGAAAATCGCCGTGCGAGGCTTCCACGCGTTCGCGCATCCCGGCCATGCCGTTGCCTTCCCGGATGGCACCCTTCACCACGCCATCATCTTCGATCCGCAACATCACCTCTTTGCCCTCGCGCGAGATCTCCACCGACACGCGGCTTGCACCCGCATGGCGCACTGCGTTGGTCAGCGATTCCTGCACCAGGCGCAAGAGGGTCTCGGCCAAGGCGGGGTCGGTCACCTGCACGTCGCTGTCCATGCGCAGGTCCATGCGCAGTTTGGGCAACGGCGCAGCCAGCGCGCGCAATGCGGTCTCCAAGTCCAGGCCGCGACTGTCGCGCATGGCCTGCACCACGTTGCGGATGTCGGTCAGCAGTTCGCTGGACAGATGCTGCGCAAGGCGGATCTCTTCGCGCTGGGCGAACGCAGGATCCGACGCCAGCGCGCGCAGGTTGAGGTGTATCGCGGTCAGTTTGTGACCGGCTACATCGTGCAGCTCGCGCGCCATGCGCAGGCGTTCGGCGTCGCGCGCGCTGTCGGCCAGCAGCGCGCGGGTGGCCAGCAGATCGGCGTTGACCAGCGCAAGCCGGTCGCGCGTGCGCTCGGCGTTGCTGGCGTAGTGGCCCACCAGCAAGGCGAATGCCTGGAAGCCGGCATAGATCAGCACCATCAAGGACGGCGAGGAAAAGCCGGCGTCACGCAGCAGCAGATAGAACAGGACATTGACCACCCCCATGGCCAGCAGCGTCGCGCGTAGCGACCACACCATGCTCAATTGAGCGGCCAGCACCACCAGCAACACCGGCGTGGTGCCTGTGCGCGGTGCCAGCCACACCAACGTCAGTGCGCAGGCGGCGATGAACACCAGCAACGCATTCACCTGCCAGGGTCTGAGTTGCGGCAGGTCGCAGAGCAGGCTGGCCACCAGGAACGCCACCATCAGGCCCCAGCACAGGGCGAAGTTTTGCGGCTCCGCATCCCGCAGGGAAAGGCCGACCGCCAGCCAGGTCAGCAGCAGAGCGAGATTCAGGGGTTTCAGCAGGTGGCGTAGCAATGCGCGCATGCCGGCATGCTGCGGGGTGTCCGCGGCGTTGGCAATGCGTACGGCACCGAAAGTGACTTCCGGCACTGCTGACAGCACGTTGTCAGCAGCGGGTACGCAAGCTCTGGCCATACCAAGCGAAGGCGACACCCATGGACCCGAAACGCCGACTCCTTACCGCCGCCTGCATCGGTGGCACCGCCGCCACGCTATTGGCTGATGCCTTTGCCCAGGCGGGCGGTCCCGTTGAACCTGCGTCCGGAGAAAATGTCGCAGCGAATCCTTCCACCGGCCCCGGTGCCGATGGCCACCACGATTTCGATTTCTTCCACGGCCGTTGGCATCTGCACAACCGACGCCTGAAAACCTGGCTCGCAAACTCCGACGAGTGGATCGAATTCGAGGGCCGCCTGCATTGCCAGCCACTGCTGGGCGGCATCGGCAATATCGATGAAGTCGTAGCCGACTTCGGCGAAGGCATCCACGGGATCAGCCTGCGCCTGTACGACCCGGCGGCCCGGCGTTGGAGCGACTACTGGGCCACCAAACGCGGCGGCGTACTCGGCCCGCCGGTGATCGGCGCATTCTGCGGTGGCATCGGCACCTTCCACGGTGAGGATCAGTTCGAAGGCCGCGCGGTGCGAATCCGCGCGATCTGGACGCAACCCGGCGCAGACGTCGTGAATTGGGAACAGGCCTTCTCCGTCGATCACGGCAAAACCTGGGAAACCAACTGGACCATGCGCATGACCCGGCAGACCTGACTTAGGACAGCCGACTCACGACAAGCCAGGGGATCCCCATGAACAAATTCGTAGAAGTACGTTCCTATGCGCTCAAGCCCGGCACGCGCGAAGCGTTCGACCGCATCGCTTCGCAACAGGCCATTCCGATGTTGCGGCGCTGGGAGGTCGATGTGGTAGCGCACGGACCTTCGCCGCACGATGGCGATTCCTATTATCTGATCCGTGCCTACGCCAGCCTTGCCGACCGCCAGCAGAGTCAGGACGCCTTTTACGGCAGCCAGGAATGGAAGGACGGTCCGCGCGCGGCGATCCTGGGGTTGATCGAGAACTTCACTTCGATCGTGCTTGAGCTGGAGCCAGCGACGGTCGAGGCATTGCGGATCGTGCCGCCGCGCGGGGCCTCCGCATGAAGACGACAAAACTGCAGTTGGCGTTGCTGCTGGGTGTCTGCCTGAGCTCAGCCGCCGCACACGCGAACGATGCCGAAGGAACAGGAGCCGGATCCATGAACATGACCACAACCTGTTGCGCAGTACTCGAACTGCGCCAGTACACGCTCAAGCCCGGCAAACGCGATGTCCTGATCGGTTTGTTCGACGACAAGTTCGTCGCCGGCCAGGAAAACGCCGGCATGACCATCGTCGGCCAGTTCCGCGATCTGGATGCGCCGGATCGTTTCGTCTGGCTGCGCGGCTTCGCCGGCATGCCGCAACGCAAGCAGGCGTTAGAGGCGTTCTACGGCGGACCGGTATGGCAAGACAACCGCGCCACGGCCAACGGCACCATGATCGATTCGGACAACGTGCTGCTGCTGCGGCCGGCGACGTCATCTTCCGGATTCGCCTTGCATGGGTTGGCACGCGACCAGCGTCCAGCGGGATTGGTGGTGGCCTATCTGCACTACTTGCAACGACCTGCGGACACGGCAGTGGTGTGGGATCTTGAACGCCGTCTGCGTTCGGCCCTGCAATCCTCCGGCGCGCAACTGCAGGCGGTGCTGGTCAGCGAGCATAGCGAGAACACCTTTCTGGCCTTGCCGGTGCGGCTGGGTGAAGAAGTACTGATATGGGTGGCGGGTTTCGCCGATCAGGCCGCCTACGATGCGCAGCGCGTGGCGCTGGAAGAGACCGCGGCGGATCTCCAGCCATTGCAATCCGCACCGGCCGAACGCCTGCACCTGTCCGCGACTGCGGGATCCCTGTTGCGCGGCGCGCCGGAGAAGCAACCATGACATCGCCTGAAAACGACGGACGCCACGACTTCGATTTCTACTATGGCCATTGGAAGGTGCGCAACGAACGCCTGAAGCAGCGCCTAGTCGGCAGCGACGACTGGGAAACCTTCGAGGCCACCCAAAGCTGTCAGCCGCTGCTCGACGGCATCGGCAACCTCGACGACTTCGTCACCGGATGGAGCGGCGGGTTTCGCGGCATGACCTTGCGTCTGTTCGACCTGCAGGCCAGGCAATGGAGCATCTATTGGGCCAGCAATCGCAGTGGAGTGCTGGAACTGCCGGTGATGGGCCGGTTCGAGAACGGCGTAGGCACCTTCCATGGACGCGATAGCCATGAAGGCCGGCCGGTGCTGGCGCGCTTCATCTGGTCGGATATCACCGCTGACTCGGCGCACTGGCAACAGGCGTTTTCCACCGACGAAGGCGCCAGCTGGGAGACCAACTGGCATATGTGGATGACGCGGATCGCCCGTTGAACCTTTGATCCGCGCGCCGCGGCACGCCATGATGGCCGCATGCGCCGCGCCGACCGTCTGTTTCTGATCATCCACGCCCTGCGCGGCCGCCGTTCGGCGTTGACCGCGCAGCAACTGGCCGGGACCCTGCATGTTTCCCTGCGCACCATCTACCGCGATGTCGCCGATCTGCAGCTGTCCGGGGTGCCGATCGAAGGCGAGGCCGGCATCGGCTACGTGCTGCGCAAGGGTTCGGACGTTCCGCCGCTGATGTTCAACGCCGACGAACTGGAAGCGCTGGTGGTGGGCACGCGTTTCGTCCGCGCGTTCGGCGGCGAGCGCCTCGGTCTGGCCGCCAGCGCGGCATTGTTGAAGATAGAAGCAGTGCTGCCGCCGAACCTGCGCGAGCGTTCGCGCCGCACCCGCATCTACGCGCCGGAACTGGACAACCGTATCGAGGCCAGCGGCATGATCGATCGCCTGCACGCGGCGGTGGAAGCGCGCCAGGTGCTGCGCCTGCAGTACCGCGATCCCTCCGGCAACGAAACCGTCCGCGAAGTGGAGCCGCTATGCCTGACCTTCTGGGGCGGCAGCTGGACGCTGGGCGCGTGGTGCCGGCTGCGCGGGGATTTCCGCAATTTCCGGCCGGACAGGATTGTCGGTGTCGAGGCTACCGGGGAAGCATTCGCAGAGATCGCGGGCCGCGATCTGAATGCGTATCTGCGGGCTGTCGGCAACCCGCAGCAGGATGAGGCGTGACGTGCGCAAAAGCGAGGTAGGCCGGGGCTACGTCCCCGACGCTCAATTCGCCCGCGCGCTGGAGACATCGAGTTGGATTGTCGTTGGACTCCGCGCGTCGGGGGCGTAGCCCCGACCTACGGTCTTTGGCCTCCCCCTTTGAAAAAGGGGGATTGAGGGGGATTTGCTTTTGCTTTCGATCAGAGAAAAACAAGATCAAGAGCAAATCCCCCGTCAGCTGCTGCGCAGCCGCCCGCCCCCTTTTACAAAGAGGGAAAAGCAATAGTCAGCGCGACCATTGCCATTGCGCGCCAACCAGGAACGTGCGCCCTGGTCCGGGTTCGTAGAACCGTCCATTGCCTTCGTTGACGATCACCGAACCGATGTAATCGTGATCCAACACGTTGTCGATCCGCGCAAAGGCGCGCAGGCCGCCGGAGGCGAACTTCCATTCGCGCGCTGCTTCCAGATGCAACAGAAAGTAGCCTGGCGCTGATTCGCTGGCCACATCATTCACCACTACATCGCCAACGCCTTCGACTTCGGTCGCCGCACTCCACGCATTTCCGCGCCATTGCAGCCGGCCGAACAACTGCTGGCGCGCCACGCCCGGAATGCGCACCCCTGCCGCCACCGGCGTGGAAGGCACGGTGCAACCGGCACCAGTGCAGACCAGGTAGGCGCTGCGGAAAGTCGCATCCAGCCACGTATAGGCCAGTTGCAGGCGCCATTGGTCGGAGAGCGCAGTCTCGAACGAAGTCTCCAATCCCTGCCGCCGTGCGCGCCCCACATTGCGGAAACTGCTGCGCCCGCCGACGTTGCGCACCACCGCCAGCTCGTCGTCGGTATCGGCACGGAACAGCGCGGCTTCCAGGCGCGTGTCGCCCTCGCCGCGCCATTTCATTCCCAGCTCCGCATTGCGGCTGATCGTCGGCCGCAGATCGAAAGCCAGACCGGCGCCGCCATCGGCGCGATAACCCAGTTCGTTGAAGGTCGGTGTCTCGAAGCCGCGACCCACCGAAGCGTAGAAGCGCAGGTTATCGCCAGGTTCCAACATAAGCCCGGCGACGGGCGTCGTATCGCGATAACGCACGCTGCCGCTGTCGTCGGGATTGCCGGCGGTGACGTAATTATCGCGTGCGCGGAATTCCACTTCGCTATGGCGCGCACCCACCAACAGCGACCAGCGCGGCGCAAATTTCCACCACGCCTGCATGAACTCATCTACGTTGCGCACGCGGTTGCTCTCATCACGTCGCAGCGCGCCCTTGACTCCCAAAGTGCTGCCGATGAAATTCTCGTAGCCGCGCCGTTGCTGATCCTGCTGGTCGAAATTGGCGCCGATGGTGAACTCGAACGGCTTCGAGGCCAGTTCATTTCGCCAGCTCCAGCGCAGATCGGCACCGCCGTAGTCGCTGGCCAGGTCGATCACGCCGCCGGCGTTGAGCGGATTGGCCTGCGCCGCTACCGGCAAGGCCAGAAACTGTTCCACCGCGCGTCGTCCGGCATAGGCCATCGCACGCCAGGTTTGCCTGTCGCCCACCTGTTGTTCGTAGGTCAGCCCACCCTGGCTCTGGCGCACCGACTTGCGCGTATCGAACTGCGTGGCGACCACGGTGGCCTGACGCGGATCGGCTTGGACCTGCGTGCGGGTCAGGCCCAGGGGATCGTCGGCGTCGGGCAGATCGACGTGGTTCAGCACCAGGGTCAGCTTGCGCAAGGGATCGATACGGAAATCGAAGCGCGCGTTGAACGAATCGCGTCGTGCCGCGCTATGGTCGCGATAGCCCTGGGTGTCGAAGCGCGAAGCGGCGAGGTTGTAGCCCAGATCGCCGCTGGCGCCGCGCAACTGCGCACCCAGCGTGTATGCGTCGTCGCTGCCGGCCGTGGCGCGGACCCGCCACGGGTCGCCTTCCTTTCCTTCCGCGCTCCATAACTGCACCACGCCGCCCGAAGAATTTCCATACAGCGCGGAGAACGGACCGCGCATGATCTCGATGCGCTCGCCGCCCAGTACGTTGAAATGCGAAAGCTGCCCTTGCCCGTCCGGCATCGATGCCGGAATGCCGTCTGAAAACAGGCGCACGCCGCGCACGCCGAAGGTCGAGCGCGCGCCGAAACCGCGGATGGACAGCTGCGTGTCCTGCGCGTAGTTCTGGCGGTCGCGGGCCAGCAGTCCGGGAACGCCGCCCAGCGCATCGGAAACGTTGACGGCATTGCCGCTGTCGTCGTCGCTAAGGGAGACGGTATCGACCGAAGCCGGGGTGTCGAAATCGTCTACGCCAACCAGGCGGGTCGCTTGCACTCGAATGCGGTCGAGGGTGACAGGGCCGTCATCGGGGGATTGCGCGTGCGCGACCGCACTAAGCGAGAGAAAGCCGAGCAGGGCGAGTGCGGAGTATCCGGAAGTCATGCGCCATGATCGCGCATCTCCTCTTCAAGGTCGTCATCCCGGCGAAAGCCGGGACCCAAGTCCCACATCGACGGAAAGTTGGGTCCCGGCTTTCGCCGGGATGACGACCTTTTCTTTAGCGGCAACCGTTCCAATCGGCCAGTTGCGCGCCCTTTTTGCAGAGCCGAGCTTGCTCGGCTGCTTTTGATCGTACACCTGCCCGCGAAGAGCAGCCGAGCAAGCTCGGCTCTACAAACGCTTAGACGTCCGCGTCCATCGCCCAACCTTCGCCGGTGCCGCGCGTGTAAACCTTGTCAGTAGTCAGCACCTTGCCCGCCGGATAGGCCTCGCCCTTCGCCAGCCGCGCATAGATCGGGGTGAAGTCTGGTGCGGTCGCGGCGATCAATTGTTCGAAACTGTCGATGACGAAGTAGGTCTTCTGGAAGGTATCGATGCGGTAGCGCGTGCGCATCACCCGCTCCAGATCGAAACCGATACGGTTGGGCGCCTCCGATTCCAGCGAGTAAAGCGACTCGCCCTTCGACGAAACAATGCCGCTGCCGTAGATGCGCAGGCCCTGCGGCGTGTCGATCAGGCCGAACTCCACCGTGTACCAGTACAGGCGCGTCAGGTTGACCAGCGCTTCCGGGCCGATGCCATGCGCCTTCACGCCGCCGCGGCCATAGGCCTGCATGTAGTCGGCGAACAAAGGGTTCATCAGCAACGGCACATGGCCGAACAGATCGTGGAAAAGATCCGGTTCGGCGATGTAGTCGATCTGGTCGGGGCGACGGATCCACCAGGTCACCGGGAAGCGCCGATTGGCCAGATGGTCGAAGAAATCCAGTTCCGGCAGCAGGCCCTCCACGCCGATCAGGGTCCAACCGGTGGCCGCACCCAGCACTTCGTTCAATTGGTCGAAGCGCGGAATCGCATGCGGGGTCATGCCCATTTCGTCCTGGGCGTGCAGGAATTCCTCGCTGGCACGCCCCACCAGCAGCTCGCGCTGGCGCTGATACAGCGTGCCCCAGGTGGCGTGATCCTCGGCCCGGTAATCCTCCCACGGTTGTTCCACCACGGCGGTCGTATAGACCGGGACGTAGCCCTTGTCGGTCTCTTGGTGCTCGACGCGGCGCGGCTCGTTCATGGGTTCTCCGGGAGGATTGAAGCGGCATTCGATGTTAGCGCCGCAATGGCGCAACAGGGTTGCAAAGTTGCAAAGATCTGCGGTGTTGGCGCAATATTCGTGCGTAAAATGCAGAAAGTGAGCATGAAATGGCCGAATCCCTTTCCCTGGACCGCACCGACCTGCGCCTGCTCGCACTCCTGCAGCAGGACGGACGCGCCACCAATGCCGATATCGCCGCGCAGGTGAACCTGTCCCCGTCCGCTTGTCTGAGAAGGATCCAGCGACTGGAATCTTCGGGCGTGATCCGCGGCTACGCAGCCATGGTCGATCCCAAGCGCGTCGGCCTGGGCCTGCAGGCGTTCGTACGCGTGCAATTGGAAAAGCACGGCCAATTGGGACTGGACCGGTTCATCGAAGGAGTGAACGACTGGGACGAAGTGGTCGCCTGCCATGCGCTCACCGGCGACATGGATTATCTGTTGCAAGTGGTGGTGCAGGACCTGGAGCACTTCTCCCGCTTCCTGCTGGACAAACTGATCAACGCCACCGGCGTGGCCGATGTGAATTCCAGTTTCGTCCTGCGCACGGTCAAGCAGACGCGGGCGTTGCCGCTGGGGCATTTGCAATAACGGATCGTGTAGGAGCGGGCCCTGCCCGCGACGCTCTACCGGTAAAGCCCGTCGCGGGCAGGGACCGCTCCTACAAGAGCATCATTTGAGGGGCAGCGTCACGCTCTTGATGCATTCGTCGACCGTGGCCTTGAGCGTCGGGTCGGTAACCGATTGCAACGCGGCTAGCGCTTTTGCTTCATAGGCCTCGGCCACACCTGGCGCGGGCTCAAGGAAGGGAGAAGTGCACAAGTTGTCGACGGCGTAGCCGTGCCCCACCATCGCCAGCACGCGCTCGGGCGCATTCGGCAGCGCCTGGGCCAGCGCACGGCTCAAGGTCTCGGCAGTGTCGGCATCGGAGGCAGGGCGCAAGCGAAGAGCAATCGTCAGCCAGACGGGATCGGCGGTAGCGATGGCGTCGCTGACTTTGCCGAAGCGCGCATCGTCCTGGCCCAGCGCAAGGAGGGCGGCCTTGGCTCCCTTGCTGTCGATTTCCCCGTTGATCTGCCGGGCCAGTTCCGGTTCCACCGGCGCCGATTGCGCAGAGGGCACGGACGGCGCTGAGGCGGCAGCGGGAGCTGCGGAAACCGGTGCGGCCGGCGGCGACGCCTCGGCAGGCTCCCGCGGTGCAGCGACAGGCTTGCAGGCCGATAACAACAGTCCGCCAAAGACCAACAAAACCGCCAATCCAGGTCGCTTCACAGGGTGCTCCGCAAGAGGAAAGCGGGCAGGATCGCAAAATTGGCGGCGCCCGGTTCGTGACCTGATCGGCTGAACGGGACTTCCGGCCATTGCCCCGGCTGTTGCTGTCCTGCAACATGCGCGTGCTAGGCGCCAAACCCGCCTTCGCCTCCTTCCACCACCCTCCGGAAGCCAACATGCCCTCCAGCCGCTCCTCGTCCGTGCGTCCGCACCGACTCGCCATCGCCATTGCCGCCCTGTTGCCGTTCGGCACAGTCCTCGCCCAGGAAGCCGTGCCCGCCGCGCCGGCGCAAAGCGAAGCCACCACGCTGGATGCGGTGCAAGTCACTGCGCAGCGTCGCGTGGAAAACATCAAAGACGTGCCGGTTTCCATCAGCACCATAAACAGCGAAAAGCTCGACGTCCTAGCCTCCGGCGGCAACGACGTGCGCTTTCTGTCGGCGCGCGTGCCCAGCCTCAATATCGAATCGTCGTACGGACGCGCCTTCCCGCGTTTCTACATCCGCGGATTGGGCAACACCGACTTCGACCTCAACGCCTCGCAGCCGGTGTCGTTGATCTACGACGAAGTAGTGCAGGAAAGTCCGTTGCTGAAAGGCTTCCCGGTATTCGATCTGGAACGCATCGAAGTATTGCGCGGCCCGCAGGGCACGCTGTTCGGCCGCAACACGCCGGCCGGCGTGGTGAAATTCGAATCGGCCAAGCCGACGCAGGAATTCGGCGGCTACGGCAGGGTGTCCTACGGCACCGACGACATGTGGAACGTGGAAGGCGCCGTCGGTGGCGGCTTGACCGATCGCTGGTCCGCCCGCGCCTCGGTGCTGTTCCAGCGCCGCGAGGACTCGGTGACCAACACCAACATCCCCGGTCCCGACCGTGGCGCCGAAGGCTACGACGAGTCCGCCGCACGGGTGCAGTTCCTGTACGAAGGCGATGCGTTCGAAGGCTTGTTCAACCTGCACAAGCGCCACCTCAACGGCACCGCGCGTCTGTTCCGCGCCAACATCATCGACCCGGGCACCAACAACCTGGTGCCTGGCTTCGACCGCGATGAAGTGTCCACCGACGGCGTCAACTTCTCCGAACTCGATACCTGGGGCGGGAGCGCACGCCTGCGGTGGGAGTTGGGCCGTGTGAACCTGTACTCCATCACTGGCTACGAAACCGCCGAGTCGCTCAATCGCGGCGATATCGACGGCGGCTACGGCGCTGCGTTCCTCGGCCCGGGCAATTCGGGACCGGGCTTCATCCCGTTCGCATCGGAATCGGCCGATGGTCTGCCCGACCATCGCCAGATCACCCAGGAATTCCGCATCGAGTCCAACGAATGGGGCCGCTTCGACTGGCAGGCAGGCCTGTTCTACTACGACGAAGACATCACCATCGACAGCTTCAATTACGACTCGCTGACCGCCGGCAATCCGCAAGCCGGCCATGCGATCCAGGAGCAGCGCAACAAGGCCTGGGCGGTATTCGCTTCCGGCGATTTCGATGTCACCGACAAACTGAAGCTGCGCGGCGGCTTGCGCTACACGCAGGACAAGAAGGACTTCAGCGCCAGCGTGCTGGAGGGCGCGCCGTTTGGTGCGCCGGTCGGCGGTCCGTATCGGGTCAACACCGACGTCGACGATGTCAGCGGCGACCTGAGCGCGGTGTACCAGCTCAACGAAGACATCAACCTGTACGCGCGCGTGGCCAAGGGTTTCCGCGCACCATCGATCCAAGGTCGTCTGCTGTTCGCCAGCGCCACGGCGCCCAATGGCGGCGTGTCCACCGCCGACTCGGAAGAAGTAATTTCCTATGAGGCCGGCATCAAGGCCGACCTGTGGGACAAGCGCGCGCGCATCGGCTTCAATGTGTTCCGCTACGACGTCAACGACCAGCAAATCATCGCGGTAGGCGGCGGCTCCAATATCGCCACGCTGCTCAACGCGGACAAGACCATCGGCCAGGGCTTCGAGCTGGATCTGGAGGCTTACCTCACCGACAACCTGCTGGTGACCCTGGGCAGCAGCTACAACGACACCGAGATCGACGACCCCAGCCTGTTCCTGCCCGGTTGCGGCGGCGGTTGCACGGTGACCGATCCGCTCACGGCCAATGGCTACTCGATCGACGGCAACTCGCTGCCGCAGGCGCCCAAGTGGGTGCACAACGTGACCGCGCGCTGGGCCATGCCGGTGGGCCAGGGCGGTGAGTTCTACGTGTTCACCGACTGGGCCTATCGCAGCGAAGTGAACTTCTTCCTGTACGAATCGGTGGAATTCACCGGCAAGTCCTCGCTGGAAGGCGGCTTGCGCGTCGGCTACAACTGGAACCAGGGCGACTACGGCGTGGCCGTGTTCGGCCGCAACATCACCGACCAGACCCGCATCGTCGGCGGCATCGACTTCAACAACCTGACCGGCTTCCTCAACGAGCCGCGTACGGTGGGCCTGGAGTTCAGCGCCCGGTTCTGATGCAACGGCGGCTCTCCTTTCTCACGGAAGGAGAGCCGGCCGGAAAGCAGTAGGAGCGACGCGAGTTGCGAAGCTCGTAGATTGTCGAATTGCGGAATCTTTTGATCGTTTGGTTGCCGGGGGCTTCGCGACTTGCGTCGCTCCTACAACGCGACCAGGGACGTCAACTCACCGGGTAAGGTCCGTCCTCGAATGTTTGCGCGTGGTAGCCCTTCGTGCCGACTTCGATGGCCAGCGGGCTGCGCGGATCTTCGCCGGTGCGCAGGCTTTCCAACATGCGGGCGAAATCGTAGTTCGGTTTCCATCCCAGCGCCTGCCGAGCGGCCGCGTTGACGTAGACGCGTTCGATCCCCGCGAACATGCGCCACCCGCGGCGCGCGTAAGCCGTTTCGTAGTCGGGAAAGTATCGCGCCACCACCGAGGGTGCGTCGTCGTGCAGCTGCTGCAGATCTTCGCGATCGAAGGGCGTGGTCGCGCTGACGATGAAACGGCCGAAACCTATCCCGGCCGCGCGCTCCACCGCGCACAAGTGCGCATCCACCACGTCCTGCAGATCCGCGCGCCGGTACAGGAACTCGTTGGCCTTGATGTTGGCGTCGGCGAAACTCTCGCGCACCTGCCTGCGGTCGTCGGCCTCGGGAAAGAAACGCGAGGCGCGCAGCACCACGCACGGCAGCCGCTCGTTGCGATGGAACAGCTGGCATAAGTCCTCGGCCGCGACCTTGGTCACGCCGTAGATGTTCTTCGGCACCGGCACCACGTCCTCGGTGATCCAGGCCGAAGGCGCGCCCGGCGGCGGCACCAGCGCATCGCCATAGAGGCTGGTGGTGCTGGTGAACACGAAAGCGCCCACGCCGTTGCGCTTGGCCGCTTCCAGCAGATTGAGCGTGCCGGTGATGTTGGTGTCCACGAAATCCTGCCGCGTGTGCGTGGCCACGTGCGGTTTGTGCAGCGTGGCCGAATGCAGGACCGCATCGATACCGCGCATGCAGCGGTCGACAAAGGCGCGGTCGGCGACGGAGCCGACCAGATCGGTGTGCGAAGAGGGCGATATATCGACGCCCGTAACTTCGCGGCCTTGTGCGCGCAACGTGCGCACCAGCCCTTCTCCCAGATGTCCCGCACTGCCGGTAACCAGTATCCGCATGTCGCGTAAGCCCGCCGGAAAACGGCGATTATAGTCATGCGCGCGGAATGACCGTTCTTCCCGTAGAGGGGGCGGCATCGATGGTTGTAGGAGCGACGCGAGTCGCGAAGCTCGCAATCCTGCAAATCGCCAGACCTGCGGAAGATCGGTTGTTCGATGCTTCGCGACTCGCGTCGCTCCTACAGAGGCGCGGGATTGTCCTGCAAGGCTGCGTGGACCACGCCCAGAAGCTGTTCTTCGGGATCGGTGCGCTGCTCCCAGTACATCACGCCGCCCAGGCCGCGTTCACGCACGAATTCCACCTTGGCCCGCAGCGCCTGTGGATCTTCGTAGCTGATCAGGCGGCGTTCGTTTCCGTTCCAGAGCCAGGCCGATTGCGCCTGATCGTCCCACAAGCGTACGAAGCCGTTCTTGTCGAGATAGCGGTGGGCGATGTCTTGCCAGGTAACGAAGCCGCCTTCGCTGCCGAAGGGCTGATGCAATCCCTGTTGAGCGTCGGTGACGTCGCCGAAGATCCTTCCGTAGAACGCCAAACCGACATTGAGCTTGCGTGGCGGGGTGCCGGCTTTCAAGAACTCGTCCACCGCTTTCTCGGTCGTGCGGCTGCCCGGCGCCGCCGTACGCGAACGGTACAACGATGCGTGATGACCGGTGGTCGGCGTCAGGCTGCCGTAGAAGTCGTAGGTCATCAGGTTGATCCAGTCCAGCACCTCGGAGATGCGGGCGATCTCCAGGCCGCGCGCGGCTTCGCCGTCGGCGGCGGCGATGGTCAGCAGATAGCGACGGCCGCCGTGGGTTGCGCCCAGCGCGTCCAGCTTGGCGCGGACCGCCTGCAGCAGCAGGGTGAAATTCTGCTTGTCTTCCGGACGATGGCTGATACCCGGCCCCGGATGGGCCGGATACTCCCAGTCGATATCCAACCCATCCAGATCGTGCTTGCGCACCAGCGCCACGGCAGTGTCGGCGAAACGCGCGCGCGCGACGTCGGTCAGCGCGGCTTCGGAAAAATTGCCCGCACCCCAGCCGCCGATCGACAGCAGCACCTTCAGGTCCGGATTGACCTTGCGCAAAGCCACCAGGCCCGTCAGCGAACGAGCGGCGGTTTCGTGCGGTAGGAAAACCTCATGCGCCGGATTGACCTGTGCGAAAGCGAAGTTGATGACGTCCAGTTTGTCCGCACTGATCCTGGGCAGCGCCGGGCCATCTGCGACGTAGCCGATGATGCGGTAGTCGCGCGCGGCTTCATTCGCACCGGCAGCACCGGGGAACGCCGCAAACAGGAACATGGCCACCGCCAGCCGTACGATATCCCTACGCAGGATTTCCATTCGCCGCTTACCTCCGATGATCGCAAGGACCCAACTATAACGGCGCGATTCTGCCAACTGGAGCGAAGCCCGTAGCAGGAACAACAAGTCACGGCGGCAAGACAGAACTTGGCCGAATACGCGCGCCGTGGATGTCCTGTCAGGTCTGTGGCGGCTCGCGCGGCGGGAAACGCAATACCACCCCGCGTGTTTCTTCCTCCTGATTGCGCACCCACAACACCGGCACCGCGTGTGGCGCGGGCGGCTCCAGTTCGTCGTCCAGCGGCGCGAGGTCTTCTTCGTCTTCCCAGCTATAACGCTTGCGGGGCAATGCGGGATCCAGCTTGCGGAACAGCAATGCGGCCAGCAGGCCGCCCACCGCACCGCCCAGGTGCGACTGCCACGACACGCCCGGCTCGTGCGGCAACACCGTCAGCAGCATGCCGCCGTAGAACAGGAACGCGATCATGCCGGTGGCGATCGCCGGCCGGTCGCGGCGCAACACGCCCAAGCCGAAAATCAGGAACATCAATCCATGAGTTACGCCGCTGGCGCCCAGGTGATGCGATCCCGCATCGCCCAGCCACCACGCGCCCAGCCCGGAACCGAGCCACAACAACGGCAGCGACCACAACGTGGCGCGCGGATACACGCTACCGGCCAGCGTGCCCAGCATCAGCAGGGCCACGCTGTTGGCGGCGATATGTTCCACCGATCCGTGCAGCAGCGGCGCAGTCAGCACGCCGAGCAGGCCTTGCACGCTATGCGGCGCAACGGCGAACGGCGCCCAGTCGAAGCTGCCCTGCGCCGAATACACCAGGATCAGCGCCAGCACGAAAGCCAGGCTGAGATTGAGCGCACGGATCAGGCGGCGACGGTCGGTCTTGCCTTGTTTTTCGGCGTCGTAGCGCGGGTCGTCGGGATGATGTGGGTCCATGGGAAAGGGATGGCGGCGGGGTGTGGAAATGCAAGGGTGGGGCGGGCCGGGATGGTGAATCCCGGCTTCTGCCCCCTCCCTTGCGAAGCAGGGGAGCTCGAAGCCGCCTCAAGCGGCTGAGGGGGAGGAGTTGCTCTTGGCGCTGAACTTGTAACGACCACGATAGTGGATGGCTGCGAACAACGAGTTTCAAGGCCGTCTATTGGCGCGCCAACAGCACCCCTCCCCAACCCTCCCCTTTGCTGCGCAAAAGGGAGGGGGCCGGACACGTGCATTCACGCAGGGTGAGCACACCAACAAATCGGGCCAAGCGCGCGCACCGCGTAGAATGCACACATGAACACCCCACTCCCCACCGTCCATCTCAAGAACGCCTGGCGTTCCAGCCACCCCTGGATCTTCCAGAAACTGGTGGCCAAGCCCGAACAGAAGCCCAAGCCCGGCACCATCGTCGATGTGATCGGCGTGGAAGGCGAATGGATCGGGCGCGGCTTCTACAACGGGCATTCGCGCATAGCCGTGCGCATCCTGGAAACCGATCCGGATGTCCCCGTCGATGCCGGCTGGTTCTCGCGCAAGATCGCCGCGGCGGTTTCCCTGCGTCGCGACGTGCTGAAGCTGGACGAAGTGTCCAACGCCTGGCGCGTGGTGCATGCCGAAGGCGACGGCCTGTCCGGTCTGGTGGTGGACCGCTACGACGATCTGCTGGTCGTGGAATTTTTCAGCGCGGGCATGTTCCGCCACCGCGATTGGATCTACGAAGCGCTGAAGGAACAGTTTCCCGGTGCGCGCTTCTACAGCTTCGCCGAAGAACACGTGCAGAAGCAGGAGAGCTTCGATTTCCGTGGCACCGAACCGCCGGCGCCGGCGATCATCACCGAGTACGGCGTGCGCTTTCGCGCCGACCCGGCCGGCGCGCACAAGACCGGCTTCTTCGCCGACCAGCGCGAAAACCGCGAATGGCTTTCGCATCAGGTCGCCGGCAAGCGCGTGCTGGATCTGTGCTGCAACACCGGCGGCTTCGGCGTGTACGCCAAGGTGCGCGGCGCCGAGGAAGTGGTGGGCGTGGATATCGACGAGGATGTGATCTCGATCGCCAAAGGCAACGCCAAGCTCAACGATGTGAAACTGAAATTCGTGCAGGCCGACATCTTCCCGTGGCTGCGCGATGCGGGCAATGCTAAGGATCTGTACGACGTGGTGATCCTGGACCCGGCCAAGATGACCCGCGACCGCGAGCAGGTGATCGCCGCGCTGAAGAAATACCTGGACATGAACAAGCTGGCGCTGGGCGTGGTGAAACCGGGTGGGCTGTTCGCCACGTTCTCCTGTACGGGGCTGGTCAGCGAACAGGAATTCCTGGACATGCTGCGCCGTGCCGCGTATTTCTCCGGCCGCACCATCCAGATCCTGAAAGTCTCAGGTGCGGGCGCGGATCATCCGTTCATGGCGCATGTGCAGGAGTCGCGTTACCTGAAAGCGGTGTTCTGCCGCGTGGATTGACGCGATTCCGGAAGCGAGGCGCGTCGCTTCGCGCCGGCGGAAAAAAAAGCGGGCCTTGGCCCGCTTTTTTGTTGAATCACTACACGGCTCAGTTTTCGCCCGACAGCTCGATGCAATCGAATTTCACGTCCGGGTCCACCTCGGCGTCGTAGTCGACGTCGCTGCGCTCGAAACCGAACAGCTTCAGGAATTCATGCTTGTAGTTGGCGTAGTCGGTCAGCTGGAACAGGTTCTCGGTGGTGATCCGGGGCCATAGCGCCTTGGCCGCCGTCTGCACTTCGGGGCGCAGCTCCCAGTCGTCCAGGCGCAGGCGGTTCTCCTCGTCGACGGCCGCCGGTTGGCCGTCGGTGCGGTACATGCGATCACGGAACAAGCGGTCCAGCTGTTCGATGGTGCCCTCGTGCAGGCCCAGCTCCTTCATCACCTTGAACACGATGCTGATGTACAGCGGCATCACCGGGATCGCGGAGCTGGCCTGGGTCACCACCGACTTCAGCACCGCAACGTTCGCGCTTCCGCCGCTGCCCTGCAGGCGCTGGTTGAGGCGCTGCGCGGTGGTATCCAGGTCGGCCTTCGCGCGGCCCAGTGCGCCGTGCCAGTAGATCGGCCAGGTGATCTCGGTGCCGATATAGCTGAAGGCCACCGTGCGTGCGCCCGGCGCCAGCACGCCGGCCCGGTCAAGCGCGTCCAGCCACAGTTCCCAGTCCTGCCCGCCCATCACGGTGACGGTGTCTTCGATTTCCTGCTCGGTGGCCGGTTCGATGACGGCCTGGGTGATGGCGTCCTTGTTGGTGTCGATGGCGGTGGAAACGTACGGCGCGCCGATCGGCTTCAATGCCGAACGCTTCACCTCGCCGGTCGAGGGCAACTTGCGCACCGGCGAGGCCAGCGAATAGACCACCAGATCCACCTGCCCGCCCATCTCGGTCCTGATCAGTTCGATGACCTTGGCGCGCGCCTCGTCGGAGAACGCATCCCCATTGATCGAGCGGCTGTACAGACCTTCGGCCTTGGCGTACTTGTCGAAGGCAGCGGAGTTGTACCAGCCCGCGGTGCCGGCTTTCTTCTCGCTGCCCGGCTTCTCGAAAAACACGCCCAGCGTATCGGCGCCGAACCCGAATGCCGCGCTGATGCGCGCCGCCAAGCCGTAACCGCTGGACGCGCCGAGCACCAGCACCTTTTTCGGCCCGTCGGAGCGCACGCCCTGCGCGCGCGTGGCGGCGATCTGGTCGCGCACGTTGAGCTCGCAACCGAGCGGATGGGTGGTGGTGCAGATGAAGCCGCGGACTTTCGGGTGAATGATCAACGTCGTTACCGGGGTAAGTGCCTGCGTCGCATCTTAGTGCCGCCGGGCCGTCGAAAGAAGACCAGGACCTACACACGTCAGCGTATGTTGCGTCGCCCCATGCGTTTCAGCCCTGCAAAGAAAAAGCGGGCCGTAAGCCCGCTTTCGCATGTCCCGCCGCGCATTCAGGCCCGCTATGCGTCGCCGCCCTTGGCCAGCAAGCTGGCGCGCCGCCCGTAAGCCAGATACGCCACGATGCCGATCGCGTTCCACACCAGGAACCACAGCTGCGTCTTCTGCGGCAGGCTCCAGAACAGATACAGGCAGCCGAAGATCGCTATCGGCCCGACCACCCATGCCAGCGGCGTGCGGAACACGCGTTTGCGCGACGGGTCGCGCTTGCGCAGCACCAGCAGGCATACCGATACGGCGATGAAGGCGGCCAGGGTGCCTGCATTGGCCAGTGCGGCGATTTCGTCCAGGCGCGCCACACCGGCCAGCGCGGCGACCAGGACCGCGGTGAACAGCGTGGTGGCGATGGGCGTGCCGGTTCGCTTGTTCACCTTCGACAGGCCGCGCGGCAGCAGGCCGTCGCGCGACATCACGAAGAAGATGCGGCTCTGTCCGTACAGGAACGCCAGCAGCACCGTCGGCAGCGCGATGACGGCGGCGGCGGCGATGATCGTGGCCGCATTGCCTTGCTTGAGTTCGCGCAGGATCAGCGCCAGAGGTTCGGGACTGTTGCCAAAAACGGTGTAACTGAGCGCGCCCACCGCGGCCAGCGCCACGATCATGTAGATCAAAGTGCAGCCGACCATGGAGCCAACGATACCGATGGAAAGATCGCGTTCCGGGTTCTTGGTTTCTTCGGCAGCGGTGGAGATCGCATCGAATCCGTAGAAAGCGAAGAAGATGATCGCTGCGGCCGCCATCACCCCGCGTTCCACGCCGTCGGCCCCCATCGACTTGGCGAAACCGAACGGCATGAACGGGTCCAGCCGCGCAGCATCGAAATGCGGCAGCGCAATGGCCACGAAGATCGCCAGCGCGATCACCTTCACCACGACTAACACCGCATTCAACGTGGCGCTTTCGCGTGTGCCGGCCATCAGCATGCCGGCGACCACGAACACAATGGCCACCGCCGGCAGATTGATCAGGCCGCCGGCGTGCGGCCCGGCGGTCGCCCAGAGCGGCAGGTCCACGCCCAGGCCTTTCAGGAAACCCACGGCGTAGCCGGACCACCCGACCGCCACCGTACTCACCACCAGCGAGTACTCCAGGATCAGGCTCCAGCCCACGATCCAGGCCAGCGTTTCGCCCAGCACAATGTAGCTGTAGGTATAGGCGCTGCCGGCGGCCGGCATCATGGTGGCCATCTCGGCATAGGCCAGCGCCGCGCAGGCGCAGACGATGCCGGCGATGGCGAAGGACAGCAGCACTGCGGGCCCGGCCAGGTTGGCGCCGACGCCGATCAGGGTGTAGATGCCGGTGCCGACGATGGCGCCGATGCCCAGTGCGATCAGATGCGGCCAGCTCAGGGTGGGAACCAGTCGCCGGCCTTCCTCGTGCACGGTCACCTGGTCAATCGATTTGCGCCTGAGCCAAGATTGCATGCGTGCCCCTGGGATTGCCGATAGAAAGGTGGCACATAGTGGCGCATCGGCCGCGACGATGCGATCTGCACTGCCGCGATCAGCCGCCCGGCGGCAGGTAAGGGCCCTTGGTTTCGCCCCAGCCCCAGCGCGGCATCGGCGCGTTTTCGTCCGCCTCCGCCCCGTCCTGGGAATTGATCACCGCCAGCCGCGATCCCCATTCCAGATAGCCGACCAGGGCGGAACGGAACTCGGGATCGTCCGGCAGCCCCAGTTCGTCGGCGGTCTCCAGCAGCAGCGCCACCCATTCGCGCCGCTGAGTCTGGCTCAGGTGCCGGTTGAGGTGCTGGCGGATCATGTGCGGGTGCCCGCCGTGAGTGGCCGAGTACTCCGCCGGCCCGCCCAGCACTTCGGCCAGGAACGCGGCGACGTGTTGCGGGTGCTCGCTGTCCATGTGGGCGAAGATCGGGGCCAGGATTTCGTTGTCGTGCACGCGTTGGTAGAAGCGCGCAGTCAGACGGTTGAGGGCGGTGATGCCGCCGGCCCATTGGTAGAGGGTGGGAACGGAATTGGTCATATGCAGATCTCAGAGGGCATTCGCGGTTTCATGATGGCGTCATCGCACTGTTTTTGCTTTGCCCCCTTTTGCAAAGGGGGCTTACGGGGGATTTGCTCTTGATCCTGCCTTTGTCTGTTGCCTTTAGAAGCAAGATCAAGATCAAGAGCAAATCCCCCTCAATCCCCCTTTTGCAAAGGGGGAGGCAAAAGCGCATTGCTCACTCGATCATGAGGCGGGCGCTCATGCGCCAGGCGTTTCGTTGGTCACCCTGTAGGCGTCGCCTTTCTGCGGATCTATCGGCCGGATCTCGTAGAACAGGCCGTACTGCATGCACGGATTCTGCGCGGCCAGTTGCGCGGCTTCTTCCAGGCTGTGCGCCAGGATGAACCAGTAGCCGCCCACGACTTCCTTGGATTCTCCGAAAGGTCCGTCGGTTACCGTGCGCTTTTTGGAAACGGTCGCGCCGGGCGTATCCAGCCGCTGGCCGGTCTTCATTTTTCCTTCGGCGATCATCCGTTCCAGCCAGCCGTAGAACTCGTCGATGGCCATCTGGATGTCCGCGGGTGCGGCGTCCTTGTCCCATTGGCCGCGGGAGAGGACCAGGTATTCGGAGGGTGCGGTTTGTTCGGTCATGGCTTTTCCAGGGAGGCGGCATTGACGCGCAGGTGATTAACGTATTGGGTGAATCGGAATTCGTAGGGCGGGTTGACCCGCTTCGCTGTTGGAAGCTAACCCACCTTGCGGCGCACAAGGTATCCCTTTTCGGGCCGGAAGGCGGGTTAAAACCCGCCCTACGAATTCCGATCAACGGCTAATCCCATTGGTTCGCGTTTTTAGGGAAGCCGGGCCGCTGGACGCGGACCACGCAGAATCGCTGCCCGGTGGGGGCCTGCATCACCACCCACCGTTCCAGGCGGCTGATCACGCTGGCGCCCAGTTTTTCCAGGCGGGCCACTTCGGCGGGAATATCGTCGGTTTCGATGTCGATGTGGACCCTGCTTTCGTGCTCGACGCGTTGGATCTGCACGATAGGTTCGTCGGGCGGCGTTTCCAGCATGCGGTAGTTGCCGCGGGTGCCGGGGTGATCGGGGTCCATCGCGCGGCCCAATGCGCCGGCCCAGAAGCTGGCGGCCTGATCGACATCGGGGGTGTTGCAATCGATCAGCAGGGCGCAGAGTCGGGAGTGATGCATGGGCTTACCTCCAGGTTTGGGTATCGAGGCCAGATCGGCTGAGCGAATGAAATACTAGACGACGCTCATTACATCGGCCGCTCGCCGAACCTCGCTGAATCTCCAGCTGCTTGCATCACCGCTTACTTCGAGATGACCAGCCAGAATGAGTTCATTGACCCGGCTTGCGACAAATCCCGCATCGTCCTCACTTTCGGGGAAATCCAGCTCTTGGTCGGCAAGGGCTTTCGCGATAACCATTGCAACCTTCTGCCAATTGGAATCAACAGAATTGAGGATGAATTGGTCGAGCTTGCTTACTGCAGTCATGTGCCGCCTAGCGGTTGAATTCAGAATTGTTAGGCGTCACCAGCATTACCAGGAAGCACATGCTTGCAATAGCGCCACTCATCGACGGACTGGTCATCCAGATATACGTCTGGCTTGGGCAGAAAGCCCACAAAGCAATCCTGTATCCCGAGTTCGACAGCCGACGACTGAGCATACTCCGCTCCGCCCGAGCTCCAAAGGTAGAGCATCGAGCCTTGCTCATAGAGCTCGCGAATGCGAGTAATGACGGAAGGCATGGGGATACGCTTGGATCCGAACGAGCGGATCAAGGTGTCATCTACATCGACGAATATGACGCGTTTCTTCATGTGATGCCTATGGCTTGAATGAACTGCCGGGCGCCAGTCAACTCACCGATAAGTGGCCCCGGGTGCCCAGTACTCCTCGAGGGCAATCATAGCCGGCTCCTTCCAAGCCGACTCCTCCGAAAATGCGAGTTGATCCAGCGTGGCGACGATCGCGGTTTCCTCGGCCGGGGTAAGCACGCCGAAGCGAGGTGGAGTGCGGTCAGGAGGGCGCAGCGAATACAGAAACGCATCTATCGCGTTCGACTTCGGACTGGCGATTTTGTCCAGGGCGTAACGCAGCAAGTGCGGCAGATAAAAGCGCCAGGACTCCGCGTCAAGGTGGGAGATTCCCCAGAAGTACATCTCAAAGTACTCCGGCGTGATCTGGTCAAGTACCTCATCGAACGGAGGTACGGGCGCGTGATCGTCGACTGCGTTGCCGCCACGAAGCGACATAGCTGGAGCAGCGGGGAGATTGCCAAACGTATTTGATAAGTTGGTTCTGCTTTCCATGGCGCCGGTCGCTGAATTAGTGGGTAGCGTAGCCTGCGTAGAGCGCAGCGAAACCCGGACGTGCGATCTAACTATGAGATAGTTTGCGACGGCTCGCAGGGCAAATCAGCCGTGAGTGACAAGGACCCGCCCAGAGCCCCGGGTTTCGCTGCGCTCTACCTGGGGCTACGTCAATTGCCGATAAGAGTGAAATTCCACCTCAGAGCCATAAACAATTTCTCCTCGATTTATTCGCTGCTCAAGAATATCTAGCTGTTTGAAAATGATCCGGTAATGCCGCCGCCAATGAATAAGGACAGGAACACCCAGAAGTACAAATATCCCGACAATCAGCCCAGATACGGCAAGACTGGGAACCTTGAGGTAGTAGATGATCAGGGCGACTGTTAGTCCGGCGACAATCGGAGTAAGCACAGCGGCAATCATGACCCTGCGACGAAGTCGACTGACTACGACCCTGACCGTAGCTAAATCTTCTGCACGAATTACGTCGTCATTGCTCATGGCGGCCTAACGCCTTATGTCTTCGAATTTCCGTACTGTAAGCGCCGAGAGCCCGGCGTG
>CBFGMR010000040.1:0-30339 GCA_965650035.1 uncultured Pseudoxanthomonas sp.
CGGTCGAATACCAGATCGAAGGCATCAACCAGATCCAGGCCAAGCCGCAGATCGGACTGGATTTCGCGCATGCGCTGCGCAGCATCGTGCGTCAGGACCCGGACATCATCATGATCGGCGAAATGCGCGATCTGGAAACCGCGCGCATCGCCATCCAGTCCGCGCTCACCGGCCACTTGGTGCTGTCCACGCTGCACACCAACAACGCCGCCGGCGGCATCACCCGCATGCTGGACATGGGCGTGGAGGACTATCTGTTGACCTCCACCATCAACGGCATCCTGGCCCAGCGCCTGGTGCGGCGTCTGGAGCCTGCGCATGCGGAGAAGTACCCGGCCTCGCCGGAGGAAATAGAGAAGTTCGGCCTGCGCCGCTACCAGCCTCAGGGCGAGATATTCCTGTATCGCCCGCGCGCTTCGGCCATCGCCCCGACCGGGTACCTGGGCCGCACCACCATCATGGAATTCCTGGTCATGAACGACGAGCTGCGCCGTGCGGTGATGCGTCATGCCGGCATGGGCGAGCTGGAGCAACTGGCGCGCGATGCGGGCATGCGCACGATGTACGAGGACGGTATCGTCAAGGCGTTGAGCGGGGAGACGACGATCGAGGAAGTGTTGCGGGTGACGGAGGATGCATGATCAGACAGACCGCAATAGGAGAATGACCGTATAGCTTCAGGTCGTCATTCCCGCGAAGGCGGGAACCCAGCGACTTTGCTTTTGGAATGCTTATGGACAAGCAACCAGCGACTTACATTCTTGCTAGCAATAGAAATGGGACCCTGTACATCGGAGTCACCAGCGATCTTATCGCCAGAGTTTGGCAGCACCGCGAACACGTCGTCGCGGGGTTCACAAACAAGTACCGCGTGACGAAACTGGTCTGGTATGAGATGCGCGGCACAATGGAAGAAGCAATCCTCCGCGAAAAACGGATCAAGAAGTGGAACCGGGCGTGGAAAACCCGGTTGATCGAAGAGAAGAACCTCTATTGGAATGATCTTTGGGAAGAGATCATCGGTTAAGAGCAAAGTCGCTGGGTTCCCGCCTTCGCGGGAATGACGATCTGAAGAGTTCCGGTTATATCTGATAAACCACAACCCACAGCCCACAGCCCACAGCCCAATGCCCCTCTACCGCTACAAAGCCCTCAACACCCGCGGCGAAGTCCTCGACGGCCAGATGGAAGCCGCCAACGACGGCGAGGTGGTGGCGCGTCTGCAGGAACAAGGGCATCTGCCGGTCGAGGCCAAACTTGCCTCAGAGGGCAGCGGAACTTCATTGCGCTCGCTGTTCCAGGCCAAACCCTTCGCCGGCGACCGGCTGGTGCAGTTCACCCAGCAATTGGCGACGTTGCTGGGCGCAGGGCAACCGCTGGACCGTTCGCTGACCATCCTGTTGGAACTCCCGGAAGACGACAAAGCGCGGCGCACCATTGCCGACATCCGCGATGCGGTGCGCGGCGGCGCGCCCTTGTCCACTGCGCTGGAGCGGCAGCACGGCACGTTCTCGCGCCTGTACATCAACATGGTGCGCGCGGGCGAAGCCGGCGGCAGCATGCACGAAACCTTGCAGCGTCTTGCCGATTATCTGGAGCGCAGCAGCGCCATGCGCGGGCGCGTGATCAATGCGATGGTCTACCCGGCGATCCTGATGGTGGTGGTGGGCTTCGCGCTGCTGTTCCTGATGGGCTACGTGGTGCCGCAGTTCGCGTTGATGTACGAAAGCCTAGACGTGACCCTGCCATGGTTCACCCGCGGCGTGCTCGCTCTGGGGTTGTTCGTGCGCGACTGGTGGTTCGTGCTGATCGCGGTGCCGGCGGCCTTGCTTTGGTGGTTCGACCGCAAACGCCGCGATCCGGTGTTCCGCGATCGTTTCGATGCATGGCTGCTGCAGAAGAAGTTGGTCGGACCGCTGGTGGCGAAAATGGAAACCGCGCGCCTGGCGCGCACCCTGGGCACCTTGTTGAAGAACGGCGTGCCCCTGCTGGCCGCGCTGGGCATTTCGCGCAACGTGCTCGGCAACCGCGCGTTGTCCGCAGACGTCGAACAGGCCGCCGAGGACGTGAAGAACGGCCATGGCCTGTCCGCTTCGCTGGCCAAGGGCAAGCGCTTCCCGCGCCTGGCGTTGCAGATGATCCAGGTGGGCGAGGAATCCGGCGCGCTGGACGGCATGTTGCTGAAAACCGCCGACACCTTCGAGCTGGAAACCGCGCAGGCCATGGACCGCATGCTGGCCGCGCTGGTGCCAGTGATCACCCTGGTCTTGGCGGCGGTGGTCGGCATGGTCATCATCGCTGTGCTGGTGCCGCTGTACGATCTGACCAATTCGATCGGTTGAGGGACCGCTGGCGATTCAGGAAACAGCCCGTTCAGAGATCCCCACCCACACTAACCGCCTCATGATTCCAAGGATTTCGTAATGCTGCGAGTTTCGCGCTCGATCACCCGTTCCCCCTCGCCGGCCGCGCAGAGCGGCATGAGCCTGCTGGAAATCATCATCGTCATCGTGCTGATCGGCGCGGTGCTTACCCTGGTCGGCAGCCGCGTGCTGGGCGGCGCCGATCGCGGCAAAGCCAACCTGGCCAAATCGCAGATCCAGACCCTGGCCGGCAAGGTGGAGAACTATCAGCTGGATACCGGCAGCCTGCCTTCGCGTCTGGAAGATCTGGTCACCCAGCCGGGCAACGCGAACGGCTGGCTGGGTCCGTATGCGAAGGCGGCCGAGCTCAAGGATCCGTGGGGCCACGTCATCGAATACCGTGCGCCGGGTGAGGCGCAGCCGTTCGACCTGATCAGCCTGGGCAAGGATGGCCAAGTCGGCGGCGACAGCTACAACGCCGACATCAAGTTCGAATAAAACGCCTGTATGGAGCGGACCCGCATCCAGCGCATCCGCCTGCGCCAACCTCCGGTCGGTAGTCTGCGCAAAGCGCGGGGCGTTTCCTTGCTGGAGATGTTGCTGGTGGTGGCATTGATCGCCATCGCCGGCATGCTGGCGGCCATGGTGCTGACCGGTGGCCTGGATGGCATGCGCCTGCGCTCCAGTTCCAAGGAAATCGCTGCGCAACTTCGCTACGCGCGGGCGCAGGCCATCGCCACCGGCCAACCGCAGCGTTTTGTGATCGATCCGGCCAGACACCGTTGGCAGGGACCGAACCAGAGACAGGGAAATATTCCGCCGTCGCTGGGCGTGGAATTCACCGGTGCGCGCGAAGCGCAGGCGCGCGCGGGTGAAGGCGGCATCCTGTTCTTCCCGGACGGAGCTTCCACCGGCGGCCGGGTGCAGCTGAGCGCGAAGAAAGCGGCCTGGCGCATCGACGTGGCCTGGCTGACTGGCGAAGTCAGGCTGGCGCGCGCGCCTGGTGGTGCGCCGTCGCCATGAAATCGCTGCCATGAAATCCATGCATTCCCGTCGCCAGCGCGGTTTCACTCTGATCGAAGTGATCATCGCCTTCGCCTTGCTGGCGTTGGCGCTGACCTTGTTGCTCGGTTCGCTGTCGGGCGCGGCGCGGCAAATCCGCACGGCCAACGACAGCGGGCGTGCGACCTTGCACGCGCAATCCCTGCTGGCCCAGTTGGGCGTCGGAGAAATCCTGCAGCCGGGGCGCAAGCAGGGCACGTTCGAGCAAGGACGCTATCGCTGGACGCTGGAAGTGGAGCCGTATGTCGATCCATTGAAGCGGCGTTCCCCGCAGACCGTCGCGTCGGCGCCGCGCCTGCTGCAGTTGCAACTGGAAGTGGAATGGGGCGATGCCCCGGGCCAGCGGCTGCGCTGGCAGACGCTGCGGCTGGCGCCTGCCGACATCAATGCCTCGGCGGTCGTGCGATGAACCGCAAGGCCATGAACCGCAACGTCCGCGGCTTCACCCTCATCGAAGTATTGCTGGCCACGGTATTGCTCGCCGCAGGGTTGGCGCTGGCCTTCGCCACGTTGCGTTCGGCCACGGCCATGGTGCAGCGTGGCGAAACCATCGCCCAGCGCAACGAACGCATCCGCTCGGTCGAGGGTTTCCTGCGCCGGCGCATCTCCTCGGCGCAGACCATCGCCTTCGCCATCGATCCCGATACCCAGAGGCAATACCGTTTCGTCGGCGAAGAGCGACGCATGCGTTTCGTGGCCGATTTGCCGGATTACCTGGGCCGCGGCGGACCGTACCTGCACGATCTGGTCGCGGCCGATGAAGGCAGCCAGCTGCTGGCCTCGTTCGCCATGGTCCAGGCCGGACAGACCGTGCGCGAGGCGCAGCCGCGCCCGCCGGAAATCCTGGCCGACAACCTGGGCGGCATACGCTTCCGTTATCGCGGACTGGACCAGGAGGGCAAGCTGGGGCAGTGGCAGGAACGCTGGACGGCGGCCGAGTCTCTGCCGCTGCAGGTATCGATCGACATCGAGTCCGCCGATGGCCAGGCCTGGCCCGGCTTAGTGGTATCGCTCGCGCAAGGCAACGGCCAGGACAACGGACTCGGCCAGGGCTTGGAGCCGCCGCCATGAAGCGCGAACGCGGGGCCGCCTTACTGCTGGTGTTGTGGCTGATCGCCTTGCTCACGGCATTGATCGGCGCCTTCGCCCTGACCGCGCGGGTGGAAGCCCTGCAGGGAAGGATATTGAGCGGCAGCGCCCGGGCCCAGGAAATGGCGCGGGCAGGGGTGGAGTACTCGCTGGTGCGGCTGGCCGACACCGAACCCACGACCCGCTGGCTGCCCGATGGACGCAGCTATCGGTGGAGCTACGCGGGCAGCGAAGTCGAGCTTCAGATCGTCGATGAAACCGGCAAAGTGGACCTCAATCAGGCCGGCCAACCTCTGCTCGCCGCGTTGATGCAAACGCAGGGCATCGATCAGGAGCAGGCCGGGCGCATCGCCTCGGCCATTGTCGACTGGCGCGATGCCGATCCGCTTACCCAGGTCGGCGGCGGTGCGGAAGACCCGGACTATGCAGCAGCGGGACGGCCTTATGGAGCCAAGGATGCGCCGTTCGAAACCGTGGCCGAGGTGGAACAGGTGCTGGGAATGACCCCCGAACTGTACGCCAGGCTGGAGCCGTATCTGACCCTCTACAGCGGTCGTGGCGAACCCGATCCCACTTACGCGCAGGCGCCGGTACTGACCGCGATGGGGCTGGATGCAACGACTTATCTGACGCAGCGCAGAAACCCGGTGCCCGGCGCTGGCGCAGCGCAGCTCGTGGGCGGAGGCAGCGGCACGTATAGTATCGACAGCCGCGCACGGCTGGACGATGGCCGGGTTGCGGTATTACGGACAGTGGTGCGTGCGGGTAGCGGCTCGGTACCGGGTTCGGCGTATACCGCGTTGCGATGGCAGGAAGGAACGGCAGCCCAATGACGACCACGCAGGAAAATCCGTCGCTGATGCAGGGCGTCCGTCGTTACGGCGCCGGCGCGGGCGGCTTTTTCCGCTGGTGGAAGCAGGCGTTGCTGTCGTGGCTGCCTTTGCGCTGGCGCGTGCTGTTCGGATTGGCCAGCAACCGCCTGCTGTTTTCCCAGATCGGCGACCAGCTGCGGCTGCAACTCCAGGATGCCGAAGGCCTGCACGAAATCGCCTGGCTGCCGTTGCCGTTGGAAACCGACCAGCTGGATGCCGTGCTCGACAACCGCACCGGCAAACTGCCGCGCTGGCTGCTGCTGCCGGCGGCCACCGCTCTGCAGCGCCGCCTGTTACTGCCAGCTGCGGCGGCCGAGCGCTTGCGCGATGTGGTCGGCTTCGAGGTCGACCGCCAGACTCCCTTCACCGCCGACAGCGTGCGTTTCGATGCGCGTGTGTTGGGGCGCCGCGCCGACGGTCAGCTGGACACCGAACTGGTAGTGGTTCCGCGCGCACGATTCGACGCGGCGCTGGACGGGCTGGGCGGCTTGGCCGGATCGCTGGCAGGCGTGGACGCCAGCGAGGCCGGCGGCTTGCCTTTGGGCGTCAACTTGCTTCCCGCCGAAACACGCCGGAACCGCCGCGATGCGATGGGGGTCTGGAATTGGGTGCTGGGGGCGCTGGCGCTGCTCGGCGTGGCCGCCGCGTTCTGGCAAATTCTGGATAACCGGCGTGAATCTGCGGACGCCTTCAGCCGGCAGGTCGAAGCCCAGGCCCTTCAAGCCCGAAGCGTAGCTGCCCAGCGCCAGCAGCTGGTCGATATCGTGGAAGGCGCCGCCTTTCTCGACCGCGCCCGTTCGGCGCGTCCCACCACTATCGAGATCTTCGACGAACTGAGCCGCCGATTGCCGGACAGCACCTATCTGGAAAAAGTCGGGATAGAAGGCGATCGCTTGCTGCTGATCGGCCTGAGCCCGGAAGCCTCGGCGCTGGTCGGGCGCATGGAAGGGTCGAAGCTGTGGCGTGCGCCCGCCCTCAGTGGCGCCCTGCAACCGGATCCGCGGACCCGGCTCGACCGTTTCAGCATGACGGCCGAGCTTGCGACCGCCCCGGCTCAAGCCACCAGCACGGGAGCGGCCAATGGCGCCCGCCAGCCCTGACCGCAGCCGCCCCGATCGCGACCGCTGGCTGGCGCTGGGATTGCTGGTCGCGGCGCTGGTGCTCGCTTATCTGCTGATCGTCCATCCGCTATGGACCGCGCCGATGCGGGAAGTGCAGGACCGCATCGACAGCGCACGCGAGCGCGAGCTGCGCGTGCGCACCCAGCTGCAGCAAGCCCCCGAGATAAAGAAAGGGCTCGCCGCCGCCTTGGCCCAGCAAGCGCAGCGTCCGGGTTTCCTGCCGGAGGCCACTCCGGAACTGGCCACTGCCGGGTTGGTGAAACGTCTGGAAACGGTGGTGCTGGAAGCCAGCCCGGGCAACCGAAGCTGCGCCATCACCAATCGCTCGCCGCTGGCCCAGCCCGGCAGCGAGCGCTTCGCGCCAGTGGTGGTACAGGTGCGTCTGAGCTGCGGCACGCCGGAGCTGGCCTCCGTGCTGTACGCGCTGGAAAGCGGCACGCCGCGTCTGTTCGTGGAAAACCTGAATGTCCTGACCATGGGTTATTCGTTCATGCCAGGGCAGTCCAGCGCCGGGTTGGATGTCAGTTTCGATCTGTACGGTTACCTGCGTCCGCCAGGCGCGGCGCGTATAGGAATGTCGCCGACGATGCCGCCAGCGATTGCGCCCGCGCCCGTGAAGCCAGGAGCAGCCGATGCGAATTGACGCTTTCGGTCCGCGCACCTGGTTGCTGGCCGCGCTGGCGGGTTGGGCATTGCTGGCGTGGGTATTGGCCCTGTTCGGCATGGGTGGACAGATCCGTCCGCTGGACGATGACCCCAGTCTGGTGACTGCGTTGCCGAAGCTTCCGCAGCAGACGCCGGAACGGCTTGGACCGCTGGCCCAGTATTCCGAAATCGCCGCACGTCCTTTGCTTTCCCAGAGCCGCAAGCCGCAACCCTTTTTCATCCAGGGACAGGAAGGCGGCGAGCAGCCGCAGACTTTCGATTTCGTCCTGACCAGCGTGCTGATCACGCCGCGCCTGCAGATGGCGATCCTGCAACCGACCCAAGGCGGGGAAGGAGTGCGGCTGAAGATCGGCGACGCGCCCGGAAGCGCGCAGGGTTGGCGCCTGGCAGAAATCCATCCACGCAGCGTGGTGATCGAGGGACCGGAGGGGCCACGCACCCTGGAGCTGCGGGTGTTCGACGGACTCAGCGGTCAGCCGCCCAGCGCCTCGCCCGTTTCGCCAGGATCGGCACCGCCCGTGCAGCCTCCGGCGCCGGGGGCTGCGATGCCGCCGCCGTCCACCCCGGCGGTGATGACCACACCCTCCCGGCCCATGCCGGTACCGCCTGCGGGTGCCCCCGCCCAACCGCCTGGCAACCAGCCCCAGGCCGAATCCCCGATGACCACCGAACAGCAGATGGAAGCGATCCGCCAGCGCATCGAAGCGCGGCGCGCACAACTGCGCCAGCAGGGCCAAGCCCCGCCTCCCCCGAACAAGACCAAGTAGAGTGCCGGCATGAAGTCACGTTTGATCCTGGTATCCGTTCTGACCGGCCTGTTGGCGGCATGCGCGAGCGTGCCCACGCCCGAGGTGCGCCGCGATGCGGACATCCGCAACAGCGGTGCGGGCACGGCGCAAACCTCGCCATTGAATTCTGTGGAAGAGCCCGAGACCGGCCCCCAGGCGGTGATCCGCCGCGGCAACGGCCAGATGATCAACCGAGGCGCAGCTTCGGCACCGCCGCCTTCGCTGGCGGGAATGAGCGGCGGCGGAGCCAGCTTCAATTTCGAAGGCGAATCCGTGCACGCGGTGGTCAAGGCCATCCTGGGCGACATGCTGGGCCAGAACTACGTGATCGCGCCCGGCGTGCAAGGCACCGTCACGTTGGGCACGCCCAAGCCGGTGTCGCCCGCGCAGGCCATGACTCTGCTGGAGCAGGTGCTGGCGCAGAACAACGCGCGCATGGTCTACAGCGACGGCCGCTACAACATCATGCCGGCCGACCAGGCGTTGGCTGGTACGCTGGCGCCGCGCACCGGCCCTGCCTCCAACGCGCGCGGTTTCGAAGTGCGCGTGGTACCGCTGCGTTTCATTTCCGCCAGCGAAATGAAGAAGGTGCTGGAACCCTACGCGCGGCCCAATGCCATCGTCGGCATCGATTCCACCCGCAACGTCATCACTCTGTCGGGTACGCGCGGCGAGCTGGAAAACTACCTGCGCACGGTCGAGATCTTCGACGTCGACTGGTTGTCGGGCATGTCGGTGGGCGTGTTCCCGCTGGAATCCGGGCGCGCCAGCAAAGTGGTCGCCGATCTGGAGAAAGTGTTTGGCGAAAGCAGCAAGACCCCTAGCGCGGGCATGTTCCGCTTCATGCCGCTGGAAGGCGCCAACGCGGTGCTGGTCATCACTCCACAGGCCGCCTACCTGGACCAGATCCAGGATTGGCTGGAACGCATCGATGGCGCGGGGGAAGGTTCGCGTCTGTTTTCGTATGAACTCAAGTACATCAAGGCCAAGGACCTGGCTGATCGCCTGGCCGAAGTCTTTGGCGCCGGCCGCAGCGGCAGCAGCCAGGAAACCGGCGGCAACTCGCCCGCGTCGCTGATGCCGGGTACCGATCCAGTCTCGATCAAGGACGGCGCCGATGGTGGCAGTGTCGATTTCGGTGGCAGTAATTCCAGTGGTGACGCGTCGTCATCGACTGGCGGCGGAACCGGCGGCGGTTCGCTGTCGCTCAACCAGCGTTCCGGCGGCAACGGCAGCGTCACGCTTGAGGTGGAAGGCGATCGAGTGGGCGTGTCGGCGGTCGAGGAAACCAACACCCTGCTGGTGCGCTCCAGCGCCACCGCCTGGAAGTCGATCAAGGACGTCATCGAAAAACTCGACATCATGCCCATGCAGGTGCATATCGAGGCGCAAATCGCCGAGGTGCAACTCACCGGCGCTCTGGAGTACGGGGTCAACTGGTATTTCGAGAACGCGGTCAACACTGCAGGGCCGAATGGAACGAGCCTGGGCAACGCCTTGGGCCGCGATATCTGGGGAGATATCGCCGGAAGCATCACCGGCAGCACCGGATTGGGCTGGACGTTTCTGGGTAGGAATGCCGCGGCCGTGGTCAAGGCGCTGGACAAAGTAACCGATCTGCACCTGCTGCAGACACCTTCGGTATTCGTGCGCAACAACAGCGAAGCGACGTTCAACGTGGGCACCCGCATTCCGATCGAGTCGGTCAGCTTCAATCCCGGCACGGGAACCGACGGCACTTATAGCCAGGTGCAGTATCTGGACACAGGCGTCATTCTCAAAGTGCGGCCGCGCATTACCAAGGACGGGGTGGTATTCCTGGACATCGTGCAGGAAGTCAGTTCTCCAGGTCCGGTTCCGGCCAACGGCGGCAATGTCCGCATCGATACACGCAAGCTCAAGACGGAGGCGGCGATACAGAGCGGCGACACCGTGATGCTGGCTGGTTTGATCAGGGACAGTGTGGACAACGGCTCTTCAGGGGTTCCTTTTCTCAGTAAGATCCCCGTCGTCGGCTCGCTCTTCGGCACCAAGACCCAAAATACCGGGCGCACCGAGACCATTGTGCTGATCACGCCGACGATCATCCGCAACCCCCAGGAAGCACGCGACCTCACCGACGAATACGGGCAGAAGTTCCGTGCCTTGGAGCCGCTGAATAAAAAATAGGAGAAGTATTATGGACTAACTTTTCTGGAGTCTCTCAAAAAATCACTTCTTGATGCATTTCGAATAAGGATGATCGAACATGAATATTATCAGGCGCTCTATTTTCTCTTTCGCGGTTTTTGTTGTACCTCTGACGTCTTATGCGCAGGTTGCAAATGGCGATTTTGCTAGCGGCACCGCTTCATGGAGCTGGAGTAAATCCGTATTTGCGGGATCGATTTTTGGCCCAACGTGTTCCACGACTACGTACGCAAATTTCAGTCCAAGCACCTCTGCTGATACTCCTAATTCTGGATCTTCGCCCGCATCAGGACGGGTTGCTAAATTGAATGACTACCTGCCTTACGGAGCGGGAAGTTGGTATGTTTGTCGCAAAATTGAACAAACAGTATTTGTTCCGCTGAACAAAAATTTGAAGTTCGACATTAAACTTGGTGCAGAGCTCACATATACAGTGCCATGGTCTTTTGGCAACATGACGGTCTCCATAATCGCATTTGATGCGAGCACTGGATCTGAAATCACTATTTACTCAGAGACCAAGAAAACGAGTCGCTGCGTTGTTAACTCCAGTTGTCCGGTATTTCTGTCTCGCTCCGTAGGCGTAAGTCAGTACGGTGGTAAAAGCATTAAGCTCACTGTGTTGGGGGCGACAAGCGGGTCTATCGACTCGTTTGGGCAGATGACTGTCGAGCCTACACCTGCATGGATAGACAACATAAGGTTTGAGTAATGTGTGCGTGCCGCCATCTATTTTGATGGCGGCACCTTCAAGTGCCGTAGAGAGTCCTCATAAGATTGATTATTTTGTTGCCAGTCGGCGTTGATGATGATGCGCTTGACGCCTGCCTGGGCGCGTTGGATACCGGCACCCCTGCCGGCAGTCGCGTCTGGCTGGCGGACGACGCGCAGGCCGGCCCGCGCGGCACTGCCATCATCGAACGATGGTTAAAGCGAACTCCGCTGCAGGCCGACTACACGCGCCGTCAGAGCGTGATCGGAGAGGTCGCGCACCTGGACGAAATGCTCAATGCCTGCGCCGGTGCCGACATCGTGGTGCTGGCGCCCGATGCGCAACCGTTACCCGGTTGGTTGCAGCAACTGTCGGCCTGTTTCTCCCGCGACGCCTCCATCGCCAGCGCCACGCCCTGGTGCAATGCGGGCGAAGCCGCCTCGTGGCCGCGTCTGGGCGAGATCGCACCGCCTCCGCACGATTTCGAACGCACCGCCGCCGCCTGCGCCGCCATGCCGCCGCTGCATCCGGAACTGCCTTCGGCAGTCAATCACGCGGTCGCGCTGCGCGGAACCGCGCGCCAACGCGCCGGTGGGCTGGACATGAGCAGCTACGCCTCTTGGTATGCGGCGTTGATCGATCTGTCCCTGCGCATGTCCGGGCTGGGTTGGCGCAACGCCCTGTGCGAAACCGCTTTCGTCGCACGCGGCGGCGAAGGCATGCCTGCCGATGGCGACATGGACGCGCTCAATGCGCGCTGGCCGGCCTGGCACGCACGGCTGGCCAACTTCCTGATGCACGACCCGCTGCGAGAACCGCGCGAACGATTGGCCGCGCTGTACGCAGAAACCGGATCGCCGGAGCCGCAACGTGAACTCTTTTCCTGACCGCGCCGACATTGCCGTCATCGTGGTCAGTCATGAGAGCGCCAGCACGCTGGAAGACTGCCTGCGACGTTTGCGCGCGGCCCGCGATGTAGCGGAAATTCGTGTGATCGACAACGCCTCGCAGGACGGCACGCTGGACATCATCCAGCGTCACGCGGTCATGGATCCGCGTGTACGGTTCATCGGCAATCCGGACAATCCCGGCTTCGCGGTCGGCTGCAATCAGGGAGCGAAGGAATCGACAGCGCCCTGGCTGGCCTTCGTCAATCCGGATCTGCTGGTGGAATCCGATACGTTGTCGCGCCTTCGCGCGCACGCCGAGTCGATGGAAGGCGATGCGCTGCTTGGCGTGGATCTGATGGATGAAGCGGGCGTACGCGACGAAGCGGCGCGCCGCCGCGATCCTGATTTCGGCGCGATGCTTTCCTCACCCTCGCAATCCTCGAAACTCGGTGTGGCCGCGGATGAAGGCGAAAGCCTGCAGCACGTGGATGCCATCTCCGGCGCATTGATGCTGATGCCGCGCAGATTGTTCGATCGATTGCAGGGCTTCGATGAAGGCTACCGCCTGCATGCCGAAGACCTGGACCTGTGCCGGCGAGCCCGCGATGCGGGCGCAACCGTGGCAGTGGCTAACGACATCCGTGTGCTGCATGTGCGCGGCGTGTCCAGCCGCGCGCGGCCTGTATTCGTGGAGTGGCACAAGCATCGTGGCCTGTGGCGCTACTTCCGCAAGTTCGAATCATCGCAACGGAATGTGCCGACGCGGATCGGCGTGTGGTGTGCGATTTGGGCGCATTTTATTGTCGTGATGGTGAAGCGGCGCTTCTGATTCCCTTCTCCCCTTCGGGAGTAGGTGGCGCGCAGCGACGGATGAGAGATCGAGAATTCCCAGCCTTCAAGCTTTCATTACAAGCTGACGAACCATGCCCTCATCCGCCCTTCGGGCACCTTCTCAGCCTTGCACACCCTACGGGCGCCGATGGGCGAAGGAACTGCAAAAATGACGTCCTGATCCCCGCCTTCGCAGCGGCGTAGGTCGGGGCTACGTCCCCGACGACACACAGACCTCCAGAGCCGTGACTTGTTCTGCATAGTCGGACACCGTTGTGGCGCGGTCTCCATAAGTTGTGGGCGCCGTGGCGAGGGCTGGCCAGACGCGGCGCGGTCTTGGCGATGGCCGGACTGCGATTTCTATTCGTGTTCATGAGAAAATCAGTCGGGGACCAGACCGGGGAACGCATTGGACACTCTTGAAACTGGCGGCTGCGTCAACTGTGGGCGGGCCGTCACGGCGCCGGACCAGGCGTTCTGTCCTGGATGCGGACAGCCCACGCCCGTGCATCGGATCGACTGGCATTTCCTCGGCCACGAACTCGAGCACAGCGTGCTGCACATGGATCGGGGCGTCCTCTATTCGCTCAAAGGACTGATGCTGCGACCAGGCCATCTGATGCGCGACTACATCGAAGGCCGGCGCGGAGGGCAGGTCAAGCCGTTGATGCTGCTGATGATCATGGCGGCGGTGGTGGTCTTAGCCAGCAAGTTCTTTCTGCAAGGCGATGTCCTCGGTTCGGTGATGTCCGCAGGCGCCGCCGGTACGGCCAAGGCCAACGCGGGTGCGCGAGTCGATCCCGCGTTGATGGCGAAGACGCTCGCGGCAGTAGCGGACTGGATGAACCATCACTTCGCAGCGTTCACCTTGCTGCTTTTGCCAGTCGAGGCTCTTGCGTTCAAGCTGTCGTTCCACCGCCAGGGCAATCCGAACTATCCCGAGTGGTTGGTGGTTACCGCCTTCCTGACCGCGCAGACCTTCGTCCTGTGGGCGCTCGCACTGCCGCTGCAGCGATGGTTTCCACAGGCGCTTGCCTGGGTGATGCTGATAGCGATCGTCTATAGCGTCTTTTCGCTGGCGCAGTTTTTCCATCCCTATCCACGCTGGAAATCCGTATTGCGTGCCCTGCTGGGTTTCGGGATAGTCATGTCGGTCAATGCCGTACTGACTCTAGTCGTGGCTATCGTCGTGTACGTGAGGTTGCAGCAGGCATGAAGCGCCTTGCCAGGTCGGGATGCCCACTCGTTCATCGATGTGGTGATTTGAGGATCCGTTAGACCTTCGATGAAGCTGGGCCGGGTCCTAATGGGCGAGAAAAAATGAATCATCATCCCAGCGGAAGCTGGGATCCATCTTGATCTTCGCGGGGAAGCCTGGACATTTGCGGCGCGCGGGGGGTTTCCATGAGCCAAAAATAGTCGATTGGACCGCCATCCCTTGCCACTGAAGAATTGCGCCGAGATCAAAATGGATCCCAGCTTCCGCTGGGATGACGACGATCTAATTCATCCGGGTTTGTTTCAGAGGGTCGAACCGGTGCCAAAGTCCTTGAATCCCCGCCTGCGCGGGGATGACGATTTGGCAAAGCCGTGCGCAAGGCGCACGGGCCAAATCGTCACTTGAGAGCCTTGAACCTCAAGCGCTTCGGCTGCGCGCCTTCCGCGCCCATGCGGCGCTTCTTGTCTTCCTCGTACTCGCGGTAGTTGCCCTGGAAGTACTCCACGTGCGAGTCGCCTTCAAAGGCGAGGATGTGCGTGGCGATACGGTCCAGGAACCAGCGGTCGTGGGAGATGACCACCGCGCAGCCCGGATATTCCAGCAACGCGTCTTCCAATGCGCGCAGGGTTTCCACGTCCAGATCGTTGGACGGTTCGTCCAACAGCAGCACGTTGCCGCCCTGCAGCAGCGTCTTGGCCAAGTGCAGGCGGCCGCGTTCGCCGCCGGAGAGCGTGCCGACCATCTTCTGCTGGTCCTGACCCTTGAAGTTGAAGCGGCCGATGTAGGCGCGCGACTGGATCTCGATGCCGTTGATGTTGAGGATGTCGGCGCCGCCGCTGACTTCCTGAAACACGTTGTGGTTGCCGGTGAGCGCGTCGCGGCTCTGGTCGACGTAGGCGATCTTGGTGCTGGGACCCTTGATGATCTCGCCCTTGTCCGGTACTTCCTGCCCGGTGATCATCTTGAACAGCGTGGACTTGCCCGCGCCGTTGGGGCCGATGATGCCGACGATGGCGCCCGGCGGGATGATGAAGCTCAGGTCGTCGATCAGCAGGCGGTCGCCGAAGCTCTTGGACACGTTCTTGAACTCGATCACCGACTGGCCCAGGCGCTCGCCCGGCGGAATGAAGATCTCGTTGGTCTCGTTGCGCTTCTGGTATTCGACCGAATTGAGTTCCTCGAAACGCGCCAGGCGCGCCTTGCCCTTGCTGCGCCCGCCCTTGGCGTTGCTGCGAACCCACTCCAGTTCCTTGGCAAGCGCTTTCTGGCGGGACTTCTCCTGGTTTTCTTCCTGCTTCAGGCGCTCGCTTTTCTGTTCCAGCCAGGCGGTGTAGTTGCCCTTCCACGGAATACCCTTGCCCCGGTCCAGTTCCAGGATCCATTCGGCCGCGTTTTCCAGGAAATAGCGGTCATGGGTCACCGCCACCACGGTGCCGGTGTAGCGGGTCAGGAACTGCTCCAGCCATTCCACCGATTCGGCGTCCAGATGGTTGGTCGGTTCGTCCAGCAGCAACATGTCCGGCTTCTGCAGCAGCAGCTGGCACAGCGCCACGCGGCGCTTCTCACCGCCGGAAAGCTTGCCGATGACGGCATCCCACGGCGGCAGGCGTAGCGCATCGGCGGCCACATCCAGCTGGTGTTCCAGCGTATGAGCGTCGTTGTTGGCCAGGATGGCCTCCAGGCGCTGCTGCTCGGCGGCCAGTTTGTCGAAGTCCGCGCCTTCCTCGGCATAGGCTTCATAGATCTTGTCCAGCGCGGCCTGGGCCTTGAGTACTTCGCCCACGCCTTCCTCGACGGCTTCGCGCACGGTGTGCTCGGGGTTGAGTTGCGGCTCCTGGGCCAGGTAGCCGACCTTGATGCCGGGCGCAGGGCGCGCCTCGCCGCTGAAATCGGTGTCCACGCCGGCCATGATCTTCAGCACGGTGGATTTACCGGCGCCGTTCAGCCCCAGCAGGCCGATCTTGGCACCCGGAAAGAACGACAAGGAGATGTCCTTGATGATCTGGCGCTTGGGCGGAACGGTCTTGCTGACGCCGTTCATGGTGTAGATGTATTGCGACATGGTGTCTCCGGAAATGGCGCTGCCGTGCCCGCACAAGGGCTGCACGGAGGTAAAAGCTGGGAATGGCGGAATTATACCGGTTGCGACCGGCTGGCTGCTGTCTTAACGGATTTCTACGGGGCCCGTGACGGCAAGATGCCGTTCAGCGCTGTGGTCCGAATATTGGCCACAAGTTCCCACCCCAGAGGTATGCACCATGCGTCACGCTATCAAGTCCGGCCTGTCGCTTTTGTTGGTCATGACGGCCTTGGCCGCCGCCCCGGCTATGGCACGGGACCACGGTCGCGGCCATGACCGCGATAACGATCGCGACCGCTATGGTTACCAGGATCGCGGCGACCGCGACCATGATCGTCGCGGTTACGACCGTTACGACGACCGCCGACGCGGCCATGATCGTGATTATGGCTACAGCCGCGACCGCGATTATCGCGACGACCGTTATTACCGCGGCGACCGCTATTACCGCCCGGCGCCGCGCGTGGTCTATCGCCCGGTCTACCGGCCTGCCTATCACCCTGGCTACGGTCCTCCGCGCTGGGCCCGTGGCGGCCGCTACTACGGCGACGGCTACCGCCCCACCTACGTGATCCGCGATTACCGCGGTTATGGCCTGCGCGCGCCGCCGCGCGGTTACTACTGGCGTCGCAGCGACGTGGGCGACTTCCTGCTGGTCGCCGCGGCCACCGGCATCATCGCCGACCTGATCCTGCACCACTGATCCGCAGGCCGGCAGGACTGGAACCCGGAAAACGCGCCGAACGGCGCGTTTTTTGGTTGAGGCGGGGGCAGGGGCTACAATCACCGGCCCATTCCCCTCCGGAGCTCCGATGTTTCCGCGCACCGCCCGTATCGAAGGTTACGACCCTGAACTGGCCGCGGCGATCGCGTCCGAGAACCGCCGCCAGGAAGACCATGTGGAGCTGATCGCGTCGGAGAACTACTGCAGTCCGCGGGTGATGGAGGCGCAAGGCAGTCAGCTGACCAACAAGTACGCAGAAGGCTATCCGGGCAAGCGTTACTACGGCGGCTGCGAATACGTGGACATCGCCGAGAAGCTGGCGATCGACCGGGTGAAGGAGCTGTTTGGAGCGGGCTCCACGGAAGGGATGTACGCCAACGTGCAGCCGCATTCGGGTTCGCAGGCCAATCAGGCGGTCTACCTGGCGCTGTTGAATCCGGGCGACAAGATCCTGGGCATGTCCCTGGCCCACGGCGGCCACCTCACCCACGGCGCCAAGGTCAATATTTCCGGCAAGCTGTTCGACGCCATGCAATACGGCGTCAACGACCAGGGTCTGATCGATTACGACGAAGTAGAGCGCCTTGCGCTGGAACACAAGCCGAAGATGGTCGTTGCCGGCTTCAGTGCGTATTCGCAGAAAATCGACTGGGCGCGCTTCCGCGCCATCGCCGATAAGGTGGGTGCGTATCTGTTCGTGGACATGGCGCACGTCGCCGGTCTGGTCGCCGCGGGCGTGTACCCCAATCCGCTGCCGCATGCGCATGTAGTCACTTCCACCACTCACAAGACCCTGCGCGGTCCGCGCGGCGGCATCATCGTGGCCAAGGGCGCGGGCGAAGAGATCGAGAAGAAGCTGCAGAGCATCGTCTTCCCCGGCATCCAGGGCGGCCCGCTGATGCACGTGATCGCAGCCAAGGCAGTCGCCTTCAAGGAAGCGCTGGAGCCGGAATTCAAGGCTTATCAGGCGCAGGTGGTGAAGAACGCGCAGGCGATGGCCAAGACGATAATTTCCCGCGGCTACAAAATCGTCTCCGGTGGCACCGAAAACCATCTGATGCTGGTCGATATGATCGGCAAGGGCGTCACCGGCAAGGCGGCCGAGGAAGCGCTCGGCAAGGCCCACATCACGGTCAACAAGAACGCGGTGCCCAACGATCCGCAGAAGCCGTTCGTCACTTCCGGCCTGCGCCTCGGTACTCCGGCGGTCACCACGCGTGGCTACCTGGAACCGGATTGTGTAGCGCTGGCGAACTGGATCTGCGATGTGCTGGACGCGCCGGGTGATGAGAATGTCATCGCTGGTGTGCGCGCCAACGTGGAAAAGCAATGCGCTAATTTTCCGGTTTATGGCTAAGGTCGGTTTCCGGCTGACAGCCGTCGGTTGGCTTGCGTGCCTGAGTGCGCAGGCGGCTGAGGTTCCGCCGGCTGGAGATCCCGCAGCGCAGGCCATCGAAATCAGGACGCTGACGCCAGCCGAAGCGGCTATGGCGATGCCGGTCGAAATGCCGGGGCCGCCGCCAATGCGGCCCGACTTCAGCCAAAACATCGGTATGACCGAGACGTATTACATTCCGACCTGTCAGGTGTACATGCCGGGAGGAAAGTATCGGGCCAGCTGGCGTGAGATTTTGGACTTCCACAGCAAAAATCATGTTCCGTGGCTGTCCGAACGCGACCGCGTCGATTCGACGGACCCGTATCTGCAGCCCGGCAGCCGCGCGCCGCAACCGAGCAACCGCCCCGAAGCGAGCTATCCCGTCGCCGCTGGCGACAAGGTCGGCGAGGTGGTGGTGAAAGTCATCGTCGATGCCAAGGGTCGCACCCGCGACGCGATGGTGATCTGCAGCAACGACCCGGTGTTTCACGCGCCCGCGCTGGCGTTCGCCAAGCAGGTGAGCTTCGTTCCCGCGCTACGTGATGGCCGGCCTGTTGCGGATTATGGCAATGTGAGCATGCGTTTTTACCCGGACGGGCCGAAGTACGGGTTCCGGCAGCACAAATGATTTGCTCCCGGCGCTCGCGTTCCTCACTTCCGTACAGTTCTATGGTGCACTGATGCATTGCCCCTTCTGCCAGCACACAGACACCCGCGTCATCGATTCGCGCGTTTCCGAAGACGGCGCGACGATCCGCCGTCGCCGCGAGTGCGAGGCTTGCGGCGAGCGTTTCAGCACGCTGGAAACGGTGGAACTGAAACTGCCGGTAATCATCAAGGGCGACGGGCGGCGCGAATCCTTCGACACGCGCAAGCTGCGGCTCAGCATGGACCGCGCGCTGCACAAGCGCCCGGTCTCGGAAGAGCAAGTGGAGGCCTCCGTACGTGCCGTGGTCCATCAGGTGCGGATGAGCGGCGAACGCGAATTGCCTTCGCGCAAGATCGGCGATTTCGTGATGGCGGAAATGCGCAAGCTGGACCACGTGGGCTACGTGCGTTTCGCCTCGGTCTACCGCAGCTTCGAGGACGTGGCCGATTTCCGTGAGGAGATCGAGAAGCTTGAGCGCGATCTGCCCACCGCCAGCGGCCAGTTGCCGCTGCTGGGAGCGGATGTGGTGCCGATCGATAAGAACAAGAAGCGTTAGATTTTTCCCTTCTCCCACCGGGAGAAGGTGGCGCGAAGCGCCGGATGAGGGAATGGGAATGACTCGCCGGCCAACATGCACGCAAGCTGATGATCCATTCCCTCATCCGCCCTGCGGGCACCTTCTCCCGGTGGGAGAAGGGAAAGCGAAAGCGACATGACTACATTCACCGCCACCGACCATTTCTTCATGGCCCGCGCCCTGCGCCTGGCCGAACGCGGCGCCTACACCACCAAACCCAATCCGATGGTCGGCTGCGTGATCGCGCAAGGCGAGGAAATCGTCGGCGAAGGCTTCCACCAGCGCGCTGGCGAAGCGCATGCCGAAGTGATCGCGTTGCAGGCCGCAGGCACACGCGCCAAGGGCGCGACGGCCTACGTCACTCTGGAACCCTGCGCCCATACCGGCCGTACCGGTCCTTGCGCGAACGCATTGATCACCGCCGGGGTCGCGCGCGTGATCGCGGCCATGCGCGATCCCTTTCCACAGGTGGACGGCGCCGGTTTCGATAAGTTGCGCGCCGCCGGCATTGCAGTCGAATCGGGGTTGATGGAAGCCCAGGCACGGCAGCTCAATCGCGGCTTCCTCTCGCGCGTCGAGCGTGGCCGCCCGTGGGTACGGATCAAGCTGGGCACCAGCCTGGATGGGCGAACCGCGATGGCCAGCGGCGAATCCAAATGGATCACCGGCGAAGCCGCGCGCCTGGACGTGCAGAAATGGCGCGCCCGCGCGGGCGCGCTGATCACCGGCGCCAACACGGTGCTGATCGACGACCCTTCGCTGACCGTGCGTCTGGGCGACGACACGCCTTTCGTGGCGCCGCTGCGGGTGGTGCTGGATCCGGGGCTGGCCACCATCGCGCGCGGCAAGGTGCGCGACGATTCGGCGCCTACCCTGTACCTGCATGCGTCCGACGCCAAACCTCCGCGCGATCTTCATGTCGAACGGGCCGTCGCGCCGGTGCAGCATGGCCGCTTCGATCTGGAGGCCGTGCTGAAGCTGCTGGCGGAGCGCGGAATCAATGAGATCCAGGTGGAAGCGGGTGCGACGCTGGCGGGTGCTTTCATCGCGGGGGGATTGGCCGACGAAGTGCTGCTGTACGTCGCTCCCGTGTTGTTGGGCGAACGCGCGCGGCCCTTGTTCTCGGGGCTGGGCATCGATGCGATGGCGCAGCGCGCGCAACTCAGGGTGGTGGATGCGCGTGCAATTGGGGAGGATCAGCGTTTGTTGCTTGTTCCCATCAAGGCCGAGAGCACGTAGTCCCCCGACATCCTCATGACGTCATCCCAGCGAAAGCTGGAATCCATTTTGACTTTGGCTCTTTGCGCGTCGCAGGTAGACGCGAAGATCAAGATGGATCCCAGCTTTCGCTGGGATGACGTCGATAAAATGTAATGCCACCGCGAATATCAGAGGTCTCTATGACAACGTTCAAAGACCACTTCTCCCAAGTCGCGAGTGCCTACGCTCACTGGCGCCCCACTTATCCGGATGCGTTGTTCGATGCCATCACGGCAGTCGTGCCTGACAGCGCCGAGGTCTGGGAACCCGGTTGCGGCAGCGGCCAGGCCACCCGCGGACTGGCCACGCGCTTTGCCCACGTATTCGCCACCGATCCCAGCGCCGCACAGATCGGGCAGCATTGGGCGAAGGAAGGGGAAGCCGCTAACGTGCGCGTGGCGGTGGAGCCGGGTGAAGCGACATCGCTGGCCGACCATAGCGTCGGACTGATCGCCGTCGCCCAGGCCCTGCACTGGTTCGATCGCGCGCTGTTCTTCGCCGAATGCGAGCGCGTGTTGCGGCCCGGCGGCGTGCTGGCGGTCTGGACCTACCAGGACATGGTGTTTTCCGACGACCTCGCGCCTGCGGCCGATGCATTCCGCACGCAGATCGAATCCTACTGGCCGTCCGAACGCGTCCAGGTGGACACCGGTTATGCGGACTACGCCTGGCCATTTCCGGCGCTGCCCGCGCCCGCGCTGTGGTTGACCGCCGAATGGAACCTGCCGCAGCTGCTCGGTTACCTGGGCAGCCTGTCCGCCACCGCCCGCTGCCGCACCGCCACCGGGCGCGACCCGGTCGAAGATCATGCCGATGCGCTGGCTTTGGCCTGGGGTGGGCCCCAGCGCGAACGGACCATGCGCTGGCCGCTGATCCTGCATCTGCGCCAAAAGCTCTTGTAGGAGCGGGCCCTGCCCGCGACGCTTTGGATCAGATCTTAAAAGCGTCGCGGGCAGGGCCCGCTCCTACAAAAGGGCGAGTGGAACGCATTGTCCGGCCATCGGCGAGCGGCCCGAATGATAGAATTCGCGCGCCGGCTCGCTGGCAAACACAACGTAACGTCTTCAGGGCGGGGTGCGATTCCCCACCGGCGGTAGGTCCCAGGCGCGCGAGCGCCGCAGATGAGCCCGCGAGCGCTTCCGGCAAGCCGCTTCCATAGCGAACGCCGGAGGGTCAGCAGATCCGGTCCAATGCCGGAGCCGACGGTCATAGTCCGGATGAAAGAAGACAGTCGCGCGCGGCCTTGCGGTCGCGTCGCTTCGTGCCCTGTGGGCGTTTTTCGCATTCACTTCGCGGGAAACGTTTCATGCCCATCGCAATCGAAAACTCGTGCGCCGCTCTCCAGACCAGGAGCGCAGGCTGATGTTCACCGGAATCATAGAAGGCGTAGGCCGTCTGGCCCGGTCCGAAAACCGGGGCGGCGATGCCCGCCTGACCATCGAGGTCGGCAATCTATCCTTTACCGATGCGCGATTGGGCGAAAGCATCTCCGTGAACGGCGTATGCCTGACCGTGGTGTCGTTCGACACGAACTCCTTCGAAGCCGACGCTTCCAACGAAACGCTCGCGCTGACCACGCTGGGAAGCCTGGCGACCGGCGCCTTGGTGAACCTGGAGCGTGCCATGCGCCCCACCGACCGCCTCGGCGGTCACCTGGTCAGCGGCCATGTCGATGGCGTCGGCAAGGTTCTCGATATCCAGCAGGACGCACGCGCGCAACGCTGGCGTTTCGCCGCGCCGGCGGCGCTGCTGCGCTATATCGCCAAGAAAGGTTCGATCTGCGTGAATGGCGTCAGCCTCACCGTCAACGAAGTGGATGCAGCCGGTTTCGAAGTCGCACTGATTCCTCACACCGTTTCGAATACGGCCTTCGCACAGACCTTGATCGGCCATCTGGTCAACCTGGAGATCGATCTGGTGGCGCGTTACGTTGAACGTCTGCTCGGAACCGACTCCACAGGAGCGGCCGCATGAGTTTCGCCCCTATTCCCGAACTGCTGGAAGAAATCCGCAACGGCCGCATGGTCGTCATCGTCGACGACGAAGACCGCGAGAACGAAGGCGATCTGATCATGGCCGCGGAAATGGTCAAGCCGTCGGACATCAATTTCATGGTCACCCACGCGCGCGGTCTGGTCTGCCTGTCGCTGACCCGCGAACGTTGCCGCCAGCTGGGCTTGCCGCCGATGGTCCAGGACAACACTTCGCAGCACCACACCAACTTCACCGTCAGCATCGAAGCAGCGGAGGGCGTCACCACCGGCATCTCCGCCTACGACCGCGCGCACACCATCCGCACTGCGGTACGCCCGGACGTGAAGCCGCAGGATCTGTCGCAGCCCGGCCACATCTTCCCGCTGACTTCGCAACCAGGCGGCGTGCTCAACCGTTCCGGCCACACCGAAGCGGCCAGCGATCTGGCCTTGCTCGCGGGACTGGAACCGGCCGGCGTGCTGGTCGAAATCCTCAACGCCGACGGCAGCATGGCGCGGCGTCCGCAGCTGGAGGAATTCGCGCGCGAACACGGTTTGAAGATCGGTTCCATCGAAGAACTCATCCGTTACCGCCTGAGCACCGAGCACACCGTCGAGCGGGTGGACGTACGCGATATCGAGACCGAACACGGGCCCTTCAAGCTGCACACCTATCGCGACCGCTTGAGCCACGGGCTGCACTTTGCGCTGCTGCGTGGGCAGGCCGACGCAGCCGTTCCCACCCTGGTCCGTGTGCATATGCAGAATCCGCTGGCCGATGCATTGCACTGGCGCCGCGCGGACTTCGGTCCTGCTGTCGGCGAAGTGCTCGCGGCCATCGCGAAGGAAGGCCGTGGCGCGCTGGTCCTGTTGGGCGAATCCAGCACGGCCGAATCGATGCTGGAGCGGATCCGCGCGGAGGCAGGGCAACACGAACCGGAAGCGGCGCGGGGCGGGGCGGTGGCCGAGTGGCGGCGCAACGGCGCTGGTGCCCAGATTCTGGCCGACCTGGGCCTGGGCAAACTGCGGGTACTGGGCACGCCGCGCCGGCAGGTGGGTTTGGCCGGATACGGGCTGGATGTCGTGGAATACGTTCCGTACTGACTGTTTGGCTTGATCTCGGAGGCCTGAAGCGTCGCTTTTCCCTGGCTGCTAAACTTGCCGCCCCATCAGGTATCCGCCCATGCCCCATTACGAAGGCGAGCTGCGCGCTCCCGAAGCCGCACGTTTCGCGATCATCGCCAGCCGCTGGAATCCGCGCATCACCGACGCGCTGGTCACTGGCGCACGCCAGAGTCTGGCCGGCAATGGCGTGGCCGATACTGCGGTGGACGTGATCCGTGTGCCGGGCGCCTGGGAAATCCCCGTGGCCGCCGCTCGTATCGCCGCGGGTGGTCAGCATGCGGCCATCATTGCGTTGGGTTGCGTGATCCGCGGCGACACGCGCCACTACGAACATGTCGCCGACCGCTGCGCCGAAGGGCTGATGCGGGTGTCGTTGGACTTCGGCATCCCGGTGATGAACGGGGTGTTGGCGGTCGAACGCATCGAGGACGCCGAAGTGCGCGCCGGCGGCAGCCACGGCAACAAGGGCGAAGAGGCCGCGTTGGCCGCCATCGAAATGGCGCAGCTGCTGGAGCTACTGGCATGAACCGTCACCCGCGCAAGGACGGCCGCCGCGACGGCGTCGATCCGGTCACCCGCGCGCGCGCGCGCCGTCGCGCGCTGCAGGCTGTGTACGCCTGGCAGATGTCGGGCGGCCTGGTGGAGCAGGTCATCGCGCAGTTCGCGCACGAGCAGGCGCACGAGATCGCCGATCTGGAGTATTTCGATGATCTGGTGCGCGGCGTGGTCAAGCATCGCGCCAGCCTGGACGAAGCCTTGGTCGGCTATCTCGACCGGCCGGTCGAGGAAGTCGACCCGATCGAGCGCGCCGTGCTGCGCCTGTCGGCCTACGAACTGATCCATCGCCTCGACGTGCCGTATCGCGTAGTGCTGAACGAGGCCATCGAAATCGCCAAGCGTTTCGGTTCCGAACACGGGCACACCTACGTCAACGGCGTGTTGGACAAGGCGGCTGCGGATTGGCGCCCGGCGGAATTCAGCGCCGTCAGGTAAGGGCACAACCCGGCAAGAGCGGTAAGAGCGAGGTGGTGGGAGCGGCGTCTCGCCGCGAGCTCTCCGCGCACACTCTCGACCGCGCTTGGCTGCAAATAGAAGGACTAAGAGCTCGCGGCGGGACGCCGCTCCCACGGCTTGGTGGTCGAGAAAACAATTATCTTCACAGGCTTTATGCTGAGGCTATGGCTATCGCTGAATTCGACCTGATCTCCCGCATCCGCGCACGCGCAAGCCAGCGCGGCGGTGTGGTGCTTGGCATCGGCGACGACGCGGCGCTGCTGCAAGTGCCGCCAGGCCGCGAGTTGGTGGTGACGGCCGACACTCTTAATGTCGGCGTGCATTTTCCGGAAGCTACCGCGCCTGCCGATATCGGCTGGAAAGCGCTCGCGGTCAATCTGTCCGATCTCGCGGCGATGGGCGCGGTGCCTGCCTGGTGCACGTTGTCGTTGTCGCTTTCGCAAGCCGACAAAAGCTGGATCGATGCTTTTCTGGATGGATTCCTCGCGCTTGCCGATCAGCATGGCGTAAGCCTGATCGGCGGCGATACCACACGCGGGCCTCTGTCTGTTTCAGTCACCGCGATGGGGCTGGTCGAACCAGGAAAGGCATTACGCCGTGATCGTGCGCGGGTGGGCGACGATGTGTGGGTAACCGGCACGCTCGGCGACGCGGCGGCGGCGCTGGAGGCGATATTGGAAGGACGCGGGGTTCCGGAGTCGTTGCGCCAGCGACTGGACCGGCCCACGCCGCGCGTCGCCGCAGGCCTGCGGTTGTCCGCGCTGGCGCATGCCTGCATAGATGTCTCGGACGGTTTGCTCGCGGACTTGGCGCATATCTGCGAACGCAGCGGCGTAGGTGCGGAAATAAACCTCGCGGACCTGCCTGCGTCAGCACATCTGGCATCGGTGGAATCGGCAGAACGCTGGCGCTGGCAGGCCTGTGGCGGCGACGACTATGAGCTGTGTTTTACCGCTTCACCGCGTGATCGCGAACTTATCTTGCAGGCGCTGGATTTCACCGACGTTTCCGCAACGCGCATCGCCCGTATCGTCGCAGGGCAGGACGTTCGCGCCTTCGATGCGGAGGGCAAGGATTGGCAGCCCCCTCGCCGGGGTTACGAGCATTTCCTCTAGAGGCGTTCCTGCGGCGATCCACGCTCTTCCCCGTATTGGATCAGCTTCCACAGCGCGGCTCCCGCGAACAACGGCAGCCAGACCCAGCGAAGCTCCGACAGCAGCGTCGCCATCCCACGCGCGCTGAAGAATCCGTTGGCGAAGGGCGATACGAGGATCGGCCGCCACGGGGCGAAGAAGCGCTGATCGTTCCACGGCCATAGCAATGCCACGCCCAGTCCGCCGGAAGTCAAAGTATCGAGCAGCGGGTGCGATACAGCGCAGACGAATAGCCAGGCGGATGCTTGCGAAGGCCGAGCGCGCAGGAGCTTGTGCAGAGCTGCGCCGAGCAAGGCGACCAAACCAGCGAAAAACAGCGAATGACTGGCGCCGCGATGTCCCAGAGCGTCGGCATAAGGGATTCCCAATGCGAATGCGGCTATGTCCAGGTCCGGCAATATCGCAGCCGCCACGCCCGCGACAAGGAGCCTGGGGGAAATACGCCCGCGGTCTGCGGCGTACCACAGAGCCAGGGGAACCGCGGCATGGGTGATGATGCTCGGCATTGGTCCCGCTCTAGATATCGTCCGCGCGAAACGCATCGCGCAGCCAATTGATCCGCGGCGATTGCGGATCGCCATCGGCTTCGACCACATCGAACCGACACGGAAAGTTGGTGTATTCGCGGTGCTGGCCGAGAAAGCTTTGGGCGGCGTACACGAGTTTGCGGCGCTTGCCGGCATCCACCGAAGCCGCACCGCCGCCGAAGGCGCCCGACTGCCGGTAACGGACTTCGACGAACACGAGCATCGGACCATCGCGTCCGCCGTTATCCAGCATCACCAGATCCAGCTCGCCGCCGCGATAGTTCGCGTTGGCGGCTACCTCGCGCAGGCCGGCGCGCACCAGTGCATCGCGCGCGGCCGTTTCGGCCAGATTTCCCCGCGCCTTGCGGTCCAGCGCAGCGCGCTCAGTCGCCGCCTGCGATGGGCGCCGCGCGTCCACCGTTGAAGGTGGACCACGCCGGAGTGCGGATCACATTGCCGAAACCATCCAGCCTGAGCACGCCGGTCGCGCCCTTCACCTCTGCGTTGTTGCCGGTCGCCAGTTTTTCCAGATAGGCGGTCAGCAACCACGCGTCGTAACCGAAGGCGAAAAGACGGGCTGCCGGTCCGCGAGCGGTCGGCAGGCTGGCGCCGATAGTGCTGGCGGCGGGCAGGCCGCCGATGCCGCGCGCCGTCCATACTTCGGTCGGATAGACGATGCCATCCAGCGCGCTGTCCTGTTCCGGCTTGCCGGTGCCGGAAATCAGCTGCGAGGTCGCCACGCGGCTCTTGCTGCCCAGGCCGGCCATGGCCAGTTGCGGTGCGACCGCGCGGGCAACGCTGCCTTTCAATGCCAGGAACACCGCATCGACGCCGCGCTGCGAGGCGTTGGCCAGATTCGCGGAAATGCTGCCCGGAGCGTCGGCCACGCCGATCGCTTCGACGACCGTGCCGCCGCGCTCGGTGAAGCGTTCGCGGAACGCATTGGCCGCGCGCTTGCCGTTGTCGTCATTGCCATTGATGATCAGTGCAGTCTTGCGCTCGTGGCTGAGCAGGTACTCGGCGGCGATGATGCCGTCGTCCTCCGGCGCCAGCGAGAAGCCGGCGTTGCCGGACGGCGGGGCCGCCGCACCGCGGTTCAGCGCCAGCACCGGCACCGACAGATTCGTGTCGCGGAACACCGCAGTCACTTCATCGCGGCCCAGTGGTCCGATGACGAAATCCGCGCCTGCTGCGGCGGCTTTGCCATAGGCATCCACCGCGCCCACGGGCGTGCCCGCGGTGTCGTAGAAATTTATTTCCGGACGGCGGCGGGATTCGCCGTAGTAACCCGCCAGAAGGCCATCGCGAACCGGCGCCGAGGCGGTGGCCAGCTGTCCCGAGAGCGGCAGCAGCACCGCCAGTTTGACCGGAGGCCGGTAGCCGTCGCGTTCGGCGGCCGGGCGGTTGTTCAGGTCGAAACGCCATTGCGCGCCACGATCGAAAGGACGGGGCAACGGCAGGCCGCGATTCAGCAATGCGCGGCCGGCGAAGGCGTACAGCGGATCGCCGACCGGCAATGCGGCGGCATCCCGCGCGAGGGTCGCATTGTCGATGCCGGCCAGCAGGCGTTCGATCTGGCGGGCGTTGTCCATCTTGGCCTGGCCGGTCAGCGCGGCATCGTCGCGGGCCAGGGCCGCAGCTTCCTTCAATGCGCCGCTGGCCAGGCGGGAAGCGGTCGGGCCGCTCACATTGGTGGTGGCGCAACCCGCGAACAGCGCGGCCAGCAGCAACAGGGCGGCAGTATTGAGGGGACGCATCCTTCCGAATCGCTTATCCATGGGCTTGCTCAGCGGCTGTACGTGGGAACCGGCTAGGATTGTACCTTCGGCGGCGCGGGACTGCGTTCAGCCCACTGCTTCAGGAAGCCACCGCACATGTCCGCTGGAACGCTGTTCATCGTCGCCACCCCTATCGGCAATCTGGCCGACCTCTCGCCAAGGGCGCTGGAGACTTTGAAGACGGTCGCCGGCATCTGCGCCGAAGACACGCGCCACACCCGCCAGTTGCTGTCCCATTTCGGCATCGACCGGCCTCTGCTTGCCTTGCACGAGCACAACGAAGAGGCGATGTCCGAGCGCATCGTCGAACGCATCGCCGGTGGAGACTCGCTGGCACTGGTCAGCGATGCGGGGACGCCCCTGGTCAGCGATCCCGGTTATCGCGTGGTCCGCGCCGCGCGTGCCGCGGGCCTGCGGGTCAGCCCCATTCCCGGCGCATGCGCGGCCATCGCCGCGCTCAGCGTGGCCGGATTGCCCAGCGACCGTTTCACCTTCGAAGGATTCCTGCCGGCCAAGTCCTCCGCGCGCCGCGAACGCATGGGCCGCCTGGCCAGCGAAACCCGCACGCTGGTGTTCTACGAATCCTCGCATCGCATCGCCGAATCGCTGGCCGACATGCGCACCGTGTTCGGCGACGGGCGCATCGCAGTGATCGCGCGCGAACTCACCAAGATGTTCGAGACAGTGCTCGACGGCACGCTTGCCGAACTGCACGCGCAAGTGGAAGCCGACGACAACCAGCGCAAGGGCGAATTCGTGGTGATGGTGCAGGGCGCCGGCGATGATGAAGAGGCGCAGCTGATCGAAGGCAGGCGCCTGTACGCGAAGTTGAGCGAGCACCTGCCGCCTTCGACCGCAGCGAAACTGGCGGCGGAGATCAGCGGCGCGCCGCGCAAGGCGCTGTACGGGCAAGGTGGAACGGACTGATCGGCATGCGGGAATCGGCGGCTTCCGACGAGCCGTTCCGGGTGAACGCCTGGACAGTATTCCGCGTGTTCCTGCGCTTGGGCCTGACCTCGTTCGGCGGCCCCATCGCGCACCTCGGTTATTTCCGCGATGAATTCGTCGCGCGCCGCGGTTGGCTGACCGAAAGCGAATACGCCGAGCTGATCGCGTTGTGCCAGTTCCTGCCGGGGCCGGCCAGCAGCCAGGTGGGCATGGCCATCGGCTTGTCGCGCGCGGGCATCGGTGGCGCGCTGGCGGCGTGGTGCGGATTCACTCTTCCCTCCGCGTTGATCATGATTCTTTTCGCGTTCGGATTGACGCAGTGGGGTGCCGCGCTGCCGGCCGATACGCTGCATGGATTGAAGTTGGTGGCGGTCGCAGTGGTGGCGCAGGCGGTGTGGGGCATGGCGCGCCTGTTCTGCATCGATTCGACGCGCGTGCTGCTGGCGGCGGCAGCCACGGTGCTGGTGTTGTGGTGGCCGCAGGCTTGGGTGCAGGTGGGCGTCATCGTGCTGGGCGCGATAGTGGGTCTGGCGCTGCGGCGCGTGGCCGAGCCGACAGAAGGTGGCGGCCTGGAGATTTCGCTGTCCACGCGTACCGGCTTGGTCATGCTGGCGTGCTTTTTTGCGTTGCTGCTGCTATTGCCGATGGTCGCACAATATTCCTCTTCATCCGATCTGCGGGTGTTCGACGCGTTCTATCGCAGTGGCGCCCTGGTCTTCGGCGGCGGTCACGTGGTGCTGCCGCTGCTGCAGGCCGAAGTGGTGACGCCCGGCTGGATCGGCGCCGACGAATTCCTTTCCGGTTACGGCGCGGCCCAGGCGGTGCCTGGACCTTTGTTCACGTTCTCCGCGTTTCTGGGCGCTGCGATGTCCGCTGGACCGGGAGGGTGGATCGGTGGCCTGTTGTGCCTGGTTGCGATCTTCCTGCCTTCTTTCCTGCTGGTGCTGGGAGTGCTGCCGTTCTGGTCGCGGCTGCGCGGGCAGCGCGGCGTGCAAGCGGCGCTGGCTGGCGTCAATGCGGCGGTGGTCGGCTTGTTGTTGGCCGCGCTCTACGACCCGCTGTGGACCACCGCAGTGCGCGACTGGCGCGACGCCGCATGGGTAGCGGTGTGCGTAGCGGCGCTGATGTGGGCGAAATTGCCCCCGTGGCTGGTGGTGCTGGCGATGGGCCTGGGCGGGGCGGCGCAGGCCTGGGTTGCGGGCTAGTCAGCGCATGCGTGCGACAATGCACTTGGCGGAGTCGGCCAGACAGTCGCGTCATTCGAAAGAATGCCGAGGAAAGTCCGGGCTCCACAGGGCACGGTGCCAGGTAACGCCTGGGCGGCGCGAGCCGACGGAAAGTGCAACAGA
>CBFGMR010000041.1:0-29825 GCA_965650035.1 uncultured Pseudoxanthomonas sp.
GCTCGCGCGGCGCGTAGATGATCTGCAGCGCGTGGTTGGTGATGATGGTGCGCGAAACGTCCTTGCCGTAGGTGGCGTCGAGCTGCGACATGCTCTGGATGATGGGCAGCAGACGGATGTTGTAGCCGGCCATGTAGGACACCGCCGAGGCGATGATCTCCACCTTGCCGATGGCGGTGAACTCGTCCATCAGCAACAGGCACTGGTGCTTGAGCTGCGGATTGCTCTGCGGCAGTTCCTTGGTGTTGAGATTGATGATCTGGTTGAAGAACAGATTCACGATGAGCCGGCTCTCGGCCAGCTTGTTGGGCTGGATGCCGATGTAGATGGTCATCTTCTTCTTGCGCACGTCGGTGAGCAGGAAATCGTTGGCGCTGGTGGCCGCGTCCAGCACCGGATTGATGAAGGCGTTGAGCGGTTCCTTGAAGGTGCCCAGGATGGAAGCGAAGGTCTCTTCCGCCTGCGACAGCAGGTTGGCGAAGGCGGTCTTGGCATGGTTGCTGAGGAACGGCTGCTTGGACAGGTTCTGCAGATAGGCCTTCAACTCGCTGCCATCGCCCGAAGACAACCGGTAGATGCCGCCCAGCGTCGGGAACGACAGGAATTCCTTGGGGTATCCCTGCCGGTGCTGCTCATCGAAATTCTCGAACAGGTACAGAGCGAAGGCGGTGAAAGCGTTGCGCGCCTGGCTGACCCAGAACTTCTGATCGTCCGAGCCATCGGGGTACAGCATGGCCGCGATGCTCTGCAGATCGGAAATACGGAAGGCCGGATCCTGCGACACGTAGCTCAACGGGTTCCAGCGATGCGTGCGGCGATCTTCTGCGAAAGGATTGAACAGATAGATTTCCTGGCCCTGGCTGGCGCGCCAGCCGCTGGTCAGGTCGAAGTTTTCCTGCTTGATGTCCAGCACCACCATCGATTCCTGGTAGTCCAGCAGATTGGGGATGACGATGCCCACGCCCTTGCCCGAGCGCGTGGGCGCGGCCAGGATCACGAACTGCTGCCCGCTCAGGCGCACCAGCTTGCCGTTGAATTTGCCGACCACGATGCCGTTGTCGGACTGCTTGAACAGGCCATGCTTGGCCAGGTCGCCGCCGCCGGCGAAGCGCGCATCGCCGTGCATCGACTGTTTGGCCGGCCGCAATACCAGGAACAGCAGCGCCAGCCATGCCATGAGGGGCAAGCCGAAACCAAGATAGCCGGCCACTTTGATCTTGCCGGCGTAACGCTGCACCTGGGGCAGGTCCAACGCCTTCAGGTATTGCAGATAGGTGTTCCACTTCAACAAGCCGGTATCGAGCTTGAGCAGCAGCAGCGCCAGATAACCGGACAGATACAGCCCAGCCAGCAACAGAACCAGCGAGGCGACCGACGCGAAGACGAGCTTTTTCTTGTCCATCAACTACTTCCTGTCCTGTTTCTTCTTCCGTGAGGCGGCCGCGTTATCGCCGGCGCTTGACCGCTCTCGCCGGTGAGGCCGGCGAAGCCGGATCGATGCGTTGCGCGGTTTCTTCTTCGATCAGCCTGTCCGCCCAGAGACGCGCGTCTTCAAGGGTAAGTTCATGCCGCAATTTTTCGCCCGACGGCGACAACACAGCGTAACCGGTCACTTCGGCCGGGTCGAATTGCGCTTCATCGGTGAAGGCGACGATCTGATAACGCCCCCTGATGAGTATCGAATGGCTGTATTCCGTCATGGCCTGGCCTCCTGGCATCTGCCCCGATCATAGTACGTACTACCGGTCTATTTGAAGTCCCCGCCGGATCGCCGAGGCCCGCAGGCGATCAGGCCGCCGATTGCAGCGAGGGCCCGGTTGTGGCGATGGCCTGCTCTACCAGCGCCCAGTCGGCACCAGTGCGATGCGCGCCCTCGCTCAGCACCTGGCGGAAGGCGCGGCCGCCGGGCTGTCCATGGAACAGGCCCAGGAAATGCCGCGTAATGTGCTTCAACGCCACGCCCTGATTGAGTTTGCTCTCTACATACGGACGCAATGCGCGCAGCAACTGTGAACGCGACTGCACTTCCCCGCCAGACAACGCCGCGTCCAGCCGGTGCAACAGATACGGATCGTGATAGGCGGCGCGGCCCAGCATCACGCCATCGGTATGCTGCAGATGTGCCAGCGAATCTTCGAGGGTGGCGATGCCGCCATTGACCGCAATGGTCAGATCCGGCCGCTCGCGTTTGATCCGGTAGGCCCAGTCGTAGCGCAGCGGCGGCACTTCGCGGTTTTCCTTGGGCGAGAGGCCTTTCAACCAGGCGTTGCGCGCATGCACGAAGAAAATGCGGCAACCCGCGCTGGCCACGGTATCGATGAAACCGGCGAAACGCCCGTAGTCGTTTTCCTCATCCACGCCCAGGCGGCACTTCACCGTGACCGGAATATCCACGGCCGCGACCATGGCCGCTACGCTGTCGGCCACCAGCGCGGGCTCCTTCATCAGACAGGCGCCGAAGCGGCCGGCCTGCACGCGGTCGGAAGGACAGCCGACATTGAGGTTGATCTCATCGAACCCGTGCTCCTGCCCTACTCGCGCGGCGCCCGCCAGCAATGCCGGATCGCTGCCGCCCAATTGCAGGGCAACCGGATTCTCGACCGGATCGCGCGCCAGCAAGCGTGCCCGATCGCCCTGCAACACCGCATTGGCGTGCACCATCTCGGTATACAGACGCGCGCCCGGCGCCAAAAGCCGGTGGAACACACGGCAATGGCTGTCGGTCCAGTCCATCATGGGAGCGACCGACAGCTGGTAATCCTCGCTGTTACTGAACATCTCTGATTTCATCTGAAATTTGTCCTGCCCTGACGCGCAATGGCGTCGTTTCAGGAGCGCGGAGGGAGCTGGAGGGCTATTGTCCGCCGTAGGGGCATGAAACCCAAGAGCCGGAGGTTCCGTGCCGGAAGCCTGCCTGCTGTTGTCCAAGCACGTCCAGGCGACCTTCGCCGATCATTTGACCAGCGAACCCTCCTCACGATCCACCCGGCGCGATGCCATCCTTGCCCTACTGGCGGTGGCGGCCCGCAATGCGTTTCAAACGGGGTATCGGCCCCGCTCTTTACCATCCGGGACAGCTTTTGCGCGACAAAGCCGCGCAGTTCATTCCGAACGCCGGCGGGCACCGGAGGTCACTGGGGCTGCCGCTCGCTGTGCGGTGGATCTTCCTTCGGCTTGGGATCCGATTCCACGATTCGAACCACGATGCGGCCGGTGGGTACCTCGAAATGCTCGGCGACCGCGTCGGTGATGGCCTGGGTGAGCCGTTGCTTCTGTTCGGACGAGCGCCCGGAGAGCGCGTAGACGACGACTTCAGGCATGATTTTCTCCGCTATGTGCGTGCTGATGGGCGATGCAGCCGGGACTCAACGGCGCGCGGCCGCGGCTTCTCCGCGCGCGACCGCCTCGACTTCTGTCTGCGAGACCATGGCATTGTCGCCAGGAGTGGTCATCGCCAATGCGCCATGGGCCACGGCGAAGTCGAGCGACTGTTGCAGGCTGCAATTCCCGAGCAGGCCATGGATCAGTCCCGAGACGAAGGCGTCGCCGCCTCCGACCCTGTCCAGGATTTCCAGTTCGCCCGGTTGTGTAGCCTCGAACCGGGACTGGCGGGTGTGCAGTACGCCGGACCAGGCGTTGCGCGAGGCCGAAAGCGAATCGCGCAGCGGGAAGGCGATCATGCGCAGGTTCGGATATTGCTCGAATGCATACGCGCAGGCCGCATCGGCGGGGCCCGAATCCATCGGCGTGGTCCTTGGGCGGACACCAGCCTCCAATCCCAGGCAGGAGGCGAACGAAAACTCGTCGCCGATCAGCAAGTCGCATTGGGAGACGATGGCCTGATTGGCCTTGCGTGCGGCGTCCGGGTCCGGATGGCTGTTCCACAGACTGGCGCGGTAGTTGAGATCGTAGGACACGATGACGCCATGGCGGCGCGCGGCCTTGGCTGCGGTTTTCGCAGTCAGGGCGGTGGTTTCCGACAAGGCGGCGAAAACGCCGCCGGTATGCAGCCAGCGCGTTCCGCCTTCGCCGAACAGCGCATCCCATTCGAATTCCTCCGGCCGGATCTGGGCCGCGGCGGAATTGGCGCGGTCGGACAGACCAAGAGCCGCGCGCACGCCGAACCCGCGCTCGGTGAAGTTGAGGCCCATGCGGGTGTTGCGGCCCACGCCGTCGTGATCTCGCCAGACGATGCGGCTGGTGTCCACTCCGCCTTGCAGGATCAGTTCCTCCGCCAGCAAGCCCAACTCATTGCGCGGCAATGCCGTCAGCACGGCGGTGGAGCGGCCGAAGGTTTTGCGCAAACCGCGCGCCACGTTGTATTCGCCGCCGCCTTCCCAGACGCGGAACTGGCGCGTGGAGCGGATGCGCTCTTCCCCTGGATCGAAGCGCAGCATCACTTCTCCCAGAGCCAGGCAGTCCCAGCGCCGGCCGTGCGCCGCAGGCACGTTCAAAACATCACATGCCGATGAGGTCATCGTGCCTGGCAGCCGAACAGGGAGAGGTCTATCGATTCGGCCATGTCCGCGTAGCCCTCGGCGTTGGGATGCAGATGATCGCGGGTGATACCCGCACGTAGCGATTCCGGATTGGCTGGATCGCGAAGCGCCGCATCGAAATCGATCACTGCCGAAAACGTCTTGCCGTCGCGAATGAAAGCGTTGAGCCCCTGGCGTGTCTCGGTGGACACCGGTTCGTAGCGCTCCGAACCGCCGAACGGCGTCAGCGTGGCGCCGAAAGTGCGAATGCCATGCGATTGCAGGCGTGTGACGATCTGCTTGTAGCCCAGGATCATGTCCTGCGTATTGCGGCCGAGAAGAAAATCGGGCTTTCCACTGTGGCGGATGTCGTTGATGCCTTCCAGCACGATCACGTAATCCACCCCCGGCAGCGACAGCACGTCGCGATCCAGTCGTGCCAACGCGCTGTGGCTTCGCCCGGCATCGAGCACCTTGTTGCCGCTGATCCCGGCATTGAGCACCACGAATCGGTTGGGACACGCCTGATCGAGGCGGCGGGCCAGCAGGGCGGGCCAATCGCCCTCTTTGCCCAAGCCAGCGGTTGCGCCTTCGGTGATGGAATCGCCCAGAGCCACGATGGTCACCGGATCCCGATCGCGTTCGGCCAGGATCGCCGAAACCACATTCTGCCGATAGCTCAGCGGCACGCTGTCGGCAACCTCGGTCTTTCCCGCCGCTATGCGCACCGCGGTACGCCGAACCGCCGGGCGCGTGGGCTCGGGGAAGTGTGCGCTGAGTGCGACCTGCGCGAAGGCCGGAGCGGCGATGGCGACCGGATCGCTGATCAGTACCGCGCCGGGCGGAATCACGACTTCAGTACGGCTGTCGAACAGAACGGGCTGCGCTTTCGCGTTGCTGTCCACGAGACGGGCGGTGACGGTATCGAGTCTCAGCGGCGCGCTGCCCAGCTCGTTGCTGATACGGAAGCGCAACGCCTTGGCCGAAGCGCCCAGGCGCATGTCCTGGCGGACGGTCTGGTCGGCGAACTGCAATGGCGCATCGGGCGTGCCGTCGCGCCGGTCGGGCGCCGGCGAGGCGGTCCATACGGGCACCCACACCTGCGCGCAGGCGCTTCCCGCCGCGCCCGCCAATGCGAGCGTCATCAATGCCGCTATCATCCATCGCTTGTGCATGGAGCCATCCCCTCCCAGGGTTGTCGTGGTCTCGCCTGTCATCTCCGCTTTCGCCGAAACGGCGGGCTTCGAAGGTCGTTCAAGAAAAGAACACGCCGCCATTCACATCGACATTGGCGCCGTTGATGAAACTGGCCGCATCGGAGGCCAGATAGAGAGCAGCGTCGGCTGCTTCGTCGGCGCGGCCCTGGCGGCGCAATGGCGTCGCGTTGGCCACGGCAGCGCGCACTTCCGGCTTGGTGAATTCGTCATGGAAGCGGGTGGCGATCATGCCGCAGCAAAGTGCGTTGACGCGGATGCCGCGCGGCCCCAGCTCCTTGGCCATGGCCCGCGAGAAAGTCATGACCGCAGCTTTGGCGGTGGCGTAGATCGCTGCGCCGGGTCCGCCGCCATCGCGTCCGGCCAGCGAGGCGAAGTTGACGATGGCGCCGCCTTCTCCCATGTGCGGCGCCACCGCCTGCGTGGTGAGGTAAACCGATTTCAGGTTGAGATCCATCACCCGGTGAAAGAAGGTCTCGTCGATGTCGGCCAGCGGCTTGCGCGCGATCATGCCGCCGGCAACGTTGACCAGTACGTCGATGCGCTGGCCGAAAGCCGCTTGCGTCGCGGCGATCAGGCCGGCAACGGCCTGCGCATCGGCGGCATTGGCGCGGTGCAGGATGGCCTGGCCACCGGCGGCCTGGATCCGTTGCAGCGTTTCGCTGGCGCTGGCTTCGTCGTTGGCGTAGTTGATGCACACCTTGGCGCCGGCTGCCGCCAGCTTGAGCGAGACTTCACGGCCGATGTCGCGGCCGCCACCGGTGACGATGGCCACCTTGTCCTTGAATTGCATGAGCGATGAGTCCTTGTGTGTGAAGGGAAGCGGAAAGTGGGACGTGTGAATGCGGATCACCGCTGCGCGGCCGGACCGTCGAGTTTTTCGATACGGCCGGTCACCAGCCATATCGCGGCCAGCGACGCCGGCACCAGCGCGGCGACGAGGATGAACATCGGGGCGTACGAACGAGCGGTCATCACCGGCACCAGCCAGGTGGTGATCAGCGTGCCTGCCACTGCAGCCATGCCGCCGATGCCGGCCAGCGAGCCGACCGACTTGCCGTCGAACAGATCGCCCGGCAGAGTCTGGATATTGCCTATGGCGATCTGGAAGCCGAACAGCACCACGGCGATCGTCAACACCGCCACGGTGGGATCGGCGGCGAGCACGGCGCCGAGCAGAGCGGGCGCCATGATCGCGCCGCCGAGCGTGATGGTCCATTTGCGCGCCCGATCCACGCTCCAGCCCGCGGCGATCAGGCGCCCGGACAACCAGCCGCCAGACAGGCTGCCGAGCATCGCGCCGACGAAGGGCACCCAGGCGAACGCTCCGATCTGCTTGATGTCGAAATCGAAGGTCTCGGCCAGGTAGATCGGCAGCCACGACACGAACAGCCACCAGATCGGGTCGATGAAGAAACGCGCCAGCACGATGCCCCAGCTTTGCCGGTGCGACATGATCTGGCGCAGGCTCGGCAGATAGGCAGCCTTGTCCGGCACGGCGCCATTGGTTGGAGCATCGAGGATCAACGCACGTTCGGCGGCATCGACCCATGGGTGCCGGTCCGGTCCGGCGCGGTAGATCACCAGCCATGGCAGCAGCCAGATGAAACCCAGCGTGCCGATCAGCACGAAAGTGCCTTTCCACCCGAATCCCACGAACAGCAGCGCGATCAGCGGCGCGGACACGATCGCACCGATGGAGGCGCCCGCGTTGAAAATGCCTTGGGCCAACGCGCGCTCGTGCGAAGGGAACCATTCCGCGTTGGCCTTCACTGCCCCCGGCCAGGCGCCCGCTTCGCTGATGCCCAGCATCGCCCGCACCACGCCGAAGGAGAAGATCGAATGCGTCACCGCGTGCAGGGCGATGGAGACCGACCACACCGCGATCGAAAGCGCGAAGCCCAGCCGCGTGCCGATGATGTCGAACAGCCGCCCGAACGCGAATTGGCCAGTGGCGTAGAACAGCATGAAGACCGTCACCAGCAGCGCGTAGTCTTCCTTGGTCGCGCCGATGTCCTGCGAGATCGCCGGCCACATCACCGCCAGCGCATTGCGGTCGATGTAGTTGATGACGGTGGCAATGGCGATCAAGCCGACGATCATCCAGCGCACTGCGCTGCGTTTTCCCGACGGCCCGGCCGCGCCGGCGGGCGCCGGAGCGACGCTCACTTGCCGCCCGCCGCGCGGTCGAAGCGCGCATAGCCGCCGCGCCACGCGTAGCGTTGGCCGCCTGCCTGTACGCTGTGTTCGCGCGCGTCGGCCGCATCGTCGGCCACCGCCAGAGCAAGGGTCTTGCCGGATACCAGGGTCAGCACGATCACCTCGGCATCGTCGCCGCGCACACAGGCGATGTCGCGGATGCGGCTGTCGGCGCCGTGCACGTATTCGGCGGTGCCGTTGTATTCGCCATGCGGCTCCAGCACTCCGAAGAAGGTGGCTTGGGCCTGGCCATCGATGCGCTGGATCAGCGCAGGTTCGTGGCGCAGGTTGAAGTCCGGATCGTTGGCGCCGCTCTCGGCCAGGATCGCGCGCGACGGCGCGCTGCTGCCGAAGCGGTAGCTGTAGAAGCGTCCGTCGAGCAGCCAGCTCAGGCTGCGCGGTTCGGCCGACGGCTCGCTGGCCGCGTCCACCCACAGATGCTGGTAGCCGTTGGCCTTGCCCAGGACGGGGCGCTCGGCCACGGCGCGTTTTGCGGCAAAGCCCATGCGCATGATCTGGCCGTTGAAGTGCAGCGGCAGGTCGTAGCGCGCGGGTTTGCTGCCGTCCACGCGCAGCAGGTCGATCACGATCGGCAGGCCCAGGTCCGGATGTCCGAGCAGCGCCTGGGTGCGGGTGAAACTGACTCCTTCGTAGGCGTGGTCCATGCGAGCGGACACGATCCGGGTACTGCTGCCGTGCCCGTCGTCGTCGTGTGCGAACAGCAGCGGCGTCGGTGCGTATTTTTCGCCGACCGACCAGTCGCCGTCGAAGTGGCTTCGCTCGTTCACCACCAGCGTGTTGTGCGCCACGGTCGTCTTGGCCCAGGTGGCGTTCTCTGGCAGATAGATGCCGCCGGACTTGGCTTCGACGTTGAGGAAACGTGCGGCGCCGTAATCGGTGACCACGCGCTGGCCATGGTCGTAGAACAGCCAGTTCAACTTGTCGAAATGGCCGTGGCCCATGCCTTGCGAGGTGTTCTTCATCACCAGGGTCTGGCCGTTCTCGCCGCCTTCGCGCAGGATCGCCAGCGCGCCCTGGTCGCCGTCCGCACCGTCGCGCAACAGCGCCGAGCGGAACTCGAACGGCCTGGCCTTGCCGGCCGCCAGCGCCGCGGCCACGCCCAGGCCTTCAGGGGTCAGCAGTACGCGCTGCTGGCGCTGCGCGATCGACAGCAACCGCGGGTCCCGGGTCTGCGCATAGGCGATACCCAGGCCGGCGACCAGTTCCTCGGTGTCCAGGCCCTTGTCCAGGATCGCGTCGTTGATCGGAAAGAAATAACCGGCATAGCTGCTCTGCACCAGCGCATCGACCGCCTTCAGCAGCACGCCGTCGCGGCGCTGGAATATCTTCTGCTGCGGCTGGTTGCGTTCGATCGCGCTCGCGAACAGCACGAACGGCGCCAGCGCGTAGCGCTGGTAGTACGGGCCTTCGGCGTAGTAGCCGTCGGGCGAAAACAGCCGGTCGATCTGTTTCAGGAAACCGGCCTTGCCGTCCTGCTGCGCGCCGAGCAATGCCTTGTCGACCAGTTCGGGATCGCGCAGCACGTAGCCGGTCATGCCGACCGCGGCCACCGCCCAGGTGGCGTGGTTGTGGATCTTGTTGAAATTGTCCGGGTTCTCGTCGCACAGGAATCGGGCCATGCGCCGGAACACCTGCTCGTCGATGGTCTTGCGGTCGGCCGGGCTCAGGCTGTCGCGGATCGCGTCGTAGCCCTGACTGGCGTAGACCAGCCAGACCGAATCGTTGAGCGACTGCCAGAACAGCCGTCCCGGCACCTGGCCCCGACCGGCCGGATGCGCGCCCAGCGTCGGGTACAGGCGTGCGTAGGCGAGCAGCACATCGCGCGCGTAGTCGGCATAGGCGCGCTCGCCGGTGAGGCGATACAGCGCGCCCGCAGCCTGGATCGCCTGGTAGTTGCGCTTGTGTTGCTCGTGGCTGGCACCACCGCCCGGATCCTTGGGCACCGGCACATCGACACCGGCCTTCATCGCCGCGCGCACGCTGGCGATGGCGCGGTCCTGCTCGCGTGCGAACAGCGGATAGCGTGAGCCGTCGGTCGCCATCTGCCGCCATTCGGCGACAGTCACCAGCACCGGCGCCGCCTCGCTCGCCGCCGGGCTCAAGCTCGCTTGAGCCGCGTCAGGCGTACCGGAAGCGGCCCAGGCGCACGGCTGGGCGCTTGCGATACCTGCCAGTACCAGCAGCACGAGAGGGTGGCGAAGTGTCATAGCAATGGCTCCACGGGATAGTCGGACTGCAGCGCCGGCGTGCCGACGAACTGGTTGCGGGCGGCGATCAGTTGCGGCTTGCCGGTGGTGCGCCGGGCGCGAACCGGCGCGCTGTCGATGAACTGGTTGTCCAGCAGGACCGCACGCTGCACACCATGCAGGCGCAGCGAAGCTTCTCCGGCGCCGCCGACATGCTCCAGCCGCGAACCGGTCAGCGTCAGCACCGGCCCGAAAGTGCTTTCGTCGCTGCCGCCGCGATACAGATCTGCCACCGCTCCGCCTATGCGGCGGAACTGCGAATCGGCGATGTCGACGCGTTCGGCGTTGTAGGTGCCGCGATCGTCGGTTTCCGCGCGCGCGGACAGCACTGCGCCTGAAACATCCTCAACCACCACCCTGCGCAGCGCGATGTGGTCGGCCAGCGTGCCCTTGCCCAGCGCGATCACATCGAAGCCACGGTTGACCGTAAGGTTGCGGAGGCGGCTGTCCTCCACGATCAGCGTGTAGTTGGCGGCGTTGGAACCGGCTGCGGTACGGATCACCGCGTTGCCGACTTCGTCCGGCGCCGCGCTTCCGTCGATCTGCAGGCGCGACAGTTTCAATGCGCCGCCCACCCCGATCTGGAACAGCGTCGAGCGCGAGAAAGCGATACGGGCCTGGCCATGGATCGGGCCTTCGATGGAGAGAGGGCGATCCACCGCCAGCACCTGGTCGACCAGGTATTGACCGGAGTCCAGCTGCAAACGGTCGCCTGCCGAGGCGCTGGCCAGGGCCACGGTCAGCGTGTCGTCGCCGGGCTGCACCCGATGGCGACGGCCACTGTCCAGCGCGTTCGGAGCCGTTTCCTTCGCATACCAGGCAACGCCGACGTCGTTGCGCGGCACATAGCTCAGCGTCGGATCGGCGCCGACGCCGTCCGCTTTGTCAGCGACCAGCAGACCGGTGGCAGCACGGACCATCACCCGCTTGCCGCCGCTCACGCCGCCGGACAGCAGAGCCGACGCGGCAGGGCTCTGCGCGTTTCCGCTGAAGACCAGGCCGGACAAGTCCCCGAGCACGCGTACCGGATCCGCTTCGTCCACGATCAGGTTTCGGGCGAAGACGCTGTCGATCGGTGCGGCGGAGCGTTCGTCGTCCTTGCCGGCGCCGAACAGCATCTGCCTGATGCCTACGAAGGTGTTGCGTTCGATCCGCGCCCGCTCCACCTGCACATAACGGTGAGGCGGCGAATCCGGCACGCCGTACATCACGCTCAGCGCCGAGGAATAGCCGTCGCCGGCCAGTCCTTCCAGATAATTGTTGCGTACCGTCTGCCTGCGGTTGATGACGCGGATGCCGCCGGTATCGGGTTTTCCATCGCCGAAGAACACGTTGTTCTCGACCAGATTCCCGTCGCCGTGGCGCAATACCAGCGCGCCGCGCGATTGCTTGAACACATTGCCGCGATAGGTATTGCCGCCGGACTTGTTGGAAACCACTTCCACCTCGCCGTCGCAGCCTTCGAACCAATTGTTCTCGACCAGCGAATTGGAATCGGACGCGGCGTCCTTGCTGGTGCCGATGCGCAGTGTCTCCCCGCCATTGGAACCCAGGTTGGGGCGCGGGCCGAACCAGTTGTGGTCGATGCGGTGGCGGTTGTCCAGGCCCTGCACGGGGTCGCGGACCACCACCATCGTGGCCCCGACGTTGTTTTTTCCGATCAGCTGGTTGTGGTCGAAACGGTTATGGCTGTCGTACATCGCCACCCAATGGTCAGAGCGGCTGCGATCGGGCTGGTTGAACCGGTCGACCACCACCTGGGTGATGCGGCTGTGGCGCGCACGTTCCTTGGGCGATGCGCGGAACGCCAGCACTTCGCCAGTCGGGCTGTAGCCATTCCGGAAGACCAGATTGGATACCTGCAGGTACTCGCCGGCCAGGCGCAAATTGGACTGTCCGCTGATGATCACCTTGCCGGCGGTCTGGGCAGTCAGCCTGATGGGCGATGCCGCAGTGCCCTTGCCCGAGAACACGATCTGGAAATCCCGCCACTCCCCATCGGCCAGCACCACCGAGTCGCCTGGCTGCAGGCCGGCGACTGCCGCGTCATATTCGGCAGGCGTGCCGACCAGGATCTCGGCGGCTTCGACCCGCATGCTGGCAACGGCCAGCAGCAATAGTGCAATGGCTGCGCGGGGAGCGTTCGATAACATGATGGCCTGCCCTCCTGAGCGCCCGGATGGCCTGCTCGTGGCCGGATGGTAGCAGAGGCCGAACAGTTATCAACCAATTTCACATACCAAAATTGGTAGATTGGATTGGTCTAATTGCGCAATTGGCATGCTGCAATTGCACATTAATAGGGGGTAATTCTATGTACCAATTGACCTATGCGGATATTTGTACCAATTTGTTGACATTGGTCGAAAGCGGGGTAAGGCTGCGCGCCCAAAGTCGTAGTCCTGCGGCTTTACTCGGGAGGAGAATCCATGCGGCACCCCTATACGACCAAGCCCACCAGACGCGTCAGGCAACCGGTGTTGCGCGGCGCCCTGGCCTGCGCCATCGCCGCATCGCTGACCAGCGTCGCCGCGCTGGCCCAGGTCCCCGCAGCGCCCGAGACGGCGCCAGAGGTTCCCGCCACCGACGCCGCGCCGACCAGTGGCGATGTCACTACGCTGGATGAGGTGCAGGTCAAGGGCATCCGCGGTTCGATCCAGTCGTCCATCAACAAGAAGCGCGACAACACCGTCATCTCCGACGTGCTGTCGGCCGACGACATCGGCGATCTGCCGGCACCGTCGCTGGCCGATGCCATCGAGACGCTGACCGGCGCCTCGTCCACCCGCGACAAGACCGGCGCCTCGGAGATTTCTATCCGTGGCCTGGGTGCCTTCCTGAGCAGCACCAACTTCAATGGCCGCGAGATCACCAACGGCAGCGGCGACCGCTCGGTGAACTTCAACATGTTCCCGGCCGAACTGGTCAACACCGTTGCGATCTACAAAACCCAGCGCGCGGATCTGATCGAAGGCGGCGTGGCCGGCACCATAGGCTTGGAAACGGTCAAACCGCTGGACTACGGCAAGCGCGCCATCCAGGTGGACGGTCGCGGCAGCTGGGCCGAGTACGACAGCAAATACCGCGAGAAGGACGGCATCGGCTGGCGCGGCACGGCCAGCTATATCGACCAGTTCGAATTCGCCAACGGAGGCAAGCTGGGCGTGTCGTTGGGCGTGCAGGCCCTGGAGGGCACGGATCCGGAAGAGAGCATGACCAGCGGCTCGACCTGGTATGCCTGCGATGCCGCCCAGAACGCGGCCAACGCCAACTGCTCCGAGCTGAGCGCCAACGCGATCTCCAACGGCGCGCCGTTCTATCTGGTGCCCAGCAGCCGCATCTACCGCCTCAAGCAGGAGCGCAACGACCGCCAGTCCGAGTTCGCGGCGATCCAGTGGAGGCCCAGCGACCTGCTCGAAGTCAATGTCGACTACGAACACACGGACCGCAACTGGAACGAGACGCGCTCGGACCTCAGCCTTTCGAACGCGCGCCGCGGCATCGTCAACCGGGTGATGGACGACAACGGCGTGCTGCAGAGCTTCACCGGCAGCACCTCCATCGACTCGTCCTCCACTCTTTACGACCGCAACGAGGAATACACCGGCGGCGGCCTCAACTTCATCCTGCGCCCGAGCGCGGCCTGGGAAATCTCCACCGATCTTTCCTATTCGCACACGCTGCGCCACGACACCCAGCGCGTGAACCGCATGCGCGCCAACGCCCGCGACGTCGACAACGCCGTCGTACCCGGCATCAGCAGCGGCACCACCGGTTATGTCAGCTACGACTGGATCAACGACGGCGACGTGCCCAGCATCCATCTCAACCCGGCCTTCGACGTGAACGACTGGGACGCCTACACCGGCGCGGTCCGCATCAGCTCCGAGGAAGAAGAAAACGAGCACCGTATCCGTGCCGGACGCTTCGACGTCAGCTACATGCCTGAAGACGGCGCCTTCACCGCGATCAAGGCCGGCGTCCGCGCCAGCCAGGCGGACTACCGGTACTTCGACAACACCATCACCACGGACATCAACTCCACCGGCGCCGGCCGGGCGCAGATCATCGCAGCCAACCGGGCCTGCCGCGCGCCGTTTCCGCAAGACGATTTCCTGGATGCGGCCAGCGGCAACACGATTTCCAGCTGGGCCTACTTCGATCCGGCGTGCGTGTACGAAGCCTTTCGCGGCACCAGCGACACCGGCGTGGACCCCGACTACGTGGATCCGAACAGCGTCGACGTGGTCGAGAAGACCAGAGCGGTGTTCCTGATGGCCGATTTCCGCAGCGAATTGTTCGGCGTGCCGGTCTCGGGAAACATGGGTGTGCGCTGGGTCAAGACCGATGTGCGTTCGGAAGGCGTGCGCACCGACCTGGAAGTGATCGACAACGGAGATGGCACCATTCGCCTGGAACCCACCGGCAGTTTCCAGACCGAAGTCTACAAGGCAGGCACCAGCGAGTTGCTGCCCTCGCTCAATACCGCCTTCGAGTTGCGCGACGACCTGCTGCTTCGCGCCGGCGCCTACCGCGCCATGTCCCGCCCGGACATCTCGGCACTGGGCGCCGGGCGCACCATCACGGTCAACAGCGATGCGAACTACACCGATCTGGCCGAAGCCGTGGCGGGGATCACTGCCAGCGGCAACCCCGCCGCCGAACCGCTGATGTCCTGGAACGGCGATCTGTCGCTGGAGTGGTATCCGAACGAAGACACCATCCTGGCCGGTGCGGTGTACTGGAAGCAGTTCAACGGCGGCACCGAAACCGCGTTGATCGACGAGGACTTCGTGATCGATGGCCAGAGCGTGACCGTGCCGGTGCGCCAGCAGGTGACCACGGACGAAGACAGCACTCTCACCGGCTTCGAACTGAGCGCGGCCCATCGTTTTTCCTATTTGCCCAAGCCGTTCGACGGGCTGGGCTTCAAGATCAGCTACAACTACGCCGATACGGACTACGAAACCCAGGATTCGCGCCTGGGCGAACAGGTGGATACGGCCACCGGCGCGGTCACTCCGGCCATCGTCGCTCCAGCCGGCCTGAGCGGTTTCTCCCGCCACGTGATGTCCGGTTCCATCTACTGGGATGTAGGCCGCTTCAACATGCAGGTCATCGGCAAGTATCGTTCGCAGTACTACCAGGACTTCACCGGCAATGTCGCCCAGCAGAACCGCTATTACGGCGACAACACCAGCGTCGATTTCCGTGCCCGCTACAGTGTCAACAAGCACCTGTCGCTATCGCTGGAGCTGATGAACCTGACCAACGAACCGCGCGTGGCCTACCAGCCGATCTACGGTAATTTCCGCGAATACGTCAGCTACGGGCGACGCGCATTTTTGGGTGTACGATACAAGTTCTGAACCAGCGGCGCGGCTCCGGCCGCGCCGTTTTTCGAGTCGCATATCGACCTCGGGGAGCCATCCCGGTGCCGATGCGGAATACAACGAACGGGTCTCGCTTCAATGTCCGAAAGCCGTCTTTACCAGTCCATCGCCACCAAGATCCTGTCGATGATCGAGTCCGGCGAATTCCCCATCGGCTCACGCCTGCCGGGCGAACGCGACCTGGCCGAGCGCTTCGGCGTAAGCCGGGTCACCATCCGCGAAGCGGAGATCGCACTGGAGGCGCAGGGCTGGATCGCGATCAAGACCGGTTCGGGCGTCTACGTGCGGCCGCGGCCGATCGACGCGCAGGGCGCATTGCCCGATGTCAGCGCATTCGACCTGACCGCCGCACGCACGGTGATCGAGGCCGAAGCGGCGGCGCTGGCCGCCGGTCGCCTCACCGATGCCGACATCGATGAACTGCAAGCGCTGGTCGGCGCCATGTCCGATCCCGATGCGACCGAAGAAATGGCCGGCGAATACGACCGTCATTTCCATTTGGCGATCGCGCGCATGTCGGGCAATCCGGTGGTCGAATACTGCATCCAGCTGATCTGGCGCATGCGCAACGAATTGCCGCGCGTGCGCCAGGTCTACGCGCACGTGTGCCACCAGCACGACGACACCCGGACCGACGAGCATGCCGCGATCCTGGACGCCTTGAAGACGCGCGATCCGGCGGCGGCACGCAATGCGATGCGCAACCACTTCCAGCGCCTGTTCGAGTCGATGCTGGAAGCCACCGAAAATCAGGCGTTGGCCGAGATCCGCAACCGCACCCAGCAGGACCGCGAACGCTTCCTCGCCACCACTCGCATCTGAAGAAATAATCCCGGGTCCATGGGCGAAGCCGTCGCCCTTCCCTGCGGACTCCAACCCGAAGGTCGGGCGCAGGGAAAGGCAACTGCAATCGGAGAGACGGGGTCTGGATTGAGGCGGGAGTTGAAGAGGCGGCGCTAGCTGACCAGCACGTCGCTCTTGGCATGCGCGAACACGACCTGGTTGCCGTCCTGGTCCTGCACGATGGCCACGTCCACCAGGTCGGATCTGGATTTCTCGCCGATGCGTATGCCTTTGGATTCCAGGCCGGCGATTTCGCGGTCCAGGTCTTCCACCACCAGGGTCACCGACGATAGCCCCGCACGGTTGCCGTCCTCGAACACCTGCACGCATCCGCCGTTGGGAAGCTGCCATTCGGCCATTTCGTCCATCGGGCGCGACGCCGGCCCCAGTATCTGCTCATACCAGATCACTGCGGCATCGATGTCCTTGACTGCGATTCCAGCCAATGCATTGACTATGGACATTGCACTCACCTTTCGCTGCGGATAACCGACTGGATACAGAAGACGCGGTTATTGGGCGGTGAAACCCAAGCGGCACGCGCCTTTCGCGCGGCTTGTTTCTGCCTGGAGCGTGAACGGGCGGCTATGCGGCCAGGGACAGGTCCGGCAGCTCCACCTCAGTCCGCAACCGGAGCCCGAACTGCCGGGCCAGGTTTTCCAGCAACACCGGTTTCACCGCGTCCATGCCGGACGGCCCGCCCAGGTCGGACAGCGTGGTGACTTCCAGGCCCTGGTAGCCGCAGGGATTGATGCGATGGAACGGTTCCAGGTCCATGCCGATGTTGAAGGCCAGGCCGTGGAAGGTGCAGCCGCGGCGCACGCGGATGCCCAGCGCGGCGACCTTGGCGCCAGCGACATAGACGCCGGGCGCGCCTTCCTTGCGTTCGGCGTGGATGTTCCACTCCGCTGCGGTATCGATGATGGCCTGTTCGATGCGGTTGACGTATTCGCGCACGCCGACCTTCATGCGTTTCAGATCGAACAGCGGATAGGCCACGATCTGCCCGGGGCCGTGGTAAGTCACCTGGCCGCCGCGATCGACGTGGATCACCGGGATATCGCCGGGCGCGAGCACGTGCTCGGGTTTTCCCGCCTGACCCAGAGTGAACACCGGGTCGTGTTCGACCATCCAGATTTCGTCTTCGGTGTGCTCGTCGCGCGTGTCGGTGAAGCGCTGCATCGCGCGCCACACCGGCTCGTAAGCCTGCCGGCCCAGTTCGCGCACGCGACCGGGCAACACGGTCAGATCGTCCACTTCACTTCCGGATGCGTGCGCAAGGCGTGGTGGGCGGCATCGTACTGGGCGCGGTCGCTGGCGCAGAAGCCGATGCGCACCGACACGTACTTGCCGTTGGAGGAATGCTTCCAGCTGATGCTTTCCTCCAGCACTTCGATGCCGGCGGCGGTCAGCAGGCGCGGCAGTTCGGTTTCCAAGCCGCTATCGGCCGAACCCATGGCGCTGAGCTCGAAGGTGCCGGGAAATTGGAAGCCGTGATCGGGGTTGTCGGATTTGATTTCCATGCGGGGATTATTGGGCCGTTTCTGCCGAAACCCAAGCGTTGCGGAAGTTGCGTGGGAGCGGCGTCCCGCCGCTCCCACAACACCCCACCAAGGAAAAGGGCCGCATTCGCATGCGGCCCTTCGGATGAAACGCGGAGTGATGGGCCTGAATCAGCGCGAGAGCTCGGTCATGGTGGAATTGACCCAGCCCTTGTTGCCCAGTTCGTCTTCCACTTCCCACATCAGGCCGTCCTTGTTGCCGGTGGGGTACAGCATCATGCCCGGATCCAGCGTGCGCACGGCCTTGCCGGTGCCTTTGGAGTTGGCCAGCAGACGCGCGGCCTTGGTCACCGTGAGCGCCTGGGTGGCGTTGGCTGCCGAGGCGTTGCCCGGCAGGCCGCCCAGCTGGCTGATGATGTCGGTGTAGGCTTGCAGATACGCCAGGGTGATGACCTGACCCAGCTCGGTGTTGGCATAGCCCGAAGCGCCCGCCTCGCCCCAACCGCTACCGCCGAACAAGCCGCCGCTGGCGCCCCAGCCTATGTCGGTCTTTTTGGCGTTGCCCTCGGCCATGGCCACCTGTTCGGACGAGCGCACATCGGTGACGGTCAGGACCACGTCGGCGGTCTTCTTCTTGAAATTCAAGCCGCCCGCGACTCGGCCGACATCGCCGCCGATCAGGCCGCCGAGCAACCCGCCGATCGCGTTGCCGCCGGCGTTGCTGTTCTGCGCGATCAGATCCGGCACCAGCACATAGTCGGCCGCTTTGATCTGGCCCTTGCCGATGTTGGAACGGCCGCGTAGTTCGCCGCTGGAAGCCAGTGCGCGCTCGCCCATGGCCGCGTTCATGCCGGCGCCGCGGTCCACCAGGGTGAAGCAGCGCGACTTGCTGACAAATACCTTGATCAGTTTGGAGGGCGCAGGCAGCTGCTGGCCGCTCCACCAGTTGGTCGCATCTTCCGGTTCGATCACCGAGATGGAGCCGAGCGGTTTGGCGCAGGTCGGAATCTGGGCCATCTGTTCCTTGCGCTGTTCCTGCGCGCTCTTGCGCTGGGCCGATGCCGGCGCCGAGGCGACCGCCACGGCCAAGCCGAACACGCCTGCGGCCAGGGCCGCGTGTTTCGAAATACTGATGTTCATTGAACCTTCCCTATTGAGATAAACGTGCATGAATGCCCTGCGGCATTCTCCTTGTCGACTCGCGGCCCCGAAGCGGATCCCCCTGGATCCGGTACGCCCCTACGGCCCCGAGCCGGCATGATAAATCAACCGTTACGGACTCCCGCGTGCGACCTGCGAAGCCGGCACTGGATTCATCAATTGAAACGGCAAATCAGGCCGCCTGCGGCCACCGGCGGAAACGGAAAAGCCGGCTTGCGCCGGCTTTTCGTGGGGTCATGGCGGTCCGGTCGACCGGATCGTGTCACTCCGACTCCCACCACATCCAGAAGCTGTCCCACAGGCGGCGGAAGAATCCGCCTTCTTCCACTTCGTTGAGCGCGACCAGCGGGGCCTGCGCCACAAGCTTGCCGTCCAGGCTGACCTTCACCGTGCCGATGGCCTGGCCCTTCTTGATCGGCGCTTCCAATACCTTGGGCACGTCCATGCTCGGCTTCAGGTCGGCATAGCGGCCGCGCGGCACGCCCACCAGCAACGGCGTGGCCACCCCCAGCTGCACTTCCTTGGTGGTGCCCTTCCACACCTTCTGCTGCGCGACCTGCTTGCCGGCCTCGTACAGGCGATGGGTTTCGAAGAAACGGAAGCCCCAGTTCAACAGCGCCATGCTGTCGTCGGCGCGTTGCTTTTCCGAAGTGGAACCCATTACCACCGCGATCAGGCGCTGGTCGCCGCGCTTGGCCGAACTCATCAGGCAATAGCCCGCACCCGAATGGTGGCCGGTCTTGATGCCGTCCACCGCCGAGTCGCGCCACAACAGCAGGTTGCGGTTGGGCTGGGTGATGGTGCCTACGGTGAATTCCTTGATCTTGTTGAAGGCGTAGGTTTCCGGGTAGTCGCGGATCAAGGCCTGGCCCAGCAACGCCAGATCGTAGGCCGTGGAATAGTGCTCCGGCGCCGACAGGCCGTGCGCATTGACGAAGTGCGAGCCCTTCATGCCGATCTTGGCGGCATAGTTGTTCATCAGTGCGGCGAAGGCTTCCTCGCTGCCGGCAGCGTGTTCGGCCAGTGCGATCGCCGCATCGTTGCCCGACTGCACCGCCATGCCTTTTTCCATGTCGATGAGCTTGGCGGTCTGGTTGACGGCGAAGCCGCTGTAGCTGCCGTCGGTACCCGCGCCGCCCTCGCGCCAGGCGCGCTCGCTCAGCATGACCTGATCGTCTGGCTTGATCTTGCCGTTCTTCTGCTCGGCGGCCAGCGTGTAGGAGGTCATCACCTTGGTGATGCTGGCGGGCTCCACGCGTTCGTTGTAGTTCTCGCCCGCCAGCACCTGGCCGGTGGTGTAGTCCATCAGCACCCAGGCGGTGCCCGCAGGCTTGGGCGCCGGCGGAATGGCGACCGGCGCGGCGGGCGCGGCAGGTGCAGCGACGGGTTGCGGCGCAGGAGTCTGGGCGAAAGCCAGCCCGACCGAAACGGTGGCCAGCGCGGCGATTGCGAAACGGAACTTCATTTGCTGCTAACTCCAGGAGGCCGGGGCCAGTTCGAAAAGGGGAAAAGCGGGAAAAGAGGCGAATTGTAAGGGGCCGGCGCCGGGTTTACTCGCGCACCACTTGCGGCTGGCCGAATCCCAGACCTGCGATACGTCCGGCCAGTTCCGTGGCCGAGGCCGGATCGGACGCCTGCACGCGCAAACGCCACAGCGTGCGGCCGTTGCTGGCCACGTCGCTCAGGCTGGCGCGGACGATGCCGGCAGCGCTGAGCCGGGCCAGCGCGCGGTCGGCATTTTCGCGGCTGGCGAAGCTTGCGACCTGCAGCTGCACGTCATTGCCCGAAGGCAGCGTGGCATTGGAAGGCGGAGCTGGGGTTGGGGTGGGAGCCGACGCGACAGCGCGCGGCGCGGGCGCGGCCGCCGCCACACGGCGCGGGCTATCGGCGGGCTTCTGCACGGTGGCCGGTTTGCCGGTGGCCACGCGCACGCCGCGCGAGCTCATCCAGGCGTCGAAGGCTTCGGAACTGGCTTTCTGCTTGGGTTCGGCGCTGACGTGGTAGCGCCATGGGTCGCCCGGGTCCGAGGCGGCTGGTGCCGAAGCGGGCCCTTGCGCCTGGTCGGTCGTTGTCTGCTTGGGCAGACGATCAACCAGTTGATCCATCGGCGTGGGCTTGCCGGTGGCGATGCGGGTGGGAACGCCGGTCGCGACCGTGGTCTTCACCGGCGCCGTTGCGACCATCGTGCCGCCGTCGTCGTTGCCGGTCAGCGCGCGTACCTCCACCCTTCCGGTGCCGCGCCGGGTGATGTCCAGTTTGACCGCTGCCGCATAGCTGAGGTCGATGACGCGGCCTTCATGGAAGGGGCCGCGGTCGTTGACGCGCACCACCACCGACTTGCCGTTTTCCAGATTGGTGACGCGCGCGAAGCTGGGCAACGGCAAGGTCTTGTGCGCGGCGGTGAAGGCGTACATGTCGTACACCTCCTGATTGGAAGTGCGGCGACCGTGGAACTTGTTGCCGTAGTACGAAGCCGTGCCCCGCTCCACGTAGCCGTCGACGCGCTGCATCACTTCATATTTTTTGCCCAGCACGCTGTACGGAGAGCGATTGCCGACGGCCGAAGGCGGCTCGTTGGTAACCAGCGGTTCTGCGATGCAATCCACATCGGGAACATGGTCGGGCGTGGTGTCGGGAACATGTGGCGCGTACAGGCCGCCGGCCTTGTAGTCGCCGCGCTTGCTCAGGTCTTCCTGCGCGGGCGAGTACTTCTGCGCGCATCCGGCAGCCACAGCCTGTGCCGGCACGGAAGGCTGGGCGCGTCTACCGGCTTCGGACGATGAGAGCGGAGGAGAGGATTTCTTCGGTGCGCTGCTGCAGGCAGCGAGCGTGAGCGCCAGTAAAGGCAGCGCCAGCCACTTCATGCCGGTGGGATCTCTTTGCCGGCGATGGCTTGCGACAACTGATAGACGGCCATCGCATACATCTTGGAGTTGTTGTAACGGGTGATGGCGTAATAGTTCTGGAAGCCCAGCCAGTACTGCTTGCCGGTGCTGCCTTCCAGCGACACCAGAGTGGCGGTGGCGCCGGGCGCGACGGGATCCAGCGGACGGTACCCGCGCTGGGCCAGATCGGCCAGCGTGTAGTCGGGCGTCCAGGTTTCAGGATTGAATTCGGCGAAGCCGGGCTGCAGTTCCGCGCGCGCCACCACCGCGCCATCGCGCACCCAGCCGCCGCGTTCGCCGCCCTTCTTCAGGAAGTAGTTGGCGATGGAAGAAAACACATCGTCATAGCTGTTGAACAGGTCGCGGCGTCCGTCGCCGTTGCCATCCACCGCGAATTCGCGATAGCTGGACGGCATGAATTGGCCCAGTCCCATCGCGCCGGCATAACTGCCGGTCAGGTTGGCGATGTCCAGATTCTCATCGCGGCCCAGCGCGAACAACTGCGCCAGTTCGTCGCGGAAGAACTGCTCGCGCTTGTATTCGTAGGCCGCGCGCCCGGGATTGCCGCTGCGCGGATAACGGAACGCCAGCGTGTACAACGCATCGATCACCCGCGTCTTGCCGGTGAATCCGCCGTAGCTGGTTTCCACGCCGATGATGGAGACGATGATCTCGGCCGGCACACCGGTGCGCGCCTGCACGCGTTGCAGTTCGTCGCGGTGCGTGGCCAGGAAGGCCCGCCCGCCCTCGATGCGCGAATCGGTGATGAAGTTGGGACGGTATTCGGCCCAGGTCTTGGTGCGCTCGGCCGGACGCGACATCAACGCGACCACGCTGTCCAGGAACTGGGCCCGCGACAACACCGTTTCGATGTTGGCTGGCGCGATGGCGTAGCGGGCCGCGGTGTCGCGCACGAAATCGGCGCGCGCAACTTCGAACGGAACAGGAATCGGATCGATAAGCGCACCGGCCGGCAAGGCTTCGACGGAAGCCTCTGCGGGGCCTATAGCGGACTTCGGCGTCGCTGGCTCGGCAGCCGTTTGCTGCGCCGGAGTCGGAGACTTGACCGGTGTCGCGCAAGCGACGAGGCCAAGGGTGAAGAGGCAGAAAAGAGCGGTTCGGGTCATCGGCGCCGAGGGTAGCATGCGTAAAGCGGTGAAGAGTGAATCGTGCGGGAGCAAACTGGCGCAGTGGAACGCTGCTTTGCCTCCCCCTTTGAAAAAGGGGGATCGAGGGGGATTTGCTCTTGCTCTGGATGTTGCGTTGTTTCTCACAACTCGCTCATCAACAAGCAAGATCAAAAGCAAATCCCCCGTAAGCCCCCTTTTCCAAAGGGGGCAAAGCAAAAGCCAGGGCTGCACCTATTCATCCAACGGATCCATCTCTCGTCAGGCATGCTCTCGTCAGGCATGCTCTTGTCAGGCATGCGTTGTCTCAATATCCATGCACCGGACGATGCGCGCGCACCGACATCACCAATCCCAATCCCGCCAATAGCGACACGGCCGAGGTTCCGCCGTAACTCAGCAACGGCATCGGCACTCCCACTACCGGCAGCAGGCCGGAAATCATGCCCCCGTTCACGATCACGTAGACGAAGAACGACAGCCCGATGGTGCCGGCGACCAGGCGCGAATAGGTGTCGCGCGCATCGATGGCGATCCACAAGCAGCGGCCGATCACGAACAGGTACAGCGCCAGCACCACTGCCACGCCGAGCCAACCGAATTCTTCAGACAGCACCGCGAAGATGAAGTCGGTGGTGTGCTCGGGCAGAAAGTTGAGGTGCGATTGAGTACCCTCGCCCCAGCCCTTGCCGGTCATGCCGCCGCCGCCGATGGCGATCTTGGACTGGATGATGTTCCAGCCGGTGCCCAGCGGATCGTTCTCCGGGTTGAGGAAGGTCAGGATGCGATCCTTCTGGTACGGGCGCAGGAACCACAACCACGCCACCGGCGCCGCGCCCGCCACACCGCCCACGGCCACGCCTACCCACCACCACGGCAAACCGGCCAGCAGCAGCGCGAACACGCCGCTGGCCGCGACCAGCATGCCGGTGCCGAAATCCGGCTGCAGCAGGATCAGCCCGGTCGGCACGCCGATCAGCACAGCCGCCGCCAGCACGGTGCGTATGCGCGGCGGCAACGGCTCGCGGTGCAGGTACCAGGCCATCATCATCGGCAGACTGAGTTTCATCAGTTCAGAGGGCTGGAAATAGAACAGCTTCAAGTCAATCCAGTGGTTGCCGTGTTTGCCGCTGCCGATGAACAGCACCAGGATCAACGGCAGCAGCGAAACCAGGAACAAACCCGGCGTCCACGCGCGCAAGCGCGAAGGCGTGACCCGCGACAGGCCCCACATGGCCGCCAGCCCGACCACGAAACGCGCGCCCTGCGCCAGCATCAGCCGCATGCCCTGCGCATCGCCGCCGGCGCTGTACAGCACCGCCAGGCCGATGCCCATCAACGCGCTGAGCGCCAGCAGCAGCGGCCAGTCCAGAGTGCGCAGGAAATAGCGGACCAGGTCGGCCAGCCAACGCAGGATCTCGCTCATGGCTTGCGCTCCTGCGGTTTCGGCTTAAGCCCCTCTCCCGGCGGGAGAGGGGTTGGGGTGAGGGTACGGTTTACACGTGGAGGATCAGATTGCACTGCTCTAGCGTTTTCGAGTGCGGGCGAATTCGCTTCAACGCGAGTACTGGCTTCTGCCTCGTCCCGTACCCTCACCCCTCTCCCGCCGGGAGAGGGGCTTAAGGCGGCCTCTGCCGTTCCTGTTCCTGGCTTTTCCGGCGTCTCCGGCACTTCCGGCATCTTGCCCAGCAGCCACGCATCGAAGACCTTGCGTGCGATCGGCGCGGCGGTGTCGGCACCGAAGCCGCCGCCTTCAATCGCAATGGCAATGGCGATGGTCGGGTTTTCAGCCGGCGCATACGCGATGAACAGCGCGCGGTGGCGCTTGTGCATGGGCAGCGACCGGGGATCCACCGCATAAGCGCTGCGGTTGACCACCTGCGCAGTGCCGGTTTTGCCCGCCATGCGATACGGCGCGCCGAGGGCGACTCTGCGCGCGGTGCCGCCGGGGCCGTTGACCGTCATTTCCATGCCTTCCTGCACCACCTTGAGATTCTCGGGGTGGTCGGTGATGCGGATCGGCGCCGGTTGCGGCAGCGGCTGCCAGGGCGAATCAAACCCGCTGCGCTGCGCGACGACCAGGTGCGGACGGCGCAACATGCCATGGTCGGCCAGCGCCGCGGTGCCGCGCGCGAGCTGGAGCGGGGTCACCTTCCACATGCCCTGTCCGATCGCCGCGTTGACCAGATCGCCGGGATACCAGCGCTCCTTGTTGAGCTTCAGCTTGGCCGCCGGCGACGGCAGGATGCCGTCGATCTCGCCCATCAGGTCGATCCCGGTGGGCGCGCCGAAGCCGTATTTCTTCAGATATGTGTCGTAGCGTTCCACCCCCATGTCCAGTGCGAGGCGGTAGTAATAGGTGTTGACCGAATCTGCGATGGATTTGCGCGCATCGGTCCAGCCATGGCCGCCGCGGTGGGAATCGCCCCAGCCACGGCCCTTCATGCCGGGCAGGCGGAACATGCCGGTGGAAAGGGTCTTGTCCTCGGGTTTGCGCAAACCACTGTCCAGCCCGGCCAGCGCAGTCAGTGGCTTGATGGTGGAACCCGGCGCCACTCCGCCCAGCACCAGGCGGTTGAACTGCGGGCGCGAAGGATTGCTGTTCAACGCGTTGAAATCGGCGTGCGAGATGCCGTTGACGAACAGATTGGGGTCGTAGCTCGGCAGGCTGACCATGGCCAGCACTTCGCCGGTGCGCGGATCCAGCGCCACCGCAGAGCCTTCCAGATCGCCGAACGCCCGCACCATGGCCAACTGCAGATTGGCGTCCACGCCCAGGCGCAGATCCGCACCGGCCTGCGCCGGCACGCGTCCCACCGTGCGCAGGGCGCGACCTTCCACATTGGTTTCGACCTGCTCGTAGCCGATCTTGCCGCGCAGGGTTTCTTCGTAATAGCGCTCCAGACCGGTCTTGCCGATATGGGTCAGCGCGGCGTTGCCTTCGCCCAGGGTTTCCAGGTCTTTGTCGTCGATGCGCGCCACGTAGCCCACGATGTGTCCGAACAGATCGCCATACGGGTAACGGCGGGTCAGATAGGGCTCCAGCTCCACACCGGGAAAGCGCCAGCGATCCACTGCGAAACGCGCCATCTCTTCTTCGCCGACGCGCAGTTTCAGGGTGATCGGCCGGAATCCGCGGGTCGCTTTGCGGGTGGCTTCGAAACGTTCGATGTCTTCCGGGGTGAGCACGAAAATCCTGCCCAGTTCGGCGACCAGCTTTTTCGGGTCGCCCGCCTTCTCCGGCATTACTTCCAGCCGGAACGCAGGCACGTTTTCCGCCAGCAACCGCCCCTCGCGGTCGAAGATGCTGCCGCGGCCGGGCACCACCGGCTTGGGTTTGATGCGGTTGGCCTCCGACAGCGTCGCGTACTCGGTGTGGTCCACCACCTGCAGCTTGAAGTACCACCCCGCCAGTCCCAGCAGCGCGACCGCAACCACCACGAAGCCCAGCACCGCGCGACGGCGGAATTGCTCGGCTTCCGCATGCGGATTCTTCGACGGTCGGCGGACGGGCCGCATGATTACTGGCGCTTGCCCAGACGCAGCGCATCCAGCATCAGGAACAGCGGCGGCCACAGCAGCATGCCCAGCACGGGCGCCCACCAGTAGTTCCAGGGCAAGGCCGGTTCGCCCAGCGCCAGATGCACGGCACCGGTCACCACGCGATCGTTGAGCAGCAACACACCTATCGCCAACGCCTGCTGCGACATCGGGAAGAAGCGCAGGCGCGCGCGGAACCGCTGCAGGATGAAGGTCATGATCACCAGACGCAGCGCCTGTTCGCCGAGCAGCCCGCCGAACATCAGGTCGGCGATTATCCCCATCGCGAAGGCGAAACCCAGCCCCGCGCTATCGGGTGCCTCGATGACCCAATAAGCCATGATCAGCGCCAGCCAGTACGGGCGCAGCGGCTGCAGCATGCCCGGCAAGGGCAGCAGGCCCAGCAGCAGCGCCAGAATGATGCTCACCGGCATGATCCAACCTCTGCGCGGACGGCTCATCGGCGTGGCTCTTGCTGGATGGGCGGGGTTTGATTTGCGGCGGGTCGTGCGGGTACGGCTTCAAGCCCCTCTCCCGTCGGGAGAGGGGTTGGGGTGAGGGTACGGTCCACACGGGAAGCGGCAGACGTCGGCGCATTCGCATTTTCGACTGCGGACGAAGTGGGTTCAACGCCAGCACCAGCATTCGCCTCACCCCGTACCCCCTCCCCAACCCCTCTCCCGAGGGGAGAGGGGCTCGACGCGGCGGCTTCGCCCGTTGCCGATTCCCTATTCCCTATCAACATCTTCGGCGCCGAACGCAACAGAAGCACGTCGCGTCCGCGATTCAACTGGGCCGCCGGCCTCAGCTCGCCGACCAGGAACGCGCGGCTGTCGTCGGGGCGCAGGGCGGTCACCGTCCCCACCGGAAAGCCGGCGGGGAAACGCCCGCCCAATCCCGAACTGACGATCACGTCCCCCATCTTCACGTCGGTATTCAACGGCACATCGGACAGTTCCAGATGATCGCCGCGGCCGTACACGATCAGGCGCACGCCATTGCGCGCCACTACCACCGGCACCGCATGGTCGGGATCGGTCAGCAACAGCACGGTGGAATGGGACGGTGTGGTTTCGATGATCTGTCCCATCAAACCGCCGGCGTCGATCACCGCCTGGCCCACGTGCACGCCTTCGCTGCTGCCCGCATCCAGCACCAGGCGCTGGCGGGTCGGATCCAGGTCAATGTTGAGGATCGGGGCCAGCTGCACATCCAGGCCACGGCTTTCGGCGGCGCCCAGCAAGGCGCGCAGCTGCGCGTTATCGGCGGCGGCCGTCTGCAGACGGGTCAGGCGCGCATTGGCGATCAGCAACTCGTTGCGCAGATTGCGGTTTTCGGTGGTCAGGCGGGTGCGGGTGCCGGCATCGTCCTGCATGCGCGCGCCCAGCCGTCCGGGCAGGCCGGCCAGCCACCACAACGGCTGGGTGGCCACGTTGGCCTGGATGCGGAACTGGGAAAGCCAGCCACCGCGATGATCGAAGATGATCAGCGCGATGGCCAACGCCAGATACCCCAACAGCCTGAGCGTGCTGGCGACTTCGCCTGGACGGGCAGTGACGGGAGGACCGGCGTAGGAGGGCACTGGGCGGCTTGGTCAGGTGGAGGTAGGAGCGCCCCATGGGCGCGAGCATTTCTCAAGGATCACGCTGGACATCAAAAGCTCGCGCCCAGGGGGCGCTCCTACAAAAGACGCTTATTCGGGTGCAAAGAACTCATTGCCGTGCATGTCCACCAGTTCCAGCGCGCGACCGCCGCCGCGAGCCACGCAGGTCAGCGGATCGTCGGCCACCTGCACGTGCAAACCGGTTTCCTCGGAGATCAGGCGATCCATGTCGCGCAGCAGCGCGCCGCCGCCGGTGAGCACGATGCCGCGTTCTGCCACGTCGGCGCACAGCTCCGGCGGGGTCTGCTCCAGCGCCAGCTTGACCGCGCTGACGATGCCGGCCAGCGGCTCGTGCAGGGCTTCCAGCACCTCGTTGGAGGTGATCTTGATCATTTTCGGCACGCCCTCGGCCAGGTTGCGGCCGGAGATCTCCAGTTCCTGCACTTCGGGCTGCGGATAGGCGCAGCCGATCTGCAGCTTGATGCGCTCGGCCGTGGCCTCGCCGATCAGCATGCCGTGGTTGCGGCGCACGTAATTGGTGATGGCCTCATCGAAGCGGTCGCCGCCGATGCGCACCGACTGCGAGTAGACGATGCCGTTCAGCGAGATCACCGCCACCTCGGTGGTGCCGCCGCCGATGTCGATGACCATGGAGCCGCGCGCCTCGGTGACCGGCATGCCGGCGCCGATGGCCGCCGCCATGGGTTCCTCGATCAGGTAGACATCGCGGGCGCCGGCTTCTTCGGCCGATTCCTTGATCGCACGGCGCTCCACCTGGGTGGAACCGGCCGGCACGCACACCAGCACGCGCGGGCTGGGGCGCAGGAAGCGCGACTTGTGCACCTTCTTGATGAAGTACTTCAGCATCGCCTCGGTGTAGGTGAAATCGGCGATAACGCCGTCTTTCATGGGGCGGATGGTGGTGATGTTGCCCGGTGTGCGGCCCAGCATCTGCTTGGCCTCGGCGCCGACGGCGGCCACGGTGCGGGTGCCGCCGAAAGCGCGGTCCTGGCGCACGGCGACCACCGAGGGTTCGTTGAGGACGATGCCTTGGCCGCGCACGTAGATCAGGGTATTGGCCGTGCCCAGGTCGATGGACAGGTCGTTGGAGAACATGCCGCGGAGTTTCTTGAAGAACATCGAGGGAAGAGTCCTGCTGTGCCGACGCGGCGCAAAGTCCGCGCGGTGGGGAATTCGGGGGTTCGCTAGACTAACAACCACCCCGGGGTGCGGCAAGGGAAAATCTCTGTAAAACCGTACTATTCCAGCGTTTCGCGACATCCGCCGCGATCGTTCACACCCCTCGCAGTTCGTTCGCGCTGGCCTGCACCTGTCCCAGCCGTTACCCTTTGCGCCGCCAAGGTGCCGACGCCTGGCTGTTGCCCGGGCCGCCGGGAGCGACTTTCCTCATTGAAGAGACTGCCCGATGTCCGCACTGATCTGTGGTTCCCTTGCCTACGACACCATCATGGTGTTCCCGGACCAGTTCAAGAACCACATCCTTCCGGACAAGGTGCACATCCTCAACGTGTCCTTCCTGGTGCCGCGTATGCGCCGTGAGTTCGGCGGCTGCGCCGGCAACATCGCCTACAACCTCAAGCTGCTGGGCGGCG
>CBFGMR010000042.1:0-28178 GCA_965650035.1 uncultured Pseudoxanthomonas sp.
AGCGGTACGGCGGGGGCGGTCGGCGACACCTTGACCAACACGCTGACGATCAACGTCGCCAACGCGACCACCACGGCAGCGGAAGTGCTGACCGATACGCTGGGCGCCGGCCTTGCCGTCGGCACCTTGCCGGCGGGCTGCACGCCTTCGGGTCAAGTGATTACCTGTACGTTGCCTGCCGGCAGTGCCATCGGCACCTACACCTTCGTCTACACGGCGACGGTGGACACCGCTGCGACGACGTCGGTCAGCAACAGCGTGGTGCCCAGCACTGGCAGCTGTGTGACCTGCACCACCACCAATCCGGTCAATCCGACGGTGACGGTGAACAAGTCGGTGAACCCTGGCAGCGGTACCGCGGTGTTGGTCGGCAGCACACTGACCTATACGTTGACGGTCAACGTCGCCAATGCCGCGACGACGGTCGCGGAAGTGCTGACCGATACGCTCGGCGCCGGCCTCACCATCGGTACCTTGCCGGCGGGCTGCACGCCTTCGGGCCAGATCGTTACTTGCACCTTGCCGGCCGGAAGCGCGATCGGCACCTACACCTTCGTCTACACGGCGACGGTGGATGCTGCGGCGACCACGTCGGTCAGCAACAGCGTGGTACCGAGTACCGGTACTTGCGGAACCTGCATCACCACCAACCCGGTCAACCCGACGGTGACGGTGAACAAGTCCGTGAATCCAGGCAGCGGCACCGCAGTAGCGGTCGGCAGCGCGCTGACCTACACGCTGACGATCAACGTCGCCAACGCAGTGACGACGGTCGCGGAAGTGCTGACCGATACGCTGGGCGCCGGCCTCACTGTCGGCACCTTGCCGGCAGGCTGCACGCCCTCGGGCCAGGTCGTCACCTGTACGCTGGCGGCGGGCGCAGCCATCGGCACGCATACCTTCACTTACACCGCGACGGTGGACGCTGCCGCGACCACCTCGGTCAGCAACAGCGTGGTACCGAGTACCGGTACTTGCGGAACCTGCATCACCACCAACCCGGTCAACCCGACGGTGACGGTGAACAAGTCCGTGAATCCAGGCAGCGGCACCGCAGTAGCGGTCGGCAGCGCGCTGACCTACACGCTGACGATCAATGTCGCCAACGCCGCGACGACGGTCGCGGAAGTGCTGACCGATACGCTCGGCGCAGGCCTCAACGTCGGCACATTGCCGGCGGGCTGTACGCCTTCCGGTCAAGTCATCACCTGCACCTTGGCCGCCGCCAGTCCGATCGGCACCTACACCTTCGTCTATACGGCGACGGTGGATGCTGCGGCGACCACGTCGGTCAGCAACAGCGTGGTACCGAGTACCGGTACTTGCGGAACCTGCATCACCACCAACCCGGTCAACCCGACGGTGACGGTCAATAAGACGGTGAACCCAGGCAGCGGTATCGCGGTATCGCCCGGCGACATCCTGACCTACACCCTGACGGTGAACGTCGCCAACGCCGCGACGACGGTCGCGGAAGTGCTGACCGATACGCTGGGTGCAGGCCTCAACGTCGGCACCTTGCCGGCAGGTTGCACGCCTTCGGGCCAAGTAGTGACTTGCACCTTGGCTGCCGGCAGTGCCATCGGCACCTACACCTTCGTCTATACCGCCACGGTGGATGCCGCGGCGACCACCTCGGTGAGCAACAGCGTGGTGCCCAGTACCGGTACTTGCGGAACCTGCACGACCATCAATCCGGTCGATCCGACCCTGACCGTCAACAAGTCCGTGAATCCGGGCAGCGGCACCGCTGTGTCCGTGGGCAGTACGCTGACTTATACGCTCACTGTCACCGTGGCCAACGCGGCCACGACCGCGGCGGAAGTACTGACCGATACGCTCGGCGCAGGCCTGACCATCGGCACCTTGCCGGCGGGCTGCACACCTTCTGGCCAAGTGATTACTTGCACCTTGGCTGCCGGCAGCGCCATCGGCATCTACACCTTCGTCTATACCGCCACGGTGGATGCTGCGGCGACCACGTCGGTCAGCAATAGCGTGGTGCCCAGCAGCGCTACTTGCCTGACCTGCACCACGACCAACCCCGTCAACCCGACGGTGACGGTCAACAAATCCGTGAATCCGGGCGGCGGTACGGCGGTGGCGGTCGGCGCCACGCTGACTTATACGTTGATGGTCAATGTCGCCAACGCGGCCACCACGGCCGCTGAAGTGCTGACCGATACGCTCGGCGCCGGCCTGGTCGTCGGCACGCTGCCGGCGGGCTGCACGCCTTCGGGTCAGATCGTCACCTGTACGCTGGCAGCGGGCGCAGCCATCGGCACGCATACCTTCACCTATACCGCGACGGTCGGTGCCGCTGCGACCACCTCCGTCAGCAACAGCGTAGTGCCCAGCACCGGCACCTGCTTGACCTGCACCACGACCAACCCCGTCGATCCGACAGTGACGGTCAACAAGTCCGTCAACCCGGGCAGCGGCACCGCGGTGGCGGTCGGCAGTACGCTGACCTACACGCTGACGGTCAATGTCGCCAATGCTGCGACAACCGTTGTGGAAGTGCTGACCGATACGCTCGGCGCCGGCTTGACCGTCGGCACCTTGCCGGCGGGCTGCACGCCTTCGGGCCAGGTCGTCACTTGTACGCTGGCAGCGGGTGCGGCCATCGGCACGCATACCTTCACTTACACCGCGACCGTGGATGCCGCGGCGACCACCTCCGTCAGCAACAGCGTGGTGCCCAGCACCGGTAGTTGCGTGGCCTGCACCACGACCAATCCCGTCACGCCCAGGATTACGGTGAACAAATCCGTTAATCCGGGTAGCGGTACCGCCGTGTCGGTCGGCAGCACGCTGACCTACACGCTGACGGTGGACGTCGCCAATGCGGCCACGACGGCCGCGGAAGTGCTGACCGATACGCTCGGCGCCGGCTTGGTCGTCGGCACCTTGCCGGCAGGCTGCACACCTTCGGGCCAAGTGATTACCTGCACCTTGCCTACCGGTAGTGCCATCGGTACCTACACGTTCGTCTATACCGCGACGGTGGATGCTGCGGCGACCACGTCGGTCAGCAATAGCGTGATGCCCAGCACCGGCAACTGCACTGCGTGCACGACCACCAACCCGGTCACGCCCAGGATTACGGTGAACAAGTCGGTCAATCCTGGCAGCGGCACGGCCGTCTCGGTTGGCGCCACGCTGACTTACACGCTGACCGTAGACGTGGCGAATGCGGCGACGACCGCTGCCGAAGTGCTGACCGATACGCTCGGTGCGGGCCTGGTCGTCGGCACGTTGCCGGCGGGCTGCACGCCTTCCGGTCAAGTGATTACCTGCACCTTGGCCGCCGCCAGCCCAATCGGCATCTACACCTTCGTCTACACGGCGACGGTGGATGCCACTGCGACCACCTCGGTCAGCAACAGCGTGGTGCCCAGCACCGGCAGCTGCACCACGTGCACGACCACCAATCCGCTCACACCGACGCTGACGGTGAACAAGTCCGTCAACCCGGGCAGCGGCACCGCGGTGGCGGTCGGCGACACGCTGAGCTACACGTTGACGGTCAACGTCGCCAATGCGGCCACGACAGCCGCCGAAGTGCTGACCGATACGCTCGGCGCCGGCCTCACCGTTGGCACGTTGCCAGCTGGCTGCACGCCTTCGGGCCAGGTCGTTACTTGTACGCTGGCTGCCGGAAGTGCGATCGGCACCTACACGTTCGTCTATACCGCCACGGTGGATGCCGCCGCGACCACCTCGGTGAGCAACAGCGTGGTGCCCAGCACCGGCAACTGCACCACGTGCACGACCACTAATCCGGTCACGCCCAGGATTACGGTGAACAAATCCGTCAATCCGGGCAGCGGCACCGCGGTAGCGGTCGGCGACACGCTGACCTATACGCTGACGGTGAACGTTGCCAATGCCGCGACGACCGCTGCGGAAGTGCTGACCGACACGCTCGGCGCCGGCCTCATCGTCGGCACCTTGCCGGCGGGCTGCACGCCTTCGGGCCAGGTCGTTACTTGTACGCTGGCTGCCGGAAGTGCGATCGGCACCTACACGTTCGTCTATACCGCCACGGTGGATGCCGCCGCGACCACCTCGGTGAGCAACAGCGTGGTGCCCAGCACCGGCAACTGCACCACGTGCACGACCACTAATCCGGTCACGCCCAGGATTACGGTGAACAAATCCGTCAATCCGGGCAGCGGCACCGCGGTGGCGGTCGGCGCCACGCTGACCTACACGCTGACCGTGGATGTGGCGAATGCGTCGACGACGACCGCAGAGGTGCTCACCGATACGCTCGGCACGGGCCTCACCATCGGTACCTTGCCGGCGGGCTGCACCGTCTCGGGCCAAGTCGTCACCTGCACTTTGGCTGCCGGCAGCGCCATCGGCATCTACACCTTCGTCTACACGGCGACGGTGAATGCGACTGCGACCACTTCGGTCAGCAACAGCGTGGTGCCGAGTACCGGCACTTGCGGGACCTGCACGACCACCAATCCGGTCGCGTCGACGGTCACCGTCGGAAAATCCGTGAATCCGGGCAGCGGCACGGCGGTCGCGGTCGGCGATACGCTGACCTACACGCTCACTGTCACCGTGGCCAACGCCAACACCGCCGCGCCGGAAGTGCTGACCGATACGCTGGGCGCCGGCCTGACCATCGGCACCTTGCCGGCGGGCTGCACGCCTTCAGGCCAGGCGATCACCTGCACCTTGCCTGCCGGCAGCGCCATTGGCACTTACACTTTCGCCTACACGGCAACAGTAGATGCCACTGCGACCACGTCGGTCAGCAACAGCGTGGTGACCAGCACGGGCACCTGCACCACCTGCACGACCACCAATCCGTTAACACCGACGCTGACGGTGAGCAAGTCCGTGAATCCGGCCAGCGGCACCGCCGTATCGGTCGGCGATACGCTGACTTACACCCTGACGGTCAGCGTCGCCAATGCGGCCACGACCGTTGCCGAAGTGCTGACCGACACGCTGGGCACCGGCCTCACCGCCGGCACCATGCCCGCAGGCTGCACGGCCGCGGGGCAGGTGATTACCTGCACGCTCGCCGCGGGCGCGGCCATCGGCACGCATACCTTCGTCTACACCGCCACGGTCGACGCCGCCGCTGTCACTTCGGTCAGCAACAGCGTGACGACGAGCACCGGCAACTGCGCGTCCTGCACGACCACCAATCCTGTGGCGCCGCGAGTGGCGGTGAACAAGACCGCCAATCCGATCAGTGGCGAAACGGTGGAAGTGAACGACATCGTCACCTATACAGTGACGGTGACGGTGGCCAATTCCGCGACTGTGCAAGCGGTGGCGCTGGCCGACACCGTGAGTGCCGGACAGACGCTGCTGCCCGCTACGTTCCAGGTCCCGGCGGGTGGCGCGTGCAATGCCGTCGCCAATGGCCTCGAATGCAGCCTCGCGGCAGGCACGGCGCCCGGCAGCTATGCTTTCACCTATCAGGTGCAGGTGGATGCGGGTGCGACCGGCACCATAGGCAACACAGTCGTCGCCAGCGGCGGCGGCGGCGAAGAACCCGATTGCCAGACCTGCAGCACCGAACACCGCATCGCCGAACCCATCGTCAACGTGACCAAGTCGGCCGATCCCAGCGGCGGTACGGCCCTGCGGGTGGGCGATACTATCCAATACACGTTGACGGTGAACGTGGCGCAGGCTGCGACCACCTCGGACCTGATCCTCGACGATACGCCGAGCGCTGGCTTGACCCTGGGCGCTTTGCCGGCAGGTTGCACGCCTAGTGGCGCGGGTCTGCGCTGCGTGCTGGCCAGCGGTTCAGCGCCGGGTACTTATGCCTTCACCTATCCGGCGACGATCAACGCCAACACCGGCGCTACGGTGAACAACGTCGTGCTCGCCAATGGCGGCGGGGGCCAGCAGAATCCGCCTTCCTGCCTCACCTGCAGCATCGAACACGAAGTCCTCGATGTTTCGCAGCTGCGCGTGATCAAGACCAGCAGCGTGCGCGAGGCGCGGATCGGCGATCTGGTGCGCTACACGGTGACGGTCGAGAACGTGGGCGCGGCCAATGTCGTCGATGCCGACCTCCTCGATACGCCGCCGGCCGGTTTCACCTACGTCGACGGTTCGCTGTCGGTCACCGACGGCGACAACGCCGCCACGGCCAGCGGCTACAACCCGATCCGCTTCGAAGGCCTGGACATCGACGCCGGCCAATCGGCGACCCTGGTCTACCTGATGCGGATCGGCGCTGGGGTACGGCCGGGCGTACTGGTCAACCAGGCACAGGCCTATTCCAATGGAGGCACGCCGATCTCGAACGTTGCCACGGCGGAGCTGACGCTGGCGGCCGATCCGCTGACCGACGACAGCCTGATCCTGGGCACGGTGTTCGATGATCGCGATGGCGACGGCTGGCAGGACAACGCAGCTCTCTCCGGCGTGCGTATCCAGGGCGGCTTCGACGCTTCGGCTTACTTGGCGGGCTCGACCACCATCGATCGCGGCACCGGTCCGCAGCCGGTGCCCGACGCCAGCGCACCGCTGCTGCATGGTGTCGTGCTGGGCGACATCGGCGCGCGCCAGTCGCTCGCCGATCCGGCGCAGCGCCGGCAGATCGTGCTGCGTCAGCGCTTGGCAAGCCCCGATTTCACCGGCGATTTCGTACTCACCACCAAACAAGGCGTGACCTTGCGCATGGATGCCGCAGGCGCGACCACGCTAACGACCGAAGGCGAAGCGGCCAAGGGCTTGAATGCCGCAGCACCGGAAGTCGAACGCCGCATCGCGCAGGGTGAGGGCGGCTATGTGGTGGATTACATCATCCGCAATGCCGGCATCGACGAACGCGGCATCCCGGGCGTGCGTATCGCTTCGGTCGACGGTTTGCTGGTGGAGACCGATCAGTTCGGCCGTTACCACTTGGCCGGCATCCCGGGCGGCGCCTGGGAACGTGGACGCAACTTCATCCTCAAAGTCGATCCATCGACGTTGCCGCCAGGCACGCAGATCACCACCGACAATCCGCTGGTCCGCCGCATCACTCCAGGCCTGCCGGTGCGGTTCGACTTCGGCGCCAAGCTGCCCGTCGCGTTGATCCAGGGCGGCGAACGCAAGGTCGAGCTGGAACTGGGCGAAGTGATCTTCGCGCCGGACAGTGCGCAGGTGCGCGAACGCTATCTGCCGACGATAGAGCAGATCGCCGCCAAGCTCACCGAACACGGTGGCGGCGAAGTGGTGATCAGTGCCAATGGCGAAAGCGAAAGCCTTGCTTTCGACCGCGCCACCGCGGTGAGGACGGCGCTGTTGGCGAAGCTGCGGCCGGAGACGGCGAATGCACTGAATGTGAGCGTGCGCACGACGGTCAATGATCCGAAGAGCCTTGTCGCCGGCGTGGGCCAGAACGGGCCGCGGTTGGGCACGGTGCTGTTCGATACCGACCGCGAGACGATCCGGCCGGAGTTCGCGTCCTTGCTCGACCGCATCGCGGCGCATCTGGAACAAACCCGCGGCGGCACGGTGTCGGTCGTCGGCTATGCCGACGTGCGCGGTGCGGACACCTACAACCTGGCACTGGGAATGCGGCGGGCGAGAGCGGTGTACGAGGCGATCGCCCAGCGATTGAGCCCGGAGCTGCGCAGTCAGGTGCGCGTGGAGCGCGTGGAAATGGAATCCAGCAACGGCCCGGCCTCTGCCGGCAGCGGCAAGTGAGGGCGCGGGCCATGACCATCAGAATGAAACTACTCGACTGCACTTTGATCGGCCTGCTCGCGAGCATGCCGCCGCTGGTTCTTGCGCAGGAAGCGCCGGCTCCGACGGATTGCACCGGCGACGAATGCAATTCCGAAGAAGGCCTGCTGTTCCGGCTGCGTACGCTGGGCGATCGCGATCCGTTGGTGCCGGGCGATGCCGCATCGTCGGCGGCATTGCAGCCGGACCGCCGCGTCGATATCGACATGGCCGCGCCGGGCAGGGCGACGGTGGCGGGCAAGTTCAGCCTGCAATTGGACAACGGCGGCGTGATCTGGGCCACCGAGGATCCGGCGCTGAGCGAACCGGAACTGTCGATCTCCGCGCCCGGCTTCGCGCCGTTCGACGGTCGTGCCATCGTCAAGCCCGTGCAGTTCTACGTGCGCAGCAATTACTCGTCCTTCATCGAGCGCTATGAGCTGAAGGTCTACCGCGCCGCCGATACCGATCTGATCGAACCCTTGGTCAGGGTGCCGGTGGACGTAGCCGCCGTTTCCAATACGGACTGGGACGGCACACTGCCGCCCAAATACCGTTTCCGCGCCGGCGACGAACTGGTCTATGTGCTGCGCGCATACGACAAGGAAGGCAATTTCGACGAAACCCAACCGCGCAAGCTGCAGCTGGTGACGCCGGAGGAGGCCGAACGCGGCGGACGGCAGGTGCGCGACAGCGTCGAGAAATCGCTAGGCACCGCGCTGACCACCGACCAGGCGCAAACCCAGGAACTGATCGACGACGCATTTTCCGGCAACGGCCTGCGTCAGCAGAACATCCAGATCTACGGTTCGCGCATCCGCATTCAGGGCCGCAATCTGCCGCCCGGCTATACGTTGTCGATCAACGGCGACAGCTACCCGGTCGATCTGGAGCGCAAGTTCGCCGCCGAATACCTGATGCCGATAGGCCGGCACGATTTCGAGATCGCGTTGAGCGGCGGCAGCGACGGTCTGGGCGGTGCGCCCGCGAACGATCCGCAGGGTATCCGCCAGACGTTGAACGTAGACGTCACCGGCCGTTACTTCTTCGGCGTCGGCCTGGCCGATGTGACGATATGGCAGAACAAGATCGGCGGATCGGTGGATGCGTTCACGACCGACAGCCGCTACGCCGACGATGTGATCAGCGACGGCCGCCTGGCGTTCTACGGCAAGGCCAAAATCAAGGGCAAATACCTGATCACCGCGCAGGCCGATACTACCGAACGCGACTTGGAGCACTTGTTCGATGGTTTCGGCCAGGCCGAACCGCAGGACATCTTCCGTCGTCTGGATCCGGATTTGTACTATCCCGTGTATGGCGACGATTCGACGACCTATCGCGATGTCGACACCATGGGCCGCTTCTACCTGCGTGCCGATTGGGACAAGAACCAGGCGTTGTGGGGCAATTTCAACACCGGCATCACCGGCACCGAATACGGCCAGTACGTGCGCTCGCTATACGGCGCCGCATTCAACTGGCGTTCGCGCGGCAGCAATGCCTGGGGTGACCCGGGCACCGAACTGCGGGCATTCGGCTCCGAAGCGCAGACCGCGCCCGGCCACAGCGAATTCATCGGTACCGGCGGCAGCCTGTATTACCTCAAGCACACCGATCTGCTGCCCGGCTCCGACGCGGTGGTGCTGGAGATCCGCGATGCCGCTACCGGCCGCATCGAGAACCGGGTGACGTTGAAGCGCGGCGCCGATTACGAGATAGACGAACTGCAGGGCCGCATTCTTCTGACCCGCCCGTTGTCGATGCTCACCCGCGAGAATCTGCGCAGCATCTCGCGCGACACGCCACTTGACGGTTATGAGCAGCGTCTGATCGCGGATTACGAATGGGTGCCGTCGGGCTTCGATGCTGGCGAAGTCACCGCTGGCGTCCGCGGCAAGCATTGGTTCGGCGACCATCTCGGTATTGGCGCCACCTACATCGATGAAAACCGCGCGGGCGAGGACTACACGCTGGCCGCTGGCGACATCACCCTGCAAGCCGGCAGAGGCACTTACCTGAAGGCCGAATACAGCCAGACCGAATCCTTCAGCGCGCCGGTTTTCTTCTCGGACAACGGCGGCTTCACCTTCACCCAGCTCAACCCGGTCGGTCCGCGCGAAGACGAAGCCAAGGCGATCGAGGCGCGGGTCAATTTCCGCGAGCTGGGCTGGACCGAGCAGGACTGGTCCGCCGGCGCCTGGTGGCGCAGAGTGGGTGCGGGCTACTCGGTCAGCCGTTTCGACCAGGGCATGGAGATCGAAGAACAGGGCGCCGAGTTGCTTGGCCAGTTCACGCCCAACCTGAGCATGTACGCGCGCTACAGCCAGGCCGAGCGCGGCGGCGAATCGCTCGACCAGACCCAGATCACCGGCGAATGGCGCATCACCGACTCCGACACTTTTTCCACGGAGCTGCGCAGGATCGAAGAGCAGCGCACGACGGGTGACACCGCCGGCACACTGGCGGCGTTGCGCTACGCCCACAAGATCGGCACGTCGCTGGACCTTTACGGCATCGCCCAGTTCACGCTGGACGACGACGGCGGCACCTACGCCGACAACGATGCCTACACCCTGGGCGGCAAGTACCTGTTCGGCGATCTGTCGACGGTCGGCGCGGAAGTCACTAGCGGCGACCGTGGCGACGCGGCCACGGTAAATGCCGAGTACCGCTTCAATCCCGAGCATTCGGTATACGGCAGCTACACCTATTCCACCGACAGCACTCAATACGACTCGCTGTTCAATCCCGGCAGCCAGAACGGCTGGACCCTGGGGCAGCGCTGGCGGTTGTCGCAACAGGTCAATCTGTTCAACGAAAGCCAGTTCCTGAAAAATCGCCAGGAGTCCGGTCTGGCCCATACCTTCGGCATGGACTTCTATCCCTCGCAGGGTTGGAACCTGGGGTTCACGCTGTCGGACGGCGAACTGGTCAACAGCGCGGGCGGCGAAGTCGACCGCCGTGCGATCAGCCTCAGCGGCGGGCGCACCTCGCCCGATACCGATTGGCAAAGCAAGCTGGAGTGGCGCAAGGATGGTGGTGCGGAACAACGCCAGCAGTGGGTCAGCACCAACCGCCTGCTGCACAAGATCAACGAGAGCTGGCGCATCGCGGCGCGCTTCAACTATTCCGATACCGACGACGAAATCGATCCGACCGCCGGCGCCAAGTTCATCGAAGGCAACTTCGGTTTCGCGTGGCGACCCTGGAACAGCACGCGCTGGGGCGTGTTCGGCCGTTACACGTATCTGTACGATCTGGCCACGCTGGAGCAGGTCAACGGTGCGACCTACGACCAGAAATCCCGGATACTGTCGCTGGAAGGCGTGTACAAGCTGGACTATCACTGGGAGCTGGCCGCCAAGTTGGCGCGGCGCGAAGGAGAAGTCCGCTTTGGCCGTGGTGCCGGCCAGTGGTTCGATTCCGGTACTACCTTCGCTTCGGGTCAGATCCGTTACGAGCTGCGCACGCAGTGGCATGCGCTGGCCGAGTACCGCTGGCTGGACGTCAAGGACGGCGGCACGCGCAGCGGCTATCTGATCGGTCTGGATCGCGACCTCAACAAAAACTTCCGCGTAGGCGTGGGCTATAACTTCACCGATTTCAGCGACGACCTCACCGACTTCGACTACGACCACAAAGGGTGGTTCCTGAATATCGTGGGGTCGTACTGATGCGTGTTTGGGACAAGGACTTGATCAGCGATATGAAAACGAAACTCGTAGCCGCAGCCTCGTGCGCCGCAATCTTGATCATGGCGTTGTGGAGCGGCAGCGCGCAGGCGCAGATCGCGTTCCGCGAGACCTTCGGCGCGGTCAACGCCACTCTGCCGACCGCGCAGAGCACCGCCGACGGCAACTGGCTCAGCGCTGCCTGCTTGAACGGACAGATCGTAGCCACCGGCGGCGACTCCGCTTCCGATGGCGCCGCGTCGTCGCGCTACCTGTACCACAACACCGCGAACTGCGCGTACACCGCAGGCCAGGCGATCTGGCGCACCGTCTCCGCGATCACTGTGCAACCGAACAAGAACTACGTGTTCTCGTACTGGACTATGGTCGTCAACCAGGTCAGCGACCCGGTGCTAACGCAAGTGATTACGCCAAACGCCGGCACGGTTACCGTGGTCAGCACCGTCAACACGGCCTATCCGGGGACCAACAACACCTGGATCCGGCGCCAGGTGATATTCACTACCAGCGCCACCACCACTTCGGTCAATCTGCGCATCAATAACGCGAACACCACCGGCGCGGGCAACGATTTCGGCATCGACGACGTGATGCTGGCGACCATGCCGACAGTAACGTTGACCAAAACCACCCAGAATGGCGCAGGTGGCGCGTTCGGCTTCGCGCTGACCAACACGGTGCGCACCACGGGCACGGCGACGACTGCTGCGGCGGGAATACCCACCGTGGTGGATGGCGACGCGAACGCAGCCGTCACCGATTTCACCGCTTCGGCCCTCGGCGTGGCGATCACCATCAACGAATCCACGCTGCCGGCGCTTTGGTCATTCGGGTCCGTCAGCTGCACCAACTCCGCAGGCGCCGCGGTCGGAACGGTAAGCGCCCGGCAGATCACCATTCCGGCGGCGGCCGTGGCGGCGGGCGAGACGTTCGAGTGTTCCTACGTCAACACCACCCAGCCTAGCTTCGGCACCTGTACTTCCACCATGTATCTCGGGGTGGGCGGTCCGACCCAGCTGCATCGCATCGACACCAGCACCAACCCGCTTACCTATCCTGCGATAGGTTCCCCGTATTCTCCTTCCTACAACGCGATGGGTTACGACCCCGCGAGCAACTACATTTTCGCGACGATATGGGACACCGCCTCCAGTACCTATCACCTGCTGCGCATCGCCAGCAACGGTGTGGTGGAGGATACGGGTGCCATCGCAGGCGGCGGGATCAATGCCAGTGGAACAGGAATAGCTTCGGGAGAGGTGGGCGCGGACGGCTTCTATTACATCAAGGACAACGCGACCATCAACCAGCTGTGGCGGGTCGATCTCAGCACTCGTACCTCCACCCTGATCACGCTCAACCAAGCCATCGCGTCGGCGGATCTGGCCTGGTACAACGGCCGGCTTTACGCCCAGGACAATGTAACCGGCCTGCTTAACGCCATTAATCCGACGACAGGCGCCGTGACCACGATCGGGCCTTCGGGGTTCATTGGCGGTACCGACGCCTTCGGCTCGATGATGGGCGCCAGCAACGGCGTTTTCGGCCGTCGCAATAGCGGCGGGTTCTACAAGTTCGATACGACCACCGGCCAGGCCACCTTGATCTCGGACGCGCCAGCGGGCGCCGGCGACGGCGCCAAGTGCGTCACGACGCCGGTGGAGTTCGCGGTCGATCTGGCGATCACCAAGACCGATGGCAGCAGCATCTATACGCCCGGCAACAACGTCACCTACACCATCGTGGTCAGCAACAACGGTCCCTTCGGCGTGCAGAACGCGCAGGTGACCGACCCGCTGCCCACCGGCATCACCACCGCCAATTGGACTTGCGGCAGCGCTACCGGCGGCGCCACTTGCGGCGCGCCCAGCGGCACCAGTGCGATCAACACCACCGCCAACCTGCCGGCGAATAGTTCGGTCACCTACAGCCTGGCGCTGTTCGCACCCTCGACGTTCTCCGGCAACCTGGTCAACGCCGCAACAGTGACGGCGCCGGCTGGCTCGCCCGACTCGAACACGGCCAACAACAGCGCGACCGACAGCGACACCCAGTTCCCGCTGCCGCCGGCCAACGTCGCCACTATCAGCTGCCTCAGCGGCGGTGCGATGTTCAACACCGCCTACGACGGCGCCGGCGGGCGCTTGTCTTCGGGTGCGGACAATTATTGGCAGGTCGCTCTGACCACCACGCCGATCACCGGCGCGCCGCCGGTGGGGCTGACCTACGGCGCGGCGCAAGTCGTCGCCGCGCCGCCGGCTGCCTATATCGTCTCGCCCTACGGCAACGCGAACTGGATCGCGCATGCGGCCAATGCCCTCCATCCGACCAACACCAACTACGACATCTTCTACCGCTTCCAGTTCAACATCGCTCCGGGCGTGGATCCGTCGACGATGGCCTTGAACATACAGTTCTACGCCGACAATTCGGTGTTCGAAGTCTGGGTAAACGGCAACGCGCAGGGCGTGCACTCCAACTATGGCGCCGCCGATCCGTATTTCTATTCGGGATTCGTCGCCGGCAACCAGGCTGCGGGCGTGTTGAACGGGCCTTGGCTGAGCGGGCTCAACGAGATCGTCGTACACATCAAGTCCGGCCCGGGAGCGCAAGCGTTCCTGGCGCAGGTGCTGCCGCCGGCGGCGGTGTGCGCGCCGGCCACGGTCGCGCTCAACAAGACCTCGCGATTCGTCACGGGTGGTCCGTTCGGTTTCGGTTTGACCAATACCAGCCAGGCCGCAGGCGCGATCACTACCGCGACTGCGGATGTTCCTAATCAGGTGGACGGCAACACCGCCACTGCCGGAACCATCGAACCTTTCAGCGTCGCCACCTTCGGCAGCGATGTAGTCATCACCGAATCGTCGTTGCCGGCCGGCTGGCTATTGTCCGATGCCACCTGTACCTCCGCCGGTATCGCTGTTGGCAGTCGCTCGGGAAGCGCCTACACCATCCCCGGCGGCCTGATCGACAGCAGCGCCGAAAGCTTCGAATGCAATTTCACCAATACGCCGACAGTCGATCTGCGCATCGACAAAACCGCTGCCGCGGCTACGGTGGAAAGCGGCGACACGGTGGCTTATACGATCACGCTCGATAACGACGGACCGGGTCCAGGCGATGGCGCCGTGATCAGAGATCCCGCGGTCTCCGGCGTGGACTGTAGTACCGGCACGCTGACTTGCGGCAATGCGACCGGCGGTGCGGTTTGCCCGGCATCGCCGACGGTGGCGGATCTGCAAGGATCGGGCGTAACCATCCCCGTTTTCCCGGCAGGCGGCTCGATGCAATTAACGTTGACTTGTACTGTGACCGCCAGCGGCGCGCCCTGATGGCGGGGCGGGGGGCTCACAGATCGCGCTATGTCCGATCGCGATGATGCGATCGAATCTTCCCGTTAAAGCTTGACCGCAATTTGCGTGGAATCCGCGTCCTCCAGCCGCGCCCACGTGGCGGAAACGATCATCTCCGCTTCGACCCAGTCGATGCGGTCGCAGGCCGCTACGCCATCCTTGTACCGGTGGCACAGACTGGGCAGCAGCTCCTCCGCGGAACGCTTTTCGCGATTGGACAGGAAGGTGTCGTAGCCGAACTTGAAAGTGGCGACGTAGCGTTCGAACTCCAGGCCGGACTTGAAGAATGGGCTGTTCGGATAACCGCGGCGCCAGTGCAGCAGTTCCCGCACCATATCCGGCGTCCCGATCGGCAGGGGTATTTCAGCGCAGTTGTTCACATGCATCCGCAAGCCTCCGTGGCATATGCCACCAACGTCGCCCTTGAAGCGACGTATCAGCTATACAGCAGGCATCTGAATGCAGCGGTCGAAAGGCCTTGGGACATGCTCAAAGCGAGTAATGCGGCCCCATACAAGTCTCTCATCGCCGGCGACCGTTCAGGTTGGAGCGATACGATCAGGCATCAATCGATCCGATAAACCCGCGCCTTCGGCAGGTCTTCGTCCACTTGCAGGAACCAGCGACCGGCGATGCCGGGGATGACGGCGATTTCAGGCGATTCGAAGGGCTTGCGCAGCTTCATGTTGCCTTTGAGCACTTTCCAGGTCTGGCCGTTCTCCAGCTCGAATACGGTGCCGGGTTCCCAGCCGCTGACGGAACCTTTCAGGCGGCTGCGGATGGGCTGGTCGTTGAGGCCGATGAGGGACGAAGAAGAAGCGCGTTCGGTTTCCGCTTCGGTCTTGCTGGCTTCCACGGCCTTGACCACGTCTTCGCGCAGCAGGCTGTTCAACAGTTTCAGCTGCTCGGCCGAAAGCGTGTTCAGACCCGTGGCTTGCAGTTGTTCGGACGTCAGGCGCTGCTCGATATCCACGTAGGGTTGCTTGGCCAGTACAGCGAACGACGCCAGCAAAAGCGTCAGACCAAGAGCGAACTTTGCGGACATGCCGGTTTCTCCAATGGAGCGGCCGGGCAGCGCCCGGCATTACGCCCAGGCAACAAGTTTGCGTCGGTTTTGTTTCAGTCCGGTGTCACGGTCCTTCGGAAGCGTAGGTCGGGGCTACGCCCCCGACATCACGCGATGCTTCCGATCGACCGCGCGTCGGGGGCGTAGCCCCGACCTACAGCGCGGTACGGCCGGCCTATCGGACCACTTCTTCCAGAATCCGCTGGCCAGCCGCGGCTGTCGTCTCTTCGACTTCGGCAACGTCTTCCTGGCCTTTCACAAGTCCCACCTGCGCCATCATCAGCGGGCAGTGCGCGCTCATGTAGTCGATGTCCAGGTTCAGGCGCTCCAGCAGGAAGTCGACGAACGCGCGTACTTTCGGCGACTGGGTGTGGCCGCGCGGGAATACGGCGTTGAGTTCGTACTCGCCGCCGATCCAGCCGGCCAGCACGCGCTGCACATGACCCATCTCCACGAACGGCCTGACCATCACGTCGGCGGCGATCACCACGCCTTCGCCGCAGAGCAATGCGCCCTTGAGCGCGGCCGGATCATTGGCGACCAGGATCGGATTAACGGTGAAATCGCGATCGCTCACGCCGTCGTTCAAGGTCCATGCATAGCTGTTGCCGTGGCGGTGCTTGGGCATGGCCAGCGTACGGTGGTGCTGCAGATCGTCCGGGTGCAGAGGCTCGCCATGCTTGGCGATGTAGCTGGTGCTGGCGTACACCTGCGTGCGCAGGCTGCCCAGGCGGCGCGCGACCAGGTTGGAATCGGGCAGATTGCCGATGCGCAGGGCGACATCGATTTCGCCGCCGATCAGATCCAGCGGTTCGTTGCTCAACACCATCTCTATACGCACTTCCGGATGCCGCGCATGGAATTCGCCCAGCAGCGGGGCGATCTTGTCGATGCCGATGGAGTAGGGCGCGGTGAAACGCAGCCAGCCGCGCGGGCCGGCATGCAGCTGGCTGACCGCGCTTTCGGCTTCGGTCAGTTCGCGCGCGATGCGCTGGCAATGTTCGTAGTAGACGTTGCCGGCTTCGGTCAGCCCCAGCTTGCGCGTGGTGCGATGCAGGAGCTGCGCGCCCAGGCGCGTTTCCAGTTCCTGCACTTTGCGGCTGACCGTGGTCTTGGGCAGGCGTAGCGAATTGGCCGCGGCGATGAAGCTGCCGTGCTCGACCACCTTGACGAAGATGAGGGTGTCGTTGAGATCGTGGCTCATGTGGAACTCCCGATGGGGGTGGTACGGGTATTGGACCGCTGACGGGATTATTATTCCCTTTAATTCGGACTAATCAAGTCCTGATTGCAGGTTTATCTTGTCGGCACTCTCCCAAGTAGCCAGCTGCCGCTATGCTGTTCTCCCGCTTCTTCCGCCCCGAGCCGGACCCCGTAATCAACGAAGAGACAACGCTTTCCGAGCTGAAAGCGCTGACTAATCGCTTGTCCGGTACGGCTTTTCGCGAATTCACCTCCCCCCATCGCAGCCAGACCGGCGGCGGGGTGCGGCTCGGGCGCAAGGGGCGCGGGACTATCGCCAGTATTGGGATTATCCCGATGACGGGAGTGAAAGTCCCATGAATGGGATATTGAATCCGGAGGTCCTGGTGCTGGGCGCCGGTGGCACGGTCGGCTTCGGCGTGGTCGGGGCGTTACTGGAAGCCGGCAGCCCGGTGCTGGCGGTGGGCCGCGACGGTCCACGCATGCAGGCGCTGGCCGAACACTTCGCCGGCGAACCTGCGCTCGAGCTGATGACCACAGGATGCATCAGCAGCGATGAAGACGCTGCGAAACTGGCGGCGGATCTGCGCAAGCGCAAGCGTCCGTTGCGTGCGGTGTTCGCAAGCCTGGCCAGCCCATTGGAAGGCGGCCGGCTGATCGACAAGCCCACGGATTTCCTGCGCCAGAAGCTGGACATGGATCTGTTGCCGCATCTGGCCGCCGCACGCCATCTGGTGCCGCTGCTGGCCGAGAACGATGTCACTTCGCATTATATTCTCATCGGCGGTCCGTATGCCGAACGCGGCTGGGCGGGATACGGTCATGCCTCCATCACCGCTGCCGCATTGCGCATGCTGACCAACGTGTTGCATGAAGAATCGCAGCCGTTGGGCGTGCGCGTGCAGATGCTGTCCGTCGACCACCCGGTCTGCACGCCGGAAAACGCGCGCAACGCCTGCGCCGAATGGCCCAGCGCCATGGCCGTGGGCCGCCACGCGGTGTCGCTGTTGACCCGCACCGAACGCGCGCAGCCGGTGGTGCGTTTCGATGCGGGACGTGCGCTGACCCCTGCGCAACCTCTTTTCAGCAGTTTTCCTCTCCCCTTGTCCACCCACGAGACCAACCTATGAACGCTATTTCCTTTCTTGAGAATCGAGCGCTACGTACCACGGCGCTAGGCGTCGTGCTGGCGCTGTCCGTCGCCGTCATTGCCGGTTGCAGCGGCCAGGCCGCCGAAACCGGCATGCCGCCGCCGCCCGATGTGAGCGCCGCGCCGGTGCTGGTCAAGCAGATCAGCCAGTGGGACGACTTCAGCGGCCGTGTGGAGGCGGTGGAAAACGTCGACCTGCGTCCGCGCGTATCCGGCTACATCGATCGTGTGAATTACGAAGAGGGCCAGGAAGTCCGCAAGGGCGACGTGCTCTTCACTATCGATTCGCGCAGCTACCGTGCCGAGCTGGCACGCGCACAGGCCGACTTGGCCCGCGCCCGCAGCCAGTCCGAACTGGGCCGCAGCGAAGCGGCGCGCGCCAAGAAGCTTTCCGAGTTGCAGGCCATTTCCACGGAGTCCTACGAGCAGCGGCGTTCGGCCGCTGCCGAAGCACAGGCGAACGTTGCAGCCGCCCAGGCCGCGGTGGATGCGGCGCGCTTGAACCTGGAGTTCACCCAGGTGCGTGCGCCCATCAGCGGCCGCGCCGGTCGCGCGCTGGTCACCGCCGGCAACCTGGTCAGCGCCGGCGACTCTGCCAGCGTGCTGACTACACTGGTGTCGCTGGACAAGATGCATGTGCACTTCGATACCGACGAACGCACCTTCCTGCATTACGCCGAATTGGCGCGCAAGGGCGAGCGCCCGAGCGAAAACGGTGCGGGCGTGCCGGTGCAGGTCGGGCTGGTGGGCGAAGACGGTTTCCCGCACACCGGCGTGGTCGATTTCCTCGACAACCAGGTCGATCCGGCCACCGGCACCATCCGCGCGCGCGCTTTGCTGGACAACGCCGACCGCGCGTTCACGCCGGGCCTGTTCGCACGGGTCCGCGTGCTGGGCAGCGGCGAGTTCAAGGCGATGCTGATCGACGACAAGGCGGTGCTGACAGACCAGGACCGCAAGTATGTGTACGTGGTCGACGCCAAGGGCCAGGCCCAGCGCAAGGATGTGCAATTGGGACGCACCGCAGACGGGCTGCGCATCGTGGAGTCCGGTCTGGCTACCGGCGACAAGGTGATCGTCAGCGGCGTGCAGAAGGTGTTCTTCCCGGGCATGCCGGTTAAGGCCAAGACCGTCGTGATGGGCGCGCCTGAGCCCGCACAGCAGCCTGTAGCAATGAAGTAACGGTGACAGCCTCCTCCCTTGCGTAGTCCCCCAGGGGACTTCCTTCGGGGCGCAGGGGAGGGTTGGGGAGGGGTGCTCTTCGCGCTGACTCCCCGAAAGGCAAAAGCTTGCCCTCATCCGCCCTTCGGGCACCTTCTCCCGCGTTGCGGGAGAAGGGTTCGACTCTCTGATATCGGGGAGACGGGTCCTGTTTTTTTTCAGATTATCCAGTTACAGGAAATCCACCCATGGACTTCTCAAGATTCTTCATCGACCGGCCGATCTTCGCCGCGGTGTTGTCGATCGTGATCTTCGCCGCAGGCCTGATCTCGATCCCGATGCTGCCTATCGGCGAATACCCGGAAGTGGTGCCGCCCTCCGTGGTAGTACGCACCGTCTATCCCGGCGCCAACCCCAAAGTCATCGCCGAAACCGTGGCCACGCCATTGGAAGAAGCCATCAACGGCGTCGAGGACATGATGTACGTCAAGTCCATCGCCGGCTCCGACGGCGTGCTGCAGTTGACCGTCACCTTCAAGCCGGGCGTCGATGCCGATGACGCGGCGGTGCGCGTGCAGAACCGGGTCAGCCAGGCGCTGGCGCGACTGCCCGAGGACGTGCGCCGGCAGGGCGTCACCACGCAGAAGCAGTCGCCGGTGTTCCTGATGGTGGTGCACCTGGTGTCCACCGACGGCAAGTACGATTCGCTCTACCTGCGCAACTACATGCGCCTGCACGTGAAGGACGAACTGGCCAAGATCCCCGGTGTCGGCGATGCGCAGGCCTTCGGCGGCGGCGACTACGCCATGCGCCTGTGGCTGGACCCGGAGAAGGTCGCCTCACGCGGCCTGACCGCCAGCGATGTGCTGCGCGCCGTACGCGAGCAGAACGTGCAGGTTTCGGCCGGCCAGCTCGGCGCGGAACCGATGGCCAACGGCAGCGATTTCCTGCTGCCGATCAATGCCAAGGGCCGCCTGAGCACCACCAAGGAGTTCGGCGACATCGTGCTCAAGAGCGGCGCTGATGGTGAAATCGTGCGCTTGTCCGACGTCGCCAGGATCGAACTGGCCGCAGGCGACTACACCCTGCGCGCGCGCCTGGACGGCATGAATGCCGCGGCCATCGGCATCTTCCAGGCACCTGGCGCGAATGCACTGGAGATCCGCGACTCGGTGATCACCAAGATGGACGAGATCGCCAAGACGCTGCCGCCGGGCGTGGAATACAAGTCGATCTACGACACCACCATCTTCGTACGCGATTCGATCAAGGCCGTGGTGACCACGCTGCTGGAAGCCACGTTGCTGGTGGTGCTGGTGGTGATCCTGTTCCTGCAGACCTGGCGCGCGTCGATCATTCCGTTGATCGCCGTGCCGGTATCCATCGTCGGCACCTTCGCCGCGCTGTATTTGCTCGGCTTCTCGATCAACACGCTGACCTTGTTCGGACTGGTGCTGGCCATCGGCATCGTGGTGGACGACGCCATCGTGGTGGTGGAGAACGTGGAACGGCATATCGAGTTGGGTGCGAGCCCGCTGGAGGCCGCGCATCTGGCGATGAGGGAAGTGTCCGGGCCGATCATCGCCATAGCCCTGGTGCTGTGCGCGGTGTTCGTGCCGATGGCGTTCCTGACCGGCGTGACCGGGCAGTTCTACAAGCAGTTCGCGGTGACCATCGCCATTTCCACGGTGATTTCGGCGATCAACTCGCTGACCCTGTCGCCGGCGCTGGCCGCCAAGCTGCTGAAGCCTCACGACGCGGCCAAGGATGCGCCTTCGCGTTTGATCGACCGCCTGTTCGGCTGGCTGTTCCGCCCGTTCAACCGTTTCTTCAAGAAGAACTCGCAGCGCTACGAGGGTGCGGTGTCGCGCGCGCTCGGCAAGCGCGGCGCGGTGTTCGCCGTGTACGTGGTGTTGCTGATCGGTGCGGGCGTGATGTTCAAGGCGGTGCCGGCGGGCTTCATCCCGCTGCAGGACAAGCTGTACCTGATCGCGGGCGTGAAGATGCCGGAAGGCGCGTCGATCGAGCGCACCGATGCGGTATTGAAGAAGATCGCGTCGATCGCAAAGGGAATCGAGGGCGTGGAAAGCGAGGTCGCGTTCCCCGGCCTGAACCCGCTGCAGTTCACCAACACGCCCAACAACGGCGTGGTGTTCTTCACCTTGAAGCCGTTCGACCAGCGCAAGAACAGCGCGGCGGCGATCACCGCCGAGTTGAACCAGAAGATCGGCGGCATCCAGGAAGGCTTCGCGTTCGCGCTGATGCCGCCGCCCATCCAGGGCCTGGGCAACGGTTCGGGCTGGTCGCTGTTCGTCGAGGACCGCACCAATCTGGGTTACGGCGCGCTGCAGACCGCGGTGCAATCGTTCCAGGGCGCAGCCTCGCAGACGCCGGGCCTGGGCTTCCCGATCAGCAGCTACCAGGCCAACGTGCCGCAGCTGGATGCGGAAGTGGACCGGGTCAAGGCCAAGGCCCAGGGTGTGCCGTTGACCGAGTTGTTCGACACGCTGCAGACCTACCTGGGTTCGGCCTACGTCAACGACTTCAACATGTTCGGCCGCACCTGGCAGGTGATCGCGCAGGCTGACGGCCAGTTCCGCGACAACGTGGAAGACATCGCCAACCTGCGCACGCGCAACGCCAACGGCGAGATGGTGCCGATCGGCTCGATGGTGAACATCAAGCGGACCTACGGCCCGGATCCGGTGATCCGCTTCAACGGCTATCCGGCGGCCGACCTGCTGGGCGACGCCGACCCGCGGGTGATGTCCTCGGGCGAAGCGATGGCCAAGGTGACCGAACTGGCCGGGCAGGTGCTGCCGCCGGGCATGGGCATCGACTGGAGCGACCTGAGCTACCAGCAGGCGACGCAGGGCAAGGCCGCCCTGGTGGTGTTCCCGCTGGCGGTGCTGCTCGCCTTCCTGGTGCTGGCCGCGCTGTACGAGAGCTGGACGTTGCCGCTGGCGGTGATCCTGATCGTGCCGATGACGCTGCTGTCCGCGCTGGCCGGCGTATGGCTGACCGGCGGCGACAACAACGTGTTCGTGCAGGTCGGCCTGGTGGTGCTGATGGGCCTGGCGTGCAAGAACGCGATCCTGATCGTCGAGTTCGCCCGCGAACTGGAAATGCAGGGCAAGGGCATCGTCGAATCCGCGCTGGAAGCGTGCCGCCTGCGTCTGCGTCCCATCGTGATGACGTCGGTGGCCTTCATCGCCGGCACGGTGCCGCTGGTGCTGTCGCATGGCGCTGGCGCCGAGGTCCGCTCGGTTACCGGCATCACCGTGTTCGCCGGCATGTTGGGCGTGACCTTGTTCGGTCTGTTCCTGACCCCGGTGTTCTATGTCGCGCTGCGCAAGCTGTCGGGACGTCCGCTGGTCACGCATGGCGAACACTTGCCGCCGTCGCACGCGGTGCAGGCTTGATCGCGAAAGCAGGAATCGGATAGCGCCGGTTGGCGGCGCAACCGATCTTATCGACTACATGTCCTATCGATCGCATGGGCGGCGCCAATCCGCCGCCCCCGTATCAGCAATTCCCCCACAAATTCGGAGCATCCCCCATGAGCAACACCTCCAAGACCGCGCTGGTCACCGGCGCCACCCGCGGCATCGGTTTTGAAACCGTGCGCCAGTTGGCCCAAACCGGCGTCCATACCCTGCTGGCCGGGCGCGACCGCGCCAAGGCCGTCGAAGCGGCGCTGAAACTGCAGGCCGAAGGCTTGCCGGTGGAAGCGATCGTGCTCGACGTGACCGACACGGCCAGCATCGCCGCGGCCGCTGATGAAGTGGCGAAGAAGTACGGCCACTTGGACATCCTGGTCAACAACGCCGGCATCCTGCGCGACGAGCAGGGCAAGAAGATTTCCGAGCAGACTTTGCAGGCCTGGCGCGAGACCTTCGACACCAATGTGTTCGGCCTGATCGCCGTCACCCAGTCGTTCCTGCCGTTGCTGCACAAGTCGCCGGCCGGACGCATCGTCAACGTGTCCAGCCTGCTGGGTTCGATGACGCTGCACAGCGATCCTTCTTCGCCCATCTATGATTTCAAGATTCCGGCCTACAACGTTTCCAAGAGCGCGGTGAACGCCTGGACCGTGCAGTTGGCTTACGAACTGCGCGACAGCAAGGTCAAGGTCAACACCATCCATCCGGGCTACGTGAAGACGGACATGAATGCAGGCGAAGGCGAGATCGATGTGCCGGACGGCGCCAAGACCAGCGTTGCCCTGGCGCTGATCGACGATGCCGGTCCGAACGGTTCCTACCGCTACCTGGACAACGTCCTTCCGTGGTGAAGAACAGATGGACCGTGAGAGCGATCCATGCAAAACAGAAAATGTGAAAACGTCCTGCGCGCAACGCGCGCGTCAACGGAGTAGATCATGAGCAACAATCAGAAAATCGCGCTGGTGACCGGCGCAACCCGCGGCATCGGCCTGGAAACCGTGCGCCAACTCGCCACGGCCGGCGTGCATACGCTGCTGGCCGGACGCGATCTGGCCAAGGCCCGCGAGGCCGCCCAGGCGTTGAAGTCGGAAGGACTGCCAGTGGAAGCCATCGCGCTGGATGTCAGCGACGCCGCCAGCATCGCGGCCGCTGCCAAGCAGGTGGGAGACAGCCACGGCCGTCTGGATATCCTGGTCAACAACGCCGGCATCTTCAAGGACGACTTCGCCAAATCGCCTTCCGAACAGGGCCTGGAAACCTGGCGCGAAACCTTCGACACCAACCTGTTCGGCATGGTAGCGGTCACCCAGGCTCTGCTGCCGCTGTTGCGGCGGGCACCCGCTGCCCGCATCGTCAATCTTTCCAGCAGCCTCGCTTCGCTGGCGTTTCATAGCGATCCGGGTTCGGAACTCTACGATTTCAAAGTGCCGGCCTACAACGTGTCCAAGACGGCGGTCAACGCGTGGACCGTGCAACTGGCTTACGAGTTGCGCGATACCGCGATCAAGGTCAATGCAGCCGATCCGGGTTCGGTGAAGACCGACATGAACAGCAACGGGCAGCTTGAATTGGCCGATGGCGCCAGCACCAGCGTGGGTTTGGCGCTGCTCGGCGAAGCCGGCCCGACCGGTACGTTCCAGCACCGCGGGGAGGTGTTGCCATGGTGATTCGTACTCTCACGGTTGCCGTCGCCAGCGTCTTGCTGGCGGCCTGCACCGTAGGCCCGGACTACGTGCGTCCGAACCTGCCGGCGGTCGACCAGTTCTCCAACAACATGCCTTCCAACAATGTGACGCCGCAGACCGCGCAAGCGGCAACGCCTGCGGTAGACGTGGAGTTCTGGCGCAGCTTCGGCGACCCGGTGCTCGAGAAGCTGGTGGACGAAGCGCTGCTTTCCAACCACGACCTGCGCATCGCCCTGGCGCATTACGAACAAGCCAACGCATTGCTGCGCAATTCCAAGTTCGACCGTTTCCCCACTTTGGGTGCGAACGCCGAAGCCAGCGACGCGCGCAGCAGCAGCGATCAGTCGCCGGGCGTGGACAGGCCGGGGCGCGACAACGATCAGTACAGCGCTGGCATCAGCGCGCTGTGGGAGCTGGATTTCTTCGGCCGCATCCGTCGCGGTATCGAGGCGCAGCGCGCCGAGACCGAGGCCAGCGCAGCCGATCTGGCAGCCGCGCAAGTGGTATTGGTGGGCGATGTGGCGGAGACCTATTTCCGTCTGCGCGGTTTGCAGGAACAGCTGCGTATCGCCCAGCAGAACGCCGACAACCAGGCCCAGACTTTGCGGCTGATCAATCTGCGCAGCAGCGCGGGCCTGAGCAGCACTTTTGAGGTGGACCGCGCCAGCACGCAGTTGGAGAACACGCGTTCGCGGGTTCCCGCGCTGCAGTCGGCGATTGCCGTGTCCACCCACCGCATTGCGGTGCTGGTGGGCAAGACGCCGGAAACGGTACTGGCCGGACTGGAGTCGTCCACGCCGTTGCCTTCGCTGCCGGAAACCATCGCTGCAGGCACGCCTGCCGACTTGCTGCGCCGCCGTCCCGACGTGACCGCAGCCGAACGCAGGCTGGGCGCGGCTACCGCACGCATCGGCGTGGCGACCGCGGACTTGTTCCCGCGATTCACGCTGGGCGGGCTGATCGGTACGCAGGCGCTGGATGCCGGCGCGCTGTTCGAACGCGATAGCGAAACGCGCCTGATCTCCCTCGGCATCGATGGTTCCTTCCTCAATGTCGGGCGGGTGCGCTCGCGCATTGCGGCGGCCAATGCGGCCACCGCCGCCGATCTGGCCGCTTACGAACAGACGGTGCTGCTGGCGTTGGAGGAAACCGAAAACGCGCTGGTCCGTGTTTCCCGCAGTGCGGAGGAAAACGCGCACCTGGAGCGTGCCGCCGCCGCCGGAGCGCGCGCTACGGCCACCGCACGGTTGCGCTACGACAACGGCGCCATCGATGTGCTGGACGTACTGGAAGCCGAGCGCGCCAGCCTGCAGGCCGAGGACGAATTCGCCCAGGGCAGGGTGCGCAATACAGTCGCCGTGGTGTCGTTGTACAAGGCGCTGGCGGGTGGCTGGCCGCAGTACGTTCCGAAGGAAAGTACTGCGTCGCGATAAGGTTGTAGATAGGACTATCTAAGACATATATCGTATTTTGTTCTAAATATGGAACAATTAGTCGGTTCCAAGGGCCTTACCTCACAGGGGTAAGGCCCTCATTCTTTGCGCACCTTCTTATGGAGCGCGAAACATGATCACCCTGCGACCCGCCGGCGAACGCGGCCACGCCAACCACGGCTGGCTGGATTCCTGGCACAGCTTTTCCTTCGCCGGCTACCAGGACGACAGCCATGTCCACTGGGGTCCGCTGCGCGTCATCAACGAGGATCGCGTGGCCGCCGGCCGCGGGTTCGGCGAGCACGGCCATCGCGACATGGAGATCGTCAGCTACGTGCTGGACGGCGCGCTGGGACACAAGGATTCCATGGGCACCAGTTCCAGCATCGTGCCGGGCGACGTGCAGCGCATGAGCGCCGGTACCGGCGTGCAGCATTCGGAATTCAACCATAGCGATGCCGGCACTACCCACTTCCTGCAGATATGGATCATTCCTGCCAAGCAGGGCGTGAAGCCGTCGTATGCGCAGAAGAACTTCTCGTCCGCGGAAAAGCGCGGCAAGTTGCGGCTGGTGGTCAGTCCCGATGGAGCGGACGGTTCGGTCGACATCCATCAGGACGCGCGGATGTATGCGGGATTATTCGATGGCGACGAACGCGCGGACTTGGTGTTGGCTCCGGGCCGGCTCGGTTACGTGCATGTAGCGCGTGGCGAAATCGTCGCGAACGGCCGCAAGGTGGTGGCGGGCGACGCGTTGCTTTATCGGGACGAAGCTTCGATAAGTCTGGCGGAAGGCAAGGGTGCCGAAGTGCTGGCGTTCGATCTGCCGCAGATGTGAGGATCAGGCGTTGCGGGCCTGCAAGCGCGCAACGGCGGCTTTCAGCAGCACTCTCGAATACATCTTGTGGAATCCGAGCAGCAGCCGGAATCCGGAACCGATATCGGCCCCGGATTCCGACCCTTTGGCAGGAACCACCGCCGAACCGAAATATAAGCGCGTGCCGTTGCCGGATTCGGCTGGTATGGCCATCAACCAGGACCGGGTGCGGTCGTGCATATCGCACAACAGTAGTTGGTCTGCGCGCCGGTCTTCGACATTCCATGCGGAGAACACATCCAGCCCGCCTTGAGCGAGCATTGCCGCTTGCGCGTCGGTAGAAGGCCTGGTCACGGCCCATTTCAGAATCGTTCTTTCCAGCTTGAATACCCAGGTGGTATAGAAAGCCTCCACGAAATCGGCTTGACTCACGCTGCGGGCGATTTCGGTCGAGTAGCAATCCGTGTACGCGCCTTGCTGCAGTCGATAACGGTTCAGCAGCGAAATATCGGGAAGCGGGCAGGGCAGGATGGCGGACAAGGGTGGGTCCGGCAAAGAAGATCAGGGGTGGGCCGGAGATGCGGGAACGGCATGCGGCTTGCGCCATGCATCGTCCGGGTCTTCGAGCAGCGAAATATCCGGAATGCGATATTCGCATCCCAGCAGTACCAGGCCTTCAAGGCCCGGCGCCTCAGCGTTGAAGATCACCAGAGCGTGCTGGTCGTCCAGTGCGCCGGACAACGGCGATTCGCTGGATTGCTCCAGCGCGTGCTCCAGTTGGGCGGTTACCGCATCCAGCGAACCCTGCACGGCCATCATCACGCGATTGGGGGCGATCACGATGACGTCGCTTTCGTTGCCCCAGGCGGTGATCGGCTCTTCCAGGCGGTATACATCGAGCATCGGCTCGCTGTACTGCCGGTAGGCCTGGGTGAAATCTTCTTCGCGTTCCTCGCGGATCTCACGCATCAGGCCCGGATAGCGTTCGTAGCTGATTCTGCAAGTGAGCGCATCGGCCAACGCATCCGCACCGGCGCTGACAACCGGCGTGGGCTGTGCGGCCGGCGTGGCAGTGGTTGCTGCCGGCTTGGCCGCAGGGACCTGTGCGAGGGAAACACAGGCCCACAGGTACAGCGTTGCCCCCAGCAGCGCCTTACTCGAGTTGCGATTTCGCATATGCCGCGTCCAGCGCTTCCATCGCGTCCTTGGGCTTGAGCTTGCCGGCTTTTTCGAAAGCAGTGGCGGCGTCGTCTTCCTTTTTCTCGCCGTACAGCAGCAACAGGACGTTGCCGTGTTCGACATGGGCGATCGGCGAATCCGGGGTCAGCTTCAGTGCGGTCTTGATATGCGACTCGGCTTCGGCGGCCTTGGCTCCGTAGGTCAGGCCGCCGATCATGGCGCCGATCTTGCCGATGATCTCGGCGTGGTACAGCGCCAGCGCGGTATGCGCTTCGGCGTGCTTGGGCGC
>CBFGMR010000043.1:0-27859 GCA_965650035.1 uncultured Pseudoxanthomonas sp.
CCGGGAATTTCCGTAAGACACATCCTGTGTCTACGGAAACGGCGCACATCCCTGTGCGCCGCCCCTGCGGGGTTTACCCGGCCCACTTGCCGCGTCTCACGGGGGTTTTGGTGCACGATCAAAGGCAAATGCGGAAGCAGAAGCAGAAGCGCACCATCAGATGCAGCTGCAGGTGCGCGTCACGCGTTTCTGCCTCCGTAGGAGCGACGTGAGTCGCGACTGAAATTGGAATCGGTGATCGCGACTCACGTCGCTCCTACACCAGCATGCGATCAGGCGTCGAGTTCGTTCCAGCGCTGGTAGGCGTGCTCCAGCTCGGCTTGCAGCTTCGCCGACGCTTCATTGAACGCGAGGATCGCGGCGCTGTCCTGCTGGTAGAACTTTGGCTCGTTCATCGAAGCGATACGCGCGGCGATGTCGGCTTCCAGCTGTTCGATCCGGGCGGGCAGCAATTCAAGTTCGCGCGCATCCTTGTAGCTCAGCTTGCGCTTGGGTTCGGCAGCGACGGCCGTTTGCACCGGACTGGGCGAGGCCTTCGCGGGCGCCGCGGATTCCGCATTGAACAACGCGTTCGGACGCTGGCGCACCCAGTCGGTGTAGCCGCCCACATAGTCGGCCAGGCGGCCCTGGCCTTCCAGCACCAGCGTGCTGGTGACCACGTTGTCGATGAACTCGCGATCGTGGCTGACCAGCAGCAGAGTGCCCTTGTATTCACCCAGCAGCTCTTCCAGCAACTCCAGCGTTTCCACGTCCAGGTCGTTGGTGGGTTCGTCCATCACCAGCAGATTGGAGGGCTGAGCGAACAGCTTGGCCAGCAGCAGGCGATTGCGTTCGCCGCCCGACAGGCGGGTGATCGGCGCGCGCGCGCGTTCGGGCGAGAACAGGAAATCCTGCAGGTAGCCGATGATGTGCTTGCGGGTGCCGTTGATCTCGATGAAGTCGCGGCCCTCGGCCACGTTCTCCAGCGCATTGAGGCTGTCGTTGAGCTGGCTGCGGTGCTGGTCGAAATACGCGACCTGCAGTCCCGTGCCGAGAGTCACCTCGCCGGCTTGCGGCAGCAGTTCGCCGAGCAGGATCTTGAGCAGGGTGGACTTGCCGGCGCCGTTGGGCCCGATAATGCCGACGCGGTCGCCGCGCAGGATCGTCGTCGATACGTTGTCCAGCAGCACGCGGCCGTCGTAAGCCTGGGTGATGCCTTCGATCTCGATGACCTTCTTGCCGGATTTCTGCGCGGCGGACACGGCCATGTTGACGTTGCCGCTGAGGTCGCGGCGCTGCGAGCGCTCGCGGCGCAACGCCTTCAGCGCGGTGACACGGCCTTCGTTGCGGGTGCGGCGGGCCTTGATGCCCTGGCGGATCCAGATTTCTTCTTGCGCCAGCAGCTTGTCGAAGCGCGCGTTCTCCTGGGCTTCGGCATGCAGGCGCTCTTCGCGGCGGCGCAGGTAGTTCTCATAGTCGCCCGGCCAGCTGGTGACCTGGCCGCGGTCGATTTCCACGATCCGCGTGGCCAGCGCGCGCAGGAAGCTGCGGTCGTGGGTGACGAAAACGATGCTGCCTTCGAACTGCTTCAGGAAACCTTCCAGCCAGGCGATCGCGTCGATGTCCAGGTGGTTGGTGGGCTCGTCCAGCAGCAGGATGTCCGGTTTGCGCACCAGCGCCTGGGCCAGCAGCACGCGGCGCTTCATGCCGCCGGACAGGGCGGCGAAGTCGGCATCTTCGGGCAGTTCCAGTTTGGTCAGCACCTGCTGCACGCGCAGGTCCAGGTCCCAGCCATGCTGCGCTTCGATCTTTTCCTGCGCATCGCCCATGGCCTGCATGTCGCCGTCGTGCAGCGCGTGGTGGTACAGCGCCAGCAAGTGGCCCAGATCGCCCAGGCCTTCAGCCACGACGTCGAATACGGTGCCGGCGGTGTCCTGCGGCACTTCCTGGGCCATGCGCGCGACCACTACGCCGTTCTGCAGGCGCACTTCGCCGTCGTCGGGGGTGATTTCGCCGGCCAGCAGCCGCATCAGGGTGGATTTTCCCGCGCCATTGCGCCCCACGATGCAGACGCGTTCGTTGGGTTCCAGGGTGAGATCGACGTGTTCGAGTAGGAGCGGTCCGCCGATGCTGAAATCGACGCGCTGCAGTTGCATTAGGGACATGGCGCCATTGTACAGCCCTGCTCATGCGCGGACTGCAGGAGCGGACCCTGTCCGCGACGCTTTTTTCGCACGAAGAGCGGTCGCGGGCAGGGCCCGCTCCTACTATTGGTACAGGTAGCGAACGACGTGGAAGAACACCGGGGCGGCGTACACCACCGAATCCAACCGGTCCAGGATGCCGCCGTGGCCCTCGATCATCTCGCCCCAGTCTTTCGCGCCCAGGCTGCGCTTGACCGCCGACAGCGCCAGTCCGCCCAGGAAGCCGCACAGCACGATCAGCAGCGACAGCAGTGCCGATTGCAGCGGCGTGAACGGGGTGATCCACCACAACGCCGCGCCCACGCCCGCCGCCGAAAGGCCGCCGCCCACCAGCCCTTCCACCGTCTTGGAAGGGCTCACCAGCGGCGCCAGCAGGTGCTTGCCGAACAGTTTGCCGAAGACGTACTGCAGCACATCGCTCAGCTGCACCACCAGCAGCAGATAGAACAGCAGCAACAGATTCTGGCCCTCATAGCCGGGGATGCGCAGCAGCATCAGCGCCGGCGCATGGCTGAGGCAGTACACGGTGAGCATCAGGCCCCATTGGACCTTGGTGTTGCGCTCCAGGAAGTTCTCGGTGTCGCCGGACAGGGCGGAAACCGCCGGCAGCAGCAGAAAGCCGAATACTGGAATGCACATGACGAACAGTCCGTACCAATCGATGCCGATCAACCAGTACTGCAACGGAATGGCGACGTAGAAGCACAGGCACAGCGACCAGTGGTCGCCGCGCCGCGTCGGCGTCAGGGTCAGGAATTCGCGCAGCGCGAAGAACGAAAGCAGCGCGTACAGCACCAGGGTGGCGGTCTTCCCCAGCAGGAAGCAGGCCGCCAGCACGCCGACCATGATCCACCACGCACGCACCCGCGCGTTGAGGTTGTCGACCACTGGCCCTGGCTTGCGTTTGGCCAGGATCCAGCCGATCAGGCTGGCCAGCAGCAGCACGCCGATGACTCCGGCGATCACCCACCAGAATTTCTGCGGCGCGCGGGCCAGGGCGGTATGCAGGAAGTTGTCCAGCGACAGGCTTCCAGACGAAAAATCGGTACTCATGCCAATGCCGCCACTGCGCTGCGCGCGCGCTGCAGGAAATCTTCCTTGCCTTCCTCCGGCTTCAGCTGCGTCGCCGGGCCGAAGCGCACCGTGCAGATCAGCGGCACCGGCAACAGGCTGCCCTTGGGCATGCTGCGGCGGGCGTTATCCAGGTGGACCGGGATCAATTCCACCTCGGGAAAACGCGTGGCCAGATGGAACAGGCCCGACTTGAACGGCAGCAGCTGCGTTTCGCTGTTGCGGGTGCCCTCGGGAAACAGGATCAGCGATTCTCCGGCGACCAGCGCGTCGTACAGCGGTTGCAGCGGATCGCCTTCGCAATGCTCGCGATTGCGTTCTATTAGCACGGCGTTGAAGCCGTGGCGGGCGACGAAGTAGCGCAAACCGCCACCCCAATAGTCGCGCGCTGCCACCGGACGCGTACGCTTCCGCAGGCGCGGAGGCAGCGCCGACCATAGCGCTACCGTGTCCACGTGGCTGGAATGGTTGGCGAAGTAGATGCGCTGCTTGCGTGTGGGTCTGGAGCCTGCCCAGCGTGGATACGCGCCGAGGAATATCTGCACGAAGAACACCAGCAGGCGCGAGAACATCTCAGTCCTGTTCGCGTAGATGCGCGGCGATGAAGCGGGTCCGGTTGATGCAGGTCAGCAACGAGCCCGCCGCGATCACGATCGCCGCCGCAAGCAGCGAATATCGTGTGCCGTTCAAATACATCTCGACCGCGCCGACCAGGCAGGCTACGGTCAATACGGCCATGCGGTGCTGCTTGGCCATCGGCCCGCGGAAATCCTGCGGCTGGCCCAGGCTGCCGCCGAATACGCGCACGTACGCAGTCAATGCGGCCAGCAGCGCGCCGAGCCATCCCAGCCAGGGAGTTCCGGCGGCGTAACCCAGGGCGACGATCAGCAGAGAGTCGGCGATACGGTCCGGGAATTCGTTGTAGAGCGCGCCGGTCGCGGTTTTCCTGCCGCCTTCCATCGCCACCATGCCGTCCAGCAGGTTGCAGGCCAGACGCAGTTGCACGCCGACCGCGCACATCAGCAATGCAGGAACCGACAACGCCCAGAACAGCATTGCCGCGCCCACGGCAGCGAAGAAGATGCTCAGCAGCGAAATCTGGTTGGGCGTGATGGACGAACGCGCGAACGCCGCGCTCAGCGAAGCGGCCCAGCCGGAAGCACGCGCGGCGATCGGTCGTCGGTTCTGATCATTCCCCATGCGGCCATGGTAGTGCAGAACCCGGGCACCGGTAGCCTGCCGGATCGGCAAACTGCGCGCGCCGTCACCAGACGTAGGTCGGGGCTACGCCCCCGACTTCAGTTTCGGCCGCATTGGAACGCATGCGTTGCGCCACACGCTGCTGGTCTCTCTTCCCTAAGGGGAGAGGAGAAAGAACCTGGCTTTCGCTCCGAACTCACCAATCCGTCGGCCGATAGTCCTTGAGGAACTGCCCCCAGACGTGTTCGCCGGTGTTGATGCCGTGGATGATCGGGTCGACGATGCGGGCCGCGCCGTCGACGATATCCAATGGCGGATGGAAGCGTTCCTGTACGGTCTTGCGGGCGGCCAACTCCACCGGATCCTCGTCGGTCACCCAACCGGTGTCGACGCTGTTCATGTGGATGCCGTCGCCGTGGTAATCGGCGGCGGAGGTGCGCGTCATCATGTTGAGCGCGGCCTTGGCCATGTTGGTGTGCGGGTGCCGCGTGGTCTTGAAATTGCGGTAGAACTGGCCTTCGACCGCCGATACGTTGACGATGTGCTTGTCCCGGTCGGCGGTGCGCAGCATCAGCGGCTTGAGGCGCGCATTGATGAGGAAGGGGGCGATGGCGTTGACCAATTGCACTTCCAGCAGCTCCACCGACGGCACCTCGGCCATCTGCAGGCGCCATGAATTGCGGCCGCGCAAGTCCACTTGCTGCAAGTCCTGGTCCAGCCGGCCCTCGGGAAACAGGTGCTTCTGCCCCAGCAGCTCCTCGGCCAGCAGCGGCACCTGCGAAAGCTCCGCAGCGTGGGTGAGGCCGGCGACTTCCGGAAAACTTCGATCGACTGCAGCCTGCTTGATCGCAACCTGCAACGCCGAGGCTTCCGGCAGCAGATCGTGGCTGCGCAGGCCTTCGTAGCTGCCCAGCAGCTTGCGTACGTGTTCGGGCGTGTCGCGCAGCGCGGCGGTCTCGGCTTCCATCATGTGCGCGTAGAACTCGGGCGGGCGGCGCACGGTCTGGCAGGCGTTGTTGATGATGAAGTCCAGGCGCGGATACTTCGCCGACACTTCGCGGCAGAACGCTTCGACGCTGGGCGTGTGGCGCAGGTCCAGGCCGAATACCTCCAGCCGGTGATCCCATTGCTCGAAATCCGGTTCCTGCGCATACCGCGCCGCAGAATCGCGCGCGAAACGCGTGGTGACGATCAGATGCGCACCGGCGCGCAGCAGCTTGAGCCCGGCCTGGTAACCGATCTTCACCCGTCCGCCGGTCAGCAGCGCGACGCGCCCGCTCAGGTCCGCCAGTTCGGTGCGCTTGGCGAAATTGAATTCCGCGCATTCGGGACACATCTGGTCGTAGAAGTGGTGCACCAGGGTGTACTTTTTCTTGCACACGTAGCAGTGGCGCAGCTCAGGCGATTCCAGGGGTTCGGGTCGCTCTTCCACGCTGTCCTGCGCGACAAAGCCGGCCGGTGGGAAATAGTTGGGTGTGGTGAATACCGGCGCGCGGCGCAGGGCGCGGATGCCGGTCTGGTCCAGCAGCGCATCGGCGCGGCGCAGCTTCTCGGCGTGGCGTTCGCGCTCCAGCTCCTTGGTTTTCTTCCTGCGCAGCTTGGGCTCGGGGTGGTAGATCGAGGCAATGGCCTGGTGCAGGCGCACGCGTTCTTCCTCTGGCCATGAATCCAGCACGGTGCGATCGGCGGCGATGGATTCCAGCAGCTGCAGCGTCTGGTCCAGGTTGGTTTCGGTAGTCACGGGCGTTCCAGTAGTGCGGTGATGTACGAGTTCTGAAAAAGAATACGGGCCTTTGCAGGCCCGTATTTTCTACTCTGTCATCCCGAGCGTAGCGAGGGATCTGCTTTACTGCGTGCAAATAGCAGATCCCTCACTTTGTTCGGGATGACATCGCTTTTTTACTTCAGGCCAGCAGCCTTGCGCAGTTCTTCGGCCTTGTCGGTTTTCTCCCACGAGAACGAGGTGGCGGTGTGCTTCTTGCCGGCGCCGTCGGTGTAGGTGAATTCCTTCGGCTTGCGGCCGAAATGGCCGTAGGCGGCGGTCTGCTGGTACATCGGATGGATCAGGTCCAGCATCTGCAGGATGCCGTACGGGCGCAGATCGAAATACTTGCGGATCAGCTTCTCGATCTTCTCGTCGGAGATCTTGCCGGTGCCGAAAGTGGTGACCGAGATCGAAGTCGGGTGGGCCACGCCGATGGCGTAGCTGACCTGCACTTCGCAACGGTCGGCCAGGCCGGCCGCGACCACATTCTTGGCGACATAGCGCGCGGCGTAGGCGGCCGAGCGGTCCACCTTGGACGGGTCTTTGCCGGAGAACGCGCCGCCGCCGTGACGGGCCCAGCCGCCGTAGGTGTCGACGATGATCTTGCGGCCGGTCAGGCCGCAGTCGCCCACGGGGCCGCCGATCACGAACTTGCCGGTCGGGTTGATGTGGAACTGGGTGCCCTTGTGCAGCCACTTGGCCGGCAGCACCGGCTTGAGGATGTGCTCGCGCACGGCTTCCACCAGGTCCTTCTGCTTCACGTCAGGATCGTGCTGGGTCGACAGCACCACCGCGTCGATAGCCACGGCCTTCCCGTTTTCGTAACGCAGGGTGACCTGAGACTTGGCGTCCGGGCGCAGCCACGGCAACTTGGAATTCTTCTGCTTGCGGACCTTGGCCTGCTGCTCGACCAGGCGATGCGACAAGTGGATCGCGGCCGGCATGTGGCTGTCGGTCTCATTGGTGGCGTAGCCGAACATCAGGCCCTGGTCGCCGGCGCCCTGTTCTTCGGGCTTCTTGCGGTCCACGCCCTGGTTGATGTCGGGCGACTGCTTGCCGATCAGGTTCAGCACGCCGCAGGTGGCGCCGTCGAAGCCGACTTCGGAGCTGTCGTAGCCGATGTCCACGATCACCTTACGGGTCAGCGCCTCCAGGTCGATCCAGGCGCTGGTGGTGATTTCGCCGGCGACGATGGCCACACCCGTCTTGACCATGGTTTCGCAGGCCACGCGCGCGCGCTTGTCTTGGGCCAGGATGGCGTCGAGCACGGCATCGGAAATCTGGTCGGCGACCTTGTCCGGATGGCCTTCGGAGACCGATTCGGAGGTGAAGAGGTAGTTGGACATTCGGCTTATATCCCTTGATCAAGATGAAAAGATGGCGCGCATGATACACGGCCCGGGTCTGGCGCGCATTGTGCCGGGTTCCCAAGGGGATTGGCGTTAAGAAATCAGGGCGTCCAAACCCGTCCCTGTCATCGGGCTGCCGCAAAACCGCAATGGGACTGACGCCCGTTACGGGCAGGCTGCCGGCGAAACCCGCCAGGGGCGGGCTGCGGGATGACGCCGATGAACACCCTTGAACGGCAACTGGCCGAACGCTATCCGCAATGGTTCCGCGGCCGACGCGCCGTGGTCGCGCGGCCGTTGCTGCGCGGATTGGCGCAGTGGTCGCGGTTGGAGCATGTCTACGGATTCCTGGACAGCCATGCGCATCTGACCGGCTTCGCCTTGATCGAGGCCGCGCTCGGCTTCCTCAATCTGCGTTATACCGTCGACCAGGTGGAACGCAGCCGCATTCCTGCCGCGGGAAGGCTGCTGATCGTCGCCAACCACCCCTCCGGCGCGCTGGACGCGCTGGCTCTGCTGCATCTGGTGGGCAGCGTGCGCACCGATGTGAAGATAGTGGCCAACGACCTGCTCAGCCAGATCGAAGGCTTGCGCGAACTGTTGCTGCCAGTGCGGATCCTGGGCGGAAAACCCAGTGCGCAAAGCCTGACGGCGATCAACGAAGCCCTGCGCGATGAGCAATGCGTGATCGTGTTTCCCGCCGGAGAAGTATCGCGCCTGGGCGCGCGCGGCATCACCGATACGCGCTGGCGCCGGGGTTTCCTGCGTTTCGCCATGGACAACGACGCGCCGGTGCTGCCGGTGCGCATACAGGCGCGCAACTCGGCCCTGTTCTACGGCGCTTCGGCATTGTCCAAACCCATGGGGACGGCGTTGTTGGCGCGTGAGATGTTCAAGCGCAGCGGGCGGCGCATCGCCTTGCGCGTGGGCTCGGTGATGAAGGTCGACCACACCGCCGAGCCGGAAACGGCGTTGGCGCAGGTGCGTCGGACGCTGTACGCGCTGGGAAGGAAAACCGAAGAGAACGCGCCGCCGCCGCCGCAGGCGCTCATCGCGCCTGCCGATCCGCGCGTACTGAGCGATGCCTTGCGCGCGCTGGAGGTGCTGGGCGAAACCAGCGATGGCAAGCGCATCTTCGTGGGCCGCCTGCAGGCCGGTTCGCCGCTGCTGCGCGAAATCGGCCGCTTGCGTGAGACGACTTTCCGGGCGGTGGGCGAGGGTACCGGCAACGCGCTGGACGTCGACGCCTACGACGGATATTACGAACACATCGTGCTATGGGACGCCGCCGCCGCGAAGATCGCCGGCGCCTACCGCATCGCGCGCGGGGCGTCGATGCTGGCCGCGCATGGGTTGAGGAGCCTGTATACCGCTTCGCTGTTCCGCTACACCGACGATGTCGTGCCGCACCTGGCCGAAGGCATGGAGCTGGGCCGCAGTTTCGTGGCGCAGGAGTATTGGGGAAGCCGCAGCATCGATTACTTGTGGCAAGGCATTGGCGCTTATCTGCGCCGGCACCCCAACGTGCGCTACCTGTTCGGCGCGGTTTCCCTCAGCGCCGCGTTGCCGCTGGCCGCGCGCGAGCAGATCGTCGCCTACTACGCCCGCTACCACGGCGATGCCGAAGGACGGGCGGTGTCGCGGCATCCGTTCCAATACCGAGACGCGCCGCCTTCGTTCGGAGAACTCGACGCCGAGACCGCGTTCGGTGTGCTGAAATCCAACCTGGACAGCCTGGGCGCCACTATCCCCATGCTCTATAAACAGTACACCGAGCTGTGCGAACCGGGCGGCGCACGTTTCCTGGCCTTCGGCGTGGATCCGGCTTTCAGCGATTCCATCGACGGCTTGATCGAAGTCGACCTGCAGCGCATACGCCCGAAGAAGCGCGCCCGCTATCTTGAACGGGCCGCATGGCAGACGGAGGCGACCGCATGAAGGCGGTGGCGGCAAGCCCACTGGTACGGCGCGCGGTGTTCGTTTCCGATGTGCACCTGGGTTCCAAGCATTGCCACGCGGCGCAGTTCGCCGATTTCCTGGAAAACCTGCATTGCCGCCAGCTCTATCTGGTCGGCGACATCGTCGATCTGTGGTGGATGGCGCAGAAGCGCGCCGCCTGGAACCAGGCGCATAACCGCGTGGTCGAGGCGCTGCATGCGTTGCGCCGCCGCGGTACCGAGCTGATCTACATACCGGGCAACCACGACCGGCCCATTCGCAGGTTCTGCGGGCTGGTGCTGCCGGCCATGCAGGTGCGCCGCCGTGCCATCCACGTCACCGCCGACGGCCGCCGCATGCTGGTCACCCATGGCGACGACTACGATGCGGTCACCCACTTCGGCGGCCTGCAGGAGCGCTTCGGCGACTGGCTGTACTACCGCATCCTGACCGGCAACAAGATCGTCAATGGCTTGCGCCGGCGTTTCGGCCTGCGCTATTGGTCGCTGTCCGAATATCTGAAGCGGCAGAGCGGCGCGGCCGAACGCTACATCAACCGCTTCGTGCAGGCGGGACTGGACGATGCGCGCCGGCGCGGCCTGGACGGCATCATCTGCGGGCACATCCACCGCGCGGCGCTGATCCAGCGCGACGGGTTGATCTACGCCAACGATGGCGACTGGGTGGAAAGCCTGACCGCATTGAGCGAAGAAGCCGACGGCAGCCTGTGCCTGCTTTCGCACACCGGCGAGGTGCTGACGGTATTGCAGGCGCGGTTGCGGCTGGTGATGCAGGAATTGCCAAAGGCGGCGTAATCGCCCTTGTAGGAGCTGCGTAAGCTGCGACCGAGAACTTCCGTTGCATGGAGCTTTCCGTAAGCCCTCGAATTCACGGTCGCAGCTTACGCAGCTCCTACAAGGGTGGGGCTGTTAGCATCGGCGCATGGATTCCATTACCCACTTGTTCCTCGGCGGCGCCATCGCCGCCGTCATCGCCCCGGCCAAACACCGACGTGCCGCACTGCTGGCCGGTGCCGCGCTGAACACCTTGCCCGATCTCGATTCGCTGTTCATCGCCTTGTCCACCGACGACCCGGTGTCGCTGATGACGGTGCACCGCAGCTTCAGCCATTCGCTGTTCGTGCTGCCGGTGCTGGGCTGGCTGATCTGGTGGCTGTGCAGAAGCCGGGGAAAGCGCGTGGCGGAATCGCCGGCCAGGTGGTTCTGGGCCATCCAGCTGGCATTAGTCACGCATCCGTTGCTGGATGCTTTCACCGTTTATGGCACGCAGTTGTTGTGGCCCCTGCATGCGCCGCCGGTGATGGGCTCCAGTTTATTCATCATCGATCCGCTGTATACGGTGGGGCTGTTCGGGGGTTGCGCCGTCGCCTGGTTCGCGCGCGAGAAACCGCGGGCGCGGCGTGCGCTATTGGCCGGCTTGGCGTTGAGCACCGCGTACCTGGGCTGGTCGTTTCTGGCCAAGGCCCGGGTCGAAGATCAGGCCGACCGCGCGCTGGCCGCGATGGGTCTGCAGGGGGCTCCGCGCTTTTCCGTGCCGATGCCGTTCAACACCTTGTTATGGCGGGTGGTGGCCATGACTCCCGATGGCTATGTGATCGGCGACCGTTCGCTGGTGGCCGACCGCGGCGCGATGCGCTTCAAGGGCTACAAGTCCAACGTGCAGGCGCTGGCCGAAGCCAAAGACATCGCAGCCGTGCAGCAGCTGGCTTGGTTCAACCACGGATTCATGCGGGCGCAGGTCGTCGGCGATGAACTGGTGCTCAGCGATCTGCGCATGGGCCTGGAACCGGACTACAACTTCAATTTCGCCGTTGCCGTTCGCGAAGGCGGGCAGTGGCGGGCGATTCCGCCACGGCAGCTGCAGGCGGCGTACCGCGCGCCGGTGGCGTCGGGCAAATTGAAGGATGCGCTGGCCCAGCTGTGGCACAGGATCTGGCATCAGCCGGAAGCGTGAGCCGCGCAAGCCGCAGCCCAGCCGGGTCGTCCCGCCGCCGCAGCCGGCAGCGTTCGTCGATTCAACCGTTATGACGCCGTGCTAACGGACACTGGCAACGTTGGCTGCCCTTTGGTTGTACAGCTCGATCCTGCGTCCGGCCATCAGGTCGTTGTAGCGTTCCTCGCCCAGCGCGCTCCTGAATTGCTTCTGCACGCGGTCGAAGGTGACGCGGTATTCGCCATAGCCGCTGCGCGCGCCGACCACCATGCGGACGCGTTGCGGAGTCAGGCCGGTCTCGTCTGCGAGTTGCCTTACCGTGACCTGTTGCGAATCATCCGATGAGGCGGGGATAGGGGCGAGGGTTACGGTGGAATCCTGCGCAGCCGCGGGGGCGGCGATCGCAGCAAGCAGGGTCAGTGCCAGCAAATTGATTTTCATGATGTTCTCCTGAAGCCTGGTCGTCCATGGAGAGGGGGGAGTCCGTGATCCGGTGGGGTAGTCCGGCACCATCATTTATGCGCCGCAGGCACCGTAAAAACGAGTGCTGGAAAGCACCGTTACCTATGCCACGGTTGTCGTTTCGTGATGCCCTTGAATCGTATTGCGTGCCATGAAAGAAGGTGTTTCTGGCCGCTCGCGATAGCCGGTGTCGATATTTCCGTCCTGTTTGGGCAACACTCGAGCCAAGCTTTGCAAAATCGCTCAATAAACGGTCGCACGCGCCTGCACGAACGAATAGAAGAACACCGCATCGGGGTCGTTCTGCACCTGGTGCATTTCGCGGCGAACGCCTTCCACCACCTCGTCGGTGACCTTGCCCTCGGCCAGCAATTGATCGGCGGCCGAAAGCAGCAGCTCCTCCCAGAACGCGATCATGGTCTTGCGCCGCGCCGGTTCGCGATTGTCGAAATGGAAGGTCTTGATCTGCGTGGACACATCGCGGTAACCGCCGGCCAGCAGCAAGTTGCCGAGCTTGGCGCCGATGAAGGGATCGCCGCCGCTATCGATCTGGAAATCGTTGAACGCCATCCAGTAGCGCCACACATTGGGCGAATACGGGTCCAGCAGGAACGAGGCGTTCATGACCTCGGTGATGTACACCGGCGAGCCCGGCGACAGCACCCGCCGTACTTCGTTGAGCACCCGCGCAGGCGAGGGGACGTGTTCCAACACCCAGCACAGGAAGGCGCAATCGAAGCTGCGCGGCGCGAACGGCAGGTCGGTCGCATCGGCTTGCTGCAGCGCGTAGCGACCTTCCAGCCAGGGCATCGCCGACAGTCGCCGGGAGGCTGCGCCCAGCTGTGCGGGACTCAGGTCAACGCAGGTCGCATGCAGTGCGGGAAAGCGCCGCAGCAGGATCTCGGTCTGGGCGCCCACGCCGCTTCCCACTTCCAGCAGACGGCTGGCCCCGGCGTAATCGATGTCGTGGAAGATGGTCGATTCGGCGATCTGGGCCTGCTTCACCAGCCGCGCCTGCTCCACTTCGGAAAAGCCGTGCAGGTAGGGGAATTCGGTGCTGCTGGAGTTGGAAGGGTCGCTCATGAGGGTTCTCTGGGAGGCGCTAGGCAAACTTTAAGGAACATCTGAACAAATAGTCCCGCTCGTGGTGAGCTTGTCGAACCACGCTCTTGGTGGATTCCTTCAAGCCTTACTCGTCAATCCCGCGCGAACAGCGTGGTTCGACAGGCTCACCACGAACGGGGATTTTTCAATAGAGGCTACATCCAACTTGATCCAAGACTCTTCATGGGTGGGCATTCTTCATGCTGCGACAGGTAGCCTGGGGACAATGCCGGCAATCAGGGCGTCGAAGTAATCGCTGGTCAGGCATATTTGCTCATCCGCGCTCTCGGCCCGATTGACCACCGCGCGGAACGCCGCGTTTTCCGGCCGGTCTTTCGCGTACCAGCCCAGATGCTTGCGCGCGATGCGCACACCCTGATGTTCGCCATAGAACTCATGCAGCGCCTGCAGATGGCCCAGCAGGATCTCGCGCACTTCGCCCAGCGTCGGCGCCGGCAACAGATCGCCGGTCGCCAGGTAATGGGAGATTTCGCGGAAGATCCACGGCCGGCCTTGCGCGGCCCGGCCGATCAGCAAGGCGTCGGCTCCCGTGGCTTGCAGCACGAAAGCCGCCTTGTGCGGCGAATCGATGTCGCCATTGGCCATCACCGGGATGCGCAATGCGGATTTGATTTCGGCGATGGTGTCGTACTCGGCCACGCCCGTGTACTGCTGGTCGCGGGTGCGGCCATGCACCGCCAGCGCGGCGATGCCGGCGCTCTCGGCGATGCGGGCGATGGTCAGGGCGTTGCGGTTTTCGGAGTTCCAACCGGTGCGGATCTTCAAGGTCACCGGCACCTCCACGGCGCGTACCACCGCTTCCAGGATGCGCGAAACCAACGCTTCGTCGCGCATCAACGCCGAGCCGGCCCAGGTATTGCACACCTTCTTCGCAGGGCAGCCCATGTTGATGTCGATGATCTGCGCGCCGTGATCGACATTGTGGCGCGCCGCATCGGCCAGCACCTGCGGCTCGGTGCCGGCGATCTGCACACTGACCGGCGCCGGTTCGCCGATATGGTCCATGCGATGCAGAGATTTGCGCGTATGCCAGAGCTGGGGATTGCCGGTGGTCATTTCCGACACCGCAAGTCCCGCGCCCAACCGTTTGCACAGTTGCCGGAACGGCTTGTCGGTGACCCCGGCCATGGGGGCCAGGATCAGCGCCGGTTCGATGCGGTAAGGGCCGATCTGCATGTCGGCATTGTAATCGCCGCCGGCTCGGCCGGCGTTTGGAGGCTTATTGGGAGAACCGCTGACGCACTTCGGCCAGGGTCGGCATGGACAAAGCGGCGCCCGCACGTTCGGTCGACAAGGCCGCATAGCGGTTGGCGAAACGCACATGCTCGGCGAAGGGCAGTTCCGCACCGGCCAGCGAAGCGGCAAGCGCGCCATTGAAGGCATCGCCCGCGCCGGTGGTGTCAACGACATCGGCGGGCTCTGCGGCCAAGCGGTAATGGGACTTGGCGTCGCCGCGCAAAGCGTCCTCGGCATGCGATACGAACACACCCGCCGAACCCAGCGTCACCACCACCGTGCCGTGCGCCAGCAGCTCGCGGCATAGCGCGTGCAGGCTGACGCCATCGGTGATGCCGACATCGTCCGGCTCGATCTTCTCGCCGATATGGCGGGCGACCAGAGCGGCGAATTCGGTTTCGTTCGGGGTGAGGATATCGGCGAGCGCCAGCAGTTCGATGCTGGTCGCCGCGTTGGCGGGGGCGGGATTCAACAGCGTCACCACGCCATGCGCACGCGCGAGCTCCAGAGCGGCGACGATGCTTTCAGCGGGCGATTCCAGCTGCACCAGCACCGCGCCGGCAGCGGCGACGGCTGCGCTTTGCGAACGCACGAACGCGGGCGTCAGCGATGCGTTGGCGCCAGCGCCGATCACGATGCTGTTGCGCCCGTGCGCATCCACATAGATGCCGGCGGTGCCGGTGGGCTGGTCCGGCACCAGATCGCGCAGGTCGACGCCTTCCGCGGCGGCCAGCGAACGCGCCAGCACGCCGCCCGGGTCATTTCCGAGCGCACAGACGAAGGTGGTGTCCGCGCCCGCCCGCGCGGCGGCGATGGCCTGGTTGAAACCCTTCCCGCCCGGGCCACTGGTGTAACTGCCCGAAATGGTGGCCCCCGGCGCAGGCAACGCTTCGCATTGCCAAACGTGGTCGACATTGAAAGAACCCGCTACGACTACCGAGGCCATGCGCTTACCCGAAATGCGACAGGACGCCGGCGATGGTCGCGGTCATCAAGGTGGCGATGGTGCCGCCCAGCACCGCACGCAGGCCGAAGCGCGCCAGATCCGAGCGCCGCTCCGGCGCCAGACCGCCGATGCCGCCGATCTGGATGGCGATGGAACTGAAGTTGGCGAAACCGCACAACGCATAGGTGGCGATCAGCTTGCCTTCCGCCGACAGGCTCACGCCGGCGACCTTGCCGTTGACGATATCGGCCAGCTGCAGATAGGCGACGAATTCGTTGATCACGATCTTCTGGCCGATCAGCGAACCCACGGTGGTGGCGTCCTGCCACGGCACGCCGATCACCCAGGCGATGGGCGCCAGCAGATAACCGAAGATCATGGCCAGGTCGGTCGGCTTGCCGAGCACGGCCTGCAGCCCGGTGACTTCGCCAATCCAGGTCAGCGGCCAGTTCACCAGCGCGATCAGGGCGATGAAGGCCAGCAGCATGGCGCCGATGTTCAGGGCCAGACGCAGGCCGTCGCCCGCGCCGGCCGCGGCCGCATCGATTATGTTGCTGGAAGTCTTTTCCACTTCCATCTTCACCGTGCCGCGGGTCAGCGGCGTACCGGTTTCAGGAATCAGCAGCTTGGCCACCACCAGCGTCGCCGGCGCGGCCATGATCGATGCGGCCAGCAGATGCTTGGCATAGAAAGCCTGTTGCGCCGGATCGCCGCCGCCCAGCATGCCGACATAAGCCGCCAGCACGCCGCCGGCGATGTGGGCCATGCCGCCGATCATCATGGTGATCAGCTCGGACTCGGTCATCTTGGGAATGTACGGACGCACGGTCAGCGGCGCCTCGGTCTGGCCGATGAACACGCTGGCGCAGACACTGGTGGTTTCCGCGCCGGAGACGCGCATGACCTTGGTGATGGCCCAGGCCATCGCCCGCACCACGGCCTGCATCACGTTCAGGTGGTACAGCACGCCCATCAGCGCGGCGAAGAAGATGATGGTCGGCAACACCTGGAAGGCGAAGATGAAGCCGTAGGTCTTCACATCCATCAAGCTGCCGAAGATGAAGGAAGAGCCAGCATTCACGAAGCTGAGGATCTTGACGAAGACCTGGCCCAGCCAGTCGAACACTTCACGCCCGCCCGGCACCAGCAGCACCAGCGCCGCGAAAGCGATCTGCAGGGTCACCCCGGTGACGACCAGCTTCCAGTCGACCGCCTTCCGGTTGTTGGAAAACAGGAACACGATGCCGATCAGCACCGCCAGCCCGAACAACCCGAATCCGATTCGCCCCAAACCTTCCAGCATGTGCAGCCCCACGTAGTCCCCGAATCGAAGCAGACTAGAGCAGGGCAGCAGGCTGGGCAAGGCAAATCAAGCCGCACTTCAGCCTATACCGCGCAACGCCACCCAGGTCGCCAGCGCCAGGAACACCATTGCGGCCACGCTGCGGGCCAGTTTCAGCGGCAGGCGATCGGCGAATCGATGCCCCAGCCAGACCACCGGCAGATTGGCGATCAGCATGCCCAGGGTGGTACCGGCGATCACTTCCCACAGAGGCGAGTATTTGGTCGCCAGCAGGACCGTGGCCACTTGGGTCTTGTCGCCGATCTCGGCCAGGAAGAAGGCAAGGGTGGTAGCGATGAAGGCGCCATGCGCCGGCAGTTTCGCGCCTTCGTCCAGTGTGTCGGGCTTGAGCGTCCACAAGGCGACGGCCAGGAAGCTGCCCGCGACGATCCAGCGCAACACTTCCGGCGACAGCCATTGCGACAGCTCGGCGCCCAGCCAGGCCGAGATCGCGTGATTGATGAGCGTGGCCGCCAGGATGCCGAAGGCGATCGGCCACGGTTTGCGGAAGCGGGCCGCGAGCAGCAGCGCCAACAACTGGGTCTTGTCGCCTATTTCGGCGAGCGCCACCGTGCCGGTGGAGACCAACAGGGCTTGCAGGGTGAACATCGTCTACTCCGGGACCGGGCATTCGCGAAGGACGCGAAGGCAAACGCCGCGCAGCCCGGTCCGGGTGAGCGCAACGCCTGCCTACGGTCTTGCCCGACGACGAAGCGGAAGCTTCGGCCCTGCGCACCATGGCGAGGATTCCAATAGGAATGCGGCCAAGTGTGTTGATGCGCAGACCCCGCACGCGGCGGGTGGGCTACTCCCCGGAGGAGGAAAGTGCGGCGATTGTACAGATGCCTCATCCGGCATGGGTAAACTCTTCTCATTCGCCAGAACGCTTTGGGAGCAATACGCATGCAGTACCGACGCCTCGGTTCCTCCGGTTTGCAGCTTTCGGCGCTGTCTTTCGGCGCGTGGGTCACCTTCGGTGGTCAGATCGGGCGCAGCGAAGCGCGCAATCTGATCGCGGCCGCGTACGACAACGGCATCAACTTCTTCGACAACGCCGAGGTCTATGCGAAAGGCGAGGCCGAGAAGGTCATGGGCGATGTGATCGCCGACCTGCGCCTGCCGCGCGATGGTTATTGCGTGTCCAGCAAGGTGTTCTTCGGCGCTGTAGAGGACCCCCGGCCGACCCAGCGCGGGTTGTCGCGCAAGCATGTGTTCGAAGCTTGCCATGCGGCATTGCAGCGCCTGCGCGTGGATCATCTGGATCTGTATTTCTGCCATCGCCCCGACCCGGACACGCCGGTCGAAGAAACCGTCTGGGCCATGGACGCGCTGATCCGCCAGGGCAAGGTGATGTATTGGGGAACTTCGGAATGGTCCGCCGCGCAGATCAAGGAAGCCGCACGCATTGCGCGTACCCATCATCTGCATGCACCGACCATGGAGCAGCCGCAGTACAACCTGCTGCACCGCGCGCGCGTGGAGCTGGAATACGCGCCGCTGTATTCCGAACTGGGACTGGGCACCACCATCTGGTCGCCGCTGGCCTCGGGTCTGCTGACCGGCAAATACAACGAAGGAGTGGCTGCGGAGTCGCGGCTGGGCCAGAAAGACAATGCGTGGCTGCAGCGCATGGTGATGGGCGACGACGAGAACCGGCGCATCGACCGCGTGCGCCGCTTCACCGCCGTGGCGACCGAACTGGGCGAGAAGCCCTCGCAACTGGCCATCGCCTGGTGCCTGCGCAATCCGCACGTGTCCACGGTGATGCTGGGCGCCAGCCGCACTTCGCAATTGCTGGAGAACCTGGGTGCGCTGGACCTGGCCGGCCGTTACGACGATACGGTGTGGGCGCGGCTGGAAGTCGCTACGGCTGAATGAGTCGTGCGGCTGAGCGGGGAAGAGGGTCGAGATTGGGGTCTTGACGTAGTAATGAGAATCATTATCATCTAATCCTGTTCCCACAGGAGCTACCCCAGATGAGCGCACAACCGGCTTTCTTTTCCCGCCCCGGACATTCCCATCCGGGACATTCCCATCCAGAAAGCGGGGTTCCGCATGAACGCATCGTCTCCCAGCCGGTACGCGTGGAAGAAACCCTCAGCAGCGAACTTCTGCTCAACGGGCGCCGCGAAATCCTGATCAGCCATGGCGATCGCGTCTACCGCCTGCGCCACACCAGCAACGACAAGCTGATCCTGACCAAATAGTTCTCGTAGCCCGATCCGCAGGATCGCACCACGCGGGGTCGTGGCGCGTACTGCCGCACCACAAAACATAAAAGCCTCTCTCCACCCGAGCGCCAGCCATCGGTTCGCCAGCTCACCGGGTCACTACCTTGCACAGGACCCGTAGAACCGATGAACCGTCCCACCTTGCTCGTTTCAGCGCTTTGGCTTGCGCTTGCCACCACCGCCCATGCGGAAACCGCCGCCGATGCCGGCGCCGATATCAACGAACTCGACCGCGTCCAGGTCACCGCTACCCGCAACGAGCGCGCCATTGGCGATGTGCCCAATACGGTCGATGTGATCGAACGAGAACGCATGGACGAACTGCTGGTGCGCGACCTGAAGGATCTGTTCCGCTACGAACCGGGCATCAGCGTGGGCAGCAGCTTCGGCCGCTTCGGCCTGGGTGATATCCGCGTACGGGGACTCGGCGGCAATCGGGTGCGCATCCAGACCGACGGCATTCCGGTGTCGGACGCGTTCTCCATCGGCAGCTTCTCCAACGCCAACCGCAACTTCGTCGACCTGGACACGCTCAAGCGCGTGGAAGTGGTGCGCGGTCCCACCAGCTCGCTCTACGGTTCCGATGCGTTGGGTGGCGTGGTCTCTTTCATCACCAAGGATCCTTCGGACTATCTGGAGGAGGGCAAGGACGCCTACTTCGGTTTCAAGATCGGTTACGACAGCGGTTGGGACGGCCTGTTCGGCGGCGCCACCGCGGCTTTCGGCGGCGAGCGCTGGTCGGGTCTGGTGGCGGTAAGCCATCGCCAGGGTCAGGAGACCGAGAATCAGGGCGAAGTCGGCGGCAGCGGCAGCGCGCGCACCCAACCCAACCCGCAGGAACGGGACGGACGCAGCCTGTTGGCCAAGCTGGTGTTCGAAATCAGCGAAGACCAGCGTTTCAAGCTGACCGTCGAAGGCAACGAAGACGATACCGACACCGACCTGTTGAACGCGCAAGGCCGCCAGGCGCTGACTGCCGCGATCAACGACTCGGTCATCGCCCGCGACCACCAGTCCCGGGCCCGGGTTTCCTTCGCTCATGAAATCGATGCGATCGGCAGCGGTTTCGCCGACCGCCTGGACTGGCAGGTGTACCGCCAGGACAGCCAGACCACTCAGTACACCCGCGAGCTCCGCAGTGGCCTGGCGCCGCCGACCCTGCGCGACATGCGTGAGCGCGAATTCGATTTCGACCAGCGCACCTACGGTCTGCAGTTGAACATCGGCAAAGACTTCAGCACCGGCTCGGCGCAGCATGCGCTGTCCTACGGGCTGGACGTGTCGCGCACCGAGACCCGGCAGAAGCGCGATGGCCTGCGCACCTTTCTGGTCACCGGCGTCAGCACGCCGGTGATGCTGCCCGATGTGTTCCCGGTGCGTGATTTCCCCATCAGCAAGACCACCACCGCGGCGTTGTACGTCCAGGACGAAATAAGTTTCGCCGACGGCGCATTCCGCCTGATCCCGGCCTTGCGCGTCGACCGTTACGAGCTCAAGCCCGAAGTGGACAACATCTTCGCCGAGGACAATCCCGGCGTGGTGGTCAGCGACATCAGCGAGACCAGCGTGTCGCCGAAGCTGGGCGCGGTATGGAATTTCAACGAGGACTGGTCGCTGTTCGGCGGTTATTCGCGCGGCTTCCGCTCGCCGCCTTACAACGACGTCAATATCGGTTTCACCAACGTCGCCTTCCGCTACACCGCTATCGCCAATCCGGATCTGAAGCCGGAAACCAGCGACGGCCTGGAAGCGGGTCTGCGGTTCTCCAATAGAGCGGCGTACGCCAGCCTGTCGGCTTACTACAACCGTTACGAAGACTTCATCGAGTCGATGCGCTTCATCGGAGTCAACGACGAAGGCCTCACGGTTTACCAATCGCAGAATATCGCCGAAGCGAGGATCTACGGTCTGGAGCTGAAGGCCGGTCTGGAACTCGGTGCGCTGTCCGAAGCATTGCAGGGCTGGTCGCTGCGCGGTGCTGCCGCTTGGTCGCAGGGCAAGGGCAGGGGGCCGGAAGAGGTCGAAGTTTCGCCGGGCGTGGTCGAAGAGCAGAACGTCACCCGCAACCTGGATAGCGTCGATCCGCTGACCGCGACGCTGGGCATCGCCTACAGCCACGAAATCTGGGGCGCTGAACTGGCCGGTCGTTTCGTCGACCGCAAGGATCGGGTTTCGGACCCCAGCTATTTCCAGCAGAGTGGTTATGGCGTACTGGACCTTTACGCGCATTGGAACTTCGCACCGGGCGCGACCTTCAACGCGGGCATCTTCAACCTGGCGGACCGGAAATATTCCGATGCCGGCGACGTTCCGGTAGTCAGCGGCCAAAGCCTGACGCTGGACCGCTACACCAGCCCTGGCCGCAACTTCGCGGTCAGCCTGTCGGTGAGCTGGTAAGCCGATGGCGGCTGCGTCGCCCGGCACGGCGCTGAGACCGCAGACGGCGGCTTCGCGCCTGCCGCATGCTCAGCAACTGGCCGCGCTGGGCACGGTGCTGTGCCTGTACCGGCCGCAGCATGGCGGTGAACTCTCTGGCTGGGCTCAGGCCAGTCGCGCCGAATCGCAAGCCGGCGTGGACAGCGACGGCTTGCGCGAAAGCCTGGCTTTCTTCGACGAATGCGGTCGCTGTTGCTGGCGCCTGTTCCTGTTGCCGGACAGCGATTTTCTGGCCTGGGACCGCCTGCTCGCCTGCCTGCCCGTGCGCGAGGAAGTCGAACCCGCCACCGGCGTGGGCGAACGGTTGTGGCGGAAACTTGCAGGCCGCTTGCTCGGCGAACAATGGCAGGCCTGTGTGCTGAAACTGCATGTGCTGCCTTCAGCGGCGCGGCAGCCCGTGCTCGCCGCCAGTCTCGGGACTCTTTCGCCGCTGGGCGCAAGCACCGCGCGACGCATCGTCGAGGCCGAAGGGGCGGAAGAGAACGCGGTATTCGACGATTGCTGCTGCGCCCGATCCGCGCTGATGGCGCGCAACGCTCAGGCCCATTCCGTCGGTAGCGGCGGGGGCGAAGTTCCATTGATCAAGTTCAATCCCAAGGAAAAAACATGAAGAACCCGCTAGCTATCGCTGCCTTGTCGCTGCTTCTGCCTGCGGGCGTGGCCTGTGCGCAGGAGGCCGGCACCGCACGCGACCGCCAGTCCATCCTCGCCATGCAAGGTGAATACATCGTCGATTTCGCTTTCGACGAAACCGTATTGCTGCAACCCGGATATGAGCGCGCCGCGGCCATGCGCAGCGGCGGCAACGAAACGGTGATCGTGGTCGAGGACACGCCCGCCAAGATCGTCCTGCAGCACATCCTGGTCGACGGAAAAAGCGGCCATGTCACCAAGCACTGGCGGCAGGACTGGATCTACGAAGCGCCCAGCCGTTTCGAATTCAGTGCCGATCAGACCTGGACGGTGCGCGTCATTCCTGCGGACAGGAACAAAGGCGCCTGGACCCAGTGCGTGTTCGAAGTCAGCGACGCGCCGCGCTATTGCGGCACGGGGCGCTGGGACTACGCCAACGGCATCGCCACCTGGACCAGCGACCTGAGCTGGCGTCCGTTGCCGCGCCGCGAGTACACCAGGCGCAGCGATTACAACGCGGTGTCGGCAGTCAACCGGCATACCATCACGCCCAGCGGTTGGACCCACGAGCAGTTCAACACCAAAGTGCTGCGCAAACCCGACGGCACCCAGGTGGAGCTGGCGCGCGAGTTCGGCTTCAACGATTACCAGAAGACCAGGGACGTGGACTTCAAACCCGCCTACAAGTATTGGGAAGCAACCCGGGACTTCTGGGCCAAGGTACGCACGCGCTGGGATGCGTTTCTGTCCAAGCCGCCGGGCGTGCATTTGAAGACCAGGATCGATGGCATGGCCATGATCATCCCTCTGTTCACCCAGGCCGGTGAGCTGGAGGAAGGCAAGAAGGTCGCCGATAAGGACATAGACAACGTGTTCGCCGAATGGGTGGAGCCGGCGCAGTCGAAGTAGGTCGGCGCTACGCCGCCGACGCCTTCCACGGGTTCCGTGCGTCGGGGGCGTAGCCCCGACCTGCGAGTGGGGAGTGCCGGGGGGGTGTGGCCCCGACAACGTCTATACTTCCATTTCATCTAGGGAAAGGGGAGTAGACATGTTCGAGACAGGTTTCCTGGCCATCGTGTTGCTGGTCGCCGGCGTTATCGTGTTGTTCAAGACGGTGCGCATGGTGCCGCAGGGCTTCGAATGGACGGTCGAGCGCTTCGGCAAGTACACCAGCACCATGTCGCCCGGGCTGCACTTCCTGATTCCGGTGATGTACGGCGTGGGCCGCAAGGTCAACATGATGGAACAGGTGTTCGAAGTTCCCTCCCAGGACGTCATCACCAAGGACAACGCCGTGGTCCGCGTGGACGGAGTGGTGTTCTTCCAGGTGCTGGATGCGGCCAAGGCCGCTTATGAAGTCTCCAACCTGGACCAGGCGATGATCGCGCTGGTGCAGACCAACATCCGCACCGTGATCGGTTCGATGGACTTGGACGAATCGCTGAGCCAGCGCGAGACCATCAACGCCAAGCTGCTGGGCGTGGTCGACCACGCCACCAGCCCGTGGGGCGTGAAGGTGAACCGTATCGAGATCAAGGACATCCAGCCGCCGCAGAACCTGATCCAGTCCATGCAGCAGCAGAAGATGGCCGAACAGAACAAGCGCGCCGCCATTCTGGAAGCCGAAGGCGTACGCCAGTCCGAAATCCTGCGCGCCGAAGGCGAGAAGCAGGGCGCCATCCTGCAGGCCGAGGGCAAGCGCGAAGCCGCCTACCGCGAAGCCGAGGCCCGCGAGCGCCTGGCCGAAGCCGAGGCCAAGGCCACGCAGATGGTCAGCGACGCGATCGCCAAGGGCGACGTGCAGGCGATCAACTACTTCGTCGCCCAGAAATACGTCGAGGCGTTCCGCGAACTGGCCACTGCGCCCAATGCGAAGTTCGTGATGATGCCGATGGAGACCAGCGGCATCATCGGCTCGATAGCGGGCATCGCCGAGCTGGCGAAGGAGTCGCTGGAAAAGCAGCAGGCCAAGATCGCCGGCAAGCCACCGGCCCTGCGCTGAGCCATCCAGGCCAAGGAGAACGTCATGCGTTGGGATGTGGTTAGCTGGGCAGCCTTCGCGCTGCTGTTGTTCGCTGCCGAGGCGATGGCGCCGGGCGCGTTCATGCTGTGGATGGGCTTCGCCGCCGCGGTGGTGTTCGCCGGCGTGCTTTTGGTTCCGGGCATCCCGGTGCTGGCGCAGGTGGCGGCCTTCGTCCTGTTGAGTTTCGTTTCCATCCAGATCTACCGCCGCTGGTTCCGCAAGAACGAACCGCAGAGCGACCGGCCGCACCTCAACCAGCGCGCCAACACGCTGGTCGGGCATGTGGCCAAGCTGGATCAGGCCATCGTCAACGGCCGCGGGCGCGTGCAGATCGCCGATGCGTTCTGGGTGGTGGAAGGCGCCGATCTTCCTGCCGGCACGCCGGTGCGGGTCGTTGCGGTGGATGGCATGGTCCTGAAGGTGCAGGAGGCCTGAGCCATGCCTGCCCGGATCGCCTCGCTGGTGCTTGCGTTGCTGCCGATGGGGGCGGGCGCGGTCGAATTGGTCGGCAAAACGATGCCGCCTTATCCGTCCGGCTTGCGGGATGTTGGCGGCTCATGCCTTTCCGATTCGACCGACCCGGCGCATGTATGCGATTTCTCCATCGGCCTTCTGGCCGATGCGGGCAACGACTCCGAAGCCGATCAGAATACCGAAGCGGTGCCGCGCTACGTCGTCGCCGGACGCATGGCTGGCAGGGAAGGGCCGCTGGCGCTGTGGAAGATCACCGATGCGCAGACCTACCCGAAGGTCGGGAAGGGCTATTACTGGCAAGCGGGCAGCTGCCGCGTGGACAAGGTCGATGATGCCAACGTGATAGCGGTGGTGCAGCAGAGCTCGGAAGGGGAGTATCTGACCGAGGTCGCCTGGGCCAGGCGCCTGGACCTGAAAAGCGGCAAGTTCTCCGTGATCGACCCAACGCGCGTCGACTGCGTCAACGAAGGCTACGGCGAACCGTAATCGCGGGAGCGGTGATGAAAGCGCCGTAGGAGCGACGCAAGTCGCGAAGCTGGTGTTGTCGGAATTCCCGCGAGTTTCGCGACTCGCGTCGCTCCTACGGCTTTTAGGGTTGCAGGCTACCTCGCAGACGATGGGAGAGGCAGGCGCCACCCCATTGCTCCCACCTATCGCGTCTATACGCTGCCCCTCAGGCCGGCCCCATCTGGGATAATGGCGATCTTTCGCAAGGCGCCGGACATGACCCAGAAGACCATCCTCAACGACACCCATCGCGCGCTAGGCGCCAAGATGGTCGACTTCGGCGGCTGGGACATGCCGATCCACTACGGTTCGCAGATCGACGAGCACCACCTGGTGCGCAGCGACGCCGGCATGTTCGACGTCAGCCACATGACCGTGGTCGACCTGCGCGGCCCGCGTACCCGCGACTTCCTGCGCTACCTGGTCGCCAATTCGGTGGACAAGCTGAAGAAGCCGGGCAAGGCGCTGTACACCGCGATGCTGGACGAACGGGCAGGCGTCATCGACGACCTGATCGTCTATTTCATGGCGGAGGATTTCTTCCGTCTGGTGGTCAACGCCGCTACCCGCGACAAGGATCTGGCCTGGATCCAGAAGCAGGCCCAGGCGTTCCAGGTGCAGGTGCAGGAGCGTCCCGAGTTCGCCATGATCGCCGTCCAGGGACCGACTGCGCGCGCGCGCGTGATCGGCCTGTTGCGCGACACCGACCGCGCCGCCGCCGAAAAACTGACCCGCTTTGCCGCGGTCGAGGCGCATACCGCCGACGGCGTACCGTTGTTCGTCGCCCGCACCGGCTACACCGGCGAGGATGGCTACGAGATCGTGTTGCCGCAGGGACAGGCGGTCGCCTTCTGGAATGCCTTGCTGGCTGCGGGAGTGAAACCGGCCGGCCTGGGCGCGCGCGACACCTTGCGTCTGGAGGCTGGCATGAATCTGTACGGGCAGGACATGGACGAAACCACCACGCCCTTCGAGGCCGCGCTTGCGTGGACCGTGGCGCTGGACGAAGGCGCCGGTTCGAAGCCTCGGGATTTCATCGGCCGCGCCGCGCTGGAGTCGCAGGCCGCTACCGGCGCTCCGCGTCAGTTGATCGGCGTGGTGATGGACGAGAAGGGCGTGCTGCGCCATGGCCAGAAAGTGCTGACCGCCGTCGGCGAGGGTGAAATCCTGTCGGGTACTTTCTCGCCGACGCTGGGCAAGGCCATCGCCTTCGCGCGCGTGCCGGCCGGCGACATTCCGCTGGGAGCGGGGGGCGCCGTGCGCGTGGACATACGCGGCCGCGAGGTGCCGGTGCGGGTGGTGAAATTCCCGTTCGTCCGCGAAGGACAGGCGCAACCCGGCGTGCTGGAATAGGCGCGCTGGAACAAGCACGCGCACCTGTTGTCCATTGAACGAATTCCTTCGCTAAACTAGCGCCACCCGCCCACCCTCAACCAGATTCCCCCGGAGCAGCAACATGAGCGAGATCCCAGGCGACCTCAAATTCCTCAAGTCCCACGAGTGGGCACGCGTTGAAGGCAGTGGCCGCGTCACCGTAGGCATTTCGGACCATGCGCAAGGACTGCTCGGCGACCTGGTGTACGTCGAGTTGCCCAACGTCGGCGACCGCGTCGAAGCCGGCAACGCCGCCGCGGTGGTGGAGTCGGTGAAGGCGGCCTCGGACGTTTACAGCCCGCTCACCGGCACGGTGGTCGAAGTGAATGCGGACCTGGCCGACAAGCCGGAAACCATCAATGAGGATGCCTACGGCGAAGGCTGGATCTACGTGCTGGAGATCGAGGAACCCGACCAGTTGAACGACCTGCTGGCGCCCGACGACTACGCCGAGCTACTGGAGGATGAGGATCACTGATCCGTCCCCGCCCGCTTCTCGCCTCCCGCTACCGGCCGCCTTGTGCGGCCGGTTTGCTTTTTGAAGACTCGCTTTCATCGGCAGCGGAGCTTGCTTCGTCGTGTGCCGACGAGTGGCGGACGAGCGGTCGACCAAGTTGTTTTCCGCTGCGCTGCGGAACCGGGAAAGGGAGTTCGTCTGCGCCGGCCGGAATCGGGATCGGGCGATCGCGATGCGGATGCGCGAGTGTCGCCAATCGTCTTCGAGGTCGCGGTCACGACGTTCGACGGCCGAAAAAGTTTGCGCAAATCCGCGCATTTGGACTTCTGCGAGCCCCCGACGAGCGGTTCGCCGTAATGCCGCGAACGCTTCCGTTTATTCCTCAGCAGGCGTCGTATCGACGCGAAGAAACGGTGCGGATCGCCAACGCGTATCCGGCGATGCGAAAGCGCTGTCGCAAAAAAACCGCATTAAACGCGGCGTTTTTGAATGCAGCGTCGTCGCGACGCGAATGCCGGCGCGCTCGTGCCGGCGCGATGCGCGCAAGCTCACCGTCCTGGCGGCGGGATCGCGGTCGGGGCGCGGCCGAAAATATTTTTGCAAAACTGTTGACACATCGAAAAAGCGTGATTAGGTTTCGCCCCAGCAGACGTTTCCTGCGGAAGCAAGTGAGCCGAGTCATCGCGACGATAAGCAAAACAAAACGGCCCCCCACCCGCGCCCTCGGCATGACGGACGCAGGCTTCGCTTCCCCGACGAAAACGCAGACCCCTTCCCGATACCGCACCCGCGCCGTATGCGACGCGGGTGTTTTTTCATCCGCGCCGACCGGCGCGAACAGGCGCGGCCCTACCCGGCCGGGCTTGCCACCATCCGTTCCGACGCGCCTGGCGCGACGGCGGCTGCCTGCGGGTCCGACTCCCGCGGCGTTCCATTGCAACTGGGCTTTGTAAACGGATTCACCAATCCATAGTTCACTGACGAGGAGCCATAACATGGCAACGAAGAAAGCTGCTAAGAAAAAACCCGCCAAGAAAGCCGCCAAGAAATCGGCAGCCAAGAAGGCCGTGAAGAAGACCGTAAAGAAGGCCGCCAAGAAAGTAGCCAAGAAGAAGCCGGCTAAGAAGGCTGCCAAGAAAGTAGCGAAGAAAGCC
>CBFGMR010000044.1:0-26430 GCA_965650035.1 uncultured Pseudoxanthomonas sp.
AAGAAAGCCGCCCTAACGTCGCGCCCGGCGATGAAGCCGCCGGGTCCGCAAGCAGGCCGGGAATTTTCGTAAGGCGCATCCTGCGCCTCCGAAAACGGCGCACATCCTTGTGCGCCGCCCCTTCGGGGTTTGCCCGGCCTGCTTGCCGCGTCTCACGGGGCTGGTTGGAGCTAAAGCCAAAGAACATAGATGACCAGCCATTCGGCTGTTGAAAAGCACTTCCAGCGTTCGCTGGGATGACGGTACGGACGAGTAGGGTTCAAAGAATGACTGGAAAGCAAAACTGGACTGTTTCCCCCGGCCAAGCACTGCGCGGCGAAATCGAGATCCCGGGAGATAAATCCGTCTCCCACCGCGCGGTGATGTTCGCCGCCCTGGCCGATGGCACCTCCCGCATCGACGGCTTCCTGGAAGGCGAAGACACCCGCGCCACCGCCGCGATCTTCTCGCAGCTGGGCGTGCGCATCGAAACCCCTTCGCCCTCGCAACGCATCGTGCACGGCGTAGGCATCGACGGCTTGCGCGCACCCGCCGCGCCCCTTGACTGCGGCAACGCCGGCACCGGCATGCGCTTGCTGGCGGGCCTGCTGTCGGCGCAAAGCTTCGACAGCATACTGGTGGGCGACGAATCGCTTTCCAAACGCCCCATGCGAAGGGTTATCGATCCGCTGGCGAAGATGGGCGCGCGCATCGAATCCGAACCGGGCGGCGTACCGCCCTTGCGCATCCATGGCGGGCAGCCGATGCGCGGCATGGACTACACGCTGGAAGTGGCCAGCGCGCAGGTGAAGTCCGCAGTGTTGCTGGCCGGGCTGTACGCGCAAGGCGAAACCGTGGTGCGCGAACCGCATCCCACCCGCGACTACACCGAACGCATGCTCTCGGCGTTCGGCGTGGAAATCGAATTCTCGCCGGGCCACGCCCGCCTGCGCGGCGGCCAGCGCCTGCGCGCCACGGATATTTCGGTGCCGGCGGATTTTTCTTCGGCGGCCTTTTTCATCGTCGCGGCCAGCATCGTCCCCGGTTCGGAACTGCGCCTGCGGGCGGTGGGTCTCAACCCTCGGCGCACTGGATTGCTGATCGCATTGCGGGCCATGGGTGCGGACATCGCAGAAGAGAACCGCAGCGAGCATGGCGGCGAACCCGTCGCCGACCTGGTCGTGCGCCACGCGCCTTTGCGGGGCATCGAAGTGCCGGTGGAAATCGTGCCGGACATGATCGACGAATTTCCCGCGCTGTTCGTTGCTGCGGCCTGCGCCAGCGGCAACACGGTCGTGCGCGGTGCTGCAGAACTACGCGTCAAGGAATCCGACCGCCTGGCTTCCATGTCGGCGGGATTGCGCGCGCTGGGCGTCCGGGTGGACGAAACCCCCGATGGCGCCACCCTCTTTGGCGGCCGGATCGGAAGCGGTTCTGTGGAAAGCCATGGCGATCATCGCATCGCCATGGCTTTCAGCGTGGCCGCGCAGGTTGCGGCCGGCGAAGTCGGAATATCCGACGTGGCCAATGTGGCCACGTCGTTCCCGAATTACGATGCGCTGGCGCGAAGCGTCGGTTTCGGATCGTTTACTGGTTCTTGAACTCCACCGGCACCACCACCGCGCCTGCTACCGCTTTGCCATCCTTCATCGCAGGCTCGAACCGCCACCTGCGCACGGCATCGGTCACCGCCCGGTCCAGGTCGCGGCTGCGTTCGCCGCTGCGTTCCACCACTTGCACATCGGTGGCGTTGCCGTTGGCGTCCACTTCCACACGCACGCTCACGCTGCCTTCCACACCCGAGCGCAGCGCTTGCGGCGGGTATTTGGGGGCCTGGTTGCCGGCCAAGGGCGAAGGATCGCGATTGAGTTTGGCCGCAGGCTTGGGCTTGGCTTCCGGCTTTTTCGCTACCGGTTTTTTGTCGGCCACTACGGCCGGGGCCGTTGCGGTTCCGTCCACCGCCGCCGGCTGTTCTGTGGTGGCAGGGGGCGGATTGGTGGCTTCGGTCGCCTGACGTTTTCCATACCACCACAGGCCCAGCGCGACCAGCGCCACCAGCAGGAGCAACCAGAGCAGCGCGCTGCTGTTGCGCGGCGGTGCGACTACGGGGGCATCGGGGTCTACGCGGTTGTAACCGGGATCGTTCGGATTAGGTGTGGACATGCTTGACCTCCCTGAACATGTGGATGAACAGGTGCGAGTCTTGCATGCGGGTTTGTTGCGAAAGCGTCACGGCGCCGTGAAAGGGGGTCGCCGGCGCCGCGGCCGTTCAGGTTCCGAATTTACTCGTCGGCCTTGAAATCGATGGGGATCACCAGGCTTGAGGCGACGGCTTGCCCGTCACGCTGCGCGGGCATGAAACGCCACTTGCGTACCGCTTCCATGGCGGCGCGGTCCAGATCTCGCGAGCCGCTGCGCTGCACCAGCGCCACGCCTGCCGGTGCGCCGTTGATGTCCACTTCCACCCGCACCAGCACCGTGCCGCTTTCGCCCCGGCGCAACGCGTCGCTGGGGTAACGCGGCGGCGGCGTCTGTCCGCTGAGCGGGACCGGCTGGTCGCCCGGTGCGAGTGCAATGCCGGGTGTAGCCGGAGTGCCTTCGGGAGCTCCGGGTTGGGCGGTTTCGTCGATCGGCGCGGGTAACGGCGGCGGCGGTGCGGTTTCCACCAGTTGCGGGCGCTCCGTCGGTTCGGCACTGGTGCCCGCCGCAGGCATGTCGCTGGCGCCGTCGCCGCCGGCCAAAGGCTCCGGCAAGGCTTCCAGTTCGCTCAAGGGCTTGCCCGGCGCGGTGGGTTCGACTTTGTAGAACGCCTGGTCGCGCCCCATCCACCATACGATCAGAAACAGTACCAGGCCAATGCCGAAGGCGATGCCCGCGATACGCAGGGCGCTACGCGGCAGGCGGAAAACGTAATCGTGTTCGGGCGGATTGGAGGCGGGCATGGTGGGTTCCGGTGGACTGCCCGCGATTCTGGCATAGCCCAGGCCAGCGGGGCGAGGCAAGGCCGCGCATAAAAAGCGATAATTAAGGGAAATCGGAAGCATCCTTTTTCCTGTCGTCATTCCCGCGAAGGCGGGAACCCAGTGCCTTTGCACCTATCGGCGCTCAAGGCGCTGGATTTCCGCCTTCGCGGGGACGACGGATGAGGGTGGTTTCCGGACATTCCCAAGTTCCAATTTCAGCGAATCCCCTACATGCTCGATCCAACCCTACTGCGCACCCAGCCCGCCGAACTCGCACAACGCCTCAAAGCCACCCGCGGCTTCGACCTGAATGTGGATCGCGTGCAATCGTTGGAATCCGAGCGCAAGCAATTGCAGACCCGCACGCAAGAGCTGCAGAACCTTCGCAATACGCGCTCCAAGGCCATCGGACAGGCCAAGGCCAAAGGCGAGGACACGACCGGGCTGATGGCGGAAGTGGCCGGCTTCGGGGAAGAACTGAAGGCTTCGGAAGTCGAGCTGGAGCGTATCCGCGGAGAGATAGAAGCCATCGCGCTGGGCATTCCCAACTTGCCGCACGGCAGCGTGCCGCCGGGCAGCGACGAGAGCGGCAATCTGGAAGTAAGCCGTTGGGGCACCCCGCGCACTTTTGATTTCGCGGTGAAGGATCATGTGGAACTGGGGGCGCGCCATGGTTGGCTGGACGGCGATGCGGGCGCGAAATTATCGGGTGCGCGCTTCACCGTGCTGCGCGGCCAACTCGCTCGCCTGCACCGGGCACTGGCGCAGTTCATGCTCGACCTGCACAGCAACGAGCACGCCTACGAAGAAACCAATGTGCCGTTGATAGTCAACGAAGATTCGATGCGTGGCACCGGCCAGTTGCCGAAATTCGAGGAAGACCTGTTTGCCACCGTCGTCGGCGAATCGAAGCGTTATCTGATTCCGACGTCCGAGGTTCCGCTGACCAATATCGTCCGCGACGAGATCCTGGAAGACGGCGTGCTTCCGCTGCGCATGACCTCGCACTCCATGTGCTTCCGTGCAGAAGCCGGCAGCCATGGCCGCGACACCCGCGGCATGATCCGCCAGCACCAGTTCGAGAAGGTGGAGATGGTGTCCATCGCACGCCCAGCCGAGAGCTACGACGAGCACGAGCGCATGACCCGCTGCGCCGAAGTGGTGCTGGAGAAACTGGGCCTACCGTACAAACGCATGCTGTTGTGCGCCGGCGACATGGGCTTTTCGGCTACCAAGACCTACGACCTGGAAGTCTGGCTACCGTCGCAGGACACCTACCGCGAGATTTCTTCGTGCTCCAATTGCGAGGATTTCCAGGCCCGCCGCATGCAGGCCCGCTGGCGCAATCCGGCCACCGGCAAGCCGGAACCGGTGCATACGCTCAACGGCTCGGGTGTCGCCATCGGCCGGGCGATGATCGCGGTGATGGAGAACTACCAGAATGCGGACGGATCGATCACCGTGCCGGAAGTGCTGCGGCCCTATATGGGTAGCGTCGAAACCATCGCGTAACCTCACGGGCAGTAAAAATTAAGAACACACGGACGTCATCCCAGCTTGACCATCCATTCGGCTGTTAAAGACCGCTGGAATGACGATCCGGAACGGGCCTGCGCAAGCAGACCCGCTTCGATAGGTACGAACAACTGGTTCGTTACGCAGCCAACCGCACCGGTTCCGGAATCGAAGCCAGTGCCCCGGCGATCGCATCGCTGCGGTGCTGCGGCGAATACCCCACACCCTCCGCGCGCACGAATTCGATATCGGTCACGCCCAGGAACCCGAACACCTGGCGCAGATAGGCTTCCTGGAAATCCCTCGGCGAATCGCTATGGATGCCGCCACGTCCGCTGGCGATGACGATCTTCTTGCCGCGCACCAGACCTTCCGGCCCTTTTTCGGTGTAGCGGAAGGTCTTGCCGGCTACCGCCACGCGGTCGATCCAAGCCTTCAAAGTGGAAGGAACCGAGAAGTTGTACATCGGCGCACCGATCACCAGAACATCGGCGGCCAGGAATTGCTCCATGGTGCGCGCCGCGTCGGCCGCTTCTTCCGGATTGGTCTGGGCCAGCGACTGGCCGGTCAGGTGGGGCAGGGGCTGGCTGTCCAGGTCGCGGTATTCGACCTGCAGCTGCGGGAGTTTGTCCTGCCAACGGGCTACGATGGCGGCGGTGAGCTCACGGGTAACCGAGCCGGTGCCCAGAGCGCTGGAGTCAATATGCAGGAGTTTCATGTTGGCTATCCACTTCAGGAAGCGGCGGCGCCGCGTTGGAAGCTAAAGTAGATCGTTGTATAAATAGAATAAAGATGGTTTAATATCACTAATTGTTCTGAATATGGAATTATTGCCATGCAGGATCTGAATGACCTTTACTACTTTGCCATGGTCGTGGACCACGGCGGCTTCGCGGCCGCCGAGCGTGCGCTGGGTATTCCCAAATCACGCTTGAGCCGGCGCATCAGTCAGTTGGAAACCGACATGGGCGTGCGCCTGCTGCAACGCTCCACGCGCCGCTTCGCGGTCACTGACGTGGGCATGAGCGTGCACCGTCACGCACAGACGATGCTGGCCGAGGCCCAAGCCGCCCGCGAAGTGGTGGACCGCCTCAGCGCCGAGCCGCGCGGAGTGGTGCGCGTCAGCGTGCCGGTGGAAGTGGCGCAAACACAGTTGCCGAAGATCCTGCCGGCCTTTCTGGACAAGTACCCCAAGGTCCGCTTGCAGCTGCACGTCAGCAACCGCCGCGTGGACCTGATCAACGAAGGCTATGACGTGGCCCTGCGCGTGCGCGCCAAGCTGGACGACGACGGCAGCCTGGTCATGCGCAGTTTCGGCCAGATCCGCCAGTTGATGGTGGCCAGTCCCAAATACCTGGCCCGTGCGGGCCGTCCCAAGAATCCGGACGAGCTCACCGACCACGTAACCCTCAGCACCAGCGAGGACGAGGCCCGTCAGCGTTGGGAGCTGCACGGCCCGGACGGCGACATCCGCCGCGTGGATATCCAGCCGCGGCTTTCGGGTTTCGACTTCCCGCTGCTGCAGTCGATGGCCAAGGATGGTTTCGGCATCACGCTGTTGCCGGAAACGGTGTGCGCCGAAGCGGTGCGCAAGGGCGAGCTGGAAGTGGTGCTGCGCGACTGGACCTTGCCGCAAGGCATCTGCCACGCCGTGTTCGCCTCGCGCCGCGGTATGTTGCCCGCCGTGCGCGTGTTCATCGATTTCCTGGCCGAGCACCTGCCCAAGGAGATCGAGTCCTCGCGGCTGGATTGCGGCGGCAAGTGCGATGAGACCAAGCAGGGTGGGGAGCTGCCCGAGATCAAGGTCAAGAAGGCGTCGTAGGCAAGCACGCGCGCTTCGTGGGAAAATGCCATGCGGCCCGCAATGGGCCGCCTGGATCAACAGCTTAGGAGAGATGGCCGAGCGGTTTAAGGCACCGGTCTTGAAAACCGGCGTGGTAGCGATACCACCGTGGGTTCGAATCCCACTCTCTCCGCCATTCCCGGTTTCTCTTTGGTCGGGCTGAAAGGCCATTCAGCCTGCGGGCTCCGGACTCAATGAGCGTCTCAGCAAGAGGGTATTCATTCTTTTTCCAGTCGTTCGATCTCATCTTGCAAGTTCTGATCCCAGATGAAGTCTATGTCGAACTTGCCGTCCGGGGGCAGGTTGAAAACGGCCCTGTTCCATCTATTGTTTCCTCCCTCGGTAGTTATTGCGTGAAGCTCTCTTATCCAGCTTCTGATGTCCCTTGATATCTTCCTGACAGAAATATCTTTGATATCACTACCGACTTCATATTCTCCGGAATAACCAACGACGCCATCGCCTACGACTTCAATATTCAGCCTGGCCTTTGTCCAGTTTTCATCCGCAATGGCATTGAGGATACTCTGGCCGATGTTTGAATAAATTTCATCGATCGTCATATGTTTGTCTTCTCTAATCGCTTAAAAAAACTTCGATATGCGAGGCATGTTAGCGAATCTGCATTTGAAATATCGTTCCGCCGTTATGTGCGGCGATTCACATTTATGTTCTTTCCCCTATCCCATAAGATTGCCACGTTATCGAGTCAGTCTTCATGCACGCCGGTGCCATCATTCAATCCGGAATACCGGGCGGCTGAAAATCCATGCCATCGCCGACCTGCTCCAGAGTTATCGGCGATCTGGCTGCGGGAAGCCGATGCCAGCGGATGGTTGTCTTGTTGTTTTCGATGTTTCCCTTCTCTGTCGAGTAACGGCCGGTGGCATAGTTGACGCTGAGCGTCTCGACCTCTCCAGTGTTCCGGGCAGTATCCGTCCTCTCATAACCGATCAGGTTGAAAGTGCCTTTCCGCAGGCGGAAGGTGTAGACGTAGTTATTGACCGTCCAGCCGCCCATAGTCATGAAATTCTGCAACGCCACCCGCAAAGTACCCTTGAGGATTTTGATACCCGCTAATTTATCGTCCTGGTTTCGATTGTCGGGTCGGCTGATCAGAGTGTGGTTCGAGGCCGCAAGCCGATACCCCCTCTGTCCGTCTGCGAGAGCAACGACCAGGATGCGTGGATTGCTGTCAAATGTGGTGCCGTCGATTTTGAGGATGTTGTTGGGATCCTGGTCGAGCAATACCAATGCGATGTCTTCGGCGCCATCTCCATTCAAGTCGCCGGTGGCCTGGGTCTCCAATTTCCATCCGGTGGGCACGAAGGCGTTCGCGGTTGTCGTTGTTGCGGGAATCGTTGGATAGGTGACGGCGGGTATGGCGTCCTGGGCAGCGGCCATCGCTGCCAGAGAAAAACCGAGGGGAAGAAAGATCGCCAGTACGCTTCCTGCGTTTACACATTTCATAACTGAGCCTTGTGATTGTTCTATTGAGTGAAGTACTTTTTGATATAGGCGTCCGTACGGATGGCCATTTCTCCTGTCGCTTCTATTTTCAGGTTGCTGCCATCTGGCAACATGGAGAAAATAACCTGACTTTGCAGTGAAAGTATCCCTCCCTCGAGAGATGTGCAGAGACTCACATTTGTTGCCTCTTCTCCATTGCTGCGCTATCGAGCCAATCTTGATGCGCAGTATCAGGATTCCATCCAATGATTAACGGTATGCAGCAGGTCATCGATTTCATCCTGGAGTTGGACAAGCTCAAGGCCGTGACGCGCAAGATCCGTCTCCGGAATGCAGACCGCTACGAGAATTCCGCCGAGCACAGCTGGCAGATCGCGCTGCTGGCCTCGTCGCTGGCGCCCTACGCAGAGGATTCCGTCGATATCGACCGGGTGATCCGCATGCTGCTGGTGCACGACATCGGTGAGATCGATACCGGCGACACCATGGTGTTCGTCGAAGGCGGGTGGGAAGAGCGCAAGGCGGACGAACTGGCTGCGGTGACGCGGATATTCGGTTTGCTGCCGGCGGAGCAGGGCGCTGAACTGTTGTCGTTGTGGAAGGAATTCGAACACGGCGAAACCGCCGACGCGCGTTTCGCCAATGCCGCAGACCGCGCCATGCCGGTCTTGCTCAACCTGGCCAACGTGGGTCAAAGCTGGCGCGAGAACGGGATCAGTTACGAGCGCGTGTTGGCTCGGGTGGCTCCGCCGATCGAAGCGGGCTGTCCCGCGCTGTGGGACTACTTGCAGAGCAGGCTTGAAGAAGCTCGTGACAAGGGATGGTTCGGGGCCTGAAACCGGCCTGTTCCCGCGCTGAAAGGCGTTTGTAACAGGAATGCAGCAACTTCCCCCCGCGCAGTACGGCAGCCCCAGCGCAGAAGGCGAGCGCTTCGAACTGATCGATGCCTTGCGTGGTTTCGCACTGGCGGGCGTGCTGCTGGTTAACCTGGGTTCTTTCACACTCTATGCCTTCCTGGATGAAGCCGCGAAGGCGGCGCTGCCGACCGCCCGCTTCGACCGCATCGCCGATGCGATCAAATCTTTGTTGGTCGAGGACAAGGCGATTACATTGTTCTCGATGCTGTTCGGCCTTGGTTTTGCCCTGCAACTGGAACGCGCGGAAACGCGAGGTTCGGCCGGCTTGCGCCTGTACCTGCGCAGGATTGGAGCGCTGCTGTTGTTCGGCGTGGTGCATTCCTATCTGTTCTGGTGGGGAGACATCCTGCTGATCTATGCGTTGATGGGCCTGTTGCTGGTCGTTTGCCGGAATCTTTCGCAGCGCATGCTGCTGGTGCTGGGTTTTTTCGTGGCATTGGCGCCTGCGCTGGCTGAGCCTTGGATAGACGCCTTGTTGCAGGGCCTGCCAACCCAGGAGACGATGGAAAGAGCCAACATCGCGGCATTCTCGTCTCCGCGTTGGGCGCGGGCGCTGGCTCAGAATCTGGCGTTCTCGAACTGGGCCTACCTTGCGTGGTGGGGTGTGTTTCCTTTCGTTTTCGGGCGCTTCCTGCTGGGTTGCTGGGCCGGCAGGTCGGAGTTGCTGCAGCGACCAGACATTCATCGAGGCCTGCTACTGCGCCTGTTCCTGGTCACGGCCCTCATAGGTTCTGCGGCGACCTTGCTCGGCTACTTCGAGAGCCGCATAGCTAGCCGCATCGCGGTTTTGGCAGGACAGGCGGGAACTCTACTGTTTGAGATCATCCTGCGCACCGGTCCACTGGCATTGGGTATCGCTTACGCCACCGGTTTCGCATTGCTGTTCTTGCGTCCGTCATGCCGGCGTTACCTGCGTCCGTTAGCCCCAGTGGGGCGCATGGCGCTGAGCAATTACCTGCTCCAGACGGCGGTGTGCCTGTCGGTGTTCTATGGCGCCGGACTGGGCGTCGGGCCGAGGTATGGCCTTGTCGGCATATTGTCCACGTGGGTACTGTTGTTCGGCGCACAAATCTTTTTCAGCCATTGGTGGCTGTCGCGCTATCGTTTCGGCCCGATGGAATGGTTGTGGCGAAGCCTGACTTACGCACGCATGCAACCACTGAAACGCATCGCGTAGGTCGGGGCTACGCCCCGACTCGCAGAGGGCGGACAGGTTTCCCATGTGTCGGGGGCGTAGCCCCGACCTACGGCAATGCGCCGCTTGGAGGAAGCGTGACCATCGGAGGATGCGCGGCCGGAACGAACAAGTAGAATTGCCCCGCTGCAGCCGTTTGTGCGAAACGTTCGTTACGTTGTTTGGCCTTGTTTTTCACCGCTTCCAAAGGAAAGTGTGAGTTGCTTCGTATCGATTGCCGAAGCTACTCTCACGACGGGAGTGTCACTGAGGGGAAACAAGGATGACGATACGCGTATACCTGATCGACGATCACGCGCTGGTGCGAACCGGCATGAAGATGATATTGGCCGGCGAAGTGGATATCGAAGTCGTGGGCGACGCCGACAACGGCGAAGACGCGTTGCGCCAGATACGCAGCCTGAAACCCGACGTGGTGCTGTGCGATCTGCATCTTCCGGGATTGAGCGGGTTGGAAATCACCGAACGCATCACCCGTGGCGACCTTGAGGCCAAAGTGATCATCGTGTCGGTGCTGGAAGACGGTCCGTTGCCCAAGCGCCTGCTGGAAGCCGGTGCCTGCGGATATATCGGCAAGGCCGGCGATGCGAGCGAACTATTGCGCGCAGTGCGCGAAGTGGCGCGCGGCAAACGCTACCTGGGTACGAATGTCGCGCAGAACATGGCGCTTTCCAACGTGGGCGGAAGCGCGTCGCCATTCGACGGATTGTCGCCGCGGGAGCTGGAAGTGGCGATGCTGCTCATCCAGGGATTGCGCCAGGAAGATATCGCCAAGCGCCTCAGCCTGAGCGCCAAGACGGTGAACACGCACAAGACGCGCTTGTTCCAGAAGGTCGGCATCCAGGACAGCATCGCACTGGCGCGGCTGGCCGCGCAGTACGGATTGCTGGATCCCGCGCATTCGCTGTAGCGAACGCGCGGGGTGCCTGTCGCTCGATCAGGCGCTACGTTCGCTGCCCTGATCCTTTTCTTCGCCTGCCGTTTCATCGTTCTCGGCAATCAGGGGCAGATCGCGCTCTTCGTGCTTTTCCACGGCCGCCGCCGGCTGCGGGGCGGGCATGGGCTCGAACAAGTGCCGTGTGACCGAGGAAGGCGTGTCGGCGTCGGCGGTGAAGAACAGCGAACCGGTGTTGCCGACCGCCGACCGCACAGGCGCGGGCTTGGGCGGCTCGACGGCAGCCACGGGCGTGGCGGCCGGCTCGACATCGTGTCCGACGACTACCTCAGGTACCTCAGGCGTGGGCTCGGGTGCGGCTTGCGCGGCGATCGAGGCCGCTTCCGCAGGTGCCGGATTTTCGACCAGGGTGAAGCTTTCGACGGTGTCGTTCTTCAGGATTTCCTGTGCCGTCGCATTGGCTTCGGCCGGCGTAGCGATCACGAAGGACTCGGCTTGCGCGACGGATTCGGTCCGCGACTCGACCGGCGATGTCGTCGATGCGGCTACGGGTTGCAGCGTTTCGACTGCCGCCGCTGGCTGAGTTTCGACCACGACAGCCGGAGCGGCAACGACAGGCTCGGGCATGGCCGCTTCCGGAGCAGGACGGGCCTGTTCGGGAACCGATGCGGCAACGGCAAGCGCCGCCACGGGCGCTGCGGGGGCCTGAGCGGCGGGACGTGCTACGGGAACGGCGGCAGGCGGCGTTTCGTCGTCGAAATCGAACTCCGGCTGCGAGCCGTTGGCGATGATGACCTGCGGCTGTTCGTCGTCGCCGAAATCCTCTGAACCGCCGGTTTCGTTGCCGGTGCCGGCTTCGCCCGCGCCACGACGCCTGCGGCGCCCACCGCGGCGACCCCGGCGGCGACGGCCAGTGCCATCTCCGGCTTCCGCGCTTTCCGCGGTTTCGCCTTCGTTGGAATCGTTGACAGCCGCAACCTGGGCGGAAGAGGCCTCTTTTTCATCCGTACCCGGGGTAACAGGCGCGGCGCTGACGACTGCTGCAGGCGCGGCACTGGTGGCAGGCGCCGGCTCAGCTACTGTCGCGGTAACCACCGCCGCCGTTGCGATGGCGGGCACCACAGTCAGATCGGCTGTTTCCGCCGCATTTTCCTGCCGGGGTTGCCTGGGCGCATCGTTGCGCGGCTGACGCTGCGGACGACCGCTGTTCTGGCCTGCTTCGCTCTGCGGCTTCTGCTGCTTGGGCGGGTTCTGCTGTTGCTTCGGCTGCTGCTGTTGCTTCTGCGGCTGCTCGTTGCGCTGCTTCTGCTGCTGGCCGCCCTGCTGCTGGACGGGCTGCGCGTTCTGCGGCTTGGGACCGCGCTGCTCGTCGCGGCGCTGGCCGCCTGCATTGCCACGGCCCTGATTCTGCTGGTTGCCGCGGCCGTCGCGGCGCTGGCCGTTGCGCTCATTGCCGCGTTCGTTGCGCTGGCGGTTTTCGCGCTGACGGGTTTGCTCGGCCAGGGTGGCGTTGGAAGTCTCGCTGGAACCACCGCCGAACACGCGCTTCAACCATCCCACTACGCCGCCGGAAGCGGCGGTTGCGGGTACGGACGAAACCGGGGCCTTGATGAATGCCGGTGCGGGCGCTGCCGCTTCCTCGCGTTCTTCGCGGATCGGTGCAGGCTGGCTGTGCTTCACGTGGGTGACGGCGGGCGCGGGTATGTTCAATTGCGCCTTGGTCAATGCGTGCACCGGCAGCTTGCGCGGCGTATTGCGCTGGTAGCTGGGCTTGGAGGATTCCTCGCCGAGCTCGTTCTCGCGGATACGGGTGACTTCGTAGTGCGGCGTATGCAAGGCTTCGTCGGCGACGATCACGATGGGCGCGTCGTGGCGCTTCTCGATTTCGCGCAACGCGTTGCGCTTTTCGTTGAGCAGGAAGTTGGCGATCTCCACCGGGGCCTGCACCAGCACCTGTCCGGTGTTCTCCTTCATCGCATGCTCTTCGGCCACGCGGATGATGGACAGCGACAGCGATTCGATACTGCGCATGCGGCCGTGGCCTTCGCACTGCGGGCACACGATCTGGCTGGATTCGCCCAGAGAAGGACGCAGGCGCTGGCGGCTCATTTCCATCAGGCCGAAACGCGAGATGCGGCCGATCTGCACGCGTGCGCGGTCGTACTTGAGCGCGTTCTGCAGGCGGTTTTCGACATCGCGTTGGTGCTTGCTGCTGGACATGTCGATGAAGTCGATGACCACCAGGCCGCCCAGATCGCGCAGGCGCAGCTGGCGGGCCACTTCGTCGGCCGCTTCCATGTTGGTCTGGAAGGCGGTGTCTTCGATGTCGCTGCCCTTGGTGGAGCGCGAAGAGTTGACGTCGATCGCGGTCAGCGCTTCGGTCTGGTCGACCACGATGGAGCCGCCCGAGGGCAGGCGCACGTTGCGCTCGTAGGCGCCTTCGATCTGCGATTCGATCTGGAAGCGGTTGAACAGCGGAATGTCGTCGGTGTAGTGCTTGAGTTTGCGCAGGTTGTGCGGCATTACCTGCTCCATGAACTCCTTGGCGGTTTCATAGAGCTCGGGGGTGTCGACCAGGATCTCGCCGACGTCCGCACGCAGGTAGTCGCGCAGGGCGCGCACGATCAGGCGCGATTCCTGGTAGATCAGGAATGGAGCCGGTTTGCTGAGCGCGGCTTCGGCGACCGAACGCCAGACCTGCAGCAGATAGTCCAGGTCCCATTGCAGCTCTTCGGCATCGCGGCCGACGCCGGCGGTGCGGATGATCACGCCCATGTCTTCGGGGATGACCAGCGCGTCCATCGCTTTCTTCAGTTCGGCGCGGTCGTCGCCCTCGATCCGGCGCGAGACGCCGCCGGCGGTGGGCGAGTTGGGCATCAGCACCATGTAGCGGCCGGCCAGCGAGATGAACGTGGTCAGGGCGGCGCCCTTGTTGCCGCGCTCGTCCTTGTCGACCTGCACCACCACTTCCTGGCCTTCGCGCAGGAGTTCCTTCAGGCCGGCCTTGTTGTGGTCGACGCCTGCCTGGAAATAGTCGCGGGAAATTTCCTTCAGCGGCAGGAAGCCATGGCGTTCACCGCCGTATTCGACGAAGGCCGCTTCCAGGGAAGGCTCGAGCCGGGTGATCCGGCCTTTGTAGATGTTGGACTTTTTCTGTTCTTTGGACGGTTGTTCGATATCGATGTCGTACAGGGTCTGTCCGTCAACGATGGCGACGCGCAGTTCTTCTTCCTGCGTCGCATTGATCAGCATACGTTTCATTGTGCGTTCCTCGCGCGCTGCTACCGCGCGGAACACCGTGGGTTTCGCATTCTGGATACTGCTCGCCACCCCTCGCGCAGGCGCGAACGGGGCAGGGGTTGGTTTCCAGCGCTGCAACACCACGGCAGGCCGCGGGAGCGCTTTGGTTCATTTAACAAATATGTTTCGGACCGGAGGCTGCTCGGGAATAACCCTTGCGCCTCACGGGGCATGTTCAGCTACCGACGTCTGACGCATCGGGCGATGTCCGGATTCGCCGACCAGCCGCGGTAACATTCACTACCCCGTGGGCGGTGGCTACGCACTTTGCCGGAATCGCGGGAAGCTGGGCTTCTGGCCCGCAGCATCGTGAAGATGCTGGTTAACTTCCAGCGAAATCAAACCCTTATCTCGCCCCCCGAGTGTATCAGAATAAAAGACGGATGACCGATCAGCCCCCCGCAAGCAGGCCCGAAGGGGCTACCAAGACCGCCGTTCGCACCATCAAGGTGCCTGAAGACCGCGACGGACAGCGCCTGGACAACTTCCTGCTGGGCCAGCTGAAAGGCGCCCCGCGCAGCCTGGTCTACAAGCTGGTGCGCAGCGGGCAGGTTCGCATCAACGGCGGCCGGGCCAAGGCAGACCGCAAGCTGCTGTCCGGGGACGAAGTCCGTATCCCACCGGTCAGTCTCAGCGATCCCGAAGACAAGGCGCCGCCGCCGAGCGGGTTCCTGCAGCGGCTGGAGGCGGCGATCGTGTTCGAGGATGCACGCCTGCTGGTGCTGAACAAGCCCACGGGCGTGGCCAGCCATGGCGGCAGCGGCATCAGCCACGGCGCCATCGAGACCCTGCGTGCGCTGCGGCCCAACATGAACCTGGAACTGGTGCACCGGCTGGACCGGGATACCTCCGGCCTGCTGATCGTGGCCAAGAAGCGTTCCGCGCTGACAGAGTTGCAGGCGCTGATGCGCGAAGAGGGCGGCACCGGCATCCGCAAGCGGTACCTGTCTTTATTGGTCGGGCGCATGCCCGACGGGGTCATGAGCGTGGACGCGCCGTTGCATGTGGGCCTGCGCCAGGGCGGCGAGCGCCATGTGCAGGTGAACGCTATCGGCAAGCCGTCGCTGAGCCACTTCAAGGTGCTTGAGCGTCGCGGTGGTCATTCCTATTGCGAAGTGAGAATCGAGACTGGCCGCACCCACCAGATCCGTGTGCATGCCCAGCACATCGGCCACCCCGTGGCCGGCGACGACAAATACGGCGACGAGGCGGTCAACAAGCGGTTGCGCGAACAGGCGGGACTGAAGCGTCTGTTCCTGCATGCGGCGTCGCTGGAGTTCGCGCTGGACGGCGGGAAGGCGCCCTATGTGTTGAATGCGCCGCTGGCGGACGATCTGGCCGCGGCGCTGGATCGTCTGGCTTGATCCGCAGGTTCAACGCGTCCGGGGCGTAGCCCCGACCTACCTCAGGATTTCGCGTCGAGCGCGAAACACTCGGTTGGCCGTTCGGCCGGAGGCGTGAACCGCACCGGTACCTGCAGGCCCTGCACGACGGGCTTGCCGCCGCGGGTGGCCGCTTCGAAGATCCAGGTATGCACGGCTTTCTCGGCCGAGGCGTCCAGCTTGGGCTGACCGCTGCTGGCGAGCAGTTTTACTTCCACCGGTTTGCCTTCGACACCGACCACCACATTGAACACCACGGTGCCACCCACGTTGGCGCAGGCCAGTTCGATGGGATAGTCGGGCTTGGGCGTACTGACCGCGGCAAGCGGTGTCGAGGGGATGACAGGGATGCCGGTGGAGGGAGCCTTGCACGCGCAAAGCAAACCCAATACCGAGAAAGCGAGTGCGGTTCCACGAACGCGGCAGTTGTGTTGGGCAGGCATGGTCGTCTCCAGTGCAGTTATCGATCTAATTGCGGAAACCAGCGGAACCGTAAGTCATCGGTACGCGCACTACCGAGCGCACCGGCTTGCCGTTGGAATCCTTTGCCGGTACATATCTTTGGGGAGCGGCGTCGACAGCCGCCTGGTCGATTTCGCGGTAACCACTGGAGGATTCCGGCATTACCGAATCCATCGAGCCTTGTTCTGTGACCGAGACCAGGAGTGTGACGTTGCCGATCAGTTTCCTGGCCTCAACGATATCGGGCCATTGGGCCGAGCGGGAGGAATGGCGATCCGGAGTTGCTGCAGAACCTGGCGGGATTTCGCTCCAGCAAGTATCCGCGTCCACCGCGAAATCGACCGGGATCCTGACCCGGCCGGCTGCCAGTTCACCATGCACGACGGCGGGGTTGAACTTCCACTCTTTCGCGGCGCTCAGGGCAGCCTGATCGAGTTGCGGTGTCCTGCTGGATTTCTCTACCGTGGCTGAGACAGGGTGCCCGTGTTGATCGACATCGATGATCAGGACCACGGTCCCTTCCGTGCAAGCGTATTCCTTCGGGTGGGTCGGGCTGTGCATCCTTTTCGACGCGATATCGATGCTGGCGCCGATGTCGGTCATGTCCGGAGCCTGTGGCCGCGCCTTGTCCGGCAGCAACAACGCGCTTGCCGCGACCATAAGAAGAACAAAAGTGCGCATGCGCATTGCCGCCCTGGAAGGAATGGCTGGCATCAGCCGGCCAGCGCGTCGGCTTTGGCCGCGCAGATAAAATCGTTCTCGCTGAGGCCGCCCACGTCGTGCGTGGAGTAGCGCACGACGGCCCGGTTGTAATGCACCCCAAGATCGGGGTGGTGATCTTCGGCGTGGGCAACATAGGCCAGCGCGTTCACGAAAGCCATGGTCTGGTAGTAATTATCGAAATGGAAAGTCCGGCACAGTGCGCGGCCTTCTTCGACCAGGTCCCAGCCCGGAATCTCCCGGATCAGTTCAGCCACGCGGGCCTGGGTGAGTTTGTGCTCGCTCCCCTTGAGCGGCAGACAATGCGCTTGGGCCAGGGGGATCAGGTCGGACATGGGGGTTTCCTCGGCTTGGACTGGCTGAACGTATCATCCACACCGTTACGTGCTCGAATGAGCGTCTGACAATAGGGTGGCTAGAATAGCCGCATGATCCATATCTCCGACACCGCCCAGACCCATTTCCGCAAGCTGATCGAACGCGAGGCGCTGCCCGGCCTGGGCGTGCGCCTGAGCGCGGTCGATCCAGGCACCGCGCGCGCCGATGCGCGTCTTGAATTCGCCGAGCCGCGCGATCTGGTCGGCGACGAATGGGCAGTCGACTGCGAAGGCTTCACCGTTTATGTCGATGCGCAAAGCGTGGCCTGGCTGGACGGCGCCGAGATCGACTACGTCACCCAGGGCGCCGGCAGTCAGCTCACCATCAAGGCGCCCAAGATCAAGGGACAGGCGCCGGCCGAATCCGCTTCTCTGGTGGAGCGCGTGCGGTGGGTGGTGGAGAACGAAATCAATCCGCAGCTCGCCCAGCACAAGGGCAGGGTGGCGGTGGAGCAGGTAAGCGCAGAAGGCGTGGTGTTGCTGCGCTTCGGCGGCGGCTGCAACGGTTGCGGCATGGCGGACGTGACCTTGAAGCAGGGTATCGAGAAGACCTTGATGGCGCGTGTACCCGGCATCACCGCGGTGCGCGACGTCACCGATCACGATACCGGCGACGCACCGTACATTCCGCGCGACAACGCGGCCTGATCCGCACTTCCCGGTGACGAGAGCCGCCGAAATCATCGCAGCGCTGCAGGCGGGCAAGCCTGCGCCGATCCTGGAACGCCACACCGGCATGCCTTATGGCTGGGGTTTGTGGTTGCGCGCGTTGAAGGAAAAGCTGGGCGCGATCCGTCACGACAGCGCTGAGGCCATCGTCCAACTGTTCGCCGAGCGGCCGGTACCGGCGGCGCCGCGCCGTCCGTTGGCGTTGAATCGGCTGCAGGCTTTCCGTTCGATGTTCTATCAGGACTGGGGCCCGCCGCTGCGCGAGGACCGCAGATTGCGCTGGTTCGCCGGCGGCGTCAGCTTCTTCATGCATCTGCTGTTCGTACTGCTGCTGGTGCTGCTGGCGATGATCAAACTGCCGCCGCCGCCGGCGACGGCCGAAGACGAGAGCCGCGTGCAGGTCGAGTTCATGGGTCAGGGCACGCCAGAGGAAGAAGGAGGCGGACCGCCCGCCGCGCAATCCGAATCCGCAGCGACCGCTGCCGCCCAGTCCGCGACTCCTCCGGCTTCAGCCGCGCCCGCCGAAACGGCGCAGGCTTCGTCGGTGCCGCAAGAGGAAATTCCCGCACCCGCACCGCCCGTGGCCCAGCAGAACGTGCAGGTAACCGAAACGCCCGTGCCCACCACCGCCTTCGTGTTGCCGCCGGCCACTCCGCGTTCGGTGGAAATCGCGCCGCCGCAGCTCAAGCCGCGTGAATTGGGCGTGCCGACCCGTGAGGTGACAGTGGTGGAAACGCCTCCCGCGCAGCGCGAATTGCCGCAGCGGGAAATCGCGATTCCACAGGTGAGCCAACCTACGCAGGAAGTGAGACAACGCGAGATCGCTGCTCCCTTGCCGCAGATACGCAGCGTGCAGATTCCATCGCGCGCCATCGCCGCACCGGAGTTGCGCGCACCCGCTCAGAGCGTGCGGCAGGCCGAGATCGCAGCGCCGAATCGCGGTACGGCCTCTTCCAGCAGCACCGCCAATACGACGAGTCCTTCCACCACCGGCGATTCCGCGCGCGCGCCCAGTGCGCAGCAGGGCACGCAACCGGGTTCGACCGCAGCCGGTTCTTCCGCCGCCGCGAATCGTCCCGGCGGCCTTGCCACGCCAACCCGCGGAGACGATTGGGGCGATTCCACCCGCAATACCCCCGGCTCGACAACCGGCGGGCGTGCGGGCGATGGGCCTGGTCTGTTCAACGCCGACGGCAGCGTGCGCGTGCCGTCCAACGCCACCGGCAACGCGGCACGCCCAGGCGCGCCCGGTTCCAAGCAGCAGCAGCGCGCCGATGCCGACCGCGCCAGCAAGTGGATGGAGCGTCCGGAATTTCCTTACGAGCCCAGCATGTTCGACAAGTACTGGCGTCCGACCAACGAATCGTTGCTGGCCGAATGGGTGCGCCGCAATATCCGCGAAGTGGATATGAAGATACCGGGCACCAACAAGCGGGTGAGATGCGTAGTGTCGGTGCTGCAGGTCGGAGGAGCCTGCAGTCTGTTCGATCCCAATCTCAACGAGCAGCCGGCCGTGGCACGGCCGCCGCCGGACATTCCGGTCAAGCGCAATCCGATACCGACCGACAGCTGATCCCCGTGAGGCGGCCGACATTTATCGGCCGCACCGTAGGTCGGGGCTACGCCCCCGACGCCTTCGCCTTCTGTGGACTTTCAGCCAGCAACTTCGGTGTGTGGATGCGCACCCGGCCGCGGTACAGCTTGTAGGCCAAGTCCGCGATGATGATCACGATGACCAATCCAATGGCTGCCTTGGCGCCATCGTCGGTAGGCTTGGCCAGGAATATATCGCCTGCGACCAGCCACCAGGCAAGAAGCGCGATGAACCCCGCGTTGAAGGCAATTTCCAATCGTCGGGTGAGCTTAGACCAGCGGCCCTGGACCAGCACCGCGAACAGACTGGCGAAACTGCCGAGCCACGAGAACAAGACAGGCCACGCACGTTCGCGCAGGAACTCAGGATGGAAAGCGAAGATGCGCGGCATCGGGTCCGGCATCAGCTTCGCTATCCAGGGCAGGCAGATCATCGTCGCCGCGCCGATGGCGAACCAGACCAGGCCGAAGATCATGGCGCCGCGGTTGATGCGCTCGGGATCGACGCTGCGTGGCTTCCAGCTTGGCTTGAACAACCCCAACTGGCGTACCCAAACGCTCAGCAGAGTCATCGTCACCAGGAAGCCCGGCCACCAGAACGCACCCAGGCCCCAAGTGAACCACCAGGTGGTCAGCGACTGGCCCGCGAATACGCGCGGCAGAGTCAGCGCCCATTGCAGACCGATGCCGGCCAGCGACAGCAGAGCGAACGTCCTGGTCTGATCGGCGGGAATGATTACCACGCCCGGAGGGCGGTAGCGTGCGGCGACTTCGGCAGGAGTACCGAAATTCCGCAGCATGGCCAGGACCATGGCGTCATCGGCGGCCTTGCCTTCAGTCCGTGTTTTTTCGGCCAGCATTTCGGTCAGCAGATCGCGAAGCTCGAAGCCGATCTCGTTGCGCTCCTTGCTGGGCAGGCGGCGCATTACATCGACCACATAGGCTTCGATCACGTCGTTCGTGCTCATTTCCCACTCCCTTCAAGTAGTCCGGCCATGGTTCCGACAAGGGCGTTCCAAGTAGCCGTCAGTTCGACGAGCAGCGCCTCGCCAGCGTCGTTAAGCCGGTAATAGCGGCGGGGCGGACCATCTTCGATCCGCCACTCGGAAGCGAGCACACCCTGGCCTTCCAGCCGACGAAGCAAGGGATAAAGCGTCCCTTCTTCGATGGGCATGCCGCGCAGGACCAAGGCCTGGCGCAGGGAGTAGCCGTACTGGACTTCCCGCAGCTGGGAAAGCACCGCCAACACCAGCGCGCCGCGTCGTAGCTCGAGCTCCAGCTTGGGTATCGGGTTCTGGTTGGTTTCTACCATACGGCACCTTATAGGGTTTAATGCACACTACTTTGTGATACACAGTATGTCAACAACAGCTGTCGAGTATGGGTAGAAGGAGGGTGGGGAAGGGTTTGCCGGAGGCTCGGCTATGTGAGCGGTTGCCGCGGAGAGTATCGGTGGCCTTTGCACCAAAATTCAGGCGGCACTGCAATACGTTGCCTCAAAAAAAACTCCCAGCTAGCTGGGGGTTCGCAGGCAGATCGCCTCGGTTTTCGTTTGCGCTTGCGGGGGTCTTAATCGACGCCGTGCAAGTCCCGCAATTTCGTGGGGCGCGAGCCGAAGTAGGCGGCCAGGTCGGAGATCTCCTGGTCGGTCAGCGCTGCCGCTTGCGGCGTCATCTGCGGATTCTGGCGGTCGCCTGCGCGATAGGCCTGCAGCGCATGCGCGATGTAGTCGCCGTACTGGCCGCCGAGCTTGGGATAGGTCGGGTCGATCGGCGCATTGCCTTCGGCACCGTGACAATCGATGCAGCTCTGTTTGGTCGCTTCGCTCTTGACCTGCGCGCGTTTTTCGCCGGCGGCGACGTGACCGTCGGGCAGGCCGGCGGACGAACTGGAACCATGTTCGCCGCTGGCATGGCCAGGGTCTTCGGCTGCGACTTCGTTGTTCTGGGAGCAGGCGGCCAGGGCGAGGGCGGCGAGCAGGGCGATGGCTAGACGCGGGGCGTGCACGGCGTTCGACATGGGCGGCTTACTTCACGGAAGAGAGATAGGCGGAGAGATCGGCGATGTCCTGGTCAGAGAAACTCTGTGCCTGGGCTTGCATCGTCGGATGCTTGCGGTTGCCTTTCTTGTATTCGGTCAGCGCCTGGGCCAGGTACTCGGCCGACTGGCCGCCGATGCGCGGTACGTGGAAGCTGGGATAGGCGTTTTTGTAGCCTTCGACGCCATGGCAGCCCTGGCAGGTATAGGCCAGGGTGCGGCCGGTCTGGGCATTGCCGACCAATACGGCAGGCGAGGCTGGCGCAGCGGCCGCGGGGGCGGGCTCGGCAGGCTTGGGGGCCGGTGGAGCAGGGGTTTGGGCTGTAACGACGGCCACCGAAAGGGCGGCGGCCAAGGCAAGGCAAGCGGCGAGCGGTAGCGGTCGCATCATGTCGTAATCCGGGACTCTCTCATTGCGCGCGCTACGTCCAACCGCAGCGCTTGGCTGTGGCAAGTATAGCGTGCGACTCCCGAAGCCTGCTATCCGTGCCGGACTCGAGAACCAGGAGAGGCCGTGCATGCCCATCGCATTGGGGCCATTCTTGGCATCCAACATAGAACGCGACGCAAGTCACCATGACCTTCGGCGCATGCCGGAGTCGTACTTGGGTGATATACCTATGTACAACACCTAACAACCACCCGGTACCACCCATGTCTCGACCCGACTTCACCGCAGGCCGTCTCCCTATGCGTGCGCTCCGTGCATCCGCGCTTATCTGTGTATTCGTATTCGCCCTTGCCGCCTGCAAGAAGGGGGACGGCGAGGCCCAGGCCAAGCCGGGCGATCCGGCCAAAGGGCCGGATGCGGTGCCGGTGGAAGTGGTCAAGGCGGCCCATCGTGCTGTCGCGGCCAGCTATACCGGCACCAAGGCGCTGGAGCCGCGTGGCGAATCGCAAGTGGTGGCCAAGACCTCGGGCGTTGCCCTGATGGTCTTGGTCGAGGAAGGCCAGCAGGTGAAGGCTGGCCAGCCGCTGGTGCGGCTGGATGCTGATCGCGCGCGTTTGGCTGTAGCCCAGATCGAAGCGCAGATGCGCAAGCTGGAAGCCAACTACAACCGCGCCAAACAACTGGTTGGGCAGCAGATGATCAGCGCGAACGACGTTGATCAGATCAAATACGATCTGGAGAACGCGCGAGCCCAGTACCGCATGGCGACCCTGGAATTGTCCTACACGACGGTGTTGGCACCGATTTCGGGCGTGGTCGCATCACGCAGCATCAAGACCGGCAACTTCGTCCAGATCAATACGCCTATCTTCCGCATCGTCGATCTATCCAGGCTTGAAGCCACGCTCGATGTGCCCGAACGCGAGCTGGCCACGATCAAGGCCGGACAACCGGTAACACTGATCGTGGATGCCTTGCCGGGCAGAAGTTTCACCGGCATTGTCGACCGCGTAGCACCGGTGGTCGATTCAGGTAGTGGCACATTTCGAGCGGTCTGCGCATTTGCGGGCGAAGGCCTGCTGCAGCCCGGCATGTTCGGACGCATCAAGATCGACTACGACAAGCGCGCCGACGCGCTGGTGGTGCCGCGCGTAGCGCTGCTGGACGACGATGGCGATCCGGCGGTATTCGTGGTGCGCAACGGCAAGGCGGCGCGCGTTTCGGTCAAATTGGGCTACATGGATGGCGAGTGGGTGGAAATCCGCGAAGGCCTCAAGCCCGGCGATGGTGTGGTGACCGCCGGCAAGATCGCGCTGCGCGATGGCACGCCGGTGGAGGTGATCGGCGATGCCAAGAAGAAGACCGCCACCGCCAAGGTGGAGGTTGAAGCAGCCGGTAAGAAGAAATGAGCGGCCACGGCTCTGACCGGGGAGCTCCGGACCGGGGAGCTCCGGGTCCCACAAACGATCCTCTGGCGCCACCGGCCGGTCTGACCGGCGGCGGTCTGGTGGAATTCTCCACCCGCCGCCGCGTCACCGTGGCGATGTTCTGGGTCACCATGTTCCTGTTCGGCTGCATCGCACTGGCCGCGTTAAAGGTCAATCTGCTGCCGGATCTCAGCTATCCCACGCTGACCGTGCGCACCGAATACACCGGTGCGGCGCCTTCGGAAATCGAGACTTTGATTTCCGAACCGGTGGAAGAAGCCGTCGGCGTGGTGAAGAACCTGCGCAAACTGAAATCCGTTTCGCGTACCGGCCAGAGCGACGTGGTGCTGGAGTTCGCCTGGGGCACCGACATGGACCAGGCCAGCCTGGAGGTGCGCGACAAAATGGAAGTGCTGCAACTGCCGCTGGAAGCCAAGGCGCCAGTGCTGCTGCGTTTCAATCCTTCCACCGAACCGATCATGCGGCTCGCGCTGTCGTCCAAGGTCGCGGGCAAGACCGAGGCCGATTCGGTCCGCCAGCTCACCGAGCTGCGCCGTTATGCCGACGAGGACCTGAAGAAGAAACTGGAGCCGGTTGAAGGCGTGGCTGCGGTCAAGGTCGGCGGCGGTCTCGAGGATGAGATCCAGGTCGACATCGACCAGCAGAAACTGGCGCAGTTGAACCTGCCGATCGACACGGTGATCCAGCGTCTGCAGCAGGAGAATATCAACATCTCCGGCGGCCGTCTGGAGCAGGGTTCGCAGCGTTACCTGGTGCGCACGGTCAATCAGTTCGCCACCGTCGAAGAAATCCGCAACATGCTGGTCACCACGCAGAGCGGCGGCAGCAATGCAGCAGCCAGCGCGGCGGCGCAAATGGCGGCGATCGCCGCCTCCACCGGCGATGCGGCGGCCATGGCGGCGGCGGCTTCGGTGCAGAGCGCGAACTCCTCATCGTCCAGCACCATCGCTGGCGGCATGCCGGTGCGCCTGAAGGACATCGCCGACGTGCGCCAGGGCTACAAAGAGCGCGAAGGCATCATCCGTCTGGCCGGCAGCGAAGCGGTCGAGCTGGCGATCTACAAGGAAGGCGACGCGAACACGGTCGCCACGGCCGACGCCATCCAGGCGAAGCTGGAGCAAATCAAAAGCCAGGTTCCGCCGGACGTCGATCTCACTCCCATCGACGACCAGTCGCAGTTCATCCGCCACGCTATCAGCGACGTGAAGGTGGACGCGGTGATCGGTGGCTTGTTGGCTATCCTGATCATCTTCCTGTTCCTGCGCGATGGCTGGAGCACCTTCGTGGTGGCGCTGTCATTGCCGGCTTCCATCGTCACCACGTTCTTCTTCATGGACCAGTTGGGCCTGAGCTTGAACGTGATGTCGCTGGGTGGTCTGGCACTGGCCACCGGTCTGGTGGTCGACGACTCCATCGTGGTGCTGGAAAGCATCGCCAAGGCTCGCGAGCGTGGCCTCAGCGTGCTGCAGGCCGCGATAACCGGTACCCGCGAAGTCAGCATGGCCGTGGTGGCTTCTACTTTGACCACTATCGCGGTGTTCCTGCCGCTGGTGTTCGTGCAGGGTATCGCCGGTCAGTTGTTCCGCGACCAGGCGCTGACGGTGGCCATCGCCATCGCGGTGTCGCTGGTGGTGTCGATGACCTTGATCCCGATGCTGAGTGCCTTGAAGGGCAGGCCGCCGATGGCCTTCCCGGAAGAAATGCCGCATCCGCATTCGCCACTGATGACGACTGCCATCTCGACAGTCTTCGGCGTAACGAGGCTGCCTCTGAGCTTCGGTTTGCCGCGTGTATTGGCCTGGATACTGGCGATTTTCCTGTTCCCGATTCTTTTCTTGTCCGGAAGCCTGAAGGCTGCCGTGGTTGGCAAGCCATGGGTATTCTGGTGGCCCGCATACATGGAACGCTGGTCTGCACCGCTGCGTTGGGGTTTGTGGATTCTGCTGCTGCCGATACGGATCGCGTTCATCCTGCCGCTTTGGATCATGGTGTTGTTCTTTGCGGCCTGTGGCGCCCCGATTTTCTTCGGAGTAAGTTGGTTGTTGGTGCGTATCTGGCGCATCCTGGTGGCCACGGTAGGCCCGGTCATGCGCAAGGCCAGCGACGTCGCGATGATGCCCTACGACCGCGCCGAACGCGGTTATATGAAACTGCTACCAGGCTCGCTGGGCAGACCTTGGCTGGTGCTGGGTTTCGCCGCCATCGCCTTCGTACTGACCATGATGATCGTGCCGATGTTGGGCGCTGATCTGATCCCGCAGCTGGCGCAGGACCGCTTCGAGATGACGGTGAAACTGCCGCCGGGTACGCCGTTGCGCGAAACCGATGGCCTGGTGCGCAATCTGCAGCAGGCGCACGCCAAAGACGAGGGTATCAAGGCGCTGTACGGCGTCAGCGGCACCGGCACGCGGTTAGATGCCAGCCCTACCGAAAGCGGCGAGAACATCGGCAAGATCACCGTAGTGATGGCCGATGGCGGAAGCAAGCAGCTTGAAGCCGATGAAACCGAAAAACTGCGTTCGACGATGAAGGACCATCCGGGCGTGCAGGTCGATTTCCGCCGCCCCGAGCTTTTCAGTTTCTCTACGCCGCTTGAAATCGAATTGCGTGGCCAGGATCTGGACACCATCCAGCGGGCCGGCCAGAAAATGGCGGCGCTGCTGCGGGCCAATCCGCACTATGCGGACGTGAAATCGACGGTCGAAGAAGGCTTCCCTGAAATCCAGATCCGCTTCGATCAGGACCGCGCGGGTGCGCTGGGTCTGACCACGCGCCAGATCGCCGACATAGTGGTGAAGAAAGTGCGCGGCGACGTGGCCACGCGCTACAGCTTCCGCGACCGCAAGATCGACGTGCTGGTGCGCGCGCAGGAATCGGACCGCGCTTCGGTGGAAAGCATCCGCAGACTGATCGTCAACCCGGGCAGTTCGCGTCCGGTGACGCTGGAATCGGTGGCGGAGGTGGTCTCCACCACCGGCCCCAGCGAGATCCATCGCGCCGACCAGGTGCGCGTGGCCATCGTCTCGGCCAACCTGCGCGATATCGACCTCGGTGGCGCAGTGGATGAAGTGCAAAGCATCGTCGCCGAGAACAACCTCGGCGCCGGCATCGGCATGCACATCGGCGGGCAGGGCGAGGAACTGGCCGAATCGGTGAAGGCATTGCTGTTCGCTTTCGGCCTGGCGATCTTCCTGGTGTACCTGGTGATGGCTTCGCAGTTCGAATCGCTGCTGCATCCGTTCGTGATCCTGTTCACCATCCCGCTGGCGCTGGT
>CBFGMR010000045.1:0-25572 GCA_965650035.1 uncultured Pseudoxanthomonas sp.
TATTCGCGCGCGATGAACGCTTCGATCTCTTCCTCGCGCTCGACGATCATGCGCAACGCCGGCGACTGCACCCGACCGGCGGACAGGCCGCGCTGCACCTTGCGCCACAGCACCGGGGACAGGTTGAAGCCGACCAGATAGTCCAGCGCGCGGCGCGCCTGCTGCGCGTCGACCAGGTCGCCAGCGATCTGGCGCGGCTTGGTCATCGCTTCCTTGATGGCGCGCGGAGTGATTTCGGTGAACACCACCCGCTCCAGGGTCTTGTCCTTGAGCAGGCCGCGTTCCTTCAGGATCTCGGCGATATGCCAGCTGATGGCCTCCCCTTCGCGGTCCGGGTCGGTGGCCAGGTAGATAGCGTCGGCGCCCTTGGCGGCCTTGGCGATGGCTTCCACGTGCTTCTCGTTCTTGTCGATCAGCGCGTAGCTCATCGCGAAATTGTGATCGGGGTCGACTGCGCCCTCCTTCGGCACCAGATCGCGGACGTGACCATAGGAAGCCAGGACGGTGAAGTCCTTGCCGAGGTATTTGTTGATCGTCTTGGCCTTGGCGGGCGATTCGACGATGAGCAGGTGCTTGGGCATTGGTTGGGTTCGAGCGCCGGCGGGGCCGGCGAGTGTCCTTCAGATAGGGGTGGCGTAGAAGCCAACGCCCGGGGTGTATGCCCCGGGCGTTCAGGTTTCTTCTATTTATAGTGGAATCACGCCGGACCCCTGCCTGTCAAGCAGAGCCCGCCAGATTCAGTTTCAGTTGCTGGCGGAAGCCGCCATGCCGATGGCCAGTGCGAACACCGCCAAAACAGCCAGCATCAACACGCCGAAAATGGCGAGGATGACCACGGTCACAGTTCCCAGTTCGCGCTTCTGCCACTCCGGATGGGCTGTATAAGCCCACTTGTCCACCACCAAAGTGTCGCAGATCATGTCGTGCAGACCCTGTTTGCGCTCGGTGAAGGCAGCCATCAGGAAGCCGATACCCAGGGTCAGGCCGCTCAGCATCGCCGCGAAGAACCGGCCTACGCCGCGCGCCAGGCTGATGCGGGTGCCATCGGTGCGCACCACTTTGATCCCCACCGCCATCTTGCCCAGCGTGGCCTGCTTTGAGGATGCGTGAAAAGCGGCGTAATAGGCGGCATTCATGGCCAACGGCACCAGATACAGCGCCAGTACGAACAGGATGCCGGCGCCGCTGGAAAACATGGTTTCCGGGTTGGTCATGCTGGAGGCGTTGAGGCCGAAGAACAGCCCCATCACCACCAACTGCACGATCTGGGTGGCAACGCCAATGACCATGGCATCGATCATGTAAGCCGCCACACGCTTCCAGAACCCGGCGTAGACCACCTCGCCGCCGGCGTAGAAGGCTTCGTCGGAAGTCAGCGCGGCGCTAGGCGGTGCGTAGGGCGAACCGACCGCAGACGCCGCATCGCCGGACTCCCCGAAGACCGGTGCCGCCGGACCGGCGGGCGTTCCTGCCGCCGCCGGTTCGACCGGGGTGTAGAAGGTTTCCGCCGGCGTCTGATGCAGGGCCAGCTCAGCGGTGAAATCGCGCAGGGGCTGCCATTCGGCCATTCCATCGCGCCAGACCAGCGTGTCCAGACGCAGCTTGCCCTGGTGGAAGCGTTGCGCCAGTTCGTCCGCGCTGAGCGGCCCCTGACGCTGGCGTTCGGCATCGGCGTAGTACCAGTTTTCCATAAGGTTTCCTCAAGTCCTTTCAACGCGCCTATCGGAAGCGGATTCCCAGTGCCACCAGAAATATCGAGCCCAGCACTATCACTGCGACATAACCCATCAGCACTACGAGAGCGGCGGTTCCCAGTTCGTGCCGTTGCATTTCCGGCTGTTCGGAGAAGGCCCACTTATCCACCACCACAGTGTCGCAGATCATATCGTGCAAGGCCTGCTTGCGATCGGTGAAGCCCGCCATCAGGTAGCCGATACCCAGGAGGATGCCGCTGGGAATGGTGGCGAAGTAACGTGCGACTGCGCGCAGGAAACTGATGTTTTCACCGTCGCTGCGCACCACCTTGATGCCGATCAGCATCTTGCCGGGCGTTGCGGCGTTGAAGGAGGCATGGAAGAAAGCGTAGTAGAAGAGCTGCAGCAGCAAGGTTGCCAGTACGACCATCAACGCCACCGCAAGCTCGCCGCCCCCCGCCAGATCGCCCAGCAGTGTTCCCAGCGCTTCGCCGCCGAAGCGGCCGATGATCCAGACGACGGTGCCGTCCACGATGGCCGCAGCCGCGCGTTTCCAGAACCCGGCGTAGACGATGTCCTGGTTGCGCGCCGCGGGAGCGCGACTGCGCAGCGCGGCCTGGGACGGGCGATATGGGTTGCTGGATTCCAGATTGTCGAGCGCCTGCACGGCGCGCTGGTGCACTTCGGCCAGTACCTGTGGCGGCAATTCGGTAGGTTCGCTGCCCAGATTGAACACCGCGCGGCCGGTAGTGGGAGCCGGTGATTCGGGAAGCGCAGGTTCCGCTTCGGCGACAGGAGGCGACGGCAAGGGCGCCAGTGCCGGCGGTCCGGCCCTGGCCGGCGACGGAGCGTCGGCGACGGGCGCAACGGTGGCCAGCAGATTCAATTGTTCGGCCAATTCGCCCAGCGCGCGCCAATGCAGCATTCCATCGCGCCACACCAGGGTGTCCGGATTGACGATTTCACGGTGGAAGTATTGCTTGAGTTCATCGGTGGACAGCGGCCCCTGCTGCTGCCGTTCGGCATCGGTGTAATACCAGATGGACATGTGGTCTCCCCAGACCGGTTGTTGAAAAAACTAACGCATGCGCTGTGTCCGACCAAGCGCAATGATTTGAAACCTGGAACCCCTCACTGAAACCACACTCATCCGTGCGCGCTGGCATCGACAGCGCGCGCGGATTTCACCCGCGGCATTGAGCGGGCAGATACTTGTCGTCGATTTCCGAACTGCAGTGCCAGGACGAATCGGACGGGTCGTATTCCAGCCACACCGCCTTGCCGTCGAGCGCCGGCTTGCCAGGGACGGCAAGAGTCAATTCCATGCCGCACAGTTCGCTTTCGAACTGGCCCAAAGAGATCGAGGCGACGGTGCCGCTGGCATAGCTCTCCGGCGCGCCGAACCCGGCGTCTTCGTTGCCAGGGCAGGTTTGCTCACGCGACAGGTGTTCGACCACAGCCTGTTTCATCGGTTCGGCGACGGGCAAAGCCATGGCCACTTTTGCCCTCAACGTATAGTCGTTGTACGCAGGCAAGGCGATCGCCGCCAGGATGCCGATGACCGGAACGGCCAACACGGCGGCCACGATGACCGCGATCAGGCAGCCGGACATGCCTGATTTCGGCGGAGCGGCGGCAGCTTGCGGAGTGGACGCCTGGCGCGGCGGAAGCGGCGGCGGAATCGTTTGGCCTGCGCCGCCGGCGAGCCCGAGCTCAGCGGCGAAATCCGCCAATGGCTGCCATTGCGCCTGACCGTCCCGCCAGACCAGCGTGTCCAGGCCGATCTGGCCGTAGCGGAATTGGGCTATCAGATCGTCCGTGCTCAGCGGACCCTTGCGCTGGTCGTTGCCGGCCGAGTAATACCAGTCGCTCATGCGATCCCTGCGAAGTTCGCCCTTCCCCGCAGCGGGGAAGGTTACTGTGTCCTCAGTGTACCGGTTCAGGTTCGTCGTCGAACATCTGGGTTTCCATCCACGCATAAGCGGCTTCGGAACCCGGCTGGTTGAACAACACCATCAGCACGACCCATTTCAGATCGTCCAGGTCCAGTTCGTCCTGGTCCAGGGCCATGGCGCGGTCCAGCACCAGTTCGCGCTGGTCGGCGTCCAGCACGCCGTGCTGTTCCAGGAACAACAGGAAGCCACGGCATTCCACGTCCAGCTTTTCCAGTTCGGGACCGTGGTAGACGCGGGTGGGGCCGCCGATGCGGGGTTCGCTGGCGGCCGGGCGCTGCTCGGCCAGAGCGTCGAGCCAATCGAACGCCTTGCTGATCTCGGCTGGGCTGAAACCGGCCTGGATCAGGCCGTTCTGAAGCGAGTCGCGGTCGCGGACGGGGTCCGCGTCTTCGGTGAAGTAGTGTTCGAACAGGTAAAGCAGTACATCCAGGATGCTCTCTTTCATTGCCCCTCGGCCTGCGTCCCTGACGCTGTGGAGGAAAGAAACTAGGTCTTGCGCGAGTAGCGCCCGTGTTCGACCGCCACCCGTCCATCCAGTTCCATGACCAGCAGCATGGAGGACAGCTCGGCGGCCGTCAATCCGGTCCGCTCGACCAGTAAATCCATACCGGTTGGGTCGTGGCCCAGCGCCAGCCACAAGGGCTGGTAGTCGGGGTTCAGCGGCGCAAGGGCGGCGTCGGACCCGATATGGGGACGGGCGGTGCTGCCCGCAAGCCGCCCGCGCAGGAAATCGGCCAGTTCGCTGGCCATCGGCACCAGCGCGTCGAGCACTTCCTGAGCGTTCTCGACCAGGCCGGCGCCCTCCCGGATCAGCCGGTGACAGCCGCGCGCCATCGGATTGTGAATAGAGCCGGGCACGGCGAACACTTCGCGCCCGTTGTCGCCGGCCTGGCGGGCGGTGATCAGAGCGCCGGAGCGCTCGGTGGCTTCCACCACCAGAGTTCCCAGAGCCAGACCGGCCAGGATGCGGTTACGGCTGGGGAAATGCGCCGGCTTGGCCGGCGTGCCGGGTGGATGCTCGCTGACCACCGCCCCTTGCGCGGCGATCCGCTCGCGCAGGCCGGCATGATGCGGCGGGTAGGCAAGGTCCGGTCCGGTGCCAAGCACGGCGACCGTGACCCCCTGCGGCACCGACAGCGCCGCTTCGTGGGCGGCGGCATCGATGCCGGCCGCCATCCCACTGATTACCGCGGTACCGGAGGCAGCGAACGCCTTGGCGAAGGAGTACGCATTGTCGCGACCGCCCGCCGTGGGCGAGCGGCTGCCGACGATGGCTACGCCGGCATGCCAGAGCAGCGAGGGGTCGCCGTCCACGAACAAGGCCAACGGCGGACTGCTGATCCTGCGCAGCAGCGGAGGGTAATCGGGATCGTGCCAACCCAGCAGGTGGTGACCGGCGCGTTCCAGCCACCGTTGCGCGCGTTGCAATGTCTCGCCGTCGGGCTGGCAGATCCGTTGTATCTGCGCTTCGCCAAGGCCCGCCGCTCTCCAGGCCGATGCGCCGGCGGCCAGACTGCGCGCGGGAGCGCCATGCGCATCCAGCAGCTCGCGACGGGGAGCGACGGCGCCACCGGCAAGGATCAGTTTCAGCAGGGCGAACGCGTCTTCTTCATGCATCCCTTCAGACTAGGGCGGAAACGACGACGGCGCCTTCAGGCGCCGTCGTGTTGTTGCATAGGAAGTTTCCTACCAAAAGGTCAGTAGGTCGCGTCCGGATGCTTGAGCGCGTAACCCACGCGCGCCGGCTTGGTGCCTTCCATGATCAGGCCGTAGCTGACTTTTTCGAAGGTGCGGAACACCATCACGTGGCCGGCGTATTCGTCGGGGAGCACATGGTCGCTACTGCCCGCCTTGGTCCTCGAATTCGGGCGCGTTTCGGTCGTGCGGGAGTCTTCCGGATCGTACAAACGGTCGATGACGTGGCTGCCCTGGCGCCAGATGGAGAACACGGTGCCGTTGTCGATTCCTTCGCGGGTGCCGCCGGAAATAGCCACCACGTCGCGCGGGCCGCCCGAGGTCAGGGCGTTGGCTACCGCAGCGATCTGAAGCTTGCCCTCGGGCTGCAGCACTTTGGGCACGTGCGGGAAGAACTGCAGGTCGTAGGGCTGGGCTTCGACCGGAATCAACCGGTCGCCGACGCGCACTTCGTGGCCATTGCCTTCCAGGGCCAGCGTGCTGGCGTCGGAACCGGGCACCACACCGCGGGTCAGAGTGCCGACGCTGACCTGGGCCAGTTCATAGCCCAGCAGTTCGAGCTGTGGCCCGGTATCCAGGGCGGCGCTGTTCCAGCTGCGGTCCCAGTCAATGGTCTGCGAACCCAGGCGCTTGCCGCGGAAGTCGAGATCTTCTTTGTAGGTCGCGTAACGGCCGTTGGAAACGAAGCGGGTGTGGGTGTAGCGCAGGGTGGGGCGCACGACCGCGAAACGCTGGCCCACCTGGGCGCCTTCCAGGCCCACGCTATAGATCAGCTGACCGCCGGAGCTGCGCAGGCGGTCTTCTTCCAGGCCCACCACGCGCGGCAGCTGTTCGAAGCTGTCGGTCACGCGCAGGTTCTTCAGGAAGGGTTCGATGTCCGCCAGCGGGATCGCCCCGATCGGCGCTTCCTGGCGTGGACCCGGCTGCAAGGCCACGCGGTCCAGGTAGGCCAGGCTGATCACGTCGCCGGGGTAGATGAGATGCGGATTCTTGATCTGCGGGTTGGCCTGCCAGATTTCCGGCCACAGCCAGGGCTTCTTCAGGAATTTGGCGGAGATGTCCCAGAGGGTGTCGCCCCTTTTCACCACATAGGTGTCGGGATGGGCGCCGGACATTTCGGCAGCCGCAGCGTAAGTGGCCACGATGAACGCGGCAGCGGCAAGAACCGTACGAAATTTTCTGAACATGATGATCCCCACCTGATTCCCCACAGGTTGTCCGCACTATAGTCCAGAAACCCGGGCACTAAGCAAGCTCGGGAGTTAGAATTCGTGAGGCCTTGCCGAATTCCGACGGCATCCCCATTACGACATCCCCCATTACAGCACCGCCATGGCACTCCTCCCCATCCTCGAATTCCCCGATCCCCGGCTGCGCACCAAGGCAATCCCGGTGGATTCCGCGCAGATCGCCGATCCGGCGTTCCAGCGCCTGCTCGACGACATGTTCGAGACCATGTACGAAGCCCCGGGCATCGGTCTTGCCGCCAGCCAGGTCGATGTGCACAAGCGTTTCATGGTCATCGACATCAGCGAGGACAAGAGCGGCCCGCAGGTGTTCATCAACCCGGAAATCCTTTCCAGGACCGGTGAGCAGGTCTACCAGGAAGGCTGCTTGTCGGTGCCCGGTATCTTCGCCGACGTGACCCGCGCAGACTCCATCGACGTGCGCTTCCTGAACCGCGACGGCCAACCGCAGCAGCTGCAGGTCGACGGGTTGCTGGCGGTCTGCATCCAGCACGAGATGGACCACCTGGACGGCAAACTGTTCGTCGATTACCTGTCGCCGCTCAAGCGCGAGATGGTGCGCAAGAAGCTGGCCAAGCAGCGCAAACTGGCGGGCGACGCGGCCTGAGGTCGCGGAAATAGCGAATAGAAAAGGCGGTGCGCTATCGCTTCGCCGTTACCATTGCCTATTCCCCATTTCCCATTCCCCCAGCATGAGAATCGTTTTTGCCGGCACGCCGGCCTTTGCCGTCCCCAGCCTTCGCGCCGCGCATGCGCACGGCGAAGTGATTGCGGCCTACACGCAGCCGGACCGGCCTGCGGGGCGTGGGCGCGGGCTGACGCCTTCCCCGATCAAATTGGAAGCGATCCAGCGCGGAATCCCGGTGCTGCAGCCGGAAACGCTGAAGCGCAAGGAATCGCAGGAAGCGCTGCGCGCGATGGAGCCCGATCTGCTGGTGGTGGTCGCCTACGGCCTGATCCTGCCGCGCGCCGTGCTGGAGATCCCGCGCTTCGGCTGCTGGAACGTGCATGCCTCATTGTTGCCGCGCTGGCGCGGTGCCGCGCCGATCCAGCGGGCCATCGAGGCAGGCGATACCGAAACCGGCGTCTGCCTGATGCAGATGGAAGCGGGTCTGGATACCGGTCCGGTGTTGCTGGCCCAGACCACGACCATCGGGCCCGAAGAAACCGGCGGACAACTGCACGACCGCCTTGCCGAAATGGGCGCCGGGGTGTTGGCTGACGGCCTGGCCTTGCGCCGCGCCGACGTTCTACCGCTGCCTTGGGTGCAACCCGAGCAGGGCGTGACCTACGCGCACAAGCTGGAAAAGCACGAGGCGCGTCTGGACTGGAACCTGCCAGCGGTGGTCTTGGCGCGCAAAGTGCGCGCTTTCGAACCCTGGCCAGTGGCCGAAGCGCTGGTGGCGGGCGAGCGTCTGCGTATCCGCGGCGCGGTGGCTTTGGATCTTCCCCATGCGTTCGCACCGGGTACGCTGCTGGCCGCCGGCAAGCAGGGCCTGGACATCGCCTGCGGAGACGGTGCGTTGCGTCTGCGCGTGATCCAGCGCGAAGGTGGCAAGGCGATCACCGCCGCCGATTATCTGAACGCGCGTCGCGATCTGGCCACTCTGTGAACGCTTCCTCCAGCGGCGGCTCGTCCGCAAACGGCGCTCCGGGCGTCGCCACGCGCGTGCTGGCCGCCAAGGTGCTGGAAGCGGTGATCCATCGCGGCCGCTCCCTGAAAGGCGAGCTGGCCATGGCGTTGTCGCAACTACCCGATCCGCGCGACCGCGCCTTGCTGGAAGCGATCTGTTTCTCCGCATTGCGCCAACGCGCGCGCTACGACGCCGCCTTGCAACTCTGGCTGCAGAAACCGTTGGGAGAAAAAGACGGCGACCTGCGCTCGCTGTTGCTGGTGGGTTTCGCCCAGATCGATGCGATGGGCCTGCCGCCGCATGCCGCGCTGTCGGCTACCGTGGAAGCCACGCGCACGCTGGGCCGGCCGCATCAAGCCGGTATGGTCAACGCGTTGCTGCGGCGCGCGCAACGCGAAGGATTTCCCGAATCGGATCCGGCCGCGGCTTGGCCGGCGTGGCTGCGCAAGAAGATCAACCTGGAGTGGGGCGGGCACGCGACGGCTATCTTCGAAGCCAGCGCGCATGCCGCACCGCTGTGGCTGCGGGTGAACCGCAACAAGGGTACGCGCGACGAATACGCCGCGCGTCTGCAGGAAGCGGGTATCGCTTCTGGCATCGATCCGGACCTGCCCGATGCGTTGCGCATCGATCTGCCGGTCGCTGTGTCGGCGCTGCCGGGTTTCGCCGGGGGCGATGCTTCGGTGCAGGACGGCTCCGCACAACAGGTGGCCGATGCGTTGCCGCTCGCCTCCGGAGCGCGCGTGCTGGACGCCTGCGCCGCGCCCGGCGGCAAGGCGGCCCATCTGCTGGAGCGCGACCCCTCCTTGCGCTTGTTGGCGCTGGACGTCGATCAACGCCGTTTGAACCGGGTGCGGGAAACGCTGGAGCGTATCGGCGCGCACGCCGAATTCCGCGTGGCCGACGCAAGCGACACGCAAACCTGGTGGAACGGCGAACCATTCGATGCCGTGCTGCTTGACGCGCCGTGTTCGGCGACCGGCATCGTGCGGCGGCAGCCGGATGTGCTGCTGCATCGCCGGCCGGAAGATCTGTCTTCGCTGGTGGCCTTGCAGGCGCGATTGCTGGATGGATTGTGGAAGACCGTCAAGCCGGGAGGAGTGTTGCTTTATGCGACCTGTTCGATTCTGAAGGACGAGAACGAGCAGCAGATTTCCCGTTTCGTGGAGCGCACCACCGACGCGCGGCCACAGACGTTGGATGCGCGCTACGGGCATGCGGCCGGTCACGGCCGCCAGCGATTGCCGGGTGAGCAGGATATGGACGGTTTTTTCTATGCCTTGTTACGCAAAAAGCACTATCGCGATTAGCCAATAGTGAAAATTCAGTGAGCAGCCACTGCGGCTGAACGTGTCGTTAAGTATTTTGTTTCGCAATTGTGAGACGGAATTGCCCAAGACTTTACGCTTCGCCCGCTACTATTAAAATGTCCTGACTTCAACGCTGGATCGAGCAAAAATGGCTGTTTCGGGAAAAGGGCTTTACTCGCAACGTCATCTGGAGCGACAGCGTTTCGCCGCCAGTGCCGCCGGGTTGTCCTTGGTCTGCGCCACTGCATTGATATTCCTACCCAAGGGTTTTGCAGCTTTCGGCGCGCTGTTGGCAGTGATGACGCTGCTGGTGCCCGATCTGCTTGCCGACGCATGGACGGACACCGGGCATGTGCTGCGTTCGGTCGCGCTGCTCGCAGTTCTGGTGCTTGGGCTGGCGATTCTGTCCATGCAGTTTTCCGGACAGGATTGGCGAACGATCGACAACTACGCAAGGTTCCTGCTGGTGCCCTGGTGCGGATTATTGGCGTTCGCACTGGCTCCTTCGCGCTTGTGGTTATGGGTTGGCGCAATGTTCGGGATCGTTCTGGCCTGCGTTATCGCAATAGGGGAAATGATTTCCGGAGTCGAGCGCGCCGGCGGCGGAGGCAATCCCATCGTATTCGCCAATGCCGTGCTCGCATTGCTGGTGTTGGTCGTCTATTGCCGTCCGCAAGACAAACGACCGTGGACGCTGCCGTTGCTGGCCGTCATGCTGGTACTGGGAACCATCGCCATAGTGCTGTCGGGAAGCCGCGGAGTATTGCCGGGCCTGGGTTTGCTGGTGCTGGTCGCCGCGATCGGAAGCGGTGGCCGCGGCGCACGGTTCCGCATCGGCGTTTCCCTGGGCGCATTGTTGCTGTTGCTGGTGCTGATGTGCGCAGTGCCGTGGTTGACGGCGCATATGCGGTTGGAGAATATCCAGACCGATCTGCAGAAATATTCCACTGGCCATGTGGATTCGGCCGTGGGCGCGAGACTGGAATTCCTCTCGCTGGCCTGGCACGCATTCCTGGACCATCCCTGGACAGGCGTGGGCATAGACCGGTTCGGCACGCTGGTAAGTCAGCTGCCGGAATGCCGCACGCAAGAATTGACCGTATGCACGCTTCGCCATGCCCATAACGATCTGGCGCAATGGTCTGCCACCCTGGGCATTCCCGGGCTTTTCCTGGTCGTCGCGCTCTATCTGCTTCCCGCGATCCATTTCCTGAGGATCATCGTCGCCCATCGTCTGACCCTGCCCAAGGGTTCGGCTTGGGCAGGTCTGATGCTGATCGTGGTGTACGTACTTTCCGGAATCACGCAATCCATGTTCGCGCATGCGCTGACCACAACGCTTTACGCGGTATTGGTGGGTCTGTTGCTCGGCCTGGCGTTGCGCGAGAACCCGCCCGTACCCGGCGCGGCATCCGCATGAGCGATTATTCGCGCTTGCCCGAAACCGGCTGCCCATGCTGCAGCATCAACAGCATGATCGATTTCTGCCGCACGTAGTTGGCGCGCACGTAGGCGTAGACGAGTCCCTGCCAACCGTCCAGAAACCCGAGGCGGAAGATATAACCCCGCCAGAACCGCCATGCGGGCGACAGCACCAGTTTGAGCAACGAAGCCCGCTTGCCGCGGGCATATTCGTGTTCGGCCATCATCCGCGCATAGGTCTGGGTCTTCGCCAACTGCTGTTCGAGCGAGCGGTAAGGGTAATGAACGACATCGCCTTCCAGCAGCAGGATAGGGCCGTCCACGCTTGCCGCTTCGTGGATCTCGCGATCGCCGCGCCAGCCGCCGCGACGCCGGTCGAACAAGCGCAACCCGCGATCCGGATAGGCATTGCCGTGGCGCAGGAATTTGCCGAAATACCACGACAGTCTGGCGAACCGGTAGCCCGCCGCGCCGGAGAAGCCGCCCGTTTGCGCGGCCTGGATCGAGGCCCGCAAGCGGTCGCTGACGCGTTCGTCCGCATCGAGGGTGAGGATCCATTCGTGGCCGGCCTGCGCGGCGGCGAACGCTTTCTGGCTGCGATAGCCATCGAAGGGCCGCACCAGCACTTTCGCACCGAGTTCTTCAGCCATCGCCGCGGTGCCGTCGGTGGATCCGGAATCGACCACGACCACTTCGTCGCAGAACGACACCGAGGCCAGGCAATCGGCGATGCGGTCGGCCTCGTTGAAAGTGATAATGCAGGCCGAAAGCCGAGGCCGCTCGCCGTGAGCGCTGGTTGGGGACGTATCGATGGCCGAGTACCTGTTGTTTGCTACCGAGCGGTATGCGCTGCCTATTCTGCAACCTTTGGCGCGTGCATTGCATGAGTCGGGCCAGTCCGTATCGGCCTGGCTGGAGGGCGCGGCGTCGGCAGGGCGCTGGGAAACGCCCGTGCGCGCGGTTGGCCTGCGCGAAGCGCTGGCGCTGCGTCCGCGCGCGGTGTTCAGCGCCGCCAATTGGGTGCCGTCCTTCGTGTCCGGCGCCAAAGTGCAGGTGTTCCATGGCTTCAATGTGGAAAAGCGCGGCGATACGCGGGGTCATTTCCGGGTCAGAGGCATGTTCGACCTGTACTGCACGCAGGGGCCGGCGACCACCGCGCCATTTCGCGCGCTCGCCGAACGCGAAGGACATTTCGCGGTGGCCGAAACCGGCTGGCCCAAGCTCGACCCCTTGTTCCGCCACGGCGCGCATGAGGACGATGCGTTGAAGCTGCCCACCGCGGGCCGCCGCATCGTTCTGTTCGGTTCCACCTTCACCGAGCGGCTGAGCGCCGCGCCGCTGCTGTTCGACGCCATCGCCGCCGAAGTCGCGCGCGGCAACCGCTACTGGCTGCTGACCCTGCACCCCAAATGCCCACCCGAGTGGTTCGACCGCTACCGCTCCCTGGCAGGTCCCAATGCCGCTTTCGTGGAGACGGAACAATTGATGGCGGCGCAACGGGTCGCCGATGTGCTGGTGTCGGATACGTCGTCGATCGTTTCCGAGTTCGTGGTGCAGCACAAGCCGGTGGTGACTTTCCGCAATCGCGCGCCGAAGCCGCACATGATCGACTTCTCGGACAGCGCACTGCTGCCTGAAATGCTGGAACGGGCATTGGCGCCGTCGCCGGAATTGCGTGCGGAAATCGTGCGCTATGCCGATGCCATTCATCCGTACCGTGATGGACGCTCGGCCGAGCGGGTGATCGCCGCCACCGAGGATTTCATCGATGGCGAAATGGGTTCGCTACGCGCCAAACCCCTGGCCGCGCGCCTGCGCAACCTGCAGATCAGACAGCGCTTGGGTTATTGGGGCCCATCGCGCTGACGGTATCGTGTGCCGGATGAGTTAGTTAGGGCATGTACGAATCCGGATCGCCCGCAATAGCTTCGCGCCATGCCGAAATGACCTGCGTTGCCGAAAGATCGCGCACTTCGCTCTGATCGCCACGTTCGCCACGCAGCACCAGCACCTTCCCTGGCCCCAGCGGGCGCCATTTTAGCGGCGAGGCATTTCCGAACATCACCACCAACGGACAAGCCAGCGCGGCGGCGGCGTGCGCCGGGCCGGTGTCCACCGAGACCATGCTGTGCGCGTCCTCGATCAACGCAAGCAAGCGCGGGATGGGCAGTTCGCCGCCCAGGTTATGCAGGCGCGGGTCGTTGCCGGCGGCAACGCGGATTTCCTCGAGTACCGACTGCTCCTGCGGCGATCCGCACAACAATACCTGCGCGTCGGGCAGGTCTTGCCAGATCGCGGCGGCCAATGCTGCCCACGATTCCGGCGGCCAGAACTTGGGGTGTTGGCGCGTGGCCACGGTGCCGCGTTTATGGGTGCGCTTGTTGCCGGGCTGCAGCAGGATCAACGGATCGCGCAGGCCCTTGGCTTGTTTCCATTCGCGGTATTCGCTGCGCGCGGCGTCCCCCAGCGCAAGCGATGGCAGCCGGTAAGCCTGCGCATCGACCGCATGGGTCGGAAAGGACGAGACGGGATCGCGCATACCCATGTCCAGCCATCGGTCCGGCCATAGACGGATTGGCGCACCGGGCGCTTCGTCTTCGACCGGACGCCGCACCATATCTTCTTCGCGTACGCCTCCCCGTCGAAGCAGAGCCAACAGACGCGGATGGTTGTCGCACATGTAGACGGGCCCGCGGCCGCGCTGCTTCAACCAGCGCGCGACCTGCCACTGGCTGGGGTTGAGCACGTACGGCGTGTTGCGGCTGGTCAGCAGGTGGACTTCAGCGACTGCCGGGTCATCGGCCAGCAGCGCCTCGGTCCACGCGTCGGCGCCGATCACATCGACGGGGGAACCATAGCGAGCGCTGAGCAGATGTATCAGGGTGGTGAGCACTACCACGTCGCCGAAAGCGCCGGTTCGCACGATCAGGGGTCGGGCCGTCATCGGGCGTCGCCCTGTGCGTGGATCGCCCGGGCAGGCGCGCGGCGGCCGCCATCCATGCATTCAGAAGTAAGAGTCATTGGGCTCGGACGAAGGTAGGGAGAATCGATGTGCGGCCGACGCATCGCAGGCTACCAGCGCATTCTACGGCGTGCCAAAGCGTGAGACAGCTGCGAGTAGAGTGCCCTGGCTTCGGCTTCCGGCAGAAAACGAATCTGCAGCGGCGGCGCAAAGCCGCTGGCGCCTGCGGTGTCCATCCACAGGCTGGCGGTGCCCATGCGCCTGTCCATGGGCGAACGCACCAGACGCAGCGCCTGCAGCTTGTCGATTTCCGCAAAGCGCCAGTGACGCGACCACCAGCCGCTGCGTACGGCCACCAAGCGTTCGTCCACCGAATAACCGGCACGCCGGGCCTGCTGGATAGACGCATAGATGCTCCACGGCAGCCATAGCAGCGGCAATAGTCCCCACGCCGCGCGCGCATTGGAAACCAGCACCAGCTCCAGGATGCCGATGAAAACCAGAGTGGGCAGGAACAACCGCCACCAGGCAGCCGTCGGCAACGGCGTCCATTCCGATCGCGGCCAATGCGCCTGCGGCAGCAAACGCTGGATCAGCGCGTCGCAGGCCTCAGGTGTGGCAATGGGCGCCAACTCCTTCAGCGCGCGCTGGTCGTTCTTGCCCTGCTGCTCGGCCACGGCGGTGTCGATGCGCAAGCTGCGGCGTTTCAACATCCGATGCAGGAAGCCTTCGTGCAATGTCCAGGCCTGGATGCGCCGGCGGGCAACGCTGGTGCGCAGTTTCGAAAGCAGGCCGCGTTCCACCGTGAGCCGGCGTTGTTCTTCGCTGAGACGAAAGCCGTGGTACTGCACCAACGCCAACAACACCGAGAGCAGGCGCAGCAGCAGCGCCGCCAGCAAAAGCAACGCCGCCGCCGCAGCGGCCGTGGTGAGCCAGCCGTACTGCAGGTGGCTGGCGTAGCCGAACAACTGACGCGCGAAGCGCTCGAAATAATTGGTGAGCAGTTGATCGGGAAATACCTGCCAGGCCGCGCCGAACGCCGCCGCCATCACGATCATGCCGCGGTTGGAGACCAGGCCCAGCCGGATCACTTCGGTGGTCGACAGCGACAGCAGGTTGTCGGCTTGCACGGCGGGCGCATCGGCGTCCGGCGCCTGGCCGCGATGCTTGATCAGGCTTTCCAGCGCCAGCGCCTGGTCCAGCCGCAGCACGCGCATCTGCGCCTCGGGCTTCTGCCCGCCCGCCGATTCCAGCCTGACTTCGGCCACGCCGAACAGGCGGTGCAGCACACTCTGGTGCAGCACTACGTTGTGGATGCGCGAATACGGAATCTCGCGCAGGCTGCGGTGCAGCCAGCCATCGCGGATGCTCAATCCATCGCGGCCGATGCGGTAGCGATAAGTGAAGTACTGCAGTACCGAGATCACCACCAGGACGCCCACGGCGATCAACGGGCCGATGCCGGCCCAGAAACCGCCGGGGCCACCGCCGCCGCCGAACACCAGCAGGGCAGCCAGCGGAACGATGAACTGCTTGAGCTGCTGCACCAGCACGAACAGCCACGACCAGGGATGCAGCCGGCGTTCGGGGTTTTCTTCGCTGGCTTCGGCCCGCATCACAAGGCGTCGTCGTCGTGATCCAACTGACGCGCCAGCCGGTCGCGCAGGCGCTCGGCATCCTCGCCGTCCAGTCCGGAGACCGATACCGCCGCCATCTTGGTGCCCGCTGTGTGGATCACCAGTGTGGCCAGTTTGAAAGCACGTTCCAGCGGGCCGCGTTTGAGGTCCAGGTGCTGTACCCGCGAAATCGGCACGCGGCTCTCGATTTGCCACCAGCGTCCGCGCTGCAGGGCGAAACCTTGTTCGTCCAGCTTCCACAGCGTGCGCCGGTGACGTTTGACTCCCAGCCAGGCGCCGAATGCCGCGCCAACCAGTCCGCCTAGAGGTCCTAGCAGCCACGGGTTGCCGAAATCGGCGAGCCGCGACATGAAAACCGACGCCACCACACAAGGAATGGCGACTGCGATGGCGTTGCCAAATCCCGCGAGTTTGGCGCCGCGCGGCGGCAGGTGTTGCCAATCGGAATGGACGGTGGGCGGCGGCGAAGGCTGGGTTTCGTTGGAAGCTTCCATCAGTGAATGTCCATCAAGCGAATGTCCATCAATAGCGACCCGCCGCGATTTCTTCCAGGGTGCTGTAGTCCTGAATGTAGTCCTGCCCGCGCTGGTAGCCGCGCAAGCGGGCCTGCATGCGCTTGCGGGTAACTTCCACGGCCTTTTTACGAGTGGTTTCGGGAGTGCCTGTGCCCAGTTTATCCAGGGCCAGTTGCTGGAATGTCGCGGCCTCGGCGAACTTCCGATTGGCGGCGTACGCGGCCGCGACCGTATCGAGTTCGCTGGCCTCCAGCGTGTCCTTGTTGGAGATCATGAAACCGGCGAGCTGCAACGCCTTGGCCGGATCGCGCTGTTCGGCGATCGGGCAGGTGGCCAACGCCCACACCCGCTGGTTGTGCGAGTGCTCCACGCCCGCCTCTTCGGCGCGCGCTTGCCAGTTCTCGGCCTGCCGGCAGTCGCGTTGCAGTCCGCCCACGCCGTCGAAGTAAAACGATCCCATTGCGGCCATCGCAGCGGGATTGGCGGCGTTGGCCGCACGCTGCAGATGAGGCAGCGCCCGACGGAACTGCGCATCGGAATACTGCGCCCGGTCCGACATCAGGTGGCCGAACACAGACCATGCCGCGGCGCTGTTGCCGCCTTCGCTGGCTTGCTCCAGCAGCTTCCAGCCGCGCGTCTCGTCCTTCGGCGCGACCTGCGGCAGGTTGCCCAGAACCAGCGTCGACCCCAGCGCGTATTGCGCGAAAGCATCGCCTTGTTCCGATTTCCGGGCCAGCGCTTTCACTCGCGTCTTGTAAGTCTCCTGGTACCGCGGCCAAGCTTCGTTGAGGCGCAGCCGCGCGTCGGCATCATCGGCGAGGGGGCGTTCCAGGGTGACCAGCGATGGGGCAGGGCGTTCTTCGCCCAGCAGGCTCGCAAGGATGCGCTCCAGCATCTGGTTCTCGGTCAATCCGCTGCGCTTGATGTGCTGGTCGATGGTGGCCGACTCATCGGCGGTCAGCGATTCGGGCATGACTTTCCATTGCCCCTCTTCCCGTATGAACTCCGGACCGAACAGGAACTGCGTACCGGTGGGCGGTCCGAACTCGCCGATGGCACGATCCTGATCGATCAAGGTCACATGGGACAGAGCAGGCAGCGACTCGCCTTCTTCCACCTCGGAGACGCCGCACCAGTTTTCGGTGGTGCACAGTCGCGCCACGCCGGCACCCTCCAGTGCCGACAACTGCGCCTGATCCTGCGTGGACCTTAGTGCGTACACCAGCACGCGGTCGGCGAGCGGCACGCGTCTCATCTGTTCGGTCGAAGCGTACAGGGCCGCGTCGCGCAGGAATGCGTAGTGGGCAAGGCTTGCGCGCGACATCATCGGCACGACGGTCGGCTTGCCGCCGCTGCTGGCCAGCGCATAACCGTCCCACAGCTTGCTTATCGAATTCATTTCCCGATTGTCGTCGCCGGCCCGGGCCGTTGGCGCCAGCAACGCCATCAGCAGAATCACTTTACGCATCCGCCCCTTCCCCTCGTCCAGTTCTCTGCCGACCTGCCGCGGCATTCCACGGCATCCCCGGCCAAGCGTATAACCTTTGCGTCGATGCGGGGGCGCGCTGTGTGGAAGGATCGCGGCGATACGCTTATTGCGCCGCAGGAACCTTGTAGGGATTGGGTTCGCCGCTTCCAGGCGGCCTTGCGCCATAACGTTTGTAAGTCCACTGGTATTGCGCCGGATCGCGGCGGGCGATGCGCTCGATCATGGCATTGAGCGTGGCCGCCGCGGCCGCCGGATCGGCGTCGGCGATGCCGTCGGGCGCCGGTTCCACATGCAAGGCGAACTCCAGATCGGCGCTGGTGCGTTCGCACCAGGCGAACAGCACCGTGGCACCGGTGCGTTCGGCCAGCCGGGAGACCAGGGTCATGGTCAGGGCCTGAACCCCAAAGAACGGGGCGAATTCGCCATCGCCCATCTTCGGCTGCTGGTCGGGCAGAATGCCGACCGCGCCTCCGTCCCTCAGCGTCTTCCACAGCTGCCGTACCGCCGGCCCCTCTGCGCGAACCTGGCGGATGTTGTCCGCCCCGCGTACGCGCAACAGGAAGGCATCGCCCACCTTGGAGTCCGGCGGGTTGTAGACGATGGCGATCGGCCCGCGCGAGGACAGCCACTGGTTCAACAGCTCCCAGTTGCCGAAATGCGGCGCCACCACGATGAGCCCTTTTCCCGAGGCCAGTGCCGCGTCGTACGACGGTTCGCCATGGCGTTCGCGCAGGCGCGCCAGGTTTTCGGCGGGCGGGCGGGTCCAGAAACGCAGGGTTTCCAGCGCCTGGCGCGCGGTCGTGCGCAGGATCCGGCCATGCAGGTCTTCGCGTTGGGAAGGCAGCAGCTCGGGGTAGGCGAGCTGCAGATTGCGGCGGGCGACCTTGCTTTCGCGCGCGTCCAGGCGCCGCCATACCCAGGCCAGTGCGTCGGCCAGCGCCCGCAACCAGGGCCAGGGCAGGGAAGTCAGCAGGGCGGTGGCGCGGTAGAGCAGACCCGCCAGGGTTTCGGGCTTCATTCGCTAAGTCTATCGGGTTGGCGCGGTCCGGCATGCCCAAGAGGCTACCTGCCGGCGATTAGGGCCTGTTAACGCTATGCCCCACGCGCACTCAGCGGTGGCGTGACCCCTTCCAATAGCGTTAACAGGCCCTAGTATCTCGTTCCTCGCTCACGGTAGCGAAAGGTCAGCCACAGGCCCACGGAAACGGCATAGCAGAGATTGGGAATGAAGGCCTTGTCCAAAGCCGTCAGATGAGTGGTGACGGCAATGAAGTTGGTATAAGCGGCCTGTGCGGCCGTGAACGCACCCAACATCAGCACGAAGCGGGTCAACACCGGCCTACCGATCCCGATTGCGATGATAGTCACCTCCGACACCAGCGCCCCGACCAGGAATGGGACGACGGCGCCGATCAGGATCAGCATGAAGACATCCTGCTGCTGCAGTGAGGACAGCAGCAGGTTGGCGAAAGTCAGCCCCAACGCTTTGGTGATCAGGAACATCAGGATGCCGGTGGCGTAGGACATGATCCTGACGTACTGCTCGGGACCGTCGGAATTCAGGATCACCTTACAAGCGATCCAGATTTGACCGGCGATGGTCAGCAGGATGATCAGTTGTTCTATGGCGGTGAAGATGTCCCACTTCATTTTTGCTTCTTCCTTGATGCTGCACCCGGCGCACGCATAGTGGGTGAGGGTAAGCGGCCCCGTATGCTCACACAACCCAGCCCGGGTTCGGGCTCAAGGCGCTACGCTGCCACTCGCGCGGCTTCCTTACCCTTAAGCACTCAGGTCCTATGCTTTCACTCATACAGCGCGTCACCCAAGCCAGCGTCACCGTCGACGGCCGGATCACCGGGGCGATCGGCCCCGGCCTGCTGGCGCTGGTCGCCGTAGAACCGGGCGACACCGAGGCTCACTTCGTTCGCATGGCCGAGCGCCTTCTGGCCTACCGGGTTTTCGCCGACGCGCAGGGGAAGATGAACCGGTCCCTGACCGATACCGGGGGCGGTTTGCTGCTGGTCAGCCAGTTCACCCTGGCCGCCGACACTCGCTCGGGCATGCGGCCCAGCTTCACCACGGCCGCCCCACCCGAAGAGGCTGAACGCGGTTACAACCGTCTGGTTGAAATATGTCGGCAAAAACATCTCCCGGGGGTGGAAATCGGCCGTTTCGGTGCCCATATGGTTGTCAGCCTGACCAACGACGGTCCCGTGACCTTCCTGCTCCGGCCCTGAAAAACGGGCGGTGGAAGGCCCGGGCCGGAGGCCGTGCCCCAGCGCGTTCATCACTCAGGTAAGGTCAAACCCCCGGCGGCGCGGTATAATGCTGGGTTCCCCATTCTCCTATTGCCGGTGGCGCAAGCACTGATGGCCAACGAACGTCCTGCCCAACAATCCGATATCAAGCTACTGATCAGCAAGGGTCTGGAACAGGGCTACCTGACCTTTGCCGAAGTCAACGACCACCTGCCCGACGACATCGTCGACGCGGAACAGATCGAAGACATCATCGGCATGATCAACGGCATGGGTATCGAGGTGCATGAAATCGCACCCGATGCCGAAACGCTGCTGCTCGCCGGCAACAGCACGGGCAACCGTGAAGTCGACGACACCGCCGCCGAAGAAGCCGCCGCCGCGCTGACCCTCGACACCGAGGGCGGCCGCACCACCGACCCGGTGCGCATGTACATGCGCGAGATGGGCACGGTCGAGTTGCTGACCCGCGAAGGCGAAATCGCCATCGCCAAGCGCATCGAGGAAGGCCTGGGCCAGGTGCAGGCGTCGCTGGGCAGCTTCCCGTGGTCGGTCGAACTGCTGCTGGAAGACTACGAAACCCACAAAGCCGGCAAGAAGCGCCTGGCCGAGATCGTGGTCGGCTTCAACGACCTGATCGAGGAAGTGCCAGAGCCGGTGGTGGTGGTCGCTGCCGACGATGCCGAAACCGAAGACGACGAGGAAGAGCCCGCTGTCGAGGAAGAAGCCGAGGAAGCGGGCCCGACCGGTCCGGACCCGGAAGAAGTCGCGCGCCGCATGCAGGCCCTGGCCGACCTCTACGCCAAGTTCAAGAAGTCCTACACCAAGAGCGGCGCCGACAACAAGGCTGCGGTCAAGCTGCGCGCCGACATGGCCGAAGTCTTCGTCACCCTCAAGCTGCCGCTGGCGCTGACCGATACGCTGGTGCGCAAGCTGCGCGAAGTGGTGCAGCAGATCAAGGACCACGAGCGTCGCGTGCTGCATCTGTCCACCAACTCGGCCAAGATGCCGCGCAAGGATTTCATCCGCGCCTGGGAAGGCAACCAGACCAACCTGGGCTGGGTCGATGAAGTCCTCAAGCGCAAGCAGAAGTGGTCGTCCGCGCTGCGCGACGTGCGCGAGCAGATCATCGCCGAGCAGGAAGCCACCATCGCCATCGAACACGCGATGCATCTGAACCTGGTCGACATCAAGGAAATCAGCCGCGCGATGGCCTATGGCGAAGCCAAGGCGCGCAAGGCCAAGAAGGAAATGGTCGAGGCCAACCTGCGCCTGGTGATCTCCATCGCCAAGAAGTACACCAACCGCGGCCTGCAGTTCCTGGACCTGATCCAGGAAGGCAACATCGGCCTGATGAAGGCGGTGGACAAGTTCGAATACCGCCGCGGCTACAAGTTCTCCACCTACGCCACCTGGTGGATCCGCCAGGCCATCACCCGTTCGATCGCCGACCAGGCGCGCACCATCCGCATCCCGGTGCACATGATCGAAACGATCAACAAGTTGAACCGCATTTCCCGCCAGATGCTCCAGCAGTACGGCCGCGAGGCCACGCCGGAAGAGTTGGCGAAAGAGATGGACATGCCCGAGGACAAGATCCGCAAGGTCATGAAGATCGCCAAGGAACCGATCTCGATGGAGACGCCGATCGGCGACGACGAGGATTCGCACCTGGGCGATTTCATCGAGGACACCAACGTCGAGTCCCCGATCGAGAACACCACCAACATCAACCTGTCCGAGACCGTGCGCGACGTGCTCGCCGGGCTGACGCCGCGCGAGGCCAAGGTGCTGCGCATGCGCTTCGGCATCGACATGAACACCGATCACACGCTGGAAGAAGTCGGCAAGCAGTTCGACGTCACCCGCGAGCGCATCCGCCAGATAGAGGCCAAGGCGTTGCGCAAGCTGCGTCATCCCAGCCGTTCGGAACAGCTGCGCAGCTTCCTCGATATCGAGTAAGCGGCAACTGACGACCCTTCCGGCATCGATGCGAAACCAGGAGCCCCGCCAGTGCGGGGCTTCTTCGTTATATGGTTGCGATCCGCATGTCAGGTCCGGCTTCAGCCCCAGGATCATGTCTTGGCGCTAACGCGGGCTTGCCTACAATGCGGCGGCTTCCCCCAGCCCTGATTCGCGAGGAATAGCGGTGCGCAGACGAGAATTGATCCTGGGCGGCCTGTCGCTGCCCCTGGCGACGATAGCCGCCAATGGTTTGCTGTCGCCTCTGACGGCATGGGCTGCGGACAGCGATGCGGCATTCAACGATGACAGCGTGCCGGCCATGGCACGTCAGTTGGCCGCCGCCCCCTTTCGCAAGCCGCCCGCCGACCTGCCCGGATGGCTGCAGGACATGGGCTACGACGAATACCGGGATATCCGTTTCAATCCGGAGCATGCGCTGTGGCGCAAGCAAGGATTGCCCTTCCAGGCGCAGTTCTTCCATCGCGGTTTTCTGTTCAAGGACCGGGTGCAGGTCTTCACCGTTGCCGCAGGACGCGCCAGGCAGGTGGATTACTCTCCCGACCTTTTCACTTTCCGCGCCTCGGCGGTGCGCGGCCGTGCCGGAGCCGATCTGGGATTCGCGGGAATACGTCTGCACGGGACCATCAATCGCCCGGACTACTTCGATGAAATATGCGCTTTCCTCGGCGCCAGCTATTTCCGTGCGCTGGCCAAGGGCCAGGCCTACGGCCTGTCCGCACGTGGTCTGGCATTGAACACAGTGCAGCCGGCAGGCGAGGAATTTCCGGTGTTCCGCGCGTTCTGGCTGGAAACGCCGGCGCCTGGCGCGACCTCCATCGTCGTGCATGCGTTGATGGACAGCCCCAGCGTGTCCGGGGCGTTCCGCTTCTCGATCAAACCCGGCGACGAAACCGTGTTCGACGTGCAGGCGCGTTTGTACCCGCGGGTGGAGCTGACCCATGCGGGCATCGCCGCATTGACCAGCATGTACGAGTTCAGCGCCAGCGATCGTGTAGGCGTGGACGACTACCGTCAGGCCGTGCACGACTCGGAAGGATTGGCCTTGCTGACCGGCGCGGGCGAACAGATCTGGCGGCCGTTGCACAATCCGGCCACCGTGCAGGACAGTGGTTTCCAGGACACCACGCCGCGCGGATTCGGCCTGATGCAGCGCCAGCGCGACTTCGCCGCGTTCGCCGACAGCGAAGCGCACTACGAAAAGCGTCCCAGCGCGTGGGTGGAACCGGTCGGCGACTGGGGCAAGGGCGCGGTGCATCTGGTCGAGATTCCCACCGGCGACGAATACCACGACAACATCGTCGCGTTCTGGCGTCCAGCTGCGCCCCTGACCGCAGGGAGCGAGCATCGCTTCGACTATCGTCTGCACTGGTGCAGTGATCACCAATGGAAACCCGACCTTGCCATCGTCGCCAAGACCATGATCGGCGCCGCCGCCCAACCGGGCCGGCGACTGGTGATCATCGATTTCAAAGGCGATGCGCTGGCGGGCCAGGGTGAGGCGGATCTCAAGCCGGACGTCTGGTCCGGTGCCGGCAAGGTGCTCAATGCCGTCGCCCATCCGGTGCCGGCGATGGGGGGCTGGCGAATCGGATTCGAACTTGACCCGGCTGGTATACAAGCGGCCGAACTGCACGCACGCTTGTTGAAAGGCACACAACCGGTCTCGGAAACATGGCTTTACCGTTGGACGGCGTAACCGTGATGCAGGCGCAGGCGATTCTTTCTGTCGCCTGCGAATCGCTGCCGCCGCCTGCGCCGATGCAGATGCCGGTGCAATCGCTGCGCACCGGGAAGCTCGATCGGCGCGCGTTGCCCAGCGCGCCGCGCGGGGCTTTCTGGCGGCGCGCATACATTCTGGGCGGCACCGGCGCGCTTACCCTGCTGGCGACGTATCAGATGTGGCGGGTGCTGCGCGTAGAAGGATTGAGCGTGCTGGAAGGCGTGTTGCTTGTCTTGTTCGCGGCGTTGTTCGCCTGGATCGCGCAATCGTTCCTGGGCGCGCTAGCCGGATTCGTGCTGGTGCTGTCGCGCAAGGGGGGCAGATCGCTGGGAATCGATCCTGGCGCGCCTTTGCCTTCGTTGCCGTCTTCGGCACGCACCGCATTGCTGATGCCGGCGTACAACGAGGATCCGCACCGGTTGATGGCCGGCCTGCAGGCCATCTTCGAGTCGGTGCGCGATACCGGGCAGCTGGACCGTTTCGATTTCTTCATTCTCAGCGATACCACCCGCACCGAAACCGCCGATGCCGAAGCCGCCGAATACCAAGCGCTGCTTGTGCGCCTGGGCGCTCCGACGAATCTCTACTACCGGCGCCGCACCGACAACATCGAACGCAAGGCCGGAAACATCGCCGAATGGTTGCGGCGTTTTGGCGGCGCTTATCCGTACATGCTCATCCTGGACGCCGACAGCCTGATGACCGGCGACACCATCGTCAGGCTGGCCGCAGCCATCGACGGGCACGCCGACGTCGGTCTGATCCAGTCGCTGCCCGCGATCGTCAACGGCACCAGTCTGTTCGCGCGCATGCAGCAGTTTTCCGGCCGCGTGTACGGTCCGATCATCGCCCATGGCGTGGCCTGGTGGCACGGCGCCGAGAGCAACTACTGGGGGCACAACGCGATCATCCGCACACGGGCCTTCGCCGAGCAGGCGGGGCTGCCGCAACTGCCCGGCAGCAAGCCGTTCGGCGGCCACGTGCTGAGCCACGATTTTGTCGAAGCGGCGCTGATCCGTCGCGGCGGCTGGGCGTTGCATATGGTTCCCGCCTTGCACGGCAGCTATGAGGAAGGGCCCCCTTCGCTTACCGATCTGCTGGTTCGCGATCGCCGCTGGTGCCAGGGCAACCTGCAGCATGCCGCCGTGTTGCCGACGCGCGGTCTGCATTGGGTGAGCCGCTGGCATTTCATGATCGGCATCGGCCATTACTTCACCGCGCCCATGTGGGCGATGTTGCTGCTGGTCGGCATCGCGATCCCGTTCGAGCATATCGGCCTGGCTTCAGAGGGCGGCCTGCGTGCCGCGCTTTCGCCAGCGGCCTACTGGAGATCGCTCGATCCGGAGCGGATCCTCTGGTTGTTCGCGGCCAGCATGGGCGCGTTGTTCGCTCCCAAGATCCTGGGCTACCTGGCCATGCTGGCCAATCCCGTGGAACGCCGCGGTTGCGGCGGCGCTTTGCGAGCGCTACTCAGCGTATTGATAGAAAGCGTGTTTGCAGCGCTGATGGCTCCGATCGTGATGTACGTGCAATCGCGCGGGGTAGCCGAAGTACTGGCGGGCAAGGATTCTGGCTGGGAATCGCAGCGCCGCGACGATGGCAGCCTGCCTTTGTCGGGATTGTTGAAGAGCTATGGCGGGTTGAGTCTTTTCGGGGTGTTCATCGGCGTGCTGGGGTTGTTCGCATCGCCTTCGCTGGCAGCCTGGATGGCGCCGGTCACGCTGGGACTGGTGCTGGCCGTTCCGCTCGTGGCCCTGACTTCGGCGCGCGCGCCCGGACAATGGCTGCGCAGAAGGAAGCTGCTCAGCATCCCGGAAGAAACCGATCCGCCCCCCATCCTCAAGCGTGCCACCGCACTGCGCCTGCGGCCTGCGCCGCGGTCGCAGGACGGCATATCGACGTCGTAAGACGGATCCGCCACCGACTCTTCGCCATTAGCCGGCGAAGAGTGCATGGCCACGAACTAGCCAGTTACAATTGCCCTCCGCGACGGGCCCATAGCTCAATGGTTAGAGCAGAGGACTCATAATCCTTTGGTTCCAGGT
>CBFGMR010000046.1:0-23391 GCA_965650035.1 uncultured Pseudoxanthomonas sp.
TTCAGCAAAGACATCCTGCGTTTTGTATGGGCGACGCGGTCGACGATCGGATTTACTCTTCCGTTGTTAGCGTGCTGATTAATCCGTTCGTGGTGAGCCTGTCGAACCACGCTTTTCGCCGGATATCCGGAGCGCCGCTATCTGAAAAATCGCGCCAAGAGCGTGGTTCGACAAGCTCACCACGAACGGGTTAATGGCTGGATTTCGGCGGCGATGAATCGGGCGATGAATCGATTGAGCCTGAACAGTCTTGCAGGGCTTGATTGTGACGGCAATTGACGCCAATCTTGGTTCATGGGGGTAAGACTGACATTGCCGGAATGGAGTTCGCTGGCGGCGCAGGCCGACGAATCGGTGCCCCTGCTGGAAACCGCGCTGCTGATCGCGCGCGATGAATATCCCGACCTCGATGCCGACCTCTACGACACCCTGGCGCAAAGCCACGCCGAGCACCTGCGCCCGGAGATCGAGGCCATCGACGCCTGGCCGCTGAAAATGGCTGCCATCAACCGGCATCTGTTCGACGAGCTGGGCTACACCGGCAACCACGACGAATACTACGATCCACGCAACAGCTATCTGAACGAAGTATTCGAGCGCAGGCTGGGCAATCCCATTTCGCTGGCGATGGTGCAGATAGAAGTCGCGCGCCGGCTGGGTGTGCCGTTGGACGGCGTGTCCTTCCCCGGCCATTTCCTGGTGCGCCTGCCGGTGGACGACGGCATCCTGGTGATGGACCCGTTCAACGGCGGACGCCCGCTGGGCGCGGACGAACTGCGCGAACGCGCCAAACCGCATCTGGGCGGCGACATTCCCGACGACAACGCGCTGATGCACATCCTGGATCCGGCCTCGCACCGCGCCATCCTGATCCGCATGCTGCGCAACCTGCATGGCGTGTACGCCGAACGGGACGAATGGGACCGCGCGGCGCGTAGTGCGGATCGCGTGCTCAAACTTTCGCCGGAACAGCCCGAGGCGCTACGCGACCGTGGCCTGGCCTATCTGAAGATGGATTACAAACAAGGCGCACGCCATGACCTGGCCCGCTATCTGCACGTGGCCCCGGAAGCGGCCGACGCGCACGCCCTGCGCGAGCGTCTGGTGGAATTGAACACCAGCAAATCCAGGATGCACTGACCGCATTTTGTAGGAGCGCCCCATGGGCGCGAGCTTTGTGCGGATCTACGTTAAGAGCTCGCGCCCATGGGGCGCTCCTACGTGGGTTCTTAGTCGACTTCGACCATCTCGAAATCGTCCTTGGTCACACCGCAGTCCGGGCAGGTCCAGGTGTCGGGAATGTCTTTCCAGCGCGTGCCGGGCGCCAGACCCTCTTCCGGCAGGCCCTTGGCTTCGTCGTAGATAAAGCCGCACACCACGCACATCCAGGTCTGGTAACGGCTGTCGTCGGCGTCGGTCATCGGGGGGATAATGGTGGGGAAGCAGGCCCTATTGTCCCATTCCCCACCCCGCACCGGAAGTTTGCCGATGAATTCCCCCTTGCCCGGCCCCCGCCCTGCGGCCACCGGGCCTGCTGCCAGAGGGCTCGCCGTCAACGGCCTGTACCTGATCACGCCCGATGAAACCGACACCGCCCGCCTGCTGGCGCGCACGGCGCCGCTGCTGGCGGCAGGCGCGACCTGGCTGCAATACCGCAACAAAACCGCGGGCGACGCGTTGAGGCACGAACAGGCGGCGGCATTGCAGGCGCTGTGCGCGAACGTCGGTGTGCCGTTGATCGTCAACGACGACATGCCGCTGGCCAAGGCGATCGGCGCCGCCGGCGTGCACCTGGGCGAGGACGATGGCGACATCGCCGCCGCGCGCGCGCTGCTGGGCGCAGAAGCGATCCTCGGCTCCTCCTGCTACGACCAGTTGCCATTGGCCGAAGCCGCCGTCGCGGCCGGCGCGGACTACGTGGCTTTCGGCGCTTTCTTTCCCACCCGCAGCAAGACCGGGACTCGCCGGGCCACGACGGACCTGCTGTGGCAAGCGGCCCCGCTGGGGGTGCCCAAGGTAGCGATAGGCGGCATTACCCCGGACAATGCGCAAGTGCTGGTCGATGCGGGCGCGGACCTGGTTGCGGTGATCTCCGGCGTCTACGACGCGCCAGATCCGGTCGCGGCGGTCCATGCCTACCTCCGCTGCTTCGCCCGATAACCCCGCTCTTGCAGGGGCGGGCCCTGCCCGCGATGAAGCCTTACCGATAGAGCCTGTCGCGGGCAAGGCCCGCTCCTACAAAAAACGAAACTCTTTTCCGAATCGATGAGCCCATGAACCACGAAAAATCCCACACCCTGTTCGCCCGCGCCCAGGAACTGCTGCCCGGCGGCGTCAATTCGCCGGTGCGCGCCTTCAAATCGGTGGGCGGGGAACCTTTCTTCGTGCAGCGCGCCGACGGCCCGTACCTGTTCGACGTGGACGGCAATCGCTACATCGACTACGTGGGTTCCTGGGGCCCGATGATCGCCGGCCACAACCATCCGGCGGTGCGCGAAGCGGTGCAACGCGCGATCGGCGACGGCCTGTCGTTCGGCGCGCCCTGCCCGGCCGAAGTGACCATGGCCGAAACCCTCGTCCGGCTGGTGCCTTCCTGCGAAATGGTGCGCATGGTCAACTCCGGCACCGAAGCCACGCTGTCGGCGATCCGCCTGGCGCGCGGCGCCACCGGGCGCATGCGCATCGTCAAATTCGAGGGCTGTTATCACGGCCACGGCGATTCGTTCCTGGTCAAGGCCGGTTCGGGAATGCTCACCCTCGGCGTGCCGACCTCGCCCGGGGTTCCCGCCGGGCTGAGCGAACTGACTTCCACGCTGAGCTACAACGATTTTGAAGGCGCCACGCAACTGTTCGATGAAATAGGCAGCGAAGTGGCCTGCGTGATCGTCGAACCGGTGGTCGGCAACGCCAACTGCCTGCCGCCGCGCGAAGGCTATCTGCAACATCTGCGCGAGCAGTGCACGAAACACGGCGCGCTGCTGATCTTCGACGAAGTGATGACCGGTTTCCGTGTCGCACTTGGCGGCGCTCAGGCGCATTACGGCATCGTTCCGGATCTCACCACCTTCGGCAAGATCATCGGCGGCGGCATGCCGGTGGGCGCTTATGGCGGCCGACGCGAACTGATGGCGCAGATCGCGCCCAGCGGCCCGATCTACCAGGCCGGCACGCTCAGCGGCAATCCGGTGGCGATGGCGGCGGGTCTGGCCATGCTGGAGCTGGTGCAGGCGCCGGGCTTCCACGACAGGCTGACTGCGGCCACCAATGCACTGTGCGACGGACTGGAAGCGGCGGCGCGCGACGCCGGCGTGCCGCTGACCACCACTCGCGTCGGCGGCATGTTCGGCCTGTTCTTCACTTCGGAAAAAGTGGACACCTATGCGCAGGCGATCGCCTGCGACACTGCCACGTTCAACCGCTTCTTCCACGCCATGCTGGAACGCGGCGTGTATCTGGCGCCGTCCGCCTACGAAGCCGGCTTCATGTCCAGCGCGCACGACGAAACGATCATCGCGCAGACCATCGCGGCCGCGCGCGAAGCCTTCCAGGTCGCTGCCGCCGGATGAGTACGCCAGCGCTGGTCCTGTTCGACCTGGACGGCGTACTGGCGCACTACGATCACGCACCGCGACTGCGTGTGCTGGCCGAGCGCACCGGCACCAGCGAGCGCGCGGTTTCGCAAGCGCTATTCGAGTCCGGTCTGGAACAGGAAGCCGATCTGGGCCTTCACGATGCCCAAGGGCATGCGGACGAACTGGCGAGAAGGCTGGGCGCGCCGGTAACGACGGCGGACCTGATCGCGGCGCGTGCGGCAGCGATGACCGCCAACGCCGAGGTGCTGGCGTTCGCGCGGCAGGTGGCGCGAAAGGCAAGCGTGGCCATCCTGACCAACAACAACCTGCTGCTACGGGATAACCTTGCGGTGATCTGTCCGCCGCTGTTTCCGCTGTTCGAACAGCGCGTATTCTGTTCGGCGCAGTTCGGACTCGGCAAGCCCGACCCCAATGTATTCCTGCTTTGCCTGCAAGCGCTGGGCACGCCGCCGGAAGCCTGCTTCTTCATCGACGACAAGCCCGAGAATCCCGAAGGCGCGCGCGCCGCCGGGCTTTCCGCGCACCACTATCTCAACGACACCCTGCTGCGTGCGGAGCTGTTCCAGCGCGGCCTTCTGGAGGATCGACCCAATGCGTCTTGAAACCCTCGCCATCCACGCCGGCGGAGAAAGCGACCGCGAGACCGGCGCCGCCGCGCCGCCCATCCATTTGGCGACCACCTTCAAGCATGGACCGGCGGGCGAACGCATCGCCGGTTACGAATACCAGCGCGAGAGCAACCCGACCAACGACCGCCTGCGTGCAGCGATCGCCGCAATGGAAGGCGGCGAGGCCGCGCTGACCTTCGCATCGGGCATGGCCGCGGTCACCACCCTGTTGGAATCGCTGCCCTCCGGCGCGCGCATCCTGATCCCCGACGACTGTTATTCCGGCGTGCGCATGCTGGCGACCGAATTCCTGCCAGAGCGCGGCATCGAGGTCCGGCGCCTGGACATGGCCGATCTTGCGGCCGTGCGCGCCGCCTGTGCAGAAGGCGTGGATCTGATCTGGGCGGAAACGCCTTCCAATCCACTCATGAAGGTCAGCGACATCGCCGCCCTGGCCGCGCTGGCGCACGAGCACGGCGCGCTGCTGGTCTGCGACAACACCTTCGCCTCGCCAGTGCTACAGCAACCGCTGTCGCTGGGCGCGGATATCGTCATGCATTCCACCACCAAGTACTTCGGCGGCCACAGCGACGTGCTGGGCGGCGCGCTGGCGTTCAAGCGCAACGACGATTTCTGCAAACGCATCGCCCATCGCCTGCACATCACCGGTGCGGTGCTGGCGCCTTTCAGCGCCTGGCTCACCCTTCGCGGCTGCCGTTCGTTGCCGGCGCGCATGGCGCTGCATTGCTCCAACGCGCGCCGTATTGCCGAATTTCTCGCCGCGCAGCCACAGGTGGAACGGGTCAACTATCCGGGCCTGCCATCGCATCCGGGACACGAACTGGCCGCGCGCCAGATGCGCGATTTCGGCGGTATGCTCAGCGTGCAGCTGCGCGGCGGCCGCGACGCGGCGCTGGCCATGGCCGGCAAGCTGCAGTTGTTCACCAATGCGACTTCACTGGGTGGATGCGAATCGCTGGTGGAGCATCGAGGTTCGGTGGAAGGTCCGCATACGACTACGCCGCAGAATCTGCTGCGGATTTCGGTGGGGCTGGAGCATGTGGACGACTTGATTGAGGATTTGCGGCAGGCTTTGCAAGAAATTTGAAGAGAGCGCTGCCTTGACCCTTCTCCCCTCGGGAGAAGGTGGCGCGTAGCGCCGGATGAGGGTACGGCGAAGTCCATGATGGTGAACTATTTTGACCTCACCAGACCCTTATCCCAACTCGTTCGATCTGGTTACAGATCCGTAGCAAGCTTTACAAAAAGCCTCAAGTGGCGCGCCGCCTCAGACCTTCCGGAGAGGAGCTTGTCTCGTGTTCGATACGGGTGGCCATGGCACCGGATGTGGCGAAGCAAAGTTGGTTCAATGGCCGAAGGTTTCACCGTACCCTCACCCCAACCCCTCTCCCGCTGGAGAGGGGCTTTAGCTGGAGAGGGGCTTTAAGCGGCTCGCGTCTTCTTTGTGAAATCCGACAAAGCCGAACGCAGGCGAACTAAGCCGTCAGCGACTTCCGCATCGGTGATGTTCAACGCGGGCACGAACCGCAACACATCCGGCCCTGCCTGCAGCAACAGCAATCCGTGCGCGGCGGCATGATCGAGAATCTCCCCGGCGCGTCCGGTATATTCCGGTTTCAGCACCGCACCCAGCATCAAGCCACGGCCGCGCACTTCCGAGAACAAGGAAAACTCCGCATTCAGCGAGTCCAGGCCATCGCGCAATGCCTGCGACTGCCTCTGCACATTCGCCGCAATCTCATCCGAGCCCAGTTTACGCAACGCCACACGCGCCACGGCAGCGGCAAGGGGATTGCCACCGAAAGTAGTGCCATGCGCACCGAACTGCATGATTTCGGCCACCTTCGGCCCGGCCAGCATGGCGCCAATGGGAAAGCCGCCACCCAGTGCTTTGGCTAAGGTGACGATGTCCGGCGTGACGCCTTCCTGCCAATGCGCGAACAAAGTGCCAGTGCGGCCCATGCCGCACTGGATCTCGTCCAGCGCCAGCAGTGCGCGGTGGCGGTCGCAGAGTTCGCGCACGCCACGCAGGAAGCCCTCGGCCGCCGGCATCACTCCGCCTTCGCCCTGGATCGGCTCGACCAGCACTGCCGCGACATCGCCGCCGGCCATGGCCGTTTCAAGCTGCGCCAGATCGTTGAAGTCGATGTAGCGGAAACCGCCCGGCAGCGGCTCGTAGCCTTCCTGGTATTTCGGTTGCGCGGTCGCGGTGACCGCCGCCAGCGTGCGTCCGTGGAAACTGCCGCGGAAAGTGACGATGACGCGGCGATCAGGCGCCCGGCCCTGCGCGGTGGCCCACTTGCGGATCAGTTTGATCGCCGCTTCGTTGGCCTCGGCACCGGAGTTGCACAAAAACACGCGCGTAGCGAAGCGCGAAGCGGTGACCAGTTCTTCGGCCAGGCGCAGCGGCGGTTCGCTGTAGAACACGTTGCTGGTGTGCCACAGCTTGCCGGCCTGTTCGGCCAACGCCGCGACCAGGTCGGGGTCGTTATGGCCTAGTCCGCAGACGGCGATGCCAGCGGAAAGATCGACGTACTCGTTGCCGTCGCGATCCCAGACGCGCGCGCCCTGGCCGCGCTCCAGGATCACTTCGCGCGGGCGATAAACGGGAAGGTAGTAGTGCTGGCCGGCGGCGAGCAGGTCGGTGGTGTCGGACATTCGGTGCAGATCCCGGGGAGTTGGATCAGGACATGGATCAGGACGTAAAGCGGATCTGGTCCGCTGGCAGGGCTTCTATCACCGGGCCGAAGCTGCTGATATCGGGCAGCGTGGCGTTGTGGTGGATGCGGATCTGCGCGGCGCTGGCATGCGCCTTGTCCTGGGTGGTATGCGCGTCGGCGGCCAGGATCACCGCATAGCCGTGGGCGGCGGCGCTGCGGGTGGTGGTATCCACGCAGAATTCGGTGGCGTAGCCGCAGATCACCAGTTGTTCTACGCCGGAGAACGCCAGTACTTCGTCCAGGCCCGTGCGCAGGAAGGAATCGGGCGTGGTCTTGCGGATGCGGTGGTCGGCCGGTGCGGTCTGCAGGCGCGAGTCCAGTTGCCATCCCGGCGAACCCTGTTGCAGCTGGGTGCCGGGTACTTCGTGCTGGACCAGGATCACCGGCACGTCGCTGGCGCGTGCTTGGGCGGCCAAGGCGTTGATGCGCTCGATCACCGCGTCGGCATCGGCCGGTGCGGGCGTTTCGTCGAACAATCCCTGCTGCACATCGATGATCAGCAACGCGTTCTTCATTGAATGTTCTCGACTGGAGGATCGCAGCATGCAGCTGAATGGCTGTGTGATTCATTGTACAGAAGCGAAAACCTTGCCGCAGCGGCATTTGCATGTCTGCCGGCAGAAGTGCGAGCGAGCGCCCCTCCAGGGCCGGTCGACTTGTTCCCAGGAAGTGGACCATGGGTGAGAACTGCTCGTCTCGTCGGAAACGGCCGAAAAAAACCCCGGCCGAAGCCGGGGCTCGTTATCAATCACCCATGAATCAAAGGGCCGACATGAAGACATGCTCCTGCGCCCGCCAGCAACTGCGGATGCCGAGCAGCATCATCAGATCAAGGGCGCGTAGCTACTCGATTCATTGGCCGATCTCACCCACTGGCGCGGGCACCCATGGGCCATCGGGAAGCTTCCTTTTTCCATAGATCCGCGTAGCCTCTTTGATGGCTCTCTCCGCATTGACGATGCCCGTTCCGATGGGTTGTGACGGCGTGGCAGAAAACGGAGTAGCGGTGCTCTCGATGATGGCCTCGACCTGCGCCGGCGGCACTGGGTTCGCCACCGCTGATTGGATCAACGCCACCACGCCCGCCACGTGCGGGGCGGCCATCGACGTACCATTGTAAGTACGGTATGGCCAGTTGGACGGCGTCTGAAATTGTCCTGGAAGAGGAGAGGGAAACTGTGGCGTGGTCGTACCCGTGTTGGATGTTGAGAAGATGGCGGAACCTGGCGCGGCGATATCGACGGTCAAGCCATAGTTGGAGGCGGCATTGGCGCTAAGGCTCCAGATGGAACGCCCGCCCAACTTATCGCTTGCACCCACCGCGATGACGTTGTTGCAGCTTGCGGGCGAAAAGCCGGATGCGTTCGCGTTGCTGTTGCCCGCTGCGACGACCACGGTCGTGCCGTAGCTGGCTGCAATGTTGATCGCATTCTGCGTGGCCGTGCCGCAGGCTCCCGTTCCCCCGAGGCTCAGGTTGATCACTTCGGCGGGGTGCATGTTGTTTGGTGCACCAGGAACGTTACCACCGGACGCCCAAATGATCGCATCGGCGATGTCGGAGGTCATGCCACCACAGGTACCCAACACGCGCACCGGCACCACCTTGGCCCCATGGGCGACGCCCGCCACACCCTCTGCGTTGTCGGTCACGGCCGCGATCGTGCCGGCAACATGGGTACCGTGCCAGCTTGAGTTATGCGCGGCATGGGTACCGCCGCACTGGTTGGCGGCAACCCAGTCGCCCGGGTCGCTGGGATCGCTGTCGCGGCCGTCTCCATCGTTCGCGATGCCCACATTGCTGACAAAGTCGTAGCCGGGCAGGATGTTTTCGTCGAGGTCGCTATGGCTGACAATGCCGGTATCGATCACCGCCACGACAACACCACTGCCCGTTCCCCAGTCCCAGCCATAGTCGGCACGGATACCGTACGTGCCGTACAGATCCCACTGATGGGAAAGGTATCGCGTGTCATCCGGCGTCAACAGCGCCATCATGCGCCGGTCGACTTCGATGTACTCCACATCCGGATCGGCGGCGATCTGGCGCATCAGCGATTCCGCCTCCACTTTGTCCAGCTTGCGGTCCGCGCGCACCACGTCGGACCCGATACCCATGCGTCGCAGATGCTTCAACGTCAGCGCCTTGCCGCCGATCTGCGCCGCTGCAGCGCGGGCAACGGATTCTTTCGCTTTGGCCACGCTGCCCCGCTCAGGACTGTCTTTGCGATAGCCGACGATGAACTGGTCATAGGTCTGCCCGGAACTCAAGCCGGAAAGCTCGATCTTGCCGGCCATGGCCGGGCAGCGATCAGGGAAACCGCAACGGCGGTGGAGAAGGAAAGCGCATGCATACGCATACGACGATTTGCTACAAACGACATAGGTTTGTTCTTCCTTGTGACATGGATAGGACCCGTCCTCAAGGACGGCGGAATGACGCGCGCGTTTGAAGACGCGCCACGAGCCTACTACGCTGTATGCAAGATTTGATCGATCTAATACCCGCCGCAATGCAAGTGTGCTTTCACTTACAGAGAAACAATTATTGCTCTATGGTCACGGCACAAACCGCATCGCGAACTTTCGCCTTGTTTTCAGCGAAATCGTCCTTCATTCGATATGTGCAGCCAAACACATTCGATAAAAACACAAATAAAATTCTGCGAGCAGCTGTACGCAGCCGGAAGCAGATTAAAGTGCGAGCCGCCTTACATTTGCTTGATGCAGAGGGAGAGGAATCGGCAATCTCACAATTCCCTGCCGAACCGCATTGCGATCAGCGTTGCAGCGAAACCGACCACACCAGCATCGCCAGCCACAACGGAAAAACAAAGACTGCGTTGCGCGCAAGCACGCGCGGCGCCGTGTCGCGCGCAAGGGCCACCAGTAAGCCGAACAGCGGAGCCAGAATGCCCAGCTCGATGAGCAGGTTTCGCCAAAGATAATAGTTATCCAGCGCCAGCCTGCCCGCGCTGGGGAGCAGACCGAAGGGCAATGCCACTTGCCGGTCGGTGAAAGGCCACAGCAACGGCAGCCCATGCGATCCCACCAACAAATCCAGCAACGGATGCGAAACGCTGGCGAGCAGCAACGCAGAAAACGGAACTTTGGCCAACGACCGCGCTCGCAAAGGTGTCGCGAGCCCCCACATCAGCAAGCTTGCAGCCACCGCAAACAGCAGTGTGTGAGTCAACCGCAACACCGGCTGCGCATGCCACCACCAGATGGCGAAATAATCCAGATCGGGACAGACGGCGAGAAACACGAACGCAGGCAGAGCCCAGAGCGCACGCCGATCCCTTGCTCGATTGCAAGCCAGGAAAACCGCAGCCCCTGCCAATCCGTGGCCGATTATCGATGACATCTATTCGGATGACCGTCGGGCTTAGTCGTTTTTCTCTTTAGCGCATCACCACACGCCGGTATTGGGCATCGACAGCCACGGCTCCTGCGGCGGCAGGCGTCCGCCTTTCTGCAGCAGCTCGATGGAGATCAGGTCGGGCGAACGCACGAAAGCCATGCGGCCGTCGCGTGGAGGACGGTTGATGACGATGCCTTGCGACTGCAGATGCGCGCAGGTCGCGTAGATGTCGTCGACTTCGAAGGCCAGATGGCCGAAATTGCGCGCGCTGCCGTAGTCCTCGGCGGGCGAGCCGTCGGTGGGCGGCCAGTTATAGGTCAGCTCGATTTCGGCTTCCGGATTGGCGGGCGCGCCGAAATAGACCAGGGTGAAACGCCCGCCTTCGTTTTCGATGCGGCGGGTTTCGGCAAGGCCCAGACCTTCGGTGAAGAATTTGGCGGTGGCGTCCAGGTCGTGGACGCGGATCATGGCGTGCAGGTATTTCATCGCGGCGGGGGCTCCGATGGCGTTGAGTGGCTTGGTCAATCGAGGAACAGATCGGGATAGAGCGGCTTGGAAGGATCGACCGCGTAACCCGAAAGATCGGTGACGCCTGCTTCAGCCAGCACTTCGTCATCGATCAGGAAATTACCGGAGAATCCCTTTGCACTACGGGTGAGCACGGCATGCGCCGCATCGGCCATTATTTCCGGCTTTCGGCCGTTGCCGGCATCGACACCCGGGATCATGTTCAACGCTTCGGTGGCGATCAGCGTACGTGGCCATAGCGCGTTGACCGCCACGCCCTGCGGGCCGAATTCGCCGGCCAGTCCCAAGGTGACGAAGCTCATGCCCATCTTGGCCAGCGTGTAGCCGGTGTGCGGCGCCCACCATTTGGGATCCAGCGACGGCGGCGGCGCAAGCGTGAGGATATGCGGATTGGGCGCCGCCAGAAGATGCGGAAGACACGCCTGCGCGCACAGGAAACTACCGCGTGAATTGACCTGGCTCATCAGGTCGAAGCGCTTCATCGGCGTGTCCAGCGCGCCGCGCAGCCAGATGGCGCTGGCGTTGTTGACCAGAATGTCGATGCCGCCGAACAGATCGACCGTCGCGGCGACCGCGGCCTTCACTTCGTCTTCCTCGCGGATGTCGCACTTGAGCGCCAGACCCTGGCCGCCGACGGCGTTCACCGCTTCGGCGGCGGTGTGGATGGTGCCCGGCAACTTGGGGTTAGGCACCGACGACTTGGCCGCGATAGCCACGTTGGCGCCGTCGCGCGCGGCCCGCAGTGCGATGGCCAGACCGATGCCGCGCGAGGCGCCGGTGATGAAGAGGGTCTTGCCTGCGAGGGTGGTCATGTCTGGTCCTGGAGTACCGGTGTGCGATGGCCGGAGATAGCGAACAATTGGATCGTCATCCCAGCGCAAGCTGGGATCCATTTTGACTTTGCCTTTGAGCATTCAACGGCCAAAGCAAGATCAAGATGGATCCCAGCTTGCGCTGGGATGACGAGGTATGGTTTCGACTCGACGGAACCGCAGGCCATGTACCGATGTCACATTGGCGAGGCAAGGTCACAGTCTAAACGCCTGCTCCAGGTTTCGTGCGGATACGCACCTTATAATCGGCCGCAATGAATCCCTCCTGGTTCGACAACCTGCTGGCCTGGATCGCAGCGCATCCCGTGGCCGCAGGCGCGGTGATCTTCGCCATCGCGTTCTGCGATGCGTTGATCGTGCTGGGCGCTATCGTACCCGCGCTGCCGTTGTTGTTCGCCGTGGGCATGCTGATAGGCCTGGGCGAACTGTCCGGGCCTTATGCAGTGGCGTCGGCGGCGTTGGGCGCATTCGCCGGCGATGCGATCAGCTTCCAGATCGGCAGGCGCTGGGGCCCGCAGCTGCGCAACCACTGGCCGTTCCGCAAGTATCCGCAGTTGCTGGATCGCGGCGAGACGATGTTCCGCCGTAATGCGCTCAAGAGCATCCTGATAGCGCGCTATGTGGGGCCGATCCGCCCTTTTGTGCCGGCGATCGCGGGCATGCTGAAAATGCCATGGCGCCGCTATCTGCCGGCCAGCGCGATCGCCGCGGTGAGCTGGGCGGTGCTGTTCCTGGCCCCCGGCTGGGTACTGGGCGAGGCCTACGATGCGGTGGCGGCCGTCGCCGGGCGGCTGGCGCTGGTGTTGGCGCTGGTCCTGGCGGTGGTGGCCGTGGCTTGGGCGGGGGTGCTGTACACCTACCGCTGGTTCGCCGCGCACGCCGATTCGCTGCTGGCACGCGCGCTGGCGTGGTCGCACGACCACCCGGTGCTGGGGCGTTATTCCATGGCGGTGTTCGATCCGCAGCGGCGCGAATCGGTGCCGCTGGCATTGCTGGGCGTGATGTTGCTGGCCATCGGCTGGATCTGGTTCGCGTTCCTGGCGTTGGTGCTGGGACATGGCGAACCGCTGAGCGTGGACCTGGCCATACATCAGGCGATGCAGGCCCTGCGCAATCCGCTGGCCGATTACCCGTTGGCCGCGCTGGCCTCGCTGGGCGACGCGCAGGTGCTGACCCCGGCGGCGGCGCTGGTGCTGCTGTATCTGGCCTGGCGCAAGCGCTGGATGGCGGCGGCGCACTGGCTGGCAGCGCTTGCCTTCGGCCTTGCCTTGACCGCATGGCTGGGCGTGTCGGTGGATTTTCCGCGCCCGCCCGCGGTGGGCAGCGGTTTCAGCTTTCCGTCGATCACCATCACCATGTCCACGATCACCTTCGGCTTCTTCGCCGTGCTGATCGCACGCGAGCTGCCGGGGCGCCGGCGCATCTGGCCCTACCTGGTGTCGGGCCTGGTGGTGGCGTTGATCGGTTTTGCCCGCATCTATCTGGGCGCGCACTGGTTGAGCGATGTCATCGGCGGAATGCTGTTCGGCATCTTCTGGCTGTTGGTGTTGGGCATCGCCTACCGCCGCCGCACCGTGCGTTCGCTGTGGATGAAACCGCTGGCGTGGCTGTTCTACAGTGCGATCGCGGTGGCGGCGCTTTGGCACGCGCCGCGCAATATCGCCCCGCTGCTGGCGCAGTTCGAAGTGGAACAAACCACAGTTTCGCTTCCGCTCGAAAGCTGGTGGGAAAACGATTGGCAGCAGCAACCGGCGCGGCGCAACGAGTTCGATGACGAACAGCGTTGGCCGCTGGATGTGCAGGTAGCCGGCCCGCTGGCCCCCTTGCGCGCGCAACTGCAGGCGAAGGGCTGGCGGATGCAGGAGGAGGCCGGCTGGGAACAGGCCCTCAATTTGCTGGATAGCGATCTTCCCGAACAGCGGTTGCCCGTGCTTCCGGCCACGCTGGACAGCCGGGCGGAAAGTCTGCTGATGCTGCGCGACGGCGCCCAGCCCGGCGAAATGCTGGCGTTGCGGCTATGGGCGACGCCGGTGCAGTTGCGACCGGAGGGCTCAGGGCGGGCTGTGCCGCTATGGATCGGCAGCGTGCAGACCTTGCAGCATCAACGCGCGTTCGAAGTGGTTGGGATGTGGCGACCGTTGCGCGAAGCCGGCTCGTCGCTGGAAGCCCTGACCGAAGCGACCGAAGGGCTGGAGCACCGCGTTGCTTTGCATCCGCAGTCGCAGGTGCCGGTGCTGCGGATTCGCACGGATCGATCGGCACCGCCCAAATGAGAATTCACGACCGGAAGACTTAGCCGTAGGTCGGGGCTACGCCCCCGACGCGCGGAGCCCAACGGGACCGGATTCGGCGTTCCAATGCGCGCGGGAATTCAGCGTCGGGGGCGTAGCCCCGACCTACCTCCGTCCCTAGAGAAGACAGGGCGAGATTTCTTTCTCAAGGCATCAACCGCAACAGCATCGACAGACGCTCGTGCGCATCGTCTTCCTGCAGCACCGACAACCGCTGCGCATCCTCGAGCGGCAGGAACTCGGCCAGTCGCCATCCCACCCACGCCGCATCGTCGAAACGCGCGTTGCTGACCTTGCTGTGCTCGCCGCCGGTCTTTTCCAGAAAATGCTGCAGCACCGTGGCCAGCAGCGCATGTTCCGGGCGCAGGGAATCGTCCAGGTCGGCTTCGCGCCATTCCACTTCGCCCATGATCAGACCGTTATCGCGCACGCGCGTGCGGTTGACGTGGAAACGCCGCGCGCCGCGTACCTGCAGGGTGAGCAATCCGTCCTCGCCGGTGCCGAAGTCCTCGATCAGCGCTTCTGTGCCGAAAGCGGCGGGCGTGGCAGGCATGCCGACTTCGTTGCCCTCCAGAATCATGCACACGCCGAAGCCGTGCCCGTTGCGCCCGCAATCGCGCACCATGTCCAGATAGCGGCGCTCGAACAGACGCAAGCCCAGCGACGCGCCGGGCAAGAGCACGGTATGCAACGGAAACAATGGCAGCGATTCGGTCATGGTGTGCATAGGGTGGGCCCAGGCCCACCATTGCCATGCATCAATTTACAATGGCGTTGGAACGAAAAGCGATGGGCCAAAGCCCACCCTACGAGGATTATTGCAACGCCGCCAGAAACCGCCGTGGCGCGCCATCGAATCCGCCGTTCGACATGAACACCACATGGTCGCCCGCATGCGCAACCGACTTCAACGCGGCGATCAATGCTTCCACGTCCGCTACCGTACGCGCGTCGCCGCGGATCGCGGCCACTACTTTGCCCGCGTCCCACGCCAATTCCGGGCGATGCAGAAAAACCACCGCATCGGCACCGGCCAGCGAAGGCGCCAGCGCGTCGGAATGCGCGCCCAGGCGCATGGAATTGCTGCGCGGCTCCATGGCCACCACTATCCGCGCATCGCCCACTTTCGCGCGCAGTCCCTGCAGCGTGGTTTCAATGGCGGTGGGATGATGGGCGAAATCGTCGTAGATGGTGACGCCGTTCGACTGTCCGATGATTTCCAGACGCCGCTTGACGCTACGGAAATCGGCCAGCGCCGGGATTACCGATGCGACTTCCACGCCCACCGCATGCACTGCCGCCAGCGCCGCCAACCCGTTGAGCACATTGTGGCGGCCCAGCATGGGCCAACGGACCACGCCGATCTCTAGTCCCTTGTGGAGCACGGCGAAGACGCTGCCGTCTTCATTGATAAGGCGCGCGCTCCATTCCAGCGATCCATCGAAGCCAAAACGCTCGACCGGCGTCCAGCAACCCATCGCCAATACTTCGGCTAACCGCGCGTCTTCGCCGTTGACGATCAACCGCCCGCGTTGCGGCACGGTGCGCACCAGATGGTGGAACTGGCGCTGGATCGAAGCGATGTCCGGGAAGATATCGGCGTGGTCGTATTCCAGATTGTTGAGGATCGCCACCAGCGGCCGGTAGTGCACGAACTTGCTGCGCTTGTCGAAGAATGCGGTGTCGTATTCGTCGGCTTCCACTACAAAAGGAAAACCCTTCGCCGCAGGCGATGACGAACGCCCTTCCCCTGTTTGCGGGGGAAGAGCCTGCCCCGTACTTGATACGGGGTGCCCCGAAGGGGCGGATGGGGGCCGCCCACCGATGCGCGCGGACACTCCGAAGTCCTCGGCCACGCCGCCGATCAGGAAGCCCGGATTGCGGCCGGCCGCTTCCAGCAGATAGCTGAGGATGGTGGTGGTGGTGGTCTTGCCGTGGGTGCCGGCCACCGCGATCGTATCGCGGCCCGGCAGCACGTTCTCCGCCAGCCATTGCGCGCCCGAGGTGTACTTGCGGCCCGCATCCAGCACCGCCTCGACCGCCGCATTGCCGCGCGAAAGCGCATTGCCCACCACGATCTCGTCGCAATCGGGCGAAATGTTTTCCGGCAGGTAGCCCGGCGAAAACGGGATGCCCAGCGCTTCCAGCTGGGTTGACATGGGCGGGTAGATGGCCTGGTCGCTGCCCTCTACGTCATGGCCCAGCTCACGCGCCAATGCGGCCACGCCGCCCATGAAAGTGCCGGCGATGCCGAGGATATGGAGTTTGCTCATGGTGCAATTGTCGCCGGTTTACCCGCAGCAACGAAAGCGCGATAGCTGTAGGAGCGGGCCCTGCCCGCGACCGCACTTGTCGTGGATTATGCCAACGGCGGTCGCGGGCAGGGCCCGCTCCTACAAAAGAGACTGATCAACCGACCTCTTTGGCCGGCGACAACGCCTCGATCAGGCGGCTTAACACCTCGTCCAGCGAGCCCACGCCGTTCACGACGGTCAACTGGCCGTGCTGGCGGTAATAGTCGATCACCGGCGCGGTGTCGTTGTCGTACTTCTGCAGCCGCTTGCGCACCACTTCCGGCGTGTCGTCCGAACGCCCTTCGGCAGCGGCGCGGCCTGCGATACGTTCCACCAGCAGTTCGGTAGGCACTTCCAGCTGCACGCCGTAATCCATCGGCTGGCCGATTTTCTGCAGCAGACTGCCCAGGGCGGCGGCCTGGGCCAGGTTGCGCGGATAGCCGTCGAGAATGAAGCCGTTGGCGGTATCGGGGCGGGCCAGGCGGGCTTCGAGCATGCCCAGCAGGACTTCATCGCTGACGAAATCGCCACGGGCCATCACTTCCTTGGCCTGCACGCCCAGCGGGCTGCCGGCGGCGACCTCGGCCCGCAACAGGTCCCCGGTGGAGATATGCGGAACCTGCAGATATTCCTTGAGGCGCGCGGCCTGCGTGCCCTTGCCCGACCCGGGCGGGCCCAGTAGAACCAATCGCATTGCTGACTCCCAAACCAAAAATGACCGGATGGCGGGTGGCGGCGCTAGACTTTGCTGCGCCAGCGCGGCCCCGCGCTATGGCCCAAGCTTACCGCATCCCACCAATCCGGAACGAACCCGACCATGGTTGCAGGCACCCTCCTCTATGCTCAATCCGGCGGCGTTACCGCCGTCATCAATGCTTCCGCTTCGGCCGTCATCACCGAGGCCCGGGCCCGCAAAATCAAGGTTCTGGCCGCCCGTAACGGCATCCTGGGCGCCCTGCGCGAGGACCTGATCGATACCTCGAAGGAATCCGCTGCCGCTATCCGCGCGCTGGCCCACACGCCGGGCGGGGCCTTCGGTTCCTGCCGCTACAAGCTCAAGTCGCTGGAAGCGGACAGCGCCAAGTACGAGCGGCTGCTGGAAGTGTTCAAGGCCCACGACGTGCGTTACTTCCTCTACAACGGCGGCAACGATTCGGCCGATACGGCGCTGAAGGTGTCGCAGCTGGCCAAGGCCTACGACTATCCGCTGACCTGTATCGGCGTGCCCAAGACCGTGGACAACGATCTGGCCGTGACCGACACCTGCCCGGGCTTCGGTTCGGCTGCCAAATACACGGCAGTGTCGGTGCGCGAGGCGGCGCTGGACGTGGCCGCCATGGCCGAGACCTCGACCAAGGTCTTCGTCTACGAAGCCATGGGCCGGCACGCCGGCTGGCTGGCCGCGGCCGCGGGCCTGGCCGGCAAGAATCCGGACGAGGCGCCGCAGATCATCCTGTTTCCCGAACGCGCCTACGACGAGGCAGCGTTCCTGGCCCAGGTCAGGAAAGTGGTGGCCAAGGTCGGCTGGTGCGTGGTGGTGGCCAGCGAAGGCATCCAGTACGCAGATGGCCGCTTCGTGGCCGATGCCGGCGGTGGCAAGGATTCGTTCGGCCATACGCAGCTCGGCGGCGTGGCTTCGTATCTCGCCGGCCGGGTGAAGAACGAACTGGGCATGAAGGTGCATTGGACCCTGCCCGACTACCTGCAACGCTCCGCGCGCCACATCGCCAGCAAGAGCGACTGGGATCAGGCGCAGGCGGCGGGCAAGGCGGCTGTGCAGTTCGCGCTGAAGGGCCAGAACGCGGTGATGCCGGTGATCGTGCGCACCTCCGATTCCCCCTACAAGTGGAAGATCGAAGCCGCGCCGCTGACCAAGGTGGCCAACCACGAGAAGAAGATGCCGAACAATTTCCTGCGCAAGGACGGCTACGGCATCACCGAAGCGGCACGCAGATATCTGGAGCCGCTGATCCGCGGCGAAGCCTATCCGCCGTACGGGCGCGATGGCCTGCCCACCTACGTGTCGCTGAAGAACGTGGCGGTGAAGAAGAAGCTGCCGAAGTGGGAAGGTTGACGGCCGCTGGCGCTGGCCGGGTCTGCTCGAAAACAGACTCACTTCCCTGACGCCGCACGCCGGCTGGCCGGCCGGCGTGCCGATTGTCGTATTCACTGGGAACGCGCGCGCCATTGGCCGCGCGTGATCGCCGTTGCCAGCCAGGGCAGCGCCCTTCCTCTGGTCCGGAAACTCCCATGCCACTGCAGATCGACCGGCGTTCGAACCTCGGCAAGGCCGAGTTTCAGTCGGAATATGTCGCACGCTCGCGACCGGTCATCCTGACCGACGCAATCGCCCACTGGGGCGCGCGGAAAAAGTGGGACCTGGCCTATTTCGCGGATAAGCACCAGGACAAGCAGGTCAACTTCGATCGCAAGACGTGGCGCCTGGGCGACTTCATCGCCCAACTGAAAGGACCTCATGCGGACGGCATGGCTCCGTACCTGAAAGAGGTGAAACTGGACGAGCAGTTTCCCGAGCTTTGGGCCGACGTGGGTTCCATCGCCGCAGCCGAAGGCAATCTGCTGGACAGCCCGCTGCTGCCGCAATCGATGCGTCTGGGCCGCGGCAAAGTGGCGCTTTTCATCGGCGACAAGGGCAGCGGATTCCGGAAACTGCATTTCGATTACAGCTACCTGCACGTGTTCATTTCCCAGGTGCACGGACCCAAGGACGCGATCCTGTTTCCGCCCAGCGACACGCGTTATCTGTACCCCAATCCGGAGCAGGACAACCAGTCGCTTATTCCCGACCCGTATGCAGTGGACCTGCAACGCTTTCCCGAGTTCGCCCGGGCCGATCCCACCCGTCTGACCATTGCCGAAGGCGAGACGCTGTTCCTGCCTGCGGGATGGTGGCACGCCACGCAGATCAATCAGCCGAGCATAGCGATCGCCGAGAGTGCGCTGGACCGCCACAACTGGAAACAGCGCGCCAACTGGTATGCCCATTCGCACGCGCGGGCTGGCGTCCGCACCGCCAAACGCAAGGCGGTCGAAACCTACATGAAGCTGGTCGGGCTGTTGGTTTGACGCATCCCACGATGTCTCCAACCCTTTGTCATCCCGAGTGCGGCAAGGGGTCTGCCTGCAAGCAGGCGAGAAGTAAAAGCCAATAGCTGCGATTCGCTCAAAGACCACGCTGCGCGCGCACCGCAACAGCGGCACAGTAGCCGCGCGCTATTGGAACCTTGGTCGGATTCGGTTAGCCTCCCTCACAGGGGAGACAGCAGGTCGGGGGACTATGCTCAAGCGGGGATACGTGCTGCTGGCGCTGGCGGCGTCGCCGTGCTGCGTGGCGCAGGAAACCGCGCCGGCTACGGAGACAGCGGCGCTGGCGCAATCGCAGGACACGAGCAGCGTGTGCTGCCGCATCGCCGACGGCACGGTGGTGACCATCGAAATCCTGGAGCCTTTGAATTCGGCGTTGCTCAAGCGCGGCGACAAGTTCCGCTTGCGTCTTGCCGAGACGGTATTGGTGGAGGGCCAGCCGGTACTCGCTTCCGGCCTCGAAGGCGTGGGCGAGATCGTGCACGCCGAGAAATCGCGTAGCGGCGGCAAGGCCGGGGAATTGCTGATCGCCGCGCGCTATCTGGAAACTTCAGGGACGCAGGTGCCGTTACGGGGACTCAAGGTAGGCGGCAGGGGCAAGGACAACACCAATGCCGCCATGGCCACCGCCTTCGCGGTCGGTCCGTTCGCACTTTTTGTGCGCGGCCGCGAGATCGTGATCCCTGCCGGCACTCTGGCGCAGGCCAAGATCGCCAAAGAACTGCGCCTTCCCGCGCAATCGGGCACGCAAGCGCCCGCACCGGCAGCACACGTTGCGGAAGGCGCGACCTCTGCACTCGGCGAAAGCACCGCCTCCGCGTCCACAACCTCGCCAATGCCCGCCGAATCCGTTCCGGATGCCATGACAACGCATTCCACCACCACCGAATCCACCCAAGAACCGAAGGAATAATCCATGTATCCGAAGTTGCATCGTTCGCTGTTGGTACTCGCATTGCTTTGCCCCGCTTACGCCTTCGCGCAAACCGAAGCCGCAGCACCGGCCGCCGAAGAACCCGCCGCCCCAGAAGCTCCCGAATCGGTCGCCGATACGAGCGAAGCCGTTACCGAAGAAACCGGCGACGCCACCGTAGCGCCTGCCGGCAACGGCTCCATTGGCGCGCCTCCCGCCGGCAAAGGCCAGATCGTGTTCTTCCGCGAGAAGAAGTTCGTCGGCGGCGCCGTCAGCTACAAAGTGCGTGAAGGCGAAAACGAACTCGGCAAGCTGAGCAACGGCACTTACTTCGTCTATGCCGCCGACCCGGGCGCGCACGAATACACCGTGCATTCCGAAGCCAAGGACATCCTGAACCTGGAAGTCGAAGCAGGCGAAACCTACTACGTGACCGGTGGCATCACCATGGGCGTTTTCGCGGGCCGCCCCAATCTGTCCCCGTCCGATCAGACCGCTTTCGATGCCCTTGCCGGCAAGCTGAAGCCCGCCAAGCCCATCAAGAAAAAATAGGCATCGCCGCTTCAGGGGAAAAAAGGCCGCTCGCGCGGCCTTTTTTTTGTGGCGCCGGGATAAATCCCTTCTACAACGACGGCGCATCCACTTGTCATTCCGAGCGTAGCGAGGGATCTGCCCGTCTGCCAGCGACAAGCGCCGGGCCTTTCTCGATTGCGACCCGGAAAGAATAAACGTGAGCAATAGCACATTCATGTCGCCTGTATACTTCGATTCGAGCCATGGACAGGCCAACCGCCTTTCCGCGTGGCGATTGCAAGTTCTTCTACACAAGGATGAGGACCATGATGATGAAACATTCGCTTTTCCTGGCGCTACTGTTGCCCGCCGCTTCCGCCATGGCCGGCCAGTGCGAAGATAATTTCGCGAAGAAAGGAAACCCGCTGACCGGCACTACCTATACCACCTCTGTCAGCCTGGCCAATCTCAGCGTCGACAGCGCCATAGGCCAGATGCGTGGCGTCGCAGTCAAGAGAAACATGGATGTTTTGTCCGAAGATGCGCGCGGCGGCACCATGCTGATCGAGGAACGCGAGAACGCGCTGCGCAAACCCATACCGATGACCATCGCGGCCCGCAATGAGGATGGAATCACCCATGTCCAGATGCTTATGAAGACCGGTCGCGGAGCCTTGGGCAGCACTGAAGGCATCAAGAAGGAAATGTGCGAAATGCTCATCCAGATAAAGCCGGGCAAAGCAGGCGCCAGTCTCGCCAGCAGCGCCCGCAAGAACCCCGTCCAGGCACAGGCGGTGGACATCAGTTCACACATGCTGGCCGATCAGATCAAACGTCAGGCAGAAGACAGCAAAGCTGCAGTCAGCTCGCGCAACCAGGGCAAGCTGTATCGCCTGACAGGTCGTGTGGAAAGCATCGATAAGGACGGCGGTAAATACAACGTCTCCCTCGACAACGGTGCCCGCTCTTCCTCGATCAGTTCGGACTACCTGCTTCAGCCAGGCATCATCTGCAAGATGGCCGCAGATCAGACTGCCTATGCCTTGTCTTTACACGAAGGCGAAAAGGTGACCTTGACCGGCATGTTCAGCGAATACGATTCGACCGGGCCGTCGTTCTGGCTGAAGGATTGCCGCGCGAACTGATTCCCGAAAACCGGGGAACATCCGGTTTACGCTGCCCTTTTCGATACGGACTGGTGCAGGCATAGGCAGTTTTTACAAAGGCCGCTTCGCGGCCTTTGTATTTTCAGCCTCCGCAGGCTTTTCCTTCCACCTTCATCTCCGCCGCATACATCGTCACCGGCGGCAGTTTCTTGCCGGCGGCGGCGTTCTCTTTCGCTTCCTGCAGATACACGCGCGCGCTGCCCTGCCCGTCCAGTTTGGGCGTGTTGTCGGCGGGCAGGCGCCAGACGCGCACCACGGCCTGTTGCGAGGAGCAGGCGGCGTTGGGCACGCGGATCACATCGTTGAACTTCCAACCGTCCGTCAACGAAGGCTTCGCCTTTGCGAAATCGACGAAGCGCGCGCGCGGCTGGCATTGCGGGCTGGTACGCACTACCGCGTATTTGTACGGCTGCGCCGCATCGGCGGTGAACATGCCTTCCAGACGTGCGCAGGCCTCCGGGATGGTGCGCAGGGTATGGGCCGCGCCTACGGCTTGAGGAGTGCCGGTCGGCCGCTGGATCTCGGGCGCCGGACCGGCGGCGAAAGCGGGCGAAACAGCCGCGGCAAAACCAGCGGCCAGCAGGGTCGGGATCAGTCGCATGCGGTTCTCCACGCTGTTGCAAAGGCCGCAGGCTGCCACGCCACGGCTGAACCCCGCCCCGGCGTCTGGCGGCTGCGGGCCCATCCGGTCATACTCGGCAGGCTCCAGGGATTGCTGAACACACCGCGACACGGGCTGCCGGAACGCTGAATCGTTCCGACAGTCGCCAAGTCCGCTGCCTAGTTCGAGTGACTTGCCCGGTTGTTGCGTTGACGTTCCTCAAGCGGTTCGCTGGATTGCATCCACCAACCTTGGGAGGGGTCCATGCTGGAACAACACGGTTTTCTGGAAGCTTGGGGTTTGACGTTGGCGCTGGTCTGCGCCGCGATTGCGATTCTCTACGGCATCATTTCCGCACGCTGGATCCTGAAACAACCTGCCGGCAACGCCCGCATGCAGGAGATCGCCGCAGCGATCCAGGAAGGCGCCAGCGCTTATCTCAACCGGCAGTACACCACCATCGCCATCGCCGGCGCGGTGCTGTTCGTGCTGGTCGGATTCTTCCTCAGCTGGCCTACCGCGATCGGGTTCCTGATCGGCGCCGTGCTGTCGGGCGCGGCCGGCTATATCGGCATGAACGTCTCGGTGCGCGCCAACGTGCGCACCGCCGAAGCGGCGCGCAAGGGCATCGGCGCGGCGATGGATGTCGCCTTCCGCGGCGGCGCCATCACCGGCATGCTGGTGGTCGGCCTGGGTCTACTGGGCGTGGCCGGTTACTGGCTGGTGCTGGGCCGTATGGGCATCACCGGCGAACCTGCGCTGCACGCGCTGGTCGGTCTGGCTTTCGGTTCTTCACTGATCTCGATCTTCGCGCGACTGGGCGGCGGCATCTTCACCAAGGGCG
>CBFGMR010000047.1:0-23101 GCA_965650035.1 uncultured Pseudoxanthomonas sp.
GCCCAGCCAGTCCGAACCCTTGATGGTGTCGTAGAAGTGGTAGCGCCAGTCGTCCTCGCCCATATTGCCGAGCGCGGCGGAGATGCCGCCCTGCGCGGCCACAGTGTGCGAACGCGTCGGGAACACCTTGGTCAGGCACACGGTCTGCAGGCCCTTGGCCGCCAGTCCGAAAGTAGCGCGCAAGCCCGCGCCGCCGGCGCCGACCACGACCATGTCGTATTTGTGTTCGGTGATCTTGTAGGCCGAAGTCATGAATCAGCTTCCCAATGCTATGCGGACCACGGCGAAAACGCTGGCCAGCGCGCCAAGGATGCAAACAAAACGCACCGCGATCTGCGCGGTCAGTGCCAGGCCATGGCTGTGCACGTAGTCTTCGATGACCACCTGCACGCCGAGTTGCGCGTGCCAGAACATCGCCACCAGGAAGGCCACCAGCAGCGTCGCGTTCCACGGCTTGGCCACCGCATCGGCAGCGGTCAGGTAGTCGGCGTGCATCAGCCCGACTACGAAGTACAGAAACCAGCAGGCCAGGAAGATCAGCGCAATGGCAGTCAGGCGCTGCACGATGAAGTGCTGCGTGCCCTCCTTCGCCGAACCCAGCCCGCGCACATCCTTCAACGGGGTGCGGTAACGGTGGTTCATAGCCAACCCACCTTCGACGCAACCACGCCCCAGAGGATAACGGTCAACACCAGGCTGCCGATCACCGACAGCCAGCCGTTGCGGATGAAAGCGGGGATGCTGAAACCGAAGCCGGCGTCCTGCACCAGGTGGCGGATGCCGTTGAGCAGGTGGTAGGCGAAAGCCCAGGTCCAGCCGAACAGGACGGCAAGCCCGAACCACGAGCCGGCCAGCTTGCGAACGCAGTCCCAGGCTTCGGGGCCGCTGGCCAAGGCCAGCAAGGCGGCGGCGATGAGCAGCGCGCCGACGGCAAGAATGATTCCGGTAGTCCGATGGACGATGGAAGTCGCCATCTGGATCTGCCAGCGGTACACCTGCAGGTGCGGTGAAAGCGGACGTTGTCGGGTCGCCATTCGCTGGGCTCGTTGTCTCGGCTGGGCGGTCTCCGTAGGACCGCGTTGGCTGGGCAGGCGTTATTCGATGACCGGTGGATCAGAAATCGATGCAACGTCCGTTTTTCTCCCAATCCCCGTAACGCGTCGGCTCGGGACCGTCGCGACCACCGATTTCCTTCGGTGTTACCGCTTCCTGTTCCACAGTGCCCCTTTCGGGCTGCTGTGTTCCGGGTACGGGATCGGGAATGGAAGGGGTTTCGCCTATCATGTTGTTCTCGCAACGCACAAAATTTTAATCCTCCCCCTCTTGCCTGACAACCTGCCCGTGTCCGCCGCGCCTTTCTTTGCCCTGCCAGACCATGCCGTCGTCGCGCTGGACGGGCCGGACGCCGCTGCCTTTGCCCAGGCCCAGTTCGCCAACGATGTGGTCGCGCTGCCGCAGGGAAACTGGCAGTGGAACGCCTGGCTGACCCCCAAGGGCCGCGTCATTGCGGTGTTTGCGCTGCTCAAGCTGGGCGACGACCGGATCCTGTTGCTGTTGCCGGACGCCGATGCCGGCGAGTTGGCGACACAGTTGCAACGCTTCGTCTTCAGACGAAAGTTGAAGATTTCGGCGTTGGGCGGCCGGCAGGTCGGCGGTGCGTTGCGCAAGCCCGATTCCGCGCAAAGTGCGCGGATCGGCTTCAATGGCGACTCGATCGAACTCGATTATGGCGATCGCGGCCAAGCCCGCACTCTGATCATCGCGGCGACGGATGGACTACCGGACGACGCAGATCTGCGAGCGCGCTGGGCGGCCCATGATCTGCAAGCCGGACTGCCCCGCCTGCCAGCAGCCCAGCGCGAACAATGGACGCCCCAGCAATTGTCGCTGGAACGCCTGCAGGCTTTCAGCGTCAAGAAAGGCTGCTACCCGGGACAGGAAATCGTGGCGCGCACCCATTTCCTGGGAAAAGCCAAGCGCGGACTCGTCCTGTTCGAAAGCGACTCGGCGTTGGAACCTGGTGTTGAAATCAATGACGGAGAACGCGCGGTTGGAAGCATCGTCAGCGTTGCGTACGAGCCCAGGCCGCTAGCCCTCGCGGTATTGCCGCTGGAGAGGCCTCCATCGCAGTTGTACGCCAACGGCACGCCGTTACGCGAAATCCCGCTCCTGGACGGCCTGCAACGCTGACCGTGGAGGCGCCGCGGTAGGAGCGACGTGAGTCGCGAAGTCGTTGGTCCAGCCGTCCAGCCGAAACATGGTTTCGCGACTCACGTCGCTCCTACGCCCGCTCTTGTCAGTGAGACAGGGTCTTGATCAGCCAGGCCGAATAGCGGTCGACGAATTTCTGCAGGAACTTGAGGGTGCGTTCGTCATTGACGCCGCCTTCGTCGTCGATCAGTCCTTCATGGAACTGCACCGTCACTTCCGGCTGGGCCATGGCCAGCACGTCCAGGCCGACGAACACATTGCGCAGATGCTGCTGTGCCAGCGCCGTTCCGCGTGCGCCCGGCGAAGTGCCGATGACCGCAGCCAGCTTGCCGGCGAAGGAATTGCTGCCCGGTGGGCGCGAGCCCACATCGATCGCGTTCTTCAGCACGCCCGGCATCGAGCGGTTGTATTCGGGGCTGACGAACAACAGCGCATCTGCCGCTTCGACTTCCTGCTTGAACCGCTGGCCCGACACTGGATAGTCCTGGTCGAAATCCTGGTTGTATAGCGGCAATTCCGCGATCTCGACGCGATGCAGGTCGAATCGATCGGAGAACATCCGGCTGACCGCAAGCGCCAGCCTCTTGTTGATCGACTCTTTGCGCAGGCTGCCGACGATGACGGCGATCTTGATCTGGCTCATGCGGTTCTCCTGGGGGGCTGCCGATAGTACCCATCGGCGCGCTACAACGCGTGCAACCGGCTCTCAGAGAGAACCGCAAAGCACGACAGCCGGGTCAGACCAGACGATCCGCAGCTTTTACGATGTCCTCGTCGCCCGGCAATACCAGCAAGGCCGCACCGGCCAGCGGCGTATACGTATCCACGCCAACGACACGCTGGAACGGGCGGCTGGCGAAACCGGCTTCGGCGATGGCCGTGATCATGCCCTCGCCCACACCGGCCGAATGACGTCCTTCATCGACGATCACAATGCGCTTGGCGGTCCTGGCCTGCTCGGCGATGAAGCCTTCGTTGAGCGGCACCAGCCAGCGCAGATCGACCACGCGCACCTTCCAGCCATGCTTCTTGCCGATTTCCCGCGCCGCACGCAGGCTCATCGGCACGCCGTTGCCGTAGGTGAAGATCACCAGGTCGTTGGCGTCTTCCTGATAGACGCGACCTTCCCCCAGCACCATCGCTTCCTCCGGCGCCGGATAACTGGTCAGCCACTGGCCGTCACCGGCTTCGTACAAATCCTTGGTCATGTACAGCGCGATGGGCTCCAGGAAGATACTCACCCGCCCGTCCACTTTCGCCAAAGCCGCCAGCGTGCGCAGCATGGTCGCCGCATCGTCGCCGCGCGACGGACAGCCGACCACCAGCCCGGGGATATCGCGCAAAGCCGTGATCGAGTTGTCGTTGTGAAAGTGGCCGCCGAAACCGCGCTGATAGCCCAATCCGGCCATACGCACCACCATCGGGTTGCGGTACTGGTTATTGGAGAAGAACTGCAGCGAAGCCGCCTCGCCGCGGATCTGGTCGCAGGCGTTGTGGAAATAGGCCAGGTACTGGATTTCCGGCACCGGCAGCATGCCAAGATTGGCGTAACCCTGGGCCAGGCCCAGGATCATGGTTTCGTCAAGCAACGTATTGAATACGCGACTGTTCTTGAACGCTTTGTGCAGACCTTTGGTGACGGTGTAAACGCCGCCCTTCTGCGCCACATCTTCGCCGAACAGCAGCGCTTCCGGATACTTGCAGAACAGATCGTGCAGCGCGTTGTTGATCAACAGCGCAAGATGCCGCGGCGGTTGCGCTTCAGGTAGCTTCTCCTGGCTTCCGAAGACCTGCAGGCGTTTGTCCGCATAATCCGCGCGTTTGGCCTCGGCCATGACTTTGTCCGGCGTGTAAGGCGCCAGCGGCGCGATCACGTCTTCCAGGCGGGTGAGCTTGGGCGTCCTGTCGGCCGCGTCGGCGGCAGCGAAGCAGCGCTTGCGGATGTCTTCGTACAGAGCCAACAGTTGCTGCCTGGTGTACAGGCCGGATTCCAGCGCAATGGCCGCCGAACGCAACAGCGGATCGCCCGCCTCCACCGCGACCAGCTCTTCAATGGGACGCCATTCGATCTCGAAGTCGGTGCCGGCGTGTCCCATGATCCGGGTGGTGCGCAGGTGCAGAAAGGTCGGGCGGCGCGTGCGACGGCAGTGCTCCACCGCTGCCTGCACCTGCCCGTAGCCAGTGGCCAGGTCCAGGCCGTCGGCGTAGAAATAGTCCAGGTCATCGCGCTTGGAGAAGTTGCGTTCGATCCAGCCACCCGGGGTCTTCACAGAGATTCCGATGCCGTTGTCCTCGCAGACGAACAGCACCGGCGCCGGCAACTTCTGGTAAGAGGTCCACGCCGCGGCGTTGAACGCGGTCTGCGCAGTAGCGTGATTGCTGGAGGCGTCGCCGAAGGAACAAATGGCGATGCTGTCGTCGGGAATCGGCGAGGCATGGCCGATGCGCTTGGCCTGTTCGATGGCCACCGCGGTGCCCAGCGCTTTGGGCAAGTGCGAGGCGATCGTCGATGTCTGCGGCAGTACCCACAACGGTTTGGAACCCCACACCTTGTGACGGCCGCCGGAAGCCGGATCTTCCGAACTGGCCGCGAAAGAGAGAGCCGAATCCATGATCGGATCCATGCCCGGCAATTTACGGAAACGCTCTGCCATGAAAGCGCCGGAACGGTAGTGCAGGAACGCCGGGTCCGTGTGCCGGGCCAGGCGCGCGACCATCGCATTGCCTTCGTGGCCGGAACTGCCGATGGTGTAGAAGACCTTGTTCTGCACGCGCAGTACGCGCGCCATCAGATCGAGGTGACGCGAGACCAGCTGGGATTCCAATAGTTCGACGAACGACCGCGCATCCAGCGCACTGCCTTCCAGCACGGCCTCTCCCGGCGCGGGCTTGGCATCGACCGCGCCATTCCATTCCTGCACGAACTCGGTGAAGTTCTGGTCGCAGATTTCGGCACGGTTGAGGCCCTTCATGCGGGCGGGAATGGGGTTGGCGGTCATTGGTCTTTCCGTAGGTCGGGCCTACGCGCCCGACTGCAATTGATGGCGTTCCCGGAGAACCGGGCGTCGGGGGCGTAGCCCCGACCTACGCTCAATCTGTATGGGCCAGCAGTGCGGCGTTCTCTGCCTGCGGTTCCGGCATCGCCACGAATCCGGGCTGGGCGCGCACGCGCGCAAGCCAGTCGCGTAGCGCCGGAAAAGGAGCCAGATCGAAGCCGCCTTGATGGGCAACATCGGTGTAGGCAAACAACGCGATGTCCGCGATACCGTACTCGGCGCCCGTGAACCATCGCGCGGAACCCAGGAAATTTTCCATCACCGCCAGCGCCTGCGTGCCGCGTTCTTTCAAGCGCGGCAAATCGGCACGGCGCGGCGAGTCGATCGGCGTCCAGCCGCGAATGAAACGCGCGACGGCGATGTAGGGCTCATGGCTGTACTGTTCGAAGAACAACCAGCTCAACGCCTGAGCGCGCAGCCAGGCGTCAGAAGGCAGATACGGACTGCCTTCGGCCAGATAGCAGAGGATGGCATTGGATTCGACCAGGATGCGGCCGTCTTCCAGCTCCAGCATCGGCACCTTGCCGTTGGCGTTCTTGGCCAGGTATTCCGGCGTGCGCGTGCCGCCCTGAGAGCTGTCGACTTCCACCCAACGGTACTCTTGCCCCAGCTGTTCCAGCAGCAGACGCAATTTGTGGCAATTGCCGGAAACCGAATAGCCGTAAACGGTGATCATGCCCTGCTCTCCTTCTCGTGATTGGCCATCCACTCTTCGCGCGATTGCCCCCAGATCTCGACCGGCTTGGCGTCGTGCGGCGCGGGCAGCCAGCCCATGCGCAGGAATCGCGATCCCACTTTCGCCGCGACCGCCTTGGAATTGGCATTGTCCTCGGCGATGGTGTGAATCACCTCGCTCCAGCCCAACTTGTCGAACGACCAATCGGTGGCGGCGCGCGCGCCTTCAGGCGCGTAACCCTTGCCCCAATGTTCGCGGGCGATGCTCCAGCCCACCTCGGTACCGGGCCATCCTTCGGGCTGCCATGGACCCAGGCGGCCGACCCATTGGCCTGTCGCTTTCTCGATCACCGAGAAGAATCCGAAACCCTGCAGATGCCACCCGCCGATCACCGCCGCGAAACTGCGCCAGGCGATGGACCGCGGTTGCACGCCGCCGATGTGCCTGGCGGCTTCCTCGTCGGCGATGAAAGCCGCCCACGGCTCGAAGTCCTGCGCCTGTGGTGGGCGCAGGATCAGGCGTTCGGTTTCGAGTTGGATATCGAAGATGCTCATGGGCCTGTTTCATTCGGACCAATTCGGATCGTCATCCCCGCGAAGGCGGGGACCCAGCGACTTGGGGCCCTATCCGGGAAACATCAACAGCAAAGTCGCTGGGTTCCCGCCTTCGCGGGAATGACGATCAAGATAATCAGAACGCGTTGATACCCGTCAGCTCCCGTCCGATCACCAATTGGTGCACCGTCTCGGTACCTTCGTAGGTGATCACCGATTCCAGATTCAAGGCGTGACGGATCGCGGCATGTTCGGTAGTGATGCCCGCGCCGCCCAGCAAGTCGCGGCATTCGCGTGCGATGTCGATGGCCATGCGGCAGTTGTTCCACTTGGCCAGCGAGACCTGCGCGGGCTGCATGTTGCCGGCATCCTTCAGGCGGCCAAGCTGCAACGAAAGCAGCTGCGCCAAAGTGATGCGGCGGGCCATTTCGGCCATCTTGATCTGCGCGCTCTGCGTGGCCGCTACCGGGCGCTCGAACAGGATGCGTTCCTTGGTGTAACCCAGCACCTCGTCCAGACAGGCGATAGCCGCACCGATCGGGCCCCAGGTGATGCCGTAGCGCGCCTGGGTCAGGCAGCCCAGCGGACCTTTGAGGCCCTTCACGTTGGGAAGGCGGTTGGCTTCGGGCACGCGCACGTTGTCGAAGAACAACGCCGAAGTGACCGAGGCGCGCAGGCTCATCTTCTTGTGGATTTCCTGGGCCTTGAAGCCGGCGAAGTCCTTCTCAACCACGAAACCCTGGATGCCGTCCCCGGTCTGCGCCCAGACGATGGCGATATCGGCCAGATTGCCGTTGGTGATCCACATCTTGGAGCCGTTGAGTATCCAGTCGCCGCCGTCGCGCTTGGCGTTGGTTTTCATGCTGGCGGGGTCCGAACCGCCCTGCGGCTCGGTCAGACCGAAGCAGCCGATGACCTTGCCCGCCGCCATGTCCGGCAGCCAGCGTATGCGCTGCTCTTCGCTGCCGTAGGCATAGATGGGATACATGCACAACGAGGACTGCACGCTGACGAAGCTGCGGATGCCGGAATCGCCTCGTTCCAGCTCCTGGCAGATCAAGCCGTAGCTGACCGCATTCAAACCGCCGCCACCGTATTGTTCCGGCAGGGACGAGCCCAACAGGCCCAGGTCGGCGATCTCGGATACCAGCTCCTTTGGAAACCGGCCCTGGTCGAAGGCATCGCCGATGATCGGACGCACACGCTCGTCGGTGAACCTGGCCACCGTGTCCTGCACCGCGCGCTCCTCTTCGCTGAGCAGGGAACGGATATCAAACAGGTCATAGGGGTTGAGAGCCATTCACGGAAGCCGGTTCGGGACAGTCCGCCATTGTATTCGGCGCCCATGGAGCCCCGTAACCCCCTAGTTTGCCGACCAGAAACGGAAAAGCCGGCGAAATCGCCGGCCTTCCTGGTGGATACGCCGAAGCGGCTCAGCCCTGGCTGTCGCCAGTCACCGATGCGGTCTGGGTCACCACCTGGCCATCGACGACCGGCAGGCGGTCGCCCGGCTTCTCGTCCATGCGGACGGTCTTTTCCTGGCCATCGAAGCGGTAGGTCACGTCGTAGCCCACCACCTTGTCGGTATTACCCATGGCGATGCGGGTGCCGGGCTTGCTGCCCATGCGCATGGTGCCGGTGGTGCCGTCGGCATTGCGGTAGGTCACGTTGTAGCCGGTCACGCGCGAAGACTCGGAGCTGGTGTTCTCGGTATGGCACTGGCGCTCGGTACGGCTGACCACGCGGCCGCCAACATGGTTCTTGTCTACCTTGTTGCCGATTACGCCACCAACGACCGCACCCGCCGCAGTCGCGGCCTTCCTGCCGTTGCCGCCGCCGACCTGGTTGCCCAGCAAGCCGCCGATCACGGCGCCAGCCACCGTGCCGCCGGCATTGCCGTCGCGTTCGGGCAGGCGCTCCTGCACCACTACGTCCTCGCATACTTCATGCGGGGTGTTGGTGGTGGTGGTTTCGCGCACGGGTTCGCTGCCGATCACCGTGGCGTAGATCTTGTTCTTGTTGGTGATGGGGTCGACCTTGACCACTTCCGCATATTGCAGGCTGCTGGGCTCGATCTGGCTGTCCAACGACGCCTGATCCAATGCGGTGTCGGTATCGGCAGCCACTGGCTCGCCGGTGGTGGCATTGACGAACTCCTCGGGCTTATCCCGATTATTCATATAAGCCGCAGTGGCGATGCCTCCAAAAAGCAGTGCGCCAGTAGCGATGAGTATCGTAGTGGTATTGCTTTTCATGCCAACCTCCGTGCGGGCGGCTCCCGCGTTATCGATAAGTCAATTGCAGCACGACATAGCTGAACAACAACCGGTTTCGTTCCGCCCAAACCGCCCGTAGCATGAACCGGACCAGAGGCCATAGCTCGTGGTAGCGTGTCGCCCGTCACATCACTTCCGAATCAGGCAAATGGCTACTCCTCTTTTATTGCCCCTTTTGAACTGGGCCAGAAAATTGCGTTATCCGACCCTGTTCAAGATTACCGCTGCGCTGTTCGCGATCACGCTGTTTATCCCCGATCCGATACCGTTGGTCGACGAGATCCTGCTGGGTCTGGGCACCCTGTTGCTGGCCAACTGGAAAAACCGGAAAAATCCGACAGCCATAGATTCGGGCGGCACGCAAAGATAGGTGGCAAGCATGCTGGTAGACAGCCATTGCCACCTGGACGCGCCGGAGTTCGATGCCGACCGTGAAGCGGTAATCCAACGCGCCCGTGCCACCGGAGTGATGCAACAGGTAATTCCGGCGGTCGATGCGGAGCATTGGCCACACCTGCGCGATATTTGCCGAACGCATCCCGGATTGTTTCCTGCCTATGGCCTTCATCCGATGTTTCTGGACTCGCACAGGCCCGAGCACCTGCAGCAATTGGGAGACTGGATTGCACGCGAGCGCCCGGTCGCGGTGGGCGAATGCGGATTGGATTTCTTCGTCGAGAACCTGGATGCGGACGCGCAGCAACTTTATTTCGACGGGCAACTGACGCTGGCCCGCGATTTCGATCTGCCGGTGATCGTGCATGCGCGGCGCGCAGTGGATGCGGTGATCGCATCGTTCAAGCGCGTCGGCAAGCTGCGGGGCGTGGTGCACAGCTTTTCCGGCAGTCCGGAGCAAGCTCGGCAACTTTGGCAACTGGGTTTCATGGTGGGCATCGGCGGCCCGGCGACCTACGCGCGCGCCAACCGTCTGCGCGGGTTGGTGGCGGAAATGCCACTGGAGCATCTGCTGCTGGAGACCGATGCACCGGACCAGCCCGATGCGGAAATCCGCGGACAGCGCAACGAACCGGCGCGGCTTTCCTTCGTCTGCGAAACCATTGCGAAGCTGCGCGGCGTGGACGCCGCAGTGATCGCTACCGCCACCACAGCCAATGCCCAACGCCTCTTCAATCTGCCGAGTGCGCTGTAGGGGCGACGTAGGAGCGGTGTAGGAGCGACGTAAGTCGCGATGGGCCGTTTTCTAGTGAGGCCCCATCGCGACTTACGTCGCTCCTACAATTACAACCGCGGTTTTTTCAGCAGCTCAAGCGCCTTGGCGACCATGGCGAAAGCGAACGCGCCGGTGATATGCGTGGCGGCACCCAGGCCTGCGCCGCAATCCAGTTTCAACGCCGCGTCCGCGCCCAGCTGCGGACGTACGCCGCAGACGCTGCCATCGGCCTGCGGATAGTTGACGTTCTCCAGCGAATAAACCGCCTGCACGCCGAAGTAGCGATCCGGGTTCTTGGGGAAATTGAACTCGCTGCGCAACTTCTTCCTGATCAATGCCAACAAAGCGTCATGCTCGGTGCGCGACAGATCGCGCAGGCGGATCTGGGTGGGGTCGGTTCGCCCGCCCGCGGAGCCCGAAACAACGATGGGCAGCTTGCGACGGCGGCACCAGGCGATCATCTCCACCTTGGTGCGGAAGCTGTCGCAGGCATCCAGCACCAGATCGAACTTCCGGTCCAGCAGCGCTTCCAGATTGCCGGCAGTCAGGAACAGGGGTACCGCGTCCACCTGGATCAATGGATTGATCGCTCGGCAACGATCGGCCATGGCTTCGGATTTATTCCGGCCGTATTGCCCTTCCAGCGCAGGCAGTTGACGGTTGGTGTTGGACACGCAGATATCGTCGGCGTCGATCAGGGTCAGATGGCCTACGCCCGAGCGCGCCAGCGCCTCGACCACCCACGACCCCACGCCGCCCATACCGACTACCGCTACACGGCTGCCGGCGTATTTTTCCACTGTTCCCTTGCCGTACAACCTGTCGATGCCGGCGAAGCGTTCGCGCAATTCGTTCTTCATCTCACTATTGTAAACGTGGCGGAACCCGTGACGCGCGTCGTACTATTCCCGGCATCACCACAAGGATCCCGCCGCATGGTCAGCCAACCCGCAAGAGCCTCCAACGCATCGCGCTACTTCTTCCTGTTCCTGATCGGCCTTGTGATCGGTGCGGTGCTGACGGTGATGGCGTTGCGTGCGATTCAGGCCCGACAGGATCCCTTTCCCCACAGCGTCATGCATGTCATGCAGAAGCAGGCCAGCCTGCTGAAGCAGAACGGCGAGCAGAGCCGGTGCGCAGTGACCGATACCCTCCCCCGTCTGCAATCGCTGCGCGCGATCAGCAACGACCTGGAACTGGCGTTTCCGGACGAAGCCGAAGACCAGCGCTTCGTCGGCCATGCCAGCCGGCTGCGCGCCACGTTGAATGCGGCCATCGCTGCACCGCCTGCCGACTGTGCGGCGCAGGGTATCGTCACCCAGAAGATCGGCGAAGACTGCAAGGCCTGCCACCAGGATTTCCGCGGCTGAACGAAGGCTGGCGGAAGTTCGCTGCCCGCCGGTCTACGGTGCCGGGTTGACGCGCGGTTCATGCGCCGCGCAACACGATGGCTTCCACAGGCGTCAGGACCGACGCCATGTCCCGAAACCTTTGGATGCCTAAGGAGAACCGCATGAAGATTCGATTGCTCGCTATGGGTGCGCTGGCCGCCGCGACGCTGGCTGGCTGCGCCACCACTTCCCCCAATTACGGTTACGGCAGCCCTGCCCCGGCTTCCTCGCAGGCGCGCTGCTACGACTGCGGCATCGTGACCCGGATCGATACGGTGGCTTCGGGCCGCACTGCACCCTCCAAGACCGGCGCCGTGCTCGGCGGCATCGTCGGCGCGATCGCCGGCCACGAAATCTCCGACAAGACCGGTGGCAGCAAGGGCAACCAGAACATCGCCACCGTCGCGGGCGCCGTCGGCGGCGCGGTTGCCGGCAACGCCATCCAGAACCGTGCCACCGGTGACAGCTACGACGTGCACGTGCGAATGGACGACGGCCGTACGGTCGTCATCAACCAGCGCGATCTGGCCGGCGTGCGCGAGAACACCTACGTCCGCATAGTGAACGGCAGAGTGGTAATCCGCTAATACGGGTTCCTCAACGGAAACACTGCAAAGAAGGCCCGCCATGCGGGCCTTCTTTCATGGCAAAGGCAGCTCACCGCGATGCGCGCAGCCGGCGAGCTGCACGTCGCCCAGGTCGATCCTGGCTTGCCAGGCCGAAGCGGCATCGGCCATTCCGTCTGCGCAATACCCTGGCGTTATTTCCACTCTCGTTTGGGGAGAAGCGGACGCCCAGACATAACCATCTCCGATCTTTTCCGGTGAAGCGGTTATCTGCAATGGCGGGCTATCCGGACGCTGAAGCAGCCAACCGGCCGAGGAAAGTTGTAGCGACCAGAAAGGCTCCGTACCACTGGCGACGAATTGAGCCACTTCGGGTGCGGAATCGCAACGCGGGCCCTCGGTGTGCGCACGCTCGATCGCAACGACTTCCAGCTTGCCGTCTTTTTCCCTTACCCAGGCATCCAGAAAGAATTCCAGCTTGCCTCCGGATTCCAGAAAGCGATCCAGGAAAATTCCGGACTGCGGAGGAAGCGTAAGAATGCGCTGTCGGTCGCTACCGCACGGCGTGAGCCCATAGCCATCCTTGCCGACCAAAGCGTCTCCACGGACACGCTGCACTTCCGGAGCGGCGGCTTCGCCGGACGGTTCGGCATCCTCTGTTGCGGAACCCGCTTCACGCGCTGCACAACCGGTCAATGCCAATACGATCACGACCATCCATGGTTTCTGGTACTTGCGCGAAATCATACGAACGGCCTCCGCTACGCCAAGCTTGCCCGGTCGATCATATCCCGGGCGATCCTTGTTGCATGGCAACACTGCAACAATCGTCTTTCGCAGTATCTTCCTTTGTCCGCAGCACGGACGGTGTTATTCCCATTACATAAAAGGACTGACAGATGAACAAAGCACTTGGTCATACGCTCGCCACCAGCGCGGTGCTCGCCACCGCAATTGCAGTCGCCGTAGCCGTAGCCGCTCCGCGGAATGCTCCGTTCAATCCATTGCAGGTCCGCATCGCGGCAGTGAACGCCCCAACCGGCGACCTGCTTGGTGCTGTGGAAATCGTGATCACCAACACCAGCGACAAAGTGGTTCGCGTACCCAGGTGGCAACTGCCTTCCGATTTCCCGGAAACCAGCCTGTTCCGCGTTACCCAGGACGGAAATCCCGTCGCTTACGAAGGCATGCAGGTCAAGCGCGGCCTGCCGCAGGCCGAGGATTTCGCGATCCTCCGCCCGCAGCAAAGTCTGCGCGCCGTGGTGGACCTTTCGTCCTCCTACGATCTTTCCAAGAGCGGCAACTACGAAGTCACTCTGGCATCGCCTTTGCAGTACGCCTCGCTTTCCGACGGCAGCATGCTGCGCAGCGAACGCGGTACACCGATGGTGATGCGCAGCCAGCCGCTGAAGTTGTGGGTGGATGGCAGTGACGTACTGGGCGCAGCGAAGGCAGCCAAGGGCAAACCCGGCAGCGGCGGGACCGTGGTGAACGGGGTCAGCTATGTGGGCTGCTCAACCACCCAGATCAGCACGGCAGGCAATGCGGTCATCGCGGCGCGCAACTATTCCGAAAACGCCAAGAACTATCTGGGTTCCGGCGCCACCGGCCCTCGGTACGGCACCTGGTTCGGCGCGTATACCAGCAGCCGCTACAGCACTGTCCGCGGCAATTTCACCGCTATCGATACCGCACTCGATCAGAACGCCGGACAGATAAAGATCAACTGCGGATGCAACCAGAGCTATTACGCCTATGTGTATCCGACCCGTCCTTACGAGGTCTTCGTCTGCCGCGCCTTCTGGACTGCGCCGTTGACCGGCACCGATTCCAAGGCCGGCACGCTGATCCACGAAACCAGCCACTTCAATGCCGTGGCCGGTACCGACGATATCGTCTACGGCCAGAGCGGCGCCAAGAGTCTGGCGCTGAGCGATCCGGCCAGTGCCATCCAGAACGCCGACAGCCACGAATACTTCGCGGAAAACACGCCGCAGCAGAACTGATCCAGCCAAGAAAAAAGCCCGGCGCAATGCCGGGCTTTTTTTTGTTTCGCTTCTACGTGAAAGACGCGGGTCGTACGATCAAAGCGCTTCCACTGCGTCGGCCTGCAGGCCTTTCTGGCCCTGAACGACGGTGAAGCTGACCTTCTGTCCTTCCTTCAGGCTCTTGAAGCCCTGGCTCTGGATGGCGCGGAAATGCACAAAGACATCCTCGCCATTTTCGCGGCTGATGAAGCCGAAGCCCTTGGCGTCGTTGAACCATTTGACGGTACCGTTTTCGCGATCTGCCATTTCTGCTAACTCCCTGGAACGGTTGGTGGATACGCCGTTGCTCCGGCGGCTGGTTGCAAGGAGGAAGCGTGTAACGTTGTAGCGGAACATGGTTCGACCGCATCAGGCCACAATGCACGGTGACCTTGGCAAGCGCAGCGGCTGAACAGTAACCCGCTATTTCTGAAAATGCAATAATTCCGCCAACCATCGCGATCAATACAAGTCATTGATTTAATTAGGGGAAATTCTTGGAATTACAGACGTTGTACTACGCTTTGGCGGTGATCCTGGTTCTGGTGGGCGTTGCGGGGGTAATCCTGCCCGCCCTGCCCGGCCTGCCGCTGGTGTTCGCGGGCATGCTGCTGGCGGCCTGGGCAGGCGACTTCCAACAGATAGGCTGGGTCACGCTGGTGGTACTCGGGCTGCTGACCCTGCTTTCGATCGCAGCGGATCTGTTCGCCACCATGGTGGGGGCGCAACGGGTGGGCGCAAGCAGGAAAGCGTTGATCGGAACGGTAGTCGGCACTTTTGCGGGATTGTTCTTCATGCCTGTCGGCTTATTGGCCGGCCCCTTCGTCGGCGCTCTGCTGGGAGAGCTCTGGCACAGCAGGGAAATCGGACAAGCGGCCAAGGTGGGCTTGGGCACCTGGCTCGGGATTCTGCTCGGCACTGTACTGAAGCTGGGTTTGGCATTTGCGATGCTGGGCCTGTTCGCATTCGCCTGGTTCGTTTGAGCGGCCAGCACTCCGCGCGCGGTCTGCGCGCGATCTTGCGAAGGGCGCGTGATATGCATCAGAGGTGGCGGCAGCGGCCGGTACGAGGGAAACTGATGGGGAAATTCGCTTCCCCCCAGTCGAAAATGTGAGTTCAGGATGACACGCAAACTTTTTCGCCAGACGCTTCTGGCATCGGCCATGGCCGTCTCGTGCACCGCGATGGCGCAAGACTTGCCCGAGTCCACCGCCGCCACGCCGGAAGCCTGCGTGGCTATTGAAACAGATGCCACCCGCCTGGCCTGCTACGACCGGGTGCTCGGTCGCCGGGCCGGAGACACGCAGGCCGCCGATGCTGCGGCCGAACAGGCCGCCGAATTGGCCAGACAGGAGCGCAAGGCCGCCGCGCCAGAGGCCGATGCACCGCTGCGCGAACGCGCGCGCCACCGCCTGGGTTCGGTGTTCGGCCACGACGACCAGTATGCCGAAGCGCTTGCCAACGCCGGCAAGGGCTCGTTGCTGGATAGCCGCTGGGAACTGGCCAAGGATTCCAAGCTGGGCGTGTTCCAGATGCGAGCCTACAAGCCGGTTTATCTGTTTCCCGCGTTCTGGACCAGCGACACCAACAAGACGCCCTCCTCGCCCAATCCGGACAACACCGTTACCGAGCCGCAAAATCTGACCAGCGTGGAGGCCAAGTTCCAGCTCAGCTTCAAGACCAAGTTCGCCGAGAACCTCTTCGGCGACAACGGCGATCTGTGGGGCGCCTATACCCAGAGTTCGCGCTGGCAGGTCTACAACGGCGAGGAGTCGCGGCCGTTCCGCGAAACCAATTACGAGCCGGAAGTTCTGCTGGTATTCCGCAACAACTACAGCCTGGGCGGCTGGAAAGGACGCATGACCGCGATCGGCGTCAACCATCAGTCCAACGGCCGCAGCGATCCGTTGTCGCGCAGCTGGAACCGGGTGATGTTGAACGTGGGGCTGGACCGGGGAAACTGGGCTTTCGTGGTGCGTCCCTGGTGGCGCATCCCCGACGGCCACGACGACGACAACCCCGATATCCAGAACTACATCGGCCGCGGCGATGCGATGCTGGTGTACAGCAAGAACGGGCATGAATTCTCGCTGCTGGGCAGGCATTCGCTGCGTGGCGGCGACGATTCGCACGGGTCGGTGCAGATGGACTGGGGCTTCCCTATCGACCGCACTCTGCGCGGACACCTGCAACTGTTCCATGGCTATGGCGAAAGCCTGATCGATTACAACCACAAGGCCACCTATGTGGGCTTGGGTATTTCGCTGCTTGAGTGGTTCTGAACCACTTCGCCGGCACGCCTCCGGAGTACCGATAGGCGCCGGCGGCGGATCATTGCGAGCTGCGCCAGCGCCGGTGTTCCACCATCAGGCACTGGTCCTGCACCACATTGATGCCGCCGCGAAGCAGCGATTCGGCGAACCCGTCGTCGCGGATGCCGGTCTGCAGCCAGACCGTACGCGGACGCGCTTTCAGAATGTCCGGCAAGTGCGGGGGTAAATCGCTGGGTTTGCGAAATACGTTGAGCACATCCAGGCGTCCCTTGATATCGGCGACGGCGCGCAACACGGGCTTGCCCAGGATATGGGTGATCTCCGGGTAATAGACCGGCACGGGAATCACCTCGTAGCCCACGCGATGCAGGTAGGCAGGGATCATGTGCGCCGGCTGTGCGGCATGGGTTTCGGGCTTGATGCCCAGCACCGCGATGCGGCGGATGCAGGAAAGAAGCCGGTCGATCTCGCGATGTTCCTGGATGAGTGCGCCGCGCATGTAGGTCTTCGGAATAGGTTGGTGTCAGATAGATGCGGACGCTCGTGCCCGAATCCAATAGCGCTTGAATGATGGGTCCAGGCAGTGGACTATTCACGAACTCCGCCGACAGGCTTCCCGCCGCGCCTCGCATGTCCAGCTTACCGCGCCCCAAACGCTCCTACACCGCTTACACCTCCGCCCTGCTGGGACTGCTCAGCCTGTTCGGGGTGCTGTGCTTCCACTACCCCGAACTGCTGACCAGCAAGGAATTCCGCGCGGTCTACAGCGAAACCTTCGCCCGCAACCTTCTGCTGGTCGGCCTGGTCGCGGCCTTCCTGCTGGGAACGCTTGCCATCCTGCGCGGGCGCAACAAGCGCGTCGCGCTGATCGGCGTAGGCGCCGCAACACTGGCGGTGCTGGTGGGCGGGACCAATGTGCAGTTCGATTCGATAGGCAAGACCTCCTATTCGCTGGGACTGGACTGGTTCGTGATCTCGCTGTTCTTCTCCGCACTGGTATTCGTGCCGATGGAGCGCTTCCTGGGCAAGCGCGACCTCTCTCCACTGCGGCCCGGCTGGCGCACCGACCTGGCTTATTTCTTCATGAGCCATGTGCTGGTGCAATTCATCCTGATCCTGGTCACCGCCTCTACCTCGACCATCGCCGGGCTGGCGATGTTCCCCGCGCTCAAAACCGCGATCCAGTCGTTGCCGGTGTGGGCGCAATTTCTCATCGCCGTGTTCGTGGCCGATCTGGCCCAGGCGTTGTTGCATCGCGCTTATCACAACATTCCGTGGCTCTGGCGTTTCCACGCCGTGCACCATTCCAGCCGCGAGATGGACTGGCTGGCCGGTTCGCGCATCCATTTCGTGGAAATCGTGATGACCCGCAGTGCGGTGCTGCTGCCGCTGTTGATCCTGGGTTTCTCGGCCTCGGCCGTGAATGCGTACGTAGTGCTGGTGGGCCTGCAGGCGGTGCTCGCGCACGCCAATCTGGGCATCCGCTTCGGGCCGCTGGAATACCTGCTGGTGCTGCCGCGCTACCACCACTGGCACCACGCGCGCCAGCAGGAATACATCGACGTCAACTACGCCATCCACCTGCCCTTGGTCGATATGCTGATGGGCACCTTCAAGCTGCCGCGCAAGCAGGAGGAGTGGCCGCAGGAATACGGCGTGATGAAACTGGAGACCGTGCCGCGCGGCATCGTGGAACAGCACCTGATGCCATTCCGCGGCAAGAAGAGCTACGACGATTTCGTGAATTGATTATCCAAGCGCCTATGGCGGTAGAGCCGAGCTTGCTCGGCTGCTCTTCGCCGGAAATCAAAGGCAGCCGAGCAAGCTCGGCTCTACAAGGCGCGGGTCAAGTCCAGTCGGTCAGTCCTTCGCGCGCATAGACTTCTTTGAACGCAGGCCTGGCCTTCATGCCTTGCGCATAAGCCTTCAATACCGGCCAGGCGTCCGATGGCTTGGGCATGTTGCGCGACCAGCGCATCAGCATGATGAGCAGGAAATCGGCGGCCGATATCCTCTGGCCCAACATGTAAGGACCATTGGCCTCAAGGTGATCGGAGACCCGTTGCCAGGCGCCTTCGATTTTCTGCCTTGCATGCTGTTTGACCGCCTCCACATTTTCCGCACCGGCGATCTCGGGCGGATAGAACCACGCCCGGTAAGCAGGCTGCAGCGTATTGGCCATGAACAGCATCCAGCGGTAGTACTGGGCGCGTTCGGGCGATCCGGCCGCAGGCGCGAGGTTGGCCGCCGGATGGCTGTCGGCCAGATGCATGACGATGGCGGGCGCTTCGGTGATCGTCTGCCCGTCCAGAATCAGCGTAGGCACTACGCCAGCGGGATTCAGCTTCAGGTATTCCGGTGATTTCTGCTCGTTCTTGTCGAAATCGAGCAGGTGCAGCGTATGCGGAATATCCAGTTCAATCAGCAGCCAATGCACGACCAAGCTGGCGGTGCTGCGCGAACCATAAAGTGTCGTCGACATTCAAGCTCCTGAAAGTTCTGAGCCCCTCTCCCATCGGGAGAGGGGTTGGGGTGAGGGTACGGCGAAGTCCACGTGACTCTACTGCCTGGACTTCGCCGCACCCTCATCCGCCTTCGGCCCCCTCTCCCAACGAGAGAAGGAGAGAAAAAATCATTCCACCACCACCGGAATCTTCCCGATCCGCGCCTGCCATTCGCGCGGACCGGTCTTGTGCACCGACTCGCCCTGCGAATCCACCGCGACCGTCACCGGCATGTCCTGCACCTCGAACTCGTAGATCGCTTCCATCCCCAGATCCGCGAAACCGACGACCTTGGCCGCCTTGATCGCCTTCGAAACAAGATAAGCCGCGCCGCCGACCGCCATCAGATAAGCCGACTGGTGCTTCTTGATCGCCTCGATCGCCGCCGGGCCGCGCTCGGCCTTGCCGACCATGCCCATCAGCCCGGTCTGCGCCAGCACCTGCTCGGTGAACTTGTCCATGCGCGTGGCCGTGGTCGGGCCGGCCGGACCGACCACTTCATCGCGCACCGGATCGACCGGACCCACGTAATAGATGAAGCGGCCCTTCAGATCCACCGGCAGCGGTTCGCCCTTGTTGAGCATGTCGACCATGCGCTTGTGCGCGGCATCGCGGCCGGTCAGCAGCTTGCCGTTGAGCAGCAACACCTCGCCCGGCTTCCAACTGGCGACATCTTCTTTCGTCAACGTATCGAGGTCGACGCGGCGACCCTTGCTGGCGTCGTAGGTCAGTTTCGGCCAATCTTCCAGTGACGGCGGGTCCAGCATCACCGGGCCGCTGCCGTCCAGGGTGAAATGCGCATGGCGCGTCGCGGCGCAGTTAGGGATCATCGCCACCGGCAGGTTCGCCGCGTGGGTCGGATAGTCCTTCACCTTGATGTCCAGCACCGTGGTCAGGCCGCCCAGGCCCTGCGCACCGATGCCGAGCGCGTTTACCTTCTCGTACAGCTCCAGCCGCAGTTCTTCAGCGCGATTGGCGGCGCCGCGCGCCTGCAGATCGGTGATGTCGATGGGCTCCATCAACGCTTCCTTGGCCAGCAGCATCGCCTTTTCGGCAGTGCCGCCGATGCCGATGCCCAGCATGCCCGGCGGACACCAGCCGGCGCCCATGGTCGGCACGGTCTTCAATACCCAGTCGACGATGGAGTCGGACGGGTTGAGCATGGCGAACTTGGACTTGGCTTCCGAACCGCCGCCCTTGGCCGCAACGATCACGTCGACCGTATTGCCCGGCACGACTTTCATATTGACCACGGCCGGGGTGTTGTCCTTGGTATTGGCGCGTTTGCCGGCGGGATCGGCCAGCACGCTGGCGCGCAATTTGTTGTCCGGGTGATTGTAGGCGCGGCGCACGCCCTCGTTGGCCATGTCCTCCACGCTCATGGTGGCGTCGTCCCAGCGCACGTTCATGCCGATTTCCAGGAACACGGTGACGATGCCGGTGTCCTGGCAGATCGGCCGATGGCCTTCGGCGCACATGCGCGAATTGATCAGGATCTGGGCGATGGCGTCCTTGGCCGCTTCCGATTCCTCGCGCTCGTAGGCGGCGGCGAGATTGCGGATGTAATCGACCGGATGGTAATAACTGATGTACTGCAGGGCGTCGGCGACGCTCTGGATGAAATCTTCCTGTTTGATCGAAATGTCGATCGCAGCTGGGGAATCTGGGCTCACGACTGGCTCTTTGGCGGGCTGGCTACAGTGCCGATTTTACCCGAGTGGCGGGCCGTCATTGCGTCGGAAGCCGTATTGCCGCAACGTCCCCATGAACCCGCTGGAATCGCGTATGCCCTCCAATCCCCGCCTTCTGATGTGCCCGCCCACCCATTTCGCGGTGGACTATGTGATCAACCCCTGGATGGAAGGAAATCTGCACTCCGCGGACCCCAACCGCGCCCAGTCGCAATGGGCGGCGTTGCACGGAGCGCTATCCGACCTGGCGAAAATCGATCTGATTGCACCGGGCGAAAGCCTGCCCGACATGCCTTTCACCGCCAACGCGGGGCTCGTATTGGGCGATGTGTTCGTGCCCAGCCGCTTCCACCACGCGCAGCGGCGCGGCGAGGAAGCCTTGTTCACCGAATGGTTCGCGCAGCAGGGGTTCACCATTCGCCCGCTACCGGCGGGAATGGATTTCGAAGGCGCCGGCGACGCGCTGCTGGACCGCGAAGCGCCCAGACTGTGGCTGGGCCATGGCCACCGCAGCGATGCGGGCGTGGCGCAGGAAATCGCGGCGATGTTCGACCTGGAAGTCGTCGGCCTGCGCCTGATCGATCCCCGCTTCTATCACCTGGATACCTGCTTCTGCCCGCTGACCGGCGGCTGGCTTCTGTACTACCCGCCCGCCTTCGATGCCGAGGCCATTGGCGCCATCGCATCGCGCATGCCCGAGTCCCGCCGCATCGCCGTTTCCGAACAGGATGCGCTGGCCTTCGCCTGCAATGCCGTCAATATCGGCACGACCGTGATAGTCAACCGCGCCAGCAGCGCACTGAAAACCGCCTTGGGAAATGCGGGATTCGAAACGATCGAGACGCCGCTCGACGAATTCCTGAAGGCGGGCGGCTCGGCCAAATGCCTCACCCTGCGGCTGGACGAGCCCTAAGCGGCCCTTCGATTTCGTAATTCACCTCGCCCACGGCACAATGCCGGCATGGCCGAACCGACCCCTGCCCCGCCCGCGCCGGCCGCCGCCTCCTCCAGGCAGGGCAAATCCGGTCCCAGCCTGCGCGAGCGCTTCAATGCGATGCGCAATCTGCCGCCTTTCCTCAAGCAGATCTGGCAGACCAGCCCGTGGTTGACCATTTCCAGCCTGGGCCTGCGCCTGATCCGCGCATTTCTGCCCATCATCACGCTGTATATCGGCAAGCTCATCATCGACGAGGCTGTGCGCCTTGTGGCCTTGGGCCTGCCTTTCGAACCCTTGGGCGACGCCTGGCGCGGGGGGCTGCTCAACCACCTGCTTTGGCTGCTGGTGCTGGAGTTCGCACTGGCGATCCTGTCGGACTTGCTGGGGCGCATGGTCAGCTATGCGGACTCGTTGCTGTCCGAACTGTTCACCAATGCGACCAGCATCCGCCTGATGGAGCACGCGGCCACTCTGGACCTTGAGGATTTCGAGGACCCCGATCTGCAGGACAAGCTGGACCGCGCACGCCGCCAGACCATGGGTCGCATGAACCTGATGAGCACGCTGTTCGGCCAGGTGCAGGACTCGATCACGGTCATCAGTTTCGCCGCCGGCCTGCTGGTCTACGCGCCCTGGCTGATCGCGCTGCTCGCAGTGGCGCTGATCCCGGCCTTCGTCGGCGAAGCGCACTTCAACGCGATGGGTTATTCGTTGAATTTCGCCTGGACCCCAGAGCGTCGCCAGTTGGAGTACGTGAAACAGACCGGCGCCAGCGTGGAAAGCGCCAAGGAAGTGAAGATATTCAATCTCCACCACTTCCTGATCGCGCGCTACCGCACACTGGCGGACAAGTTCTTCAAGGCGAACCGTTCGTTGGCCAAGAGACGGGCGATCTGGGGCGCCTTGTTCGCCGCCCTGGGAACACTGGGCTACTACATCGCCTACGCCTATATCGCCTGGCGTACGGTGCGCGGCGATTTCACCATCGGCGATCTGACTTTCCTGGCGGGCAGCTTCAGGCGCCTGCGGCAGTTGTTGGAAGGATTGCTGGTCGGGTTTTCGCAAGTCGCCAGCCAGGCGCTTTACCTGGACGACCTGTTCTCATTCTTCGAGATCCAGCCCGAGATCACTTCCCCTGAAAACCCGGTTGCGGTGCCGAAACCGATCGCTCGCGGTTTCGTGTTCGAGGATGTGGGCTTCCGTTATCCCGATGCGGAACGCTGGGCGGTACGCCATCTGAGCTTCGAACTGCGGGCTGGCGAAGTGCTGGCGCTGGTCGGCGAGAACGGCGCGGGCAAGACCACGCTGGTGAAACTGCTGGCGCGCCTGTACGACCCGGACGAAGGCCGCATCCTGCTGGACGGCGTGGACCTGCGCGATTACGACATCGAGGATCTGCGCGCGAACATCGGGGTGATCTTCCAGGATTTCGTGCGCTACAACCTGACCGCCGGCGAGAACATCGGCGTAGGCCAGGTCGATGCGATGGACGACGACGCCCGCATCCGCGATGCCGCACGCCGTGCGATGGCGGACGAGGTCATCGCCACCCTGCCCAACGGCTACGACCAATTGGTCGGCCGCCGCTTCAAGACCGGCGTGGACCTGTCCGGCGGCCAATGGCAGAAGATCGCCATCGCCCGCGCCTACATGCGCGATGCGCAGGTGATGATCCTGGACGAACCCACCGCGGCGCTGGATGCGCGTTCGGAGTTCGAAGTATTCCAGCGCTTCAAGGAACTGTCGGACGACCGCACCGCCGTGCTGA
>CBFGMR010000048.1:0-21463 GCA_965650035.1 uncultured Pseudoxanthomonas sp.
ACCCCTGACCTCCACGATGCGAACGTGGCGCTCTCCCAGCTGAGCTACCGCCCCAGGTACGGGGGAAGTTTAACGTCCCTTTGGCGGTTGAGGCTAGCCCGCCCGATTCAGGAGGCTGGGTTCGGGCACTCGGAGATCCCTTGGCCATAAGGGTTCCAGCTATTTTGAGCGTCCCAGTGCGGGTGGTGCGGTGTCCAATCAGTGTTTTCACCAGTCCGATGCTCGGCACTTACGGCCCGCAACGGGCCAAGGCATGCGCTCCGGCTCGTCAAACGACCGCCGAACCTCGAACAGACAACACCCCGGATGGAGGCGTTGTCTGTGTATCCGGGGAAATCCACTCTCGAAAGCTATCTGTTAATCATTGCATACGACAGGCCATGGAGTAGAAACGTCATTGATGTAGTAATAACCGTCCGTGTTGCCCCTGCGGTTGATCCCATTGCACGATCCCGAGCCGCCCTGCCGGTTGTTGGTGTAAGTATTGCTCTGGAAAGTGGCTTGTTTCGAGTCCTTGATGACCCCGCCCCCGTTGCGGCTATTCTGAATCAGGTTCCAAGAGTACAAGCCGTAATCGCTACCGGTGGTATAGCCGGTATTGACGATATCCAGGCCCCACTCACGCGCACCGAGAATATCGTTGCCTGTTACTACCGCGTAGTCACAGTTCACGATGTACATGCCCGCAGCGCCCGAGCCCTCGACAGTAGTGTTCGTAACCACCAGGCCCGGGGTGTTGTAGCAAGCCAGTTCACCATCTCCTTGCGGACCAACACCGAGATTCTTCAAGAGGGTCTTTGTAACTCGCACATCCGAACTATCCGTAATCCAGACGGACGGGTTTGCGCAACCATCGCACGCCAGTCCATCTCCCGCGTAATTGATCTGCGAAGACCTGAGCTCGACGTTCGACGATCCCTGGGAAACGCCTACGCCGATGGTCGCGCGGTTGATCTGCACATTCTCGATAAGAACGTTGGATGAGCCCGCCGACAAAATACCGAAGCCTGGCCGAACCGGGTCTTCTCCGTCGATAACCAGATCTTTGATAGTCACGTTGGCCTGGGAGGGGATGACAAACACATGGCCACCTCCGGTTGCAGGCTTGATGACGGCCAGGGTCCCGGCATTCTCGCTTCTCAGAGTTTGATTCGAATACACGGTGACTTGGCTTGTCACCACGTGGTTCCCGGCAGAAAGGCATACGGTACCCAAAAGCGTGTTGAGTGCGCCCTGAATACTCTGGCCGGGCAATACAACGGTGTCGCACGCGCCAGTGGGGGTGGTTCTGAACCGGCTTGTCACAAACTGGGTCTTGAGCAACGTGCCGCTGGCTCGCACGGCCCCTGGATTGGTATTGATCAGAGGATCGCTGCCGGGCCATGCGCTATGCCTGCGAAACTCCAGCGTCGCACCGGTAGTGGGTATGTAATCGAATCCACCCCCAAAGCGGGTCCTTCCTTCACAGGAGATCAGAGAGTTGTCGTCTACTCGCCATAGGCACACCTTGTTGTTCGCCGGGTTGTCCTTGACGTGGTACAGCACGGTACAAAGGTTGTCGTCGAACACGCCGGGTCGCGAGCACTGGTTTCCTATGGTTACAGTCTGTCCAGAAGCGTGTGAAATAGAACCGCAATAGATCGCAAGAAAACTGGTCGCTATCAGTAACATCCTTAATAAATTCACTGTTGTTTCTCCTTTGAATAGCTGGATTCCGAAGTTGCTTCCTTAACCGCGTGCGCTTACTGATTAAGCGGCTTGGTCCGAACAGTCAGTGTGTTCAGACGTGGGCAAGCCTACGGCAAGCATTTCCGCTTGGTTGTGATCAAAGTTTGAAAAGCATGCAGCCCGATCGGCTCGGCATTTCCGGAAGCTCGGGCTTCTCTCCGTTTCCACGAATGAGCCAGCGGGATTCCACCAAGCCGTCCTCGACCGATGGCACGAAGGTCGCATTGCCATGCGGCGCTGGTGTGGGGGGGGCGACCTTGCTGGATCCGACCTCAATGCCGCTAACATGGCGAGTCGGGTGCCGCGTATCCGGCTCGGCCAAGATGACGTCGGCAGACGCATACCCATTACAATTGGTATAAACGAGTTGAAAAGGATTCTGGCGTGTTCTTACTGCAATTGATCCCTGCGCGCGTTCGGGCTTATGTGTACGAGAATAGATCCGCGTTCAAGCGTGCGATCGTCTTTATCCGTTCCCTGTTGCCTGCCTGGATGGCCAAGCATCTGCTTCTATGGGCGGAAAAAGCCGCATTCAGTTTCACGCCGGCCCATCAAACCGATACTCTGCCTCCAATCTTCATGTATTGGGCCACGAAATTCATAAGGCCTAAGTTTGAGAAGCTTGGCGCCGATTCCCCGGAAGATCTTTACTTCAAAGAGATCGTCCGGTCATTCGGGGCGAACGCACACGGGAAGCGTCTCAAGCTTGCAAGTTTTGGTTCCGGCGCTTGTGAACTCGAAGTAAGACTGTCTCGCCGTTTGCTCGATGCCGGAATTGACTCCCGCATCGATTGCATCGATATAAATTCCGGTTTGCTCAAGTTTGGAAAATCTAACGCGACGGATAATGGCGTCGAAGAGAGGATGAGCTTCATCGAGGCTGATTGCGCGAGTTATGTTTCCGAGTCCGGATACGACGCAATCATCGTCAATCAATTTTTCCACCATGTCGACGCGCTCGAGCGGTTTTGCGAAGGTCTCGAAAAATCGTTATTGGATGACGGATTGCTTTTATCAAGCGACATGGTTGGTCGTAACGGCCATGTTCTGTGGCCGTCGGTCGCGGAGGATGTCCAGGTCTTTTGGCGGGAACTCCCGGAACAGAAGAAAATCGACAGAGCGGATGGGCGCGTAAAATCCGAGTACGAATCCGTGGATCATTCCGCCTATTCGAATGAAGGCGTGCGCGCGCAGGAAGTTGTCGAATCTTTGTTGAAAAGATTCGATTTCGACTTGTTTCTCACGTTCGGCGCAGTCGTCATGCCATTCGTCGAGCGCAGGTTCGGGTTCAACTTTTCGGTGGACTCGGAAGATGCCGAGTTCATAGACAGAGTTGCCATTTTCGACGAGGAACGTAGCGCTGCCGGGGCGTTTCCCGGGTCGAACATGTTTGCCGCGCTAACGAAGAAAGGAAAGGCCGATCGCAAGCTCTACGATCCGATTTCGCCTTCCGATCATGTTCGGCTGACGAAAGAGCAATTGCTGCTTGCGTCTCTTTGATCTTCTGGAGTTCTCAATCCGCTCGTGGTCGACCAGGGCGGATACGTCCTCCGCGGTTCCTGCATATAGGCCGCATTTACGAAAAAGCCGGCATTTGGCCGGCCTTGTCATGTCCTTGATCCGATAGATCTTCCGGGTGGATCCGAGCTGCCGCCCAGGTACCGCGGAAGTTCAGCGCCTGCTCAGCCCGCGGCTTCAGGAGGCGGACCGAGCAGCGGCAAAAGCAGCGGTTCCAGCTCGGCGCGACGCCAGCCGGAAAGCGCCGAAGGCCAGTTGCCGGTTTCCTGAAGGGCTTCCAGGTAACGGCGCGACGCCAGGATGCCGTCGGGAAGGCCGAGCTCCGCACTGCGCGCCGAGACTGCATCCTGCAAGCGTTTCAAGGCGTTCTTGTCGTCGCTGCTGGCATTACGCGCCCGCGGGGCTTGCAGTTCGTCGGCAAGCGGAGTGCTGAGCGCCTGCCAGATGGCATCGCCCAGTTTGCGTGGCGCCTTGGGATGGGATTCCAGCTGCGCCTGCAGTTGGGCGCGATCGACCGGCGGTGTGCGCGCAAGGTTGGCGGCCAATTCGTTATCCAGGATCCAGCTGCGCGGCTTGTCGCTGCTCCTTGCCTGCGCATCGCGCCAACGCAACAGGCGCAGCAGACGCAACTGGGCGTCCGCCTCCAGGAACTGCGCACTGCGCATGGAAAGGTGCGGCCAGCGTTCGCCTTCCTCGGTGGCGTTGGCCAGCATGCGGGAGCCGTCCTGATCCAGCCAATCGCGCCGTCCCAGCGCACGCAGGCGGGAATCCAGTTCGCGGTAGATCGCTCCCAGATGCACCACATCGTCGGCAGCGTATTCCAACTGTGAATCGCTGAGCGGGCGGCGCAGCCAATCCGAGCGGGTCTCGCCCTTGGCCAAGGCCACGCCGGTGATTTCCTGCACCAGTTTCTGGTAGCCCATGCCTCCGCCCAGCCCGCACAGCGCGGCGGCGATCTGGGTATCGAACAGCGGCGCCGGCAGCACACCGCAATCGTGCGACAGGGCCACCAGGTCCTCGCTGGCGCTGTGCATTACTTTCAGCACGCCCGGGTCGGCCAGCAGAGGCCGCAGCGCTTCGGCGATGCCGGGCGCCAACGGGTCGATCAGCAGTATCCGGTCGCCGATGGCCATCTGCACGAGGGCAAGTTGCGGCCAATAAGTGCGCTCGCGGACGAATTCGGTGTCCAGCCCCACCCATTCGGGCGGGGATTGCAGCTGCGCGCGCAAGGCGGCGGGTTCATCTATCCAAAGAGGCACGAAATCTCCACGTGAATGCATCGGTTGCCGGCTCGGGCGACAATAGCCTAACGTCCGGCGTACCGTTCGGGGCCGACATTGTGGAGGAAGATGCACGCAACCCGGTATCCGATGCGGTTGGCGCCTGCGGCGCTGGCTTTAGGTCTGGTCGTGTGCCTGGCGGCCTGCACGCGCGCGCCCGGCACTTCGCCGCCGCCGGCGGCCCCCGCTGCCGAGGCCGTCGATCCGCGCCTGCCCAGCATCACCGTAAGCGGCGATGAGACGGGTGCGGCGGCATGGAACTGGCAACCGCCGCGACCCGAGTTGACCGTCCAGGGCATCGCCACGGCCAAGCGCGATGCGGCTGGTGCATTGGCGCAGAACCGGTTGTATGCCGAAGCCGGCGATGCCATTCCGCTGTACATGGCGTTGAAAACACTGGCACCGGAGGATCATCAGGTTGCCGAGGGCCTGAAAAAATCGTTGCGGGCCTTGCTGAAGCAAGGCGCAACCGCGTTGCGCCTTGCCAGCGACGATGCCGATGCCCTGAGTCTGGCAGGAGAAATCGGCGCAGTGGCACGGGCTCTGGCCCCGGACGATCCGGCGGTCGCCGCTTACCTTGCGCAGGTGGACGTCGCCGACCAGCTTTGGCGGTTGAATGCAGAAGGGGAGCGTTTGCTGCGCACCGGGCAGATCGGCAAGACCGGTGAGGCGGCGTTGACGCCTTTCCGCGAAGTGCTGCTGTTGCAGCCCGGTCAGGCGCGCGCATTGCAAGGCCTTGCGGCGAGCGAAAGCGCGATGATCCGGCAGGCCGAGGAAGCCGCCGCGCGCGGCGACTTCGAGACGGCTTCGCGCTGGTTGGCGCAGGCGGCGCAGGTACGCGATTCCGCTGCCACAGTAGAGGACGCACGGCGGCGAGTCGGTGCCATTCGCAGTGCGCGTATCGCTGCATTGCGCGAACGCGGCATCGCCGACCTGACCACGCTTCGCGGTCAGCGCACTGCGCGGGCATTGCTGGCCGAAGTACTACGCATCGCCGAGCCGGGCGATACGGTGGCTGCCGATTTCCGCACGCGTATCGATCTGGCCACGCATTACGGTTTGTTCAGGCCCGGACAGGCGTTCACCGATGCCATGACGGCAGGTGGGCGTGCGCCGGAAATGATTGTGGTGCCGCATGGCGGTTTCCGCATGGGCGCTACCGAGTCGGAACTCGGCTCGGCGGAATCGGAGAAACCCGCGCACTACGTGCGCTTCGACCGTGGGTTCGCCATGTCGCGCCAGGCCGTCACGGTAGGCGAATTCCGGCGTTTCGTGCAGGCCAGCCGTTACCGGCCGCGCGCCACCCGGCGCGGGCATTCGGTCGTTTACGACGAGCGCAGCGGCAATTTCGCGCGCCGCAGCGGTGTGGACTGGCAATCGGATTACGCCGGGGCCAGGGCTGCCGACAGCCTGCCGGTCCTGCATGTCAGCGTGCGTGATGCCGAGGCTTATGCGCAATGGCTATCCGGGCAGACGGGCAAGAGCTACCGCCTGCCCAGCGAGGCGGAGCTCGAATACGCCCTGCGCGCAGGCACCCAGGGCCGCTATCCCTGGGGCAGCGGCGGCGTGCCCAGCGCGCGCTTCGGCAATCTGACTGGCGGCAACGATGTTTCGCCCAGTGGACGGCATTGGAACAATGCCTTCGTGTCCTACGGCGACGGTTACTGGGGGCCCGCGCCGGGGGGCAGCTATCTGCCGAACGCTTTCGGACTGTACGACCTGGGCAGCAATGTCAGCGAATGGGTCAGCGACTGCTGGCACGCCAGTTATCGCCGTGCTCCGGCGGACGGCGCCTCGTGGTTCAATCCCGGGTGCCGTTCGCGCGTGGTGCGCGGCGGTTCCTGGGCCAGTTCGCCGGCCCAGGTGCGTGCGGCATGGCGTTCGGCGTCGGATTCGGATATGACTAGTGCGCGGGTGGGTTTTCGCGTGGTACGTGGCATCTGAACAGGAGAGGGCAATGAGGAACGACCCATTCGGCCAAGGCCGCTACGAACAGCAGCAAGGCGCGCCCCGGCGCCGCGGGTTGTTCGGCAATGTGCGCTGGTGGATTCTGATTGCCTTCGCGGGCTACGCGGCCTTCAGCTGGTTCAGCAGCAAAGAGGTCGATCCTTACACGGGCGAGGACGCCCATTACGGGGCGACGCCGCAGGAAGAGTCCGAACTCGGCGCCCAGGCCTATCAGCAGGTGCTCGGAGACGCGCAGGCGCAGCGTGCCCTGCTGCCGGCCGACAACCAGACCAGCCAGCAGATCCGCCAGATAGCGCAACGTCTGGTGGCGCGCGTGCCGCAGGTGGCTGCGGACCTGGCCGCCTTGCATCAGCAGCCGACACCCGACCTGAGCAGTTATCAGTGGGACGTCAACGTCATCCAGTCCGATGAAGCGAATGCGTTTTGTCTGCCCGGCGGAAAGATCGCGGTCTACACCGGGCTCATACCCGTGGCCAAGAACGCCGACGCCATGGCGGTGGTGATGGGGCACGAAATCGCCCATGCCCTGCAACGGCACGGTGCCCAGCGCATGGCGCAGCAGAAGTTGGTGCAGATGGGGCAGGTGGCAGCGGGCGTGTCCGGCATGGATCAGTCCATGATGTCGGCCATCGGCGCCGCCACGCAGTACGGCGTAGTGCTGCCCTATGGCCGCAAGCACGAAAGCCAGGCCGATGAAGTGGGCCTGATGCTGGCCGCAGCGGCCTGCTTCAATCCGGAAGAAGCGATTCCATTGTGGGACCGCATGTCCGAGCTCGGCGGCGGACAGCGTCCGCCCGAATTCGCTTCCACCCATCCCGATCCGGCCAATCGCATCCAGCATCTGCAGTCGCTGATGCCGCAGGCCAAGCAGTTCTACCAGAAGTATTGCTCTCAGGCCGGTACTTCCGGAACGGCGGGCGCGCCATGATCAGGTCGCTATGTTTGCTTGCCGTGCTGGTTCTCGGCGGCTTGCATGCGCCCGCGCATGCGGAAGTGAAGGACCAGGCGCCGAATGGTTTCACCCTGGAGAACTCGCAATGGGTGCCCGTCGATTCCGGCACGGCCTGGAAGGCGTTCGTCCATGATGTGGGCAAATGGTGGCCCGCCGACCACAGCTGGTGGGGCGACGCCTCGAAGTTTTCCATTTCCGAAAAAGCCGGCGGCTGCTTCTGCGAAATCAACGGCGCGCAGCAGGCTTGGCACATGACGGTGACCTTCGTCGACCCCGGCAAGTTGATGCGCATGACTGGCGGCCAGGGCCCGCTGCAGGGCATGGGCCTGAATGGCGCGCTGGAATGGCGTTTCGCGGAAGAAAAGGGCGGCACGCGCATCACTCTGTGGTATCGCGCTGGTGGCTATACCCCGGACGATCTGACCAAGTTCGTTGCGGTGGTCGACAAGGTGCAGGGTTTGCAGTTGGGCGGGTTGGCGGATTACCTGCGGAAGCAGAAACCGAATCCGTAGGTCTGCCCCCGTATCCAAGTGCGGGACAGGCTCTACGTGGCCGACCCACAGTGAACCGTGATCGCGCGCGCAGTCGGGGGCGTAGCCCCGACCTACTAGAAGCTCATGAACAAGCCGCCGTTCACCGGTACGTTCGCGCTAGATCTGTAGGTCGGCCCTACGTGGCCGACATCTCGTAGCCTTAGATCGCGCGATGTCGTCGGGGGCGTAGCCCCGACCTACTAGAAGCTCATGAACAGGCCGCCGTTCACCGGCACATTCGCGCCCGTGATGTAGCCGGCCGCGTCGTCGGTCAAGAAAGCCACGGTGCGGGCGATATCGTTTGGCTTGCCCATGCGTCCGGCGGGGATGGCGGCGGTGATCTTGGCCAGCGCCTCCGTGGGCATTGCGCCAGTCATGGCGGTTTCTATGTAGCCCGGCGAAATGCTGTTGACGGTGATGCCTTTGGTGGCGACTTCGCGCGCCAGCGACATGGTGAAGCCATGCAGCCCGGCTTTGGCGGCCGCATAGTTGGTCTGGCCGAAATTGCCGGTCTGGCCGCTGACCGAACTGATGTTGACCACGCGCCCGAAACCGCGCGCCTGCATGCCGTCCACCGCATGCCCGCAAAGGTTGAACGCACTGCCCAGGTTCACGTCCAGCACCGCATCCCATTGCGAGCGATCCATCTTGCGCAGAGTCGAATCGCGGGTGATGCCGGCGTTGTTGACCAGGATGTCCAGCGAACCGTGGCGGCTTTCGATGTCGCGCACCAGTACGCCGCAACTTTGATGATCGGCGACGTCGGCCGCGACGAAATGGATGTCGTGGCCTTCCACTTCCTGCCTGAAAGAGGCGACGCGCTCTTCCCGGGAATCCAGGTCCACCGCAATCACCGTGCGCCCGGCCTGCGCCAGCGCCTTGCAGATTTCGGTTCCCAATCCACCGATGCCGCCGGTGACCATCGCTACGCGCTTGCTCATGCTTTTCGTTTCCGGTTCCATTTCGTCGACATTAAAAAAGCCCGCACAGCGATGTGCGGGCCCGGCATTGCGATTCGGAGGCTTCGATTCGGGGGCTTCGATTCGGAACTCTCAGCGCGTACGCGATTTCGGCGCTTCGCGCTGCGGCGTTTCCGGCTTGACCGTCGGCCGGCCCATGCCGCCGCTGAGGTTGCGCTGGAATTCCTGCCACAACTCCATGTTGCGTTCGGTCAGCTGATTCATCATGGTCCAGGGCGTTTGCCCCAGCATGCCGCCCATCTGCTGGCGGAACTGCTGCTGCTGCTCCATGAACAGGGTCATGCTGCGCTCCAGGTAGTTGCCCATGAAGCCCTGCATGGAATCGCCATAGAAACGGATGATGTGGCTGAGCAACTGGGTGGACAGGATCGGTTCGCCGTCCTGCTCCTGCTCGGTGATGATCTGCAGCAGCACGGTGCGGGTCAGGTCGTCGCCGGTCTTGGCGTCGCGGACTTCGAAGTCCTCGCCATCGACAATCAGCTGGCGCACGTCTTCGATGGTGATGTAGCTGGAAATCTCGGTGTCGTACAGACGGCGGTTCGGATACTTCTTGATGATGCGGATCGCAGCCATTGAGCAATCACTCTAAATCAACTGAGGTGCAGCATGACGCAGCGCAGCAGTGCTTGCAACTGCCGGAGGGCGGGGTAGGCCTGTTCAGGAAGCAGGAAAATGCTGCGCAGCATTTTTTAGATCGATGTCGGCCCGGGGCAAGGCGAGGTAGCCGAACCCACCCGGTCGTCATCCCAGCGAAAGCTGGAGGCGCTCTTCAACAGCCGAATGGCTGGTCATCCATCTTGATTTTGATTTTGAGGTTGGGCCGCAAATCCGGAGCCAAGTCAAAATGGATCCCAGCTTTCGCTGGGATGACGGGGTCGGGATGTATGGTCCTCATCGGACTCACTGCGTCGGTCGGGCTCTTGCAGCCCATGCTCTTACCAACCCATGTACTGCCCACCATTGGCGGACAGGTTGGCACCAGTGATCCAGCTGGCTTCGTCGGGGATGAAGAAGGACACCGCGTAGGCGATTTCCTCCGGGCTGCCCAGGCGGCCGGTGGGGATCTGCGCGACGATCTTGTTGCGCACTTCCTCCGGCACCGCCATTACCATGTCGGTGCCGATATAGCCGGGCGATACGGTGTTGACGGTGATGCCGAACTTGGCGTTTTCCTGCGCCAGCGAAATGGTGAAGCCATGCATGCCGGCCTTGGCGGCGGCGTAGTTGGCCTGGCCGTACTGGCCCTTCTGACCGTTGATCGAGCTGATCTGGATGACGCGGCCCCACTTGCGTTCGCGCATGCCCTCGATCACCGGACGGGTCATGTTGAATACGGAATTGAGGTTGGTGTTGATCACCTCGTTCCAGTGCGAAGAGGTCATGCGGTGAAAGGTGGTATCGCGGGTGATGCCGGCATTGTTGATCAGGATATCGACGGGACCGAGCTTGGCTTCGACTTCGCGTACCAGCGCCTCGGCTTCCTCTGGAGAAGATACATCGCCCTTGACGGCGGTGATGTCGTAGCCCTGCTCGCGCATCTGCTGCAGCCAAGCCTGGGTCTTTTCCTCGTTGCGGTAGTTGGTAGCCACTTTGTGGCCCATATCGGCCAATTTCTTGCAGATGGCGCTGCCGATACCGCCGGTACCGCCAGTCACCAATGCGACGCGTGCTGTCATGGGGGGTTCCTTTTCCGTCGGAAAGCGACGGTCTGCAAGGATTCTAGACAGCGTTGGCGTCAGCCGCGTTGTGCAGTGCAGCGAGTGATAAGAATGTCACGCGCGGCAGCCGATCGCGAGTAAAGGCCTCCTGCGCCGAAGCCAGAAAGGACGGCGCATCGAAGCTTGCGCCTATCGCCGCGCCAGACTGTCCCAGTGCGATCCAGGCGGCATGAAGCGCCGGTAGCGGATCGCCCGCGTCGACCGCAGGGGCCTCGGACGATTTGGACAATTTCTGGCCATTGGCATCGACGACGAGCGGCAGGTGCAAATAGCGCGGCGTCGGAAGTCCCAATGCCTGCTGGAGCAGGATCTGTCGCGGTGTGGAATCGAGCAGGTCGGCCCCGCGAACGATATCGGTCATGCCTTGCGCTGCGTCGTCCACCACCACCGCAAGCTGATAAGCCCATAAACCGTCGGCCCGTTTCAGAACGAAATCGCCGACCTCGCGCCAAACGTCCTGGGTGATGGCGCCTTGCAGGCCATCTTCGAACGAGATCGTGGTCCCTTGCGGCACGCGCAAGCGGATGGCCGGATTGGGGCGCTGCACTTTGCCCGTACACCGGTGATGGATGCCATCGTCGGCGGCCAGATCGCTGCGGCTGCAATGGCAGGCGAAAGCTTTCCCTTCGCTTAGCAACCGATCCAGCGCGTGCTGATAGAAGGACGAACGCCGGCTCTGCCATTCCACCTCGTTGTCCGAGCGCAGACCAAAAGCGTCGAGAACGGCGAGCTGTTGCGCGGCTGCGCCGCCGACTTCGCGCGGTGGATCCAGGTCTTCCATCCGCACCCACCAATCTCCGTGGGCATGGCGAGCCAACAACCAGCTGCCCAGCGCGGCCACCAGCGATCCCAAATGCAAAGGACCGGTGGGCGAGGGCGCAAAGCGTCCACGGTAGGAAGGAGAGTCGGGCATGCGGAAGCGAACTCGGAAAGCTGAATCGTCGGTCACTTACGCGCTTGAATTCAACTGCCGTCAACCGCAGATCGGTGTTCGTGGGCCGCTGCGGTCCGCATGTCTGTCATTGAAATCTGCCGGAGTCCGTCGTGTTCAACCGTATCGCGTTGTTCCTTGCCACCAACCTGGCAGTCATGCTGCTGGCGGGCGTCGTCATGTCCCTGCTGGGGGTCAACCCCAACCAGATGAGCGGATTGCTGGTGATGGCGGCGATCTTCGGCTTCGGTGGTTCGATCATCTCGCTATTGCTCTCCAAGACCATGGCCAAGCGCGCTACGGGCGCGCAAGTCATCGACCAGCCGCGCAACGAGGGCGAACAGTGGCTGCTGGCCACGGTGCAGCGCCAGGCGCAGGCCGCGGGCATCGGTATGCCGGAAGTGGCGGTGTACGATGCGCCCGAAATCAACGCCTTCGCTACCGGCGCCAACCGCAACAAAGCGCTGGTGGCGGTGTCGACAGGGTTGCTGCGCAGCATGAGCCGCGATGAAGCCGAAGCCGTGCTGGGCCACGAAGTCAGCCATGTGGCCAACGGAGACATGGTCACCATGGCCTTGCTGCAAGGCGTGCTGAACACCTTCGTGATCGTGTTGGCGCGCGTGGTCGGCGGCATCATCGACAGTTATCTGTCCGGCAACCGCGAAAGCCGCGGCCCGGGCCTGGCCTACTACTTCATTGTCATGGCGTTGGAACTGGTGTTGGGCCTGTTCGCCACCATGATCGCGATGTGGTTCTCGCGCCGCCGCGAATTCCGCGCCGATGCCGGCGGCGCTTCGCTGGCCGGCCGCCAGAAGATGATCGCGGCGCTGGAGCGCTTGGAGGCCGGTCACCGGCCGAGCACGTTGCCGGCGCAGGTGGAGGCTTTCGGCATTGCCGGTGGCGTGGGACAGGGCCTGAAGAAGCTTTTCCTGAGCCATCCGCCGATGCAGGAGCGGATCGCCGCGCTGCGTAACCAGCCCAGCGTCGTCAACTGATCCGGACGGTTGCTTTGAAGAAAAAGCCCGCTGCAAGGCGGGCTTTTTCTTTGCTTCGCAGCGCGGGGATCAGGAGAAGTCGTAGTTCATCAGCCCCGAAGGCGCAGCCAGGAAGAATCCTTCCACATAATCCACACCCGCACCGAACAGAAAGCTCATGGTGGCCGCGTCCTGCACGAACTCGGCGATGGTGTGCATGCCGTCGGCGCGCGCGCGCTCGGCGATCTCGCGGATCTTGGGCTGGTGTTCGGCCATCTTGGTCTGGTCTTCGGTAAATCCGCGGTCGATCTTGAGGAACGCCGGCTTGAAATGCGAGAGCAGCTGGAACGAGTCCAGCCCGGAGCCGAACTTCTCCAACCCCACTTTGCATCCCAGTCGCGAAGCGCCGGCCAGGAAACCCTGAGCCTGGCGCAGATGGGTGAACACCTTGGCTTCCTGTACCTGCAACCAGAGCCGTTCGCCGGGCACGCCGTGCTCGGCGAGTTGCTGCTCGATCAGCGACAACAGGCGATCGTCGGCGAAAGAGAACGGGCTGACCTTGACCAGCATCCGCGCCTCATGGCCGGCGCGCATGCGTTCGCCCAGTACCCGGATGGTGCGCTTCACTACCCAGCGGTCCAGCGCATCCAGCATGCCGTTGTCTTCGGCGATGCCCAGGAAAGCATGCGGCTGCACCAGTTCGCCTTCGTTTTCCAGGCGCAGGAAAGCTTCGTAGAACTCGCCCGGTTCGCCTTGCAGGCTGACCACCGGCTGGTAGTGCAGGGTGAAGCCGTCGTTTTCCAGGGAGTCCCGCATCAGCGTGACCCAGTTCTGCACGCGCTCTTCCTCGGCGCGATCCACCGCGCCCGGATCGAAGATCTCGCTGCGGTTGCCGCCCAGCGCGCTGGCGTTCTGCAGGCTTTCGTTGGCGCGGTTCAACACCTGGCCGACGGTGGCGATTTTCTCGCCGATCTGCACACCGCCGATACTGGCGGTGATGACGGCCGAACGCCCGCCGACATTGATCACGTGCGTGGCGAAAGCGGTGCGCACGCGCTCGCTCAGATCGGCGGTCTGCGCGTGGTCGCCCTTGAGCAGCACGGCGAAACTGCGTTCGCCGAAACGGGCGGCGGTGCCATCGGCAGCCAGCGTCTCGCTGAGGCGCGCGGCCAGCGCGGCGATCAATGCATCGGCCGAATCCAGACCGAAGTCCTGCAGCAAGCGCTGATAGTGGTCCGGTTCGACCAGCAGCAGGGCATGCTGGCCCTCGCCACGTGCGGCTTCGCTGACCACGTTTTCCAGGGCGTGCAGGAAAGTCGGACGGTTCAGCAGGCCCGTGACCATGTCGCGCTGGCGCAGACCTTCGACCTCGCGCGCCAGTTCCGGATCCTGTTCGAATTCGCGGCGGCGGAATACCACCTGCACGCAGGACTCGCCCTCGTAGCTGGCGGTGGCGAATTCCAGCGAGGCGGGGAAGCTTTGCCCCTCCAGCGTTCTGGCTTCCAGTTCGAAACGCGCCGGCGCCTCGCCCTTGCTCAGTTTTTTCAGCAACAGCTTGAACTCGGCCACGTACTGCGGCGCGACCAGATCCAGCAGCGACAGGCCTTCCACGTCCTCGAACGACTCGAAGCCGAACATCTCCAGGTAGGCCTCGTTGGCCCGGATGTGCATGCCTTCATGGATGTAGGCGATGGGATCGCGCGAGGAGGCGATAAGGGCGTCGCAGCGGCGCTCGGTCTCGCGCAGCTGGGCTTCCAGCAGGCGCAGGGCCCGGCGCGCTTCCAGATCGGCCCACTCCGATTGCAGCACTTTGAGCAGGTGTTCGTTGCGCCCCCGCAGGGCGATGGCGCGGGCGCCCAGGGCCAGATCGCCGATGAGCCCGGCTTCGTCGATGGCGTCGGCCAGCGCGATTACCGGGATGTCCTTGCCGCTGGCGGCCACCTGCGCCAGCACGGCCTCGAGCGAGATCGTCCGCGAGGACTTCGCGGCCAGGACCATATCGATGGGCTGGGAGGCCAGCGTAGCGGCCAGTTCGGCGATATCGAGCGGGCGATGGGGACGGATGGCGATGCCGCCGTTGCGGAATGCGCTGACGACCGCTTCGGCGTCTTCGCCGCTGTCGTCGACGATCATCAATCGAATCGTGGTGTCTTTGCCGATCTGCATGCAGCGTATCCGCCGGGGGAGCGGGTTTAATACACGATGAGTGCGGAGGCGTCCATCTTGGATATCGCCGAAGTGGGCGATCGGTCGCGCCCTAGAGCGGGCGCTTTCCGGTATCCCCGGCCACCTCGCGCACCAGCCTGGGCACCAGATAACCGGATACGCGAGCGGCGAGGGCGGCGTGCAGCCGCTTGGCTTCGTGGTCCGGAACCTCGAAATGGGCCACGCCCGCTACCCGGTCCAGCTGGTGCAGGTAATAGGGCAGCACGCCGGCGGCGAAGCTGCGCTCGCTCAATTCCGCCAGGGCCTGGACGCTGTCGTTGACACCGCGCAGCAGTACCGCCTGGTTGAGCAGCTGCGCGCCGGTGCTGCGCAAACAGGCCAGCGCGGCGTCTACCTGGGCGTCGAACTCATTGGCGTGGTTGGCGTGCAGCACCACCGCCACCGGCCAGGGCAGGCGGGACAGCCATTCGAGCAGGCCGGCGTCTACGCGCTCCGGCAGGACCACCGGCAGGCGGGTGTGGATGCGCAGGCGCCTGAGGTGCGGGACGTCTTTCAGCGCCTCGGTCAGTTCGGCCAGCTTGGAGGTGGCCAGGGACAGCGGATCGCCGCCGGACAGGATCACTTCCTCGATGCTGCCATCGGCGCCGATCGATTCCACGGCCTCGCGCCAGCCCGTGCGCGCTGCGGTTTCCTCCGCGTAGGGGAAATGGCGGCGGAAACAGTAGCGGCAGTTGACCGCACAGCTGCCGGTGGCCACCAGCAGGGCGCGTCCTCGGTATTTCTGCAGCAGTCCGGTGCCGGCCTTTGCGGCGGCGTCGCCCACGGCATCGAGCGCCGCGAAACCCGGGACCATCCGCATTTCATCGTCCAGCGGTAAAACCTGGCGTAGCAGCGGGTCGTGGGCATCGCCTTTGCGCATACGGGCCACGAATCCGCGCGGCACCCGCAGTGGAAACTGCGTGGCGGCCTGCTCCGAGATCCGGCCGGAGAGCGCTTCCAGCCCCAGCATCGAGAGCAATTCCCGCGGGTCGCGCACCGCTTCGCGCCACAACTGTTGCCAGGGGGCGGGTTGCAGGGAGGACGAGGGCAGGGGGCTGACGTGTAAGGAAACGGTGGCTGCGGGTATCATTGGCGGTCTGAAAACAAGCGCCTGCCGGTCCCGGCGGGCTTCCCATTCTATCCGGCCGGCCGCTTGTACGCGGCGGGCTTGCCACACCTCAGGAGTTTCCCCATGGCCAGCTATGGCATGAACGACGTCAAGACCGGACAGAAGATCCTGGTCAACAACGAGCCCTGCGTCATCACCGAGACCGAATACGTCAAACCCGGCAAGGGCCAGGCCTTCACCCGCATCAAGTACCGCTTCATCAAGTCGGGCCGCGTGGTGGAAATGACCATGAAGGCGACCGACGATGTGGAAGCGGCCGACGTGGTCGACACCGACATGCAGTTCCTCTATGCCGACGGCGAATACTGGCACTTCATGCAGCCGGAGACCTTCGAGCAGGTCCAGGCCGACAAGACCGGCGTGGGCGATGCGGCCAAATACCTGAAGGGCGAAGAGCAGTGCGTGGTGACCCTGTGGAACGGCGTGCCGATCCAGGTGACGCCGCCCAATTTCGTCGAACTGAAGATCGTGGAGACCGACCCGGGCGTCCGCGGCGACACCTCCGGCGGCGGCGGCAAGCCGGCCACGCTGGAAACCGGCGCGGTGGTGCGCGTGCCGCTGTTCGTCAACCAGGACGAGATGATCAAGGTCAACACCAAGACCGGCGAATACGAATCGCGAGTGAAATGACGATTTGGCCCGTGCGCATAGCGCACGGCTTTGCCAAATCGTCATCCCCGCGAAAGCGGGGATCCAGTGCCTTTGAGGGCATGACGAGCACAAACAAAAACAAATGACCCCAACCGCTCCCGAAACCTGCGACCTCCTGATCGAAGCCGGCTTCGTGGTGCCGGTGATGCCGCACGGCGTGGTGCTGGAAGACCACGCCGTCGCTGTTTCCGGTGGCCAGATCGTCGCGGTATTGCCGTCAAGCGAAGCGCGCACGCGCTTCGATGCGGCGGAAATCGTGTCGCGGCCGGAAGCCGCCCTGATTCCCGGGCTGGTCAACGCGCATGCCCACAACCCAATGACCCTGCTGCGCGGCGTGGCCGACGACCTGCCGTTGAAGATATGGCTGCAGGAGCACATCTGGCCGATCGAAGGCGCCGTCATAGGGCCGGAGTTCGTCGCCGACGGCGTGACCCTGGCCATCGCCGAGATGCTGCGCGGCGGCACCACCTGCTGCAACGAAAACTATTTCTTTCCGGACGTGCAGGCCGCTACTTACAAGCGCTACGGATTCCGCGCGCGCGTGGGGCTGCCGGTGATCGATTTCCCTACCGCCTGGGCCAAATCGGACGACGAATACTTCGACCGCGCCGGCGAAGTGCACGACCAGTGGCGCGACGACGCGCTGATCGCTACCGCCTTCGCGCCGCATGCGCCCTATACCGTGTCCGACGCCAATTTCGAGCACATCCGCATGCTGGCCGATCAATTGGATCTGCCCGTGCACCTGCATCTGCACGAGACCGCGCAGGAAGTCGCGCAGTCGCAGCAGAAGCACGGCCAGCGCCCCATCGCCCGCCTGGATCGGCTGGGGCTGATCAACGACCGCCTGATCGCGGTGCACATGACCCAATTGACGGAAGGCGAGATCCATCTGTGCGCCGAGCGCGGCGTGTCGGTGGTGCATTGCCCGGAATCCAACCTCAAGCTCGCCTCCGGCTTCTGTCCGGTATGCGCCTTGCAGAAGGCCGGCGTGAACCTGGCCATCGGCACCGACGGCGTAGCCAGCAACAACGACCTGGACATGTTCGGGGAAACCCGCACTGCGGCGATCCTGGCCAAGGCGGTGGCCGACGATGCCGCCGGCTTCGATGCCTTCAGCGCGTTGCGCGCGGCCACCCTGGGCGGCGCCAAGGCGATGGGCTTCGATCATCTGGTGGGTTCGATCGAGCCCGGCAAGCAGGCCGACCTGGTCTGCGTCGATCTTTCCGCGCTGGAAACCCAGCCGCTGCACCATGTGGTGTCGCAACTCATCTACGCGACCGGCCGCCATCAGGTCAGCGATGTCTGGATCGCAGGCAAGCCCAGGTTGATCCGGCGTGAACTGATCGACATGGACATGGCGGGAATACTGGCCAATGCGAAGCAGTGGCAAGGCCGTATCGCGCAGATCATGCGATGACCGGCAACCGAGAAGGAGTACGTATGACCCGTTCCACCGCCGGTGCCAAGGAAAACTTCGACCAGGCCGAGCTGGATAAATTCGGCGCCCTGGCCAATCGTTGGTGGGATCCGCAAGGCCCGCAGAAAGCGTTGCACGCGCTCAATCCAGTGCGGCTGGATTACGTGAAGCAGCGCGTCGCTTTACGCGGGGCCTCCGTGCTGGATGTCGGCTGCGGCGCAGGCCTGCTCAGCGAAGCATTGGCCCGGGAAGGGGCATTGGTCACTGCGACCGACCTGGCGCCCGAGCTGATCAAGGTCGCCAAGCTGCACAAGCTGGAATCGCAGATCAGCGTCGACTACCGCCTGCAATCGGTGGAGTCGCTGGCGGCCGAACAGCCGGGCAGCTTCGATGCGATCACCTGCATGGAAATGCTGGAGCATGTTCCCGACCCTTCCGCCATCATCGCCGCTTGCGCGACCTTGCTGAAGCCGGGCGGGCAATTGTTCCTTTCCACGCTGAACCGCACGCCGGCCGCCTTCGCACTGGCCATCGTCGGTGCGGAATACGTGGCGCGGCTGCTGCCCAAGGGCACGCACCACTACCAGGATTTCATCAAGCCGTCCGAACTGGCCGCTTGGCTGCGTGCCGCAGAGCTGCAGCTGGAAGACGTCAGCGGCCTGGCTTACGAGCCATGGCGCAACGCGGCCCGCATCATCGGGCGAACCGATGTGAATTACCTGGCCTGTGCCAGGAAATCTCTGTGACGGTGGCCGAGACGGCCAGCATCCGGGTGACAACGATTCGTTTCCCGCGCGCGGTGCTGTTCGACCTGGACGGAACCCTGTTGGACAGCGCACCCGACATGTTGGCCACCGCCAACCTGCTGCGCGGTGCGCAGGGCTTGGCGCCGATGCTTTTGGCGGAAATACGCCCGCACGTTTCCAAAGGTTCGCGGGCGATGCTGGCCGCGGCCTTCCCGCATATCGAAACCGCCGCACGCGAGGCGATGGTGCCGCTGTTCCTGGAAACCTATCTGCAGCAACTGGGCAGGCATAGCGTGCTGTTCGGGGACATCGAGGCGATGTTGCAGGCGCTGGAAGCCGATGGCGCGGCCTGGGGCATCGTCACCAACAAGCCCGAGTACCTGGCGCGCGAAATCCTGCCGCAGCTCGGCTGGGAAACGCGCTGCGCGGTGCTGATCGGCGGCGACACCCTGGCCGAGAAGAAACCGCATCCGCTGCCGTTGCTGGTCGCGGCCGAACGCATGGGTTTCGCTGCCGGCCAATGCGTCTACGTAGGCGACGACGAGCGCGATATCCAGGCCGCACGCGCCGCGGGCATGCCTTCGATCGCCGCCTTGTGGGGTTACCGCCAGGATCACGAAGACCCTGCGGAGTGGGGCGCGAACCAAATGCTGGAATGGCCGCACGAATTGCTCGACTCCGCCAACTGGCCTGCACGCCGGTAGGAGCGCCCCATGGGCGCGAGCTCTGCCGGAAACCGTAAAAGCTCGCGCCCATGGGGCGCTCCTACGAACATCCCATGACCGACTCCACCGCACTCGACAGTTTCCTGGACAAATGGCGTACCCGCTGGCCGGAGTGGCGCGTGGTCGAAGTATTCGTTCCTGCCGCGCAGCGCCAGCTTGCTGTCGCCTGGTTCGCCTTGCTGCAGGAATTCTCCGATGCGATGAACATCGCCGGCGATCCCTTGCCGGCCGATGCCAAGCTGGCGTGGTGGGGCGAAGAGCTGCGTGACTGGAGCCGGCAGCGTTCCCGGCATCCGCTGGGCCGTGTGCTGGAGCCCAATCGCGTGCCCTGGTTCGAGCTGGCCGAAGCGCTTCCGGCCTTGATCCGGTTGCGCGAGCGTCCGCAGGATCCGGCAGATGCCTGGGAGGCAGTGCGGCCACTGGCGACGGCCATCGCCCAGGTGGAGTCCGCCCTGTTCGGCTCCGCGACGGACCCTGCACTGGTGCAGTCGGTCAGCGCCCAGTGGCTGGCGGCACGGCTGGACGAAGCGGGCGAGGGAGCGGTTCCGGTCCGTTCAGCCGGTCAGGCGGGTCCTGCTCAGCGTCGCTGGTCCGAAACCTTGCTCCAGCAGTGGCCCCTACGCAGCGGCGGAGTCGTTCCCCGCAGGCTTTGGGCGGCGCTGGCGCGATCGCGTTTGCAGCGTTTCACCGGGGGCGGAGAGGGTTATGCACCCTTGTCGCCAGCGCGCGCGCTGTGGCTGGGGTGGCGCGCGGCAAGGCGGCGTTGACGTAACGGACCGTTGCAGGGGCGGCCGGTCCTCAGCCGGTACAATTCACATCTGACCCGCCCCCACGGTTTGCCAAGATGTCCGCTTCACGTCCTGCTGCTCCACGCACCGATCTTCCTGATGTCGCCGGCCATGCCGTGCCGCTGGCGCGCGCGCTGGATTGGGTAGGCATGGAAGGCATCGCTTTGCCGGTGCGCGTGTCCGATGGCGCCGGCGGGCAGCTGCAGGTCGCTGCCAGTATCGACCTGTCGGTGAATCTGGCCAATCCCGAGGCGCGCGGCATCCACATGTCGCGCCTCTACCTGCAATTGCAGGAAGGCCTGGCGCGCGAAGCCATCACTCCGGCCGGCCTGCGTCATCTTCTGCAGGAAAGCATCGCTTCGCAATCGGGCCTGGCTTCGCAGGCGCGGCTGAAGATCCGTTACGAAGCTTTGCTGCAAAGGCGCGCGCTCGAGAGCGAGTTCACGGGTTGGAAGCGCTACCCGGTGGAGATAGAAGCCACCTTGAGCGAGGGCCATCTGCATCTGGCGCTGGGTTTCTCGCTGGAATATTCCAGCACCTGCCCGGCCTCGGCCGCGCTGTCGCGCCAGGCCAACGCAGAGCGTTTCTCCGAGGATTTCGCCGCCGCGCGTCCGCTATCGGTGGACGTGGTGCACGACTGGCTGGAATCCGAGCGCGGCCTGGCCGCCACACCGCATGCGCAGCGCAGTCGTGCGCAGATACGTGTGGAATTGCGCGCGCAGTTCGACGAATTGCCGTTGGTGCCATTGATCGATGCATTGGAAGCGGCTTTAGCCACGCCGGTGCAGACGGCGGTCAAGCGTGTCGACGAGCAGGCCTTCGCGCGCCTGAATGCCGAGAACCTGATGTTCTGCGAAGACGCCGCGCGCCGGGTGGCGTCCGTGTTGTCGAAAGACCCCCGCATCGAACGTTACCAGGCGACCGTGTCGCATTTCGAAAGCCTGCACCCGCACGATGCGGTCGCACGAGTCAGCGGCACCAATCCCTGATTTGTAGGTCGGGGTTACACCCCCGACGGCTTCATGGCGCGGCACGGCCGGGAGTCGGGCGCGTAGGCCCGACCTACTGTTTTATTTGGTCATCTCGTAGAGCCAGGCTTGCTCGGCTCTACAGAAAATTGGTGCGTTATTTTCGCTCCAACACCAACAGCGGATCGATGCGCACATCGAACCGCGCCCACGAAATATTGATGTATTGGTAGTGACGAACGCGCCGCA
>CBFGMR010000049.1:0-21080 GCA_965650035.1 uncultured Pseudoxanthomonas sp.
CCAAGGTCTACGATGCCGCGCATCCGCGCGCCAAGCGCAAAACCTGATGCCTGTAGGAGCGGGCCCTGCCCGCGACGCTTTTTTTACCCACGACACCGAGAAGAGCGTCGCGGGCAGGGCCCGCTCCTACAGGGCGACTCTCTGCCATTAGTCACGCTTGAACCCGCCCCGGCCGTCCCCACCTCCTAGTTACCACCACGGAGGCCGCATGGACCCCAGTCAGAATCCCAATGTTTTCCACGCCACCACCATCCTGTCGGTGCGGCGCAATGGCCACGTTGCCGTGGCGGGCGACGGCCAGGTCACGCTGGGCAACACCGTGATGAAAGGCAACGCCCGCAAGGTGCGCAGGCTGGGCCGCGACGGTCAGGTACTGGCAGGCTTCGCCGGCGCGGCGGCCGATGCCTTCACCCTGTTCGAACTATTCGAAGCCAAGTTGGAAAAACACGGCCAGCTGCAGCGCGCCGCGGTCGAACTGGCCAAGGACTGGCGCACCGAACGCCGCCTGGGCAAGCTTGAGGCGCTGCTGGCGGTGGCCGACAAGGACACTTCGCTGATCATCAGCGGCACCGGCGATGTGATCGAGCCGGAAGACGGCATCATCGCCATCGGTTCCGGCGGCTCCTACGCCCTGTCGGCTGCGCGCGCCTTGATGGCGCATACCGAAATGGACGCCAAATCCATAGCGGTGGAGTCGCTGAACATCGCCGGCGACATCTGTATCTACACCAACCGCAACGTGGTTGTAGAAGAACTCTGACCTTCCCGTAGGAGCGCCCCATGGGCGCGAGCTTCTATCGCCGATTCCGCGCAAGAGCTCGCGCCCATGGGACGCTCCTACCAAGCACAACCTTCTGGTACGCAATCGATGAAAGCCGACAACAATTCCACCATGACCCCGCGTGAAATCGTGCAGGAACTCGACCGCCACATCGTCGGCCAGCACGGTGCCAAACGCGCCGTGGCCATCGCCTTGCGCAACCGCTGGCGGCGCATGCAGCTGCAGCCTGATCTGCGCGACGAAGTGATGCCGAAAAACATCCTGATGATCGGCCCCACCGGCGTAGGCAAGACCGAGATAGCGCGCCGCCTGGCCACGCTGGCCAATGCGCCGTTCGTGAAGGTGGAAGCCACGCGTTTCACCGAGGTCGGCTACGTAGGCAAGGACGTGGAACAGATCGTGCGCGATCTGGCCGATACCGCGGTCAAGATGTACCGCGAACAGGCCAAGGTGCGCGTGCGCATACAGGCCGAAGAACGTGCCGAAGACCGTATCCTGGACGCGCTGTTGCCGCGGCGCAGTGCCGGCATCGGTTTCGATGCCGAAGCCGCCCGCAACGAGCCCTCGGCGCACGACGGCGATACCCGCACCAAGTTCCGCAAGATGCTGCGCGCCGGCGAGCTGGACGATCGCGAGATAGAACTCGAACTCTCCGCCAACGTCAGCATGGACATCATGACCCCGCCGGGCATGGAGGAAATGGGCCAGCAGCTGCGGCAGATGTTCTCCAGCATGGGGCCTTCCAAATCGCACACGCGCACGCTGACCATCAAGGCCGCGCGCCCGCAGCTGGTGGAAGAAGAAGCGGCCAAGCTGGTCAACGAAGACGACATCCGCGCCGCCGCCATCGAAGCCTGCGAACAGAACGGCATCGTGTTCATCGACGAGATCGATAAAGTCGCCAAGCGCGGCGGCAACATGAGCGGCGGCGACGTCAGCCGCGAAGGCGTGCAGCGCGACCTGTTGCCGCTGGTGGAAGGCTCCAACGTCAGCACCAAGTACGGCACGGTGAAGACCGACCACATCCTGTTCATCGCCTCGGGCGCGTTCCATCTGGCCAAGCCCAGCGATCTGATCCCGGAACTGCAGGGCCGTTTCCCCATCCGCGTGGAGCTTTCGGCGTTGTCCAAGGACGATTTCGTACGCATCCTCACCGAGCCCAAGGCCGCGCTGACCCGCCAGTACGAGGCGCTTTTGAAGACCGAGGGCGTGACGGTGGAATTCACCGTCGATGCCGTCGACCGCCTTGCGGAGATCGCAGCGCAAGTCAACGAGCGCCAGGAAAACATCGGCGCTCGTCGTCTGCACACGGTGCTGGAACGGCTGCTCGATACCCTGAGCTACGAGGCTCCCGACCGTGATGGGCAGAAGGTCAGTATCGACAAGGCTTATGTCGACACGCACCTGGGCGAACTGGTGCAGGATCCGGACCTGAGCCGCTATATCCTGTAATCATTCCCGTAGGAGCGCCCCATGGGCGCGAGCTTTTGGTGCCCGGCATGAAGATGAAGAGCTCGCGCCCATGGGGCGCTCCTACGTTCGGTCATTGCGGTTCTATGGTGACCTCGGTCTTCACCGAATTGGCGATGAAGCAATGCTCATGCGCCGAATGGTGCAGGCGTTGCAGTCCCTCGGCATCCGGCGCGCTGCCTTCCGCGAACACGATCTTCGGTCGCAGGGCGACCTGGGTCAGGGCGATCCTGCCGGCCTCGTTCTTCCCCAGCGTGCCCACGGCCTCATCGGCGTAACTGTCGATCACCCAGCCTTTCTTTGCGGCGATGGCCAGCAAGGTCAGCATGTGGCACGACGACAACGCCACCACCAGCGCTTCCTCCGGGTCCACGCCTTGCGCGCTGCCCAGGTAAGCCGGCGCAGCGGAACCGGTCAAGCGCTGACCGCGCTCGAAATTCCATTCGTGATCGCGGCTGTAGCCTTCGGGCGTGAAGGGCTTGCCATCGCGATTCCACTGAATGTTGGTTTTATGCTCGGACATGGCACGGCTCGTAGACTGGGCGGGAGAGAGGGCCAACGATATACCAATGCCACCGACGGGGGTGTCTGCTAGCCTTGTAGGAGGACAGGGGAGACCGGCCATCGAGAGGAACAGCAAAGAGCCAGGGAGCAGAACCGTACTGGTAGTCGGCGCAGCAGGATTCCTGGGCGGATACATTGTTCCGGCTTTGCGCGAACACGGGTGGCGGGTGTTGCGCGGCGTGCGCGCAAAAGGGCGCGTGCTTATGGCTGACGAACGCGAATGCGATCTTCAGGAATTGCGTTCGACGGAAAGCTGGTTGCCCTTGCTGGAAGGCGTCGATGCCGTGGTCAATGTCGCCGGCATCCTGCGCGAGGAGCGTGGCCAGCGCTACGAAGACGTTCACTATGTCGCGCCGCTCGCACTGGCAAGCGCATGCGTCGCCAAGGGCGTGCAGTGCTTCGTGCAGATATCTGCATTGGGATTGCAGGAGGATGGCGAATTTGTCGCTTCGAAGCATCGTTTCGACAAGGCTTTGCTGGAGTTTCCGCTACGCAGCGTGATACTGAGACCTTCGGTCGTGTACGCCATTTCGGGTTCGTATGGTGGAACCTCATTGTTGCGTGCCCTCGCGGCGTTTCCCGGCGCGTTGTTGTTGCCGGGCGACGGTCGCTGGTTGATCCAGCCTGTCGCGGTTCAAGACTTGGCCGATCTCGCCGCGCGTGCGTTGGAGTCGGAGGCTTCGGGCATCTACGAGGTCGGTGGCCCCGAGCGCATGACCCTGCGCGAATACCAGCGCGCCTGGCGCGAATGGCTGCGCATCCCCGGCAATCGTGCCTTCTTCACTCCTGTCGGTTGCGTGTCGCTGCTGGTGCGTTTCTGGGAAACCATCGGCAGCGGACCGGTAGGCGAAACCATGTGGCGCATGCTCAGGCGCGGGAACATCACCGCCAGTGACGCAACCGCGCGTCTGCGTCAGGACTTTGGAATCGCTCCGCGATCCTTGCAGGAAGTGCTGGCCTCGGCGCCCAGCCAGGTCCAGGATCGATGGCAGGCCCAGCTTTACTTCCTCGCGCCCGCGCTGCGCCTGAGCGTCGCCTTGCTCTGCCTGATTTCGGCATGGGTCGGTTGGACAACTCCCGCGGCCGAGATCGAGAAATTGACCTCCGGTTCGATGCTTAGCGCGATGGAGCCAGTGGCCATCGCACGTTCTGCGGCTACCCTGGACCTTATTCTCGGATTGTGGTTGCTGCTTGGTTTTAGGTTGCGCTCAGCGATCGCATCGACGATGGCGCTTGTGCTGGTTTATACCTTGGTGTTCGGTATTGCATTGCCGGCGCTGTGGCTGGACCCATTGGGCGGGTTGGCGAAAAACCTGGTCATTCTGCCGGCGCTTGCCGTGTTATGGGTGCTTTCGGAGAGGAGGTGAGCGTGCTCTATCTTTGGGTGAAATGGATCCACATCCTGTCGTCGACACTGTTGATGGGCACGGGACTGGGAATCGCCTTCTTCATGTGGGTGGCGCACTTGCGCGGCGATGCGAAAGTGATTGCGGCGACTGCGCGCACGGTGGTGATTGCCGATGCCTGCTTCACCGCACCGGCGGTGATAGTGCAATTGCTGACCGGCCTCTGGCTGACCCGCATCATGGGAATACCGCTGACCCACTATTGAGTCAAGATCGCGCTGATCCTGTTCGTGCTGGTCGGCTGTTGCTGGCTGCCGGTGCTGTGGTTGCAGATCCGTGCGCGTAACCTGGCCATGCAGGCGTGCGCACGCGACGAACCATTGCCGACTGCTTACTACACCACCATGCGCTGGTGGTTCTGGCTGGGCTGGCCGGCTTTTATCAGTGTGATCGCCATCTTCTGGCTGATGGTGATGAAGCCGGCCTGACGCCGTTCACCCCTCGCCGATATCCTCGTTCCACACTTCCGGGTTGGCGGCGATGGAGCCTCCCAGATGGCGCTGCCGCCAAAGATGACAGATTCACCGCATTACCACAGTGCGGAACATTGAACTGCTGCATAACCGCTATGAGAAGGCACACAAAAGCAGGCCACTGTTTCTGGTGAGTGGGTTATTGAATGCGAATAAACGTGACATTCCATACACGGATTAGTGCTGAATCTGTGCATCGTCTAACAGTTAGTAAAGTAACAAATCATCCAGCTTGGAAAATAATGCTGATTGCAATCTAATGATATTGACGCCTTTTTTTTGGTGACGTAACAATCAGATTGCTGGCTAATGGAAGCCAGTGAACAGATGTCATCTCACATAAGGAAATAGTTATGAAGCCATTCGTACTGAAACAACATGACAAAGATCGCGCCTCTATTCGAGAGTTGCGCGACTCTGAGCTGAAACATATTGCCGGTGGAGCTGAAAACTCGGATTACGTTCCGACCACGAAACTCAGCACAACGACGGTTACGCCGCGCGGATCCAAAGACGACGGAGCGGACGAAGGTTAATTGTACGAGGGGGGGGGCGGCAACGCCTCCCCTTCATTTGAATAAGGAGGTTCTAAGATGTATTCCTTGGTGATTCTTGGTACGAACGATGATCCGCATGTTGAACGTGTTGCGGCTTACTTGTCGACGATAGAAGGCGCAGAAGTTGTCGTTCTTGACTACAATAATGGTACGAAATTCTCAATGCAGATCGATGCTAAAGGGGGTCGAACATTTCGCGTAAATGATGTTGTTTTATCAAACTACATCGTGTGGGACAGAAGAAAGCTGATTCCGGGCACAGACTTCTACATCAGAGGCGATGAAGAACATAGTGGGTACGCCGCGCAAGAATGGCGATCCTTCTACACTCTTGTTTGTGGTTTTGCAGCGGGCAATGCTTTCAACTCATTAGCATCGAGAGCTTGCCTCATAAAGCCTTTCCAGCAATCGATAGCGTCGCAAGTTGGGATGCTTACTCCTCCCACGTTGGTTACCAATGACAAGGCGGACTCCCTGGCATTCCAAGCCTCGCAAGGATCGCTAATTCTCAAGTCGGTCTCTGGGGCAAAAGTGCAGACCGCTTCGGAAGGTGAGTACATTCCTTTTAATATCATGACAATGAGGGTGGACCCATCCGATCTTCTAAACGCAGATGATCACGAAGTTGGATACTGCCCACACTTCTTCCAAAAGGAAATAGTTAAAGACTACGAGCTTCGCGTGGTTTATATAGATGGGGAAATTTGGTCCTTCAAAATTGAATCTCAGGGTTACCGAGCAACTGAGGTGGATTGGCGGAAGGCCATGGACGCGGTGCAGTTCACTCGTTTCGATATGAATGACGATATGTCACACAAGATCGCTCGATTCATGGAGACGATGGGATTGACGTTCGGCAGCTTAGATTTAATCGTTGATCGGACTGGAAAATTCTGGTTTCTGGAGTGCAATCAGGACGGCGCATGGGGATGGTTGGACGATATTGTTGAAGGCGCCATAGCACGTTCATTTGCGAATGCCTTTCTAAGGCGTATGAGTTCTGGCGGTAGCGTATGCAAGACCGATGGATTGGGACTTCGTGCTTAACAAGGAAAGTATTTCCGAAGCTGTGGCCGCAATTATGAAGCCAAAGGTGCTATCCGGTATTTATCTAGTCAGCGCGACGCTCCTTACAGGCTGTAAAACCTCACCTTTGCAGGTCGGTGACGAGCAGCATGCTCATCGTCAGCCGCAAACGTCAGTGTCCCGCGAGATAATTTTGCCGCGGGATAGCAATGTCTACACGCGGGAGGATGGTGTGTTCTATACCCTCCCCAAAGAATCGGATGGAAACCTCAATCCTTCATACCCGCGTATCGATTCAACGATAGCAAGCGATACAGTAGTCACTGTAAAGCTATTGGTCGATACGAGAGGGCAAGTCTACGATGTCAGGGATTTGAACGGCGACAAGCGCGGGGAAGCTGATCCATTTGTAGCTAGCGTGGTTGCTGCATGCATGAAATGGGCGTTCTCGCCGTTGCTTGCACATCGGGAAAACGTGGTTCCTGACGGAACCGTATTCGGTGCGCCGAAGGTCAGGGTTATTTCGAGCACTGAACCTTTGCCTTTCTCCCGTGACTATCGGTTCTTCTTCTCTAGAAATGGGAAAGTAGAGGTACGCCGCGATGAGCAGAAGTAATGGTGCCGGGGTCATCACCTGCGTATGTATGCTGGCCGTTCTTGCTGTTGCGCCAATCTCGCTGGCTGCCCCTGGCAGAGGTGAAGATCGCGGTGAGAAACCGACAACAAGCATGCTCAATGGTAAATTCCTGCCTGTCTGGGCTCGCGTGCTGGAAGGAGAGGGAAACCAGTTGGCGGACTATGCCGAGCTGCGGAAGATCTATGGGCAACTGGCAGGAGCGGAGCAGAGGCAAGCAGCGCAGATTCTTTCCATGGCCGATACGTTGTACGGTAGGTACTCTGATGCTGAATCTCATTATGCGGAAGCGTTTCCAGATGGGATTCGTGAAAGCTGCCCGGCAGGCGCATACGAAAGTAGAGTCGCCGCGACTGCGTTAGATGAATTGGCTGAGAAAGTAGATATCTTCCTGATCAACGAATCGCATTCGAAAATCGCGACTCGCGCGTTCTTGTTCCAGTTGCTGCCGCAACTAAGAGCCTCAGGTTATCGGTTTCTCGCTCTCGAGGCGCTTTTCGGTGAAGGAAACGACTACGAACAGAGCTACTATGGCATTCGACCCGTCGATGGACAGCTGGGGAAGCGCGGATTTCCATTGGATGAGGGCAGGTTCGGCATCTATTTGCGAGAACCGGTGTATGGCGAAATCATTCGGGAAGCGCATCGGCTGGGATTTGAGTTCGTAGCCTATGAACCGAGCGACGCCGATTCCAAACAGCAACGAGAACAAGGGCAGGCTAATGTGCTTGTAGCGCTTGCGAAGCGTAACCCCGGACAGAAAATTGTGGTGCTCGCCGGCTACTCCCATATCTGGAAAACGGAAGGCTGGATGGCCGAATATTTGCGGGCTGGAACTGCGGCCCGTGTCCTTTCAGTCGATCAGGTGGCCGGATTAGGAGGCAGTTGTCCCGACACCGAAGACGGCGGACCACCGGGCCGAGCCACGACCGGTGCAACGGTAGTCGTGAACAGCGATGGGAGAATGCTGGCTGGCAATCCCGATCGCGTGGATGTCACGGTCTATCAGAAACCGGAGAGCAGCAGAACCTCCGCCTCTAGTTGGCTTACCTTGAGCGGCCGGCGTCATCCAGTGACAATCGACCTTAAAGAGTGCCGCAATCGGTTGCCTTGCTTAATATCCGCGCACTACGTCAGCGAGCCCGACAGCGCCGTCCCGGCTGACAGGATCGCCGTATTCGATGCTGCCGAAACGCCGGTTCTGTTCCTGGGCGCAGGTACCTATCGATTGTCCGCGACAACCGAAAGCGGGATCAGGGTCAGTCGCATGTTGAAAGTTGCGGGCCCAGCCACCAATCTCCCAGCTTGCAGCCCCGCTCACCCCTCGCCGATATCCTCGTTCCACACTTCCGGATTCGCGGCGATGTAGTCGCCCAGCATCGCGATGCACTCCGAATCTTGCAGGTCGATGACCTTGACGCCGTTTTCCCGCAGCCAGTCGATGCCGCCGCTGAAGTTGACCGATTCTCCTACCACCACCGTGCCGATGTTGAATTGCCGCACCAGGCCGCTGCAGTACCAGCAGGGCGCCAGGGTGGTGACCATGATGGTGTCGCGGTAACGGCGCTGGCGGCCGGCTTTGCGGAAGGCGTCTGTTTCGCCGTGGACCGACGGGTCGTTTTCCTGAATGCGGCGATTGTGGCCGCATCCCAGCAGGTCGCCGTTGTTGTGGAAAAGCGCCGCGCCGATGGGGATGCCGCCCTCGGCCAGACCCCGGCGGGCTTCGGCAACGGCGGTTTCCAGCAGGGAGCGGTAGTCGATGGTGTTCATGAAAACCCGGAAAAGAGGCGGGCCCGAAGGATAGGCGCGGTAGGATGTTGCCATGCGTGGAGGCGATTCAGGAAATGCGGCCTGGGTCACTCCGGCAGCGGCGGTTGTCGTCTATCTAGTCATGGCAGGAAGCGGAAGCGTGCAGTTGCTTCCGCAAAGATCAGGGGGCTGAAGTGGCAATAGCGAAAAGCGTATCGCTCGTGGCCGGCATGCGGGTCATGCTGGGAGCGGTGCTGATGGCGGGCGCTTTGCAGGCGCAGGCGCAGATCGTTCAAGGACAGCTGCAATTGCAGTGGGGCGACCCGCGCGGGGATACCGGTCAGGCGAAGCGGCCCGGCAAACTCCTGGTCGCCGTGGTGACCGATGAAGGCAAGCGTCATGCGCTGGATCCGGTGCAGGCACGCATTGCCGCTGGCGATCTGTACGCGCTGGCCAACCGCCGGGTAGCGGTCGAGTTCGCCACTGACTCCCGCGGCGCAGCGCGTGGGAAAGTGGAAGCGATCGTTCCCGCCGATAATCTCCGCCAAAGTTACGACCCGGCGGTTCCGCTGAAGACCGGGCCGGTGGCCAAGGCGGTCGCAGGGACCACGCGCTGGGTGACGGTGGCCTGTAAATTTTCCGACATCGCTACCGAGCAGAAGACGGTGGACTTTTTCCGTGGTCAGTACGGCACCTTGGCCGGCCAGCTGGGCCATTACTGGCCAGAGGTGTCTTACGGAAAAGTAAGCCTCGCCGGTAGCGATGCCTATGGCTGGTTCGTCCTGCCTCAGCCGCGTTCGTACTACGTCACGGGCGAAGGCGATGGAAAAGCCGATCTGGACAAGCTATTCGAAGATTGTGCGGCCGCGGCCGATCCGGTGGTGGATTTCAATGCCGTGCAGGGCATCAACATGATGTTCAACGGCGACCTGGACGGCTATGCGTGGGGCGGTAGCGCTTGCGGTCCTCTGGAGGGCGCCAACCGCTGCATCCGCAACACCTGGAATCCGCCGTGGGCGTTCAACAATCTGGCGCCGCTGGCGCATGAAATGGGTCACGGCTACGGCCTGCCGCACTCCAACAATTCCGACGGCGACGACGACCCCTACGACAATCCATGGGACGTGATGAGCGATGGATGGCACAACGCCGTCGCCAATGCGACCTACGGCAGCCTGCCCAAGCACATCAATATCTACCAGCGCGATCGTCTGGGATGGGTGGATGCGGCGCGCAAGCTGACAGTGGCGGCCGGCGGACCGCGGGTGACGGTCAACCTGGATGCGGCCAGTCTGGCGGGTTCGCTGAACAAGCAGATGGTGGTGTTCACCATTCCGCAGGAAGCCGGGGTCCTGTATACGCTGGAGGCACGCAAGCGCACCGGCGCCTATGAAGCCAACCTGGCCGGAAACGCAGTCATCATCCATCGCGTCGTCAATGGCGGCATGGCTTACAGCATCGATGCGGCCGTGCCACCGGCCAATGTTTCGAACAACGAGGGATCGATGTTCAAGGTCGGAGAAACCTGGGTGTCGCCCTACAACGCCTATTGGGTCACGGTGGAGTCGGAAACCGCGACGGGCTTCATGGTGTCGCTGGGTCCGCAGCCGCGCTACATGGGCGGTCCCGCGCCGGTGCGGCTCTCGACCGGCGCCGCCGCCAGCGCCTCGCAACCGGTGTTGTTATCGACCCCGGCGAGCCGCAAGCCCCGCCGGACAAGTGGGTGCGCGACAGGAGGCGGCGGCATCTCCACGCAAAAGGGTTGCGGCGAGCGCCTCAAATAGCCGGCCGCAGGCACGGGCTGCACGGTTCGTGGGCGACCTGCGCGCCGGCAGTGCGATAATGGCGGCATGAGCGAATCCCCCTACAAATCCGGCACCACCCATTTCGGCTTCAAGGACGTCGCCGCCAAGGACAAGCAGAAGCTGGTCGGCGAAGTGTTCTCCTCGGTCGCGGGCAACTACGATCTGATGAACGACCTGATGAGCCTGGGCGTGCACCGGGTGTGGAAGCGCTATTTCGTCGGCACCGCGCAGGTCAAGCGCGGCGACCGCGTGCTGGACCTGGCGGGCGGCACCGGCGATATCGCGGCGTTGCTGAAGGACCGTGTAGGCCCGGAAGGCGAGATCGTTCTGGGCGACATCAACGCCGGCATGCTCTCCGTCGGCCGCGACCGCATGACCAATCGCGGTCTGGTCGGTGGCCTGGACTATGTGCAGTGCAATGCCGAGGCGCTGCCGTTTCCCGACAACAGCTTCGACCTGGTCACGATTGCTTTCGGCCTGCGCAACGTCACCGACAAGGATGCGGGCCTGCGCGAGATGTTCCGCGTATTGAAGGTGGGCGGACAGGCGAGGGTGCTTGAATTCTCCGAAGTGACGGTGGACTGGTTCAAGCCGGTCTACGACTTCCACTCGTTCAAGATCCTGCCGAAGCTGGGTCAGCTGTTCGCCAAGGACGCCGACAGCTACCAGTACCTGGCCGAAAGCATCCGCAAACATCCGCCGCAGGAAGAGCTGAAGGCGATGATGCAGGAAGCCGGTTTCGAGCGCTGCAGCTACAAGAACCTGTCCGCCGGTATCGTAGCGGTGCATACCGGCTACAAGGTCTGATGCGGACGACTCGAGAAGCAGTTATAAAGCGATCATGAGAAAATTTCTGACAATCGCTTGCATCCTCTTGAATATGAATGCCGCTTCCGCTCAGGAAATAACAGACCCGAAAGCGACCGAGGTCTGGCAGCCCGAACCCGAAGTCGTAACCCCCGGCGCGGCAGGACGTGCGGCGCCGCCGGCCGATGCCATCGTTCTGTTCGACGGAACGGATCTGGAGGAATGGGTATCGACCGATAACGCGAATGCTCCCGCGCAATGGACGGTTTCCGACGGCGCGGTCACGGTGAAGAAAGGCACCGGAAACATCCAGACCAGACGGTCGTTCACCGATTATCAGTTGCACCTTGAATGGCGCATTCCCGAAAACATCACGGGCGAAGGGCAGGCGCGCGGGAATAGTGGTTTGTTCCTGGCCTCTACCGGCCCGGGTGACGAAGGCTATGAAATCCAGATCCTGGATTCCTATAACAACAGAACGTATTCGAACGGCCAAGCGGGCGCGATCTACAAGCAGCATATTCCCTTGGCCAATGCCAATAGAAAGCCTGGGGAATGGCAGGCCTACGATGTGGTCTGGACCGCGCCCCGATTCAACGACGACGGGTCGCTGAAGAGTCCGGCAAGGGTGACGGCCTTCCTCAACGGCGTGCTGGTGCAGAACAACGTCGAGCTGCAAGGGATTACCGTTTATATCGGCAAACCGCATTACAAAAAGCATGGTCCGGCGCCTATCAAGCTTCAGGATCATGGGGATCCGAGTGAGCCCATCAGCTTCAGGAATATCTGGGTGAGAGAGCTTTAGGCGTTGGCCGGCATTCTGGCGGTGCATACCGCCTGCTTTTCCTTCTCCCTCCGGGAGAAGAGCCGGCCCCGTACTTGATACGGGGCGCCCGGAGGGCGGATGAGGGAGTGGGATATCGGTTTGTGATGCAGTTCCCGTGACTCGAATTCTCCCTCCCTCATCCGTCGCTTCGCGCCACCTTCTCCCGGAGGAGAAGGGAGCAAAGAGCGGTAAACTTGGCGTATCCCCCGTTCCTGGATACCCCTGATGCGTTCCACTTTCCTGTTGCTGTCCTGCGCCGCCGTGCTTGCGGCCGGGTGCTCCCGCGAAGCCACCCCCACCCCTGAAGCCGCTCCCGCCAAACCCAAGCCCGCTGTCGTGAAAGTGGACCGCAGCCAGGACGAAAGCTCCTATTCCGAACCCGGCAAAGTCGTCATCACCGATCTGGCGCTGGATCTGGCCGTCGATTTCGACAAGAAGACCATCGGCGGCACCGCCACCTACAAGCTGAATTGGAAAGACAAATCCGCCACCCAGCTGGTGCTGGACACCCGCGCGCTGACCCTGTCCAAGGTGGAAGGCGACGACGGCAAGGGCAACTGGACGCCGCTGAAATACGAACTGGCCGCCAACGACAAGATCTTCGGCAGCAAGCTGACCATCGAAACGCCGGCGCGCAACCCCAGCGTGCGCATCGCCTACCAGACCTCGCCGGAGGCCTCCGGCCTGCAGTGGCTGGAGCCGTCGATGACCGAAGGCAAGAAGCTGCCCTTCATGTTCAGCCAGTCGCAGGCGATCCATGCGCGCAGCTGGGTGCCGCTGCAGGACACTCCCAGCGTGCGCTTCACCTACAGCGCGCACGTGACCAGCCGCCCGGACGTGATGGTGCTGATGAGCGCCGACAACGACCCCGCTGCGCCGCGCGATGGCGACTACAGCTTCAAGATGCCCAACCCCATCCCGTCGTATCTGCTGGCGATTGCTGCTGGCGATCTGGTGTTCAAGCCCATCTCCGCGCGTAGCGGTGTATGGGCCGAACCGACCATGGTCGACAAAGCCGCCAAGGAATTCGAAGACACCGAGAAGATGATCGCCACCACCGAGGCGTTGTACGGCCCGTACCGTTGGGGTCGCTACGACATGCTGGTGCTGCCGCCGTCGTTCCCGTTCGGCGGCATGGAGAACCCGCGCCTGACCTTCGTCACGCCTACCGTCATCGTCGGCGACAAGTCGCTGGTGTCGCTGATCGCGCACGAACTGGCGCACAGCTGGTCCGGCAACCTGGTGACCAACGCCAGCTCCAAGGACATGTGGTTGAACGAAGGCTTCACCACCTACGTGCAGTCGCGCATCACCGAGGCGGTGTACGGGCAGGAAGCGGCCGAGATGGAGCGCCAGATCGACCAGGCCGACCTGGCCCAGGAGATCAAGAGCGCCGCGCCCGGCGACCAGCTGCTGGTGCTGGCGCCGCTCACCGGTCGCGATCCGGACGAAGCCTTGTCCGGCGTTCCGTACAACAAGGGCGCGTGGTTCCTGCAGTTCCTGGAGCAGCGTTTCGGCCGTGAAGTGTTCGATCCGTTCCTGCGCGGCTGGTTCGACGACCATGCGTTCCAGAGCGTCAACAGCGACCAGTTCGTCGCTTACCTGCGCAAGAACCTGCTGCCCAAGAATCCGAGCGCGGTCACCGATGCCGAGCTGAACACCTGGCTCAACGAGCCGGGCATTCCCGACTTCGCGCCCAAGGCGCAATCGCGCGGCTTCGCCATCGTCGACACCGCACGCATCGCCTGGCTGGGCAGCAAGACCCTGCCCAACGCGCAGATCACTTCGGAATGGAGCACGCAGCAGTGGGTGCATTTCATCGACGGTCTGGGCGACAAGCTGGGCGCCGAGCAGCTGAAGCAGCTCGACGACGCCTACAAATTCACCGGTACCCAGAACGGCGAGATCGCGATGCGCTGGTATCCGCTGGCCGTGCGCAGCGGCTACGCCGAAGCGCAGCCGGCCATTGGCGCGTTCCTGGAACGCGTGGGCCGCCGCAAGCTGATCATGCCGATCTACGAGGAACTGGTTAAGACGCCGGAAGGCCTGGCCTTCGCCAAGCAGGTCTTCGCCAAGGCGCGTCCGGGTTATCACCCGATCACCACCGCCTCGGTCGAAGCGCTGTTGGCCAAGACGGAAGCCGGCAAGTAGGCGATGCGTTCGCGTCGCCGTACCCTGAAAACGGTCGCCTTGCTGGCGGCCGTTTTCGTTTGCGCGATGGCGGTGTGGCTGTGGCGCGATCCGCTGGCGTTGATCCATGCGGAATTCGCGCGGCAACGCTGGGCGGCGGGCCTGTCGCTGGACCAGACGCAAGTGGCGGGCCATCGCTGGGTCTATGCGGTGCGCGAAGCGGATCGGGCCGATGCGCCCACCGTAGTGATGATCCACGGCTTCACCGGCAGCAAGGAAAACTGGTATCCGCTGGCCGCCAAGCTGCGTGGGCGTTATCGGTTGGTGATTCCCGACCTGCCCGGTTGGGGCGATAGCCAGCGCATAGACGGCGCCGATTACGGCTTCGTTGCGCAGAGCGAACGTGTCGCCGCATTCGTGCAGGAAGTCGCCGGGCAGAAAGGTGGGGTGGTATTGCTGGGGCACTCGATGGGCGGCGGCATCGTCGCGCTGACCGCCGCCGCGCATCCCGACCTGGTGGCGCGCGTGGGTTTGTTCGATGCGGCCGGCGTGCGCTTCAAGGACAACCAATTCGGCATCGACGTGCTGGCGGGCAAGAATCCGTTCGGCGTCGAAGACGACGCTTCGCTCAAGCGCTACCTCGACACCGTGTTCTACGGGGAAACGGCCAGGCCGGTTATTCCGTGGCCGGCTTCGCGCGCGGTGATCGACTGGCGCAAGCAGCAAGCGAAGTTCGAACAGAGCGTACTGGACAAGATAGGCCGCAGCGACGAACGCTTCCTGCCTGGCGAGGCGGCCGCGCGCATCCGTCAGCCGGCATTGCTGCTGTGGTGCCGGCAGGACGCGGTGATCGACTACAGCGCCATGGATCTTTACGCTGCGCAGATGCCGCAGGCCAGCGAGGTGTTGCTGGAGGATTGCGGGCACATGTCCATCGTTGAAAAACCCGGCGCGGTGGCAGCTGCGGTCGACGACCTGATCAACAAGGGAAAACCTGAATGAAAATCAGCTCAATGAAAATCAGTCTGATGAAAACCGCAATGCTCCTGCTTTTCTGCGCGCTTGCGCTGACCGCCTGCGGCGACCGCGAAGCCGAACAGCGCGCTGCCGCCCAGGCGCAGGCCGCCGCGCAGGAAGAAGCGGCCACCGCGCTGGCGCGCGAATACGACAACGCGGTCGCCGCCCAGAACTGGGACATGGCGCGTGTGCATGGCGCGGCGCTGCTGTCGCAGTATCCCGACAGCCAGGCCGCTGCGAGGATGAAGGCCGGCTACGAGGACGTGAAGGCCAAGGGTGAGGCAGCGCGCGAACAGCGCAGACTCGCGGCACTCTGGAACTATGCACAGGTCGCCGCGCCCGGTGGCACCCAGAAGTCGGCGATGATCTACAGCAAGGATCCGGTCGATCTGGACGGCAGCGGCGCCAGGCCCGTGCAGCTCGTGTTCCGCGATCATCCCAAGTGGAAGCGCAGCGCCTATCTGGTATTGCAGGCCAGCGATTTCCGCTGCGCCGGCGGCTGCACCGTCAAAGTGGTCGCCGATGGGGCGGCGGCGAAGTCGATGGCCGCGTGGCGCCCTGATACCGACGAAGCCATCGCCATGTTCGTCACCGATTTCAAATCGTTGTGGCGTCTGGCGCGCAAGACGAAAGTCATCTCGATCGAATTCCCGGTCAAAGGCGGCGGTACGCGCACGGCGACTTTTGAAACCGGTGGCCTTGATGGCGCGCAGATGCCGGGTTGGAATTGATCGCCTGTTCGTAGCAAGTAGCCGCGTCGACCTCCCCCTTTTCCAAAGGGGGCGCTCCGTGCTCCGCTCCTTTCCCTGTCAATCAAGCTTCTTGCAGTAGCGGACAGAATCATCACGCCCCCCTCGGCTGACGGGAGTATGCTCGGCCGCATGGCGAGCGCGCGCGTATCGAGCGCGTCGCCATGGTGACGCGACGCCCGGAAGCGCGCGCCTGGCACACCAGCGACGCATCGCCGCATCGGACGGCAGGCGTGCGCCACGCGGAGGCGACCATGCTCTCCCCACGACTGCACCACTTTCTCGACGAGCGCCACGGCCACTACACCGCGCTCACCCACGAACGCACCATCACCGCCGATCAAACCGCGGCCGCCACGCATATCGGCAGCCGGCATTTCGCCAAGACCGTGATGCTCAAGATCGACGGCAAGCTGGCGATGATGGTGATGCCTGCGTCTTATCGGATCGATCTCATGCGTCTGTCGCGCGCGCTCGGCGGCAACCTGGTGGAACTGGCGCAGGAAGAAGAATTCCGCGACGCTTTTCCGGATTGCGAGCTCGGTGCGATGCCGCCGTTCGGCCATCTGTACGGCATGCCGGTCTATGTCGATTCCCGCCTGACCGGACACGCCGATATAGCTTTCAACGCCGGCTCCCACACCGACGCGGTGCGTATGCCGTATGCCGAGTTCGAACGGCTGGCGCAGCCGGAAATTCTATGGCTGACGCATGTGATGTGAACGGAGGCGGGCAGGAGCGCAGTCTCGGCGCGAGCTTTTCAAGCATCGGAGCTCGCGGCGAGGCGCTGCCGCACGGAATCTGGAAGGCGGACCGATCCTCGGATCCCGCGAAGGGGCGACATATGCACACCCCAGTTTCCGGTATCGGCGGGCCGGTGAGGAGCGCAGGGAGGAGGGGGCGGGATTAAACGCTTAAACAGTTTTTAAAGTCGCTCCGGCAACGTTGGCGTTATCCGAGGACGACCCGTCAGCAAGCGAGAACCGCCATGTCGTTGCAATCTGTCCCATCGACGCCGTTGCCGGACGCCGCCGTGGACGAGGAACGCATTCGCGTCCTGCGTGTGGAAAGTACTGGCCTCGCGACGTTGATGGCGCTATGCGCCGAGCACGCGGCGCAGGTGACGCCGGAAAGAGAAGCTTACGGCCGCGCCCGTAACGCCGCGTTGGAGCTGATGGAAGCGCTGTTCGACCCGCCGCTGCGCGCATGGGCCTGGATCATCGAGGCGGATGGAATCCCCGTAGGCTACGCGGGCGCCAGCGTAGGAGTTTCCTTGCTGGAGCGCGCGTATTACCTGAACCTGGAGTCGCTCTACGTGCGCGACGGCCGGCACAGGAAGGATCTCGTCCAGAGACTGCTGGCGGAAGCGACCCTCACCGCGGAACGGCTCGGTTGCCGCAATCTGCAATGGCGGGTATCGACGAGCGAGACCTTCGTTTCGTCCAACGAGCTCCCCCCGCGTTGCGCCGCCTTCGGTACGACGCAGTTCGTGCTCCCGATGGGCGACGAAGGGGTTCAGTGAGCGGGCGGCAAGGCTGCCGGCGCCAATGATGCGGGCGGTCCGCTTCAATCGGTGGTGGCAAAGGTGACGGTGACACCGAAGCCATGGCCGTCGATTCCCGTGCCGACCGTGAGCGTCGCGCCGTGGGCCCGCGCGATGCGTGCGATCAGCGACAAGCCGATGCCGCTGCCGCGCTCGCCGTTGCCGTTGCTGCCACGGAAGAAGCGCTCGAAGACGCGTTCGCGCTCATCGGGCGGCACGCCCGGGCCGTCGTCGGCGACGACCAGGGTGACGTTCCCGGTATCGGATGTGGACGTGCAGGACACCTTGATGCGACCGCCTCGCTCGCTATAGCGGACGGCGTTGTCCACCAGGTTGCGCACCAGTATTCCAAGATCGTCGAGGTTGCCGTTCACTGCCGCCATTTCGGTATGCAGGGCGATGGTCTGCTGTTTGCGTGCGGCCATGCTCTCGAACTCGCGCGTCACCATCGTGATCACCTCCGCCAGCTCCACCCTGGTTTGGTCTTGCCGATGCCGCGGCACATCGACGCGCGCCGAATCGAGCAATTGCTGGGCGAGCCGCGAGGTACGCTCGACGCCGCGCGCGAGTTGCTCCAAGGCCGGGCGCGCCTCATCGAAGGTAGCCGCGCGCTGGGCCACATGGGCCTGGGTCAGCAGTGCGGCGAGCGGCGTGCGCAGTTCGTGGGCCGCGTCGGCCAGGAACTGGCGCTCGCCTTGCACCGCCTGCTCCAATCGTCCGAGCAGGCCGTTGAACGAGCCCACCAGCGGGCGGATTTCCTCCGGAAGAGCGGAATCGGACAGCGGAGTCAGATCCATGGTTTCGCGCGCGGCGATGGATTCCTGCAGACGAACCACCGGACGCAGGCTCCAGCGGATCACCAGCCATATCGAGAGCGCCAAGCCCAAAAGCACCAGCCCGGCCGTGCCCAGGCTGGCGCGGAACAAACGCAGCTTCACGGCATGCAGCTGCGACTCGGTGCGGCCAACCTGGATCTGTACCTTTCCTCTGGAATCGGTGAGCGCGTACACCCGCCAGGTTTCGCCGTCCACCGTGGTGCGGGCATAACCGTCCTTGAAGTCGGGGCGCAGCGGAACGCTGGGCGCCCCTGCCGAAACAAGTACGCTTTCGCGTCGGTCGAGCATCCACGCCTGGTAACGCATTTTATCCAGCTTGCTGTCCACCCTGTGGCCGGATATGGCCGGGAAATCGGTGGGCAGCTGCAAGTGCGGACCCTCGTTGATGGCCTCGATGTTGCTGGGCAGGAACAACAGAATCTGTGCGGCTACCTCGCGCAACGAACGGTCCCAGTCCCCGCTCTGTTGACGCGACATCTGCAGGTACTGACAACCCAGCCAGAACATCCAGCCGAGTAATAGGGTTGTCATCAGCGCTATCAACAGCCGGCCGCGCAACGACTTCATCATTCGGCTTCTCCAATGCGGTAGCCGTAACCGTGCACGGTGGTGATGAGGTCTTCGCCCAGCTTCCGCCGCAACAGATGGACGTAGACCGCGATGGTGTTGCTCTCGATGGTGCCATCGCCGCCATAGACCAGGGATTCCAGCATGTCGCGAGCGATCACCCGGCCCTGGCGTTCCATCAGCGCGAGCAAGGTCCGGTATTCGTGCACGCCGAGCTTCACCGGCTCGCCCGCGCGCGAAACCGTGCGGGAAGCGGGATCCAGGACAATGTCCTGGTAGGCGAGCGAGGGAGCCACGCGGCCCTGGCTGCGCCGCACGACGGCCCGCAGCCTAGCGCAAAGTTCATCGGTCTGGAACGGTTTGAGGATGTAATCGTCGGCACCCGCATCCAGGCCGCGGATACGGTCGCTCAACTGGTCGCGCGCGGTGACGATCAGCACCGGAGTGGTGTCGTACCGGAGTCGCAAGGCGCGAAGCACGTCGATTCCCGAGCCATCCGGCAGGCCGAGATCGAGAAGCACGGCCGCATAAACGCCATCAAGCAACGCCAACTTCGCCGCGATGGCGTCTTCGGCGCGGTCGACCTTCCACGCATCCTGTTTCAAAGCCGCGGTCAGCGCATCGCCCAGCATGCGGTCGTCTTCGACTAGAAGAATCCTGCCCAAACCGTTTCCTGAAGTTAAGTGCGGCATGAATGCTATAGCGGCGCCATTAAAGAGATTTTAAAACCCGCTCGCTACGGTTCCATCGTCGCAGCATAAGCCGTGCGAACAACTCCCCCACGAGAACATCCGATATGCGAATCATCCAGGCTTCATTGTGTTTTGCCGCGTTGGCTCCCTTCACACTGTACGCCCAGGCGCAGGAGACTGGCGAAGAACCCGCGGAAGAGCAGTCGTCCCACTGGGGCATCGGCGTGGCCGGCGCTATCCGAAGCGAAATATATGCGGGCGAAGGAAACCATTCCCGCGTCATCCCGTTCGTCACTTACGAAGGGGAGCGGTTGTACTGGCGGGGCGCTACCGTCGGCTACCATCTGATAAAGCGCGAGGGTTTCGTATTCGACGGGTTTATCGCCGGGCGCCTGGATGGCGTCGATGCGGACGACTTCGGTGTTGACGAGCTCGCCCTGCGGGGCATCGACCGCGATCTCCTGGAAGACCGGGACGACAGCGCCGATGCGGGGCTTTCCGCCACCTGGAAAGGCTCTGCGGGCGAGGTCGAGCTTGAGTTCAAGGCCGATATCACCGACACGAGCGGCGGCTACGAGGCCGATTTCAGCTACCGCTATCCGCTGCGGTTCGCAGGCGCCATGGTCACGCCCAGTGTCGGCGTGACGGTCCTGTCCAAAGACATGGCCAATTACTACTACGGCACCCTGGACGAGGAAATCGCCCGCGGCGTTGTCCAGTACCGGCCAGGCAGCGCGACGATTCCCCACGTGGGCATTGCGGTGGTCAAGCCGTTCGCGCGGCGGTGGCGGCTGATCGCCAGCGCTGAATACCAAGTGCTCCCCGACGAGATAAAGGACAGCCCGCTGGTGAAGCAGGATGCCGACGGTGTCGGCAAGCTGTTCCTGGGCGTCTCGCGGGGGTTCTGATCGGGATTGCCCTGATCGAGGCCGCTCTGATTGGATGCTGATCGGCTGCCGTGAAGGGTGCGCCTTGGGCCATCACTCCGTCACGGGTTATCGCGGACAGGTGGATGGCAATGGTGGGCCGGGGCCTGGTGGGCCGGGGCCCACCCTATGCAATCCTTACAGCGAATAGCCGAACTGCTGTTTGAATTGCTCGGCGAATTCGGCGTAGTCGAAGCGCTGGTTCTGGGTGCCCGGGTGTTCCACCTTCAGCGCGCCCATCAGGTTGCCCATGCGGCCGATGGTCAGCCAGTCGTAGCCCTTCTCGATGCCGAAGATCAGGCCGGCGCGGAACGCGTCGCCGCAGCCGGTGGGATCGGTGACGCGGCGCTCGTGCGCGGGCGGGATTTCGAAGGTCTTTTCCGGGGTGTGGATCTGCGAGCCGTGCGGGCCGCGGGTGGTGATGTAGGCCTTCACCCGCTGCATGATCTCGTTCTCGCTCCAGCCGGTGCGTTCCTGCAGCAGGTTGGACTCGTAGTCGTTGACGGTGACGTAGTCGGCCTG
>CBFGMR010000050.1:0-19113 GCA_965650035.1 uncultured Pseudoxanthomonas sp.
AGCAAAAGCCAAAGCCAAAGCAGAGCACCCGCCCATACTTGCCGCGTTCAGCAAAGCGCTCCGGTATCCTTGCATGCAGGGGATAGCCAGGAAAATGCGGTATGCAGTTCATCATTCCAGCGGACCACCCGAGCTTGCCGGGACATTTCCCGGGCCGGCCGATCGTTCCGGGCGTGGTTCTGCTGGATCGGGTGATCGAGGCCATTGAAGCCGGACATGGGCCGCTGCCGCCGTTGCGCTTGCCTCAAGTCAAATTCCTGAAGCCGCTGCTTCCCGGCCAGTCCGCTTCGGTGGAGTTGCTGGGCGAAGCGCCGCGCTGGCGTTTCCGTGTGCTGCGCGATCATGACTTGCTGGCCAGCGGCGAGATCGTGGCCGAAGCGCAGGCTGCGGCATGAGCGCCGGCTGGAAACAGCGTCCGGAAGGCGGTGGCCGTTTCGCCATCTGGCTTATCCGCGGCATCGCGCGCTACGGTGGGCGCAGCGTCGCCCGTGCCTGCCTGTATCCCATCACGCTTTATTTCCTGCTGGTGCGCGGCCCGGAACGGCGCGCCTCGCGCACCTACCTGACGCGCGTATTGGGCCGCAAGGCAGGGTTGTCGGCGGTGGCCCGGCATATCCATACTTTCGCCGCGACCATCCTGGACCGTGTTTTCCTGCTGGGCGGACGCTTCAGCGGTTTCGACGTGCGCATCACCGGCCTGCCGCAACTGCACGAAGTGTTGGACCGTCGTCAGGGCGTGCTGCTGTTCGGCTCCCATCTGGGCAGCTTCGAAGTAATGCGGGTGCTGGCCCAGCAACGCTCCGACTACAAGATCCGGGTGGTGTTGGACAAGGCGCACAACCCGGCGATGACGCAGTTGCTGGATGCGTTGAATCCGGAGATCGCCGCCGGTGTGATCGATGCCGGTCAGGACGGGCCGTCCATCGCCATGGCCATCAAGCAGGCCACCGACGAAGGCGCGCTGGTCGCGCTGCTGGTGGATCGCGCGCGTGCCGGCGAGCCCGCATTGAACGCGCCGTTCCTGGGCCGCGAGGCGCCCTTCCCGACCGCGCCCTGGCTGATCGCCGCGGCGCTCAAAGTGCCGGTGGTGCTGGCTTTCGGCCTGTATCTGGGTGGCCACCGCTACCATCTGGCCTTCGAGAGTTTCAGCGACGGCGTCGCCGTGCCGCGCCAGCACCGCGCCCAGGCGGTGCTCTCGCTCATCCAGCGTTACGCCGCAAGGCTGGAGCATCACGCCCGTGCCGCACCTTACAACTGGTTCAATTTCTATGATTTCTGGGGCAACGAAGATGAAGCCAGCACGCCTTGCACAGCCGACGCGCCGCGCATCGTGGCGATCGATCATGCCGACGCTGATGCTGCTGTGCAGCGCCGCGTGGCCGTGCGCCGCGGCCCCTGAAGCCGGTACGGCCGCAGCGGTCGATGCGGGCTGGATCCTGCAGAAACTGGCGCGGCCCGGGCCGGTGCGCACCGCCTTCGTGGAGTTGCGCGGCTCGGCGATGCTGAAGGCGCCGCTGCGCATAGAAGGCGAATACCAGCGCCCCGACAAAGATACGCTGGTGCGTGCGGTGCGCGTGCCGTACGTGGAAACCACCACCCTGCGCAACGGCGAGGCGACCATCGCCCGCGCCGGCAGGACGCCGCGCAAGTTCGCGCTGTCGCGGGTACCGGAACTGGCGGGTTTGCAGGCCAGTTTCGGCGCGTTGCTCTCGGGCGATCGCGCCTTGCTCGAAAAACATTACCGGCTAGCGCCGCAAGGCACGCATCAGCAATGGACGCTGGTGCTCGTTCCGCTCGATGCGCAAATGAAAAGCGGCGTGCGCGACATCACTCTCTACGGACGCGGCGCAGAGCTGCGCTGCATCGAGACCCGACCGCTCAAAGGCGATCTGCAACGCACGCTGCTGGCAGGCGCGGCCAATGAGGCCGGCAAGGCCGGCTCTGGCAACACAAGCTCCGCCGATGCGTTGGCCGCGCTATGCCACGCGGGCGCTACGCGTTGATGCTGTCGGCACGCAGCCGCATCGCGCTGGCCTTGCTGTGGCTTGCCGTGCTGGCGCTCACCGCATGGGCGATCACCCAGCGACTGCAACTCAGCGGCGATCTGCGCAAGTTCATGCCGGCCGCCGAAACCCCGGCGCAGAAACTGCTGATCGACGAACTGGGCGAAGGCCCGGGTTCGCGTCTGCTGCTGATGTCGATTTCCGGCGCCGATGCGCCGACTCTCGCCGCGCAATCGCAAGCGTTGCGCAGCGCGCTGGCGGCGCGGCCGGAGTTCGCGCTGGTCGCCAACGGCGGCGACGCCAGCCTGGAGGCGATCCCGCAACGGCTGCGTCCGTACCGCTATCTGCTGAGCGACACTTTCGATGCGCGGCCGCTCGATGAAGCGACGCTGCGCGAGGAACTCGACGCGCGTGTGCAGGACCTGGGCTCGCCGGCCGCATCGTTGATCGAACCGCTACTGCCTGCCGACCCCACACTGGAAACGCTGAAGCTGGCCGAACGCTGGCAGCCGGCCAATGTGCCGCAACGCTTGCGCGAGGTCTGGTTCGATCGCGCTGGCGACAAGGCCCTGCTGGTGGCGCAGACACGGGCAGCGGGTTTCGATCCCACCGGCCAGCAAGCGGCGGTCGACGCCATCCATTCCGACTTCGACAAGATCGCTGCGGGCACCCGCAGCGAACTGGTGTTGACCGGTCCCGGTGCGTTCTCGGTGGAGATCGGCGGACGCACTGCCGCCGAGGCGCAATGGATCGGCATGGTCGATACGCTGGGCCTGATCCTGCTGCTGGGAATCGCCTACCGCAGCTGGAAGATGCCGATCCTGGGCGCGTTGCCGCTGGCCACTGCCGGACTGGCGGGGTTGGGCGCGGTGGCGCTGATGTTCGAGGGCGTGCACGGCATTACCGTCGCCTTCGGTTTCACTCTGATCGGCGTGGTGCAGGATTATCCGATCCATCTCTTCAGTCACCAGCGCCCGGGAATGTCGCCCTGGACCAACGCGCGCTCGTTGTGGCCGACGCTGGCGACCGGCGTGGCTTCCACCTGCATCGCCTACGTCACCTTTCTGTTCTCAGGCGTGGACGGGTTGAAGCAGCTGGCGGTATTCACCATCGCCGGCCTGGGCGCTGCGGCGATCAGCACGCGTTTCTTACTACCGGCATTGATAGATCCTGCGCCGCGCGATTTCGCCGACTCGCGGATGTTGGCGAGAATGTGGCGCGGCATCGCGCGTTTGCCGCGGCCGAAGGGGGCGTTGGCGATGCTGGCCCTGGTCGCGCTGGGCGTCATCGCGTTCGCGCCTGGCCCGTTCTGGCAGAACGATCTGTCCAAACTCACGCCGGTACCTGCCGATGCGCTGGCACAGGATGCGGTGCTGCGCGATGAGCTGGGCGCGCCGGATGTGCGCTATGTGCTCACGCTTCTGGGAAAGACCGAAGACCAGGTGCTGCAGGCCTCGGAACGTTTGCGTCCGGCGCTGGACCAGCTGGTGGCCAGGCGCGCGCTGGCAGGCTACGACCTGGCTTCGCGCTACCTGCCCAGCGCGCAGGTGCAGCGCGCGCGCCAGCAGGCGTTGCCGGCGCGCGATCGCCTTCAGACCATGCTGGGAACGGTGCTGCAGGATTCGCCCTTCAATGCGGACGCGTTCGATCCCTTTGTCGCCGACGTCGAGGCCGCCAAGCGTGCGCCCATACTTTCCCGGACCGATCTGCAGGGCACGCCGCTGGCAGCGAGCGTTGCCGGTTTGCTGCTGCCCGGCAGCGACCATGCCACCGCGCTGGTCTCGTTGAACGGCCTGCAGGATCCGGCCGCAGTGGCGCAGGTGGCCGCGGCCAATGGGGCGCAATTGCTGGATCTGAAGGAAGCCTCCGAATCGCTGGTGGCCGCTTACCGCAGCCGCGTGCTGGCGGCGCTGGCCGTCGCCGCGTTGTTGCTTACGGTCACGGTGTGGATCGCATTGCGCCAGCCGCGGCGCGTGCTGCGGGTGCTGTTGCCGATGGCACTGACGACCCTGCTGATCCTGGCCGTGCTGCGTGGTTTGGGAGTCGAACTGAATCTGTTCCATCTGGTCGCTTTGATCCTGGCTGCCGGGTTGGGCCTGGATTACGCCTTGTTCTTCGATCACGCCGGCGACGACCGCGCCGATCAGCTGCGCACCCTGCACGCGTTGATCGTGTGCAGCCTGATGACGTTGCTGGTGTTCAGTCTGTTGGCGCTGTCGTCCATTCCCGTGCTGCGCGCCATCGGCACTACGGTCGCCATTGGGGTCTTCGCCAATTTCGTGTTGGCGCTGCTGGTGTCGCGGCAGCCGGTGCAGGAGACCTCCGATGCTGTCGCGTGAGCAGATCGAAGCGGTGGTTCCGCACAAGGGCAGCATGTGCCTGTGGGATGAAGTGGCGGAGTGGGACGCGTATCGGATAATCCTGCGCGCCGGCAACCATCGCGACGCCATGCATCCGCTGCGTTCCCGGAACAGGCTGCGCGCCGTGCACCTGTGCGAGTACGGCGCGCAAGCCATGGCCGTGCATGGCGGCCTGCGCGCGCATGTGAGCGGCGGCGAGGCAGGCCCGGGCCTGCTGGTCGCGCTGCGTGGCGTACGCCTGCACGTGTCCTATCTCGACGATCTGCCTGGCGCGCTCGAATGCGAAGCCGAAGTGCTGGCCGAAGGCGAGGGCAGCCAGCAGTATGCGTTCCGCATCCGCCATGCGGGCGATCTTCTCGCCGAGGGCCGTGCCGCGGTCATGCTTCAGGCCGTAGGAGCTGCGTAAGCTGCGACCGTAAAAAATGGACCACACGCGCATGCGATCTGGAAGACCACGATCGCAGCTTACGCAGCTCCTACAAAAAATCGCACGAGCATTGTTCAACGAACGAGGGAGATACGACGATGCAGCAAGGCTCCATGAAACGCGCACTGGTCACCGGGGGAAGCGGCGACCTTGGCAGCGCCATCGGCAAACGGCTCGCCGCAGACGGCCTGCATGTCATCGTCCACGCCAACGGCAATCTTGCGCGCGCCGAAGCGGTGGTCGCTGAGATCCGCGGGGCCGGCGGAAGCGCGGACGCCGTCGCTTTCGACGTCGCCGACGGCGAGGCGACGCGCGCGGCGATCGAGGCATTGCTCGCGGACGGTCCCATCCAGGTCATCGTCAACAACGCCGGCATCCACGATGACGCGCCGATGGCCGGCATGTCCGAAGCGCAGTGGAAGCGGGTGATCGACGTCTCGTTGCACGGTTTCTTCCACGTCACCCAGCCGCTGCTGCTGCCGATGGCGCGCACGCGCTGGGGGCGCATCGTCAGTGTGTCTTCGGTTGCCGCGGTGTTGGGCAACCGCGGCCAGACCAACTACGCCGCCGCCAAGGCCGCATTGCACGGTGCATCCAAATCGCTGGCACGCGAGATGGCTACGCGCGGCATCACCGTCAATGTGGTGGCGCCCGGGGTGATAGAAGGCAGCATGGCGGACGATGCTTTTCCGCCCGATGTGGTCAAGCAGGTAGTGCCGGCGGGCCGTGCTGGGAAGCCGGAGGAGGTCGCGGCGTTGGTGGCATTTCTGTGCAGCGCCGATGCGGGTTACATCAACGGGCAGGTGATCGGGATCAACGGGGGAATGGGCTAATGCAATCGCGAAAATGCCCCCTCTAGGGTCGTCATCCCGGCGAATGCCGGGACCCAACTAAACGAGCCCGGGATAAAGATCCAGCCAGTAAGGATTACTCGACTGGATCAGATCTGCTTTCCATGCCCGTTTCCAATTCTTGACGGCCTTCTCGCGGGCAATCGCCTCGGCCATGGTTTCAAGGAATTCGAACCATACCAGCACGTTGACGCCGTACTTCTTGGTGAAGCCTTCAATCTGTTCGGCGCGATGTTGCGAAACACGAGCGATAAGGTTCGCAGTGACGCCGACGTAAAGCGTACCGTTGCGTCCGCTCGCCATCATGTAAACGCAGGATTGTTTCATAGACATCCTTGTCTGGGAGTTGGGTCCCGGCGTTCGCCGGGATGACGACCCTATTTTTTCTGCGATGTCTAAGGATCAGGACATCGGCGGCGGCTGGGTTTATGCGGCCTTCCTGGTGTCGGCGACGACGGCGGCAGTGCCGAATTCGCCAGTAGGATCGTCGATGATCGGCGGGTTGGCCTGGATGCTGCGGTAGACCGCGGGAATGCCGCCGTAGCGCAGGGCCTGCATCACGATATGGCTGGTGATGCGGTAGAGATCGGTGAGAGGCCGGAAATGGCTGGGCCGGAACTGCTCCTCGCTGCCGGCGCAGCGGTAGCGCGATTCGATCGGCACCGACACGCAGCGCGTGCCCAGGGTGCGGGCGGCGGAAATCACGATCTGGGCTTCGAACACGAAATTCTCGCCAGGGATATCGTCCAGGGCCAGCACTTCGGCCGGATAGAAGCGCTGGCCGCTCTGGCTGTCGGCGATCTGGTAGCCGGTGCCCCAGGCCAGGCCCCAATCGCCGAATTCGTTGGCCAGCCGGCGGTAGGTCGGCTGCGAGGCGCGCTTGCGCAGGCGCGCGCCGATCACGATGCAGCCGGGATGACGATTGGCCGCGTCCAGCAAGCGCGGCAAGTCGCTGGCCGAGTGCTGGCCGTCGCCATCCATGGTCAACACACCCTTGAAACCGCGTCTGCGCGCTTCGCCGAAGCCATCGCGCAGCGACTGTCCTTTGCCCTTGCGTTGCTCATGCCGCAGTACGGTCACCGGCAGGTCGGCGATGCGTTCGCCGGTGCCGTCGGTGGAGCCGTCGTCGACCACGATCACGTTGGGGCACTGCGCCAACGCACCTTCCACTACTTCGCGGATGCGCAGCGATTCGTTCAATGCCGGAATCAGCACCGCGACCTGGTCGCGTTCGAGCCGTTTCGGCTCAGTCATAAGCTATCTCCATCTCCAGAATCTTCCCTGATCCGGCCGTTATCGCCGCGTGTGGGCGCGACAAGGCCAGCGCTTCGAACAGCGGCAGCATCGGCTGCATCGCATTGCCGGCGGCCAATCGCGAAAGCGCGCCGTCATTTTCGACGCTGACGGTGGTCGCTTCCTGAATGTTCGCGCGCAGGCGTGGCATGCCCAGCCCCGGCTCGGCGACCAGCAGCAGGGCGCCGCCCAACAACCCCTGACTGCGGGAAACCTCGCTCAGCGGTCCCGCCGAGGCGCCGTCGTAGCCGACCAGGAGTACCGCGTCGGTGCCGGTGGCCAGTTGCGCCAACGCTTCCAGCAGGCCCTGCGCGAAACTCGCGTCGTAAGCGCTGACGGCCGTGGCTGGGGCCATGGCGCCTGCGCCGATGGTCCAGTAACCGGCCGCCGCGTTGTGCACCGAGTTGTGGAAACGGGTGGGCGAGAGACTATGCGGGTCGCTGGCCAGGGTTTCGCACATGTAGTCGGTGATGGCCAGGTCGCCATGGGTGGAAGCGAATACCGAGGACAGCGTGGCCGGATCGCGGCCGGCAGCGGTGCAGGCGGCCAAAGCCACCTCCAGCGCGACCGCGACGGTTTCCGGCGCGCGCCGGCGTTCGTTTGGCGCCAACAACCGGGGTGAAGGCTTGGCCGGCGCATCGGCGGACAGCATGCCATTGGAGGCTGGGCCATCGGCCAGATAGGCGCGCGCCGCCGCCCATGAGGGCAGGCCACGGGTCCAGAAACCGATGCCGGCGATGCCGGCCGAAAGGACGGGCGAGGTCGTGTGCGACTGGATCATGCGCGGCCGAAGACCAGGGACGCGTTGTTGCCGCCGAAGCCGAACGAATTGTTCATGGCGTAGTCGATGCCGCGCTGCGCGTTGTCGAAACGGATCTGCGGACCGCAGGCCGGGTCGGGAATAGCGCTGTTGAGCGTGCCGGGCAGCAATCCGTTTTCCAGCGCCGCCAGCGTGATCACCGATTCGACGATGCCCGCCGCGCCCAGGGTGTGTCCGGTCCAGCCTTTGGTGGAACTGGCGTGCAGGTGGTCCGGGAACATGCTGGCGACCGCGCGGGCTTCGATCGAGTCGTTCGCTGGCGTCGCGGTGCCGTGCAGGTTGAGGTAACCCACCTCGCCGGCGCCGATGCCGGCGCGCGCCAGCGCATCGCGCATGGCCAGTTGCGCGCCCAGTCCTTCGGGGTGCGGCGCGGACATGTGGTGGGCGTCGCTGGATTCGCCGTAGCCGCGCAACCATAGACCTTCGTTTTCGCCTTGGGGACGCTCCAGCATCGCGAAACCGCCGGCTTCGCCGAGCGACAGGCCGGTCCGGTTCGCATCGAAGGGCCTGCACGGTTCCGGCGATACCAGTTGCAAGGCGTTGAAGCCGAACAGCACGCTGCCGCACAGAGTGTCCACGCCGCCGATCAGGGCCGCGTCGGCCAGACCGGCCTGGATCAGACGCGCGGCCTGGGCGAACACTTTGGCGCTTGAGGAACAGGCGGTCGCCACGGTGATGCACGGACCGCGCAAGCCGGTGGCGTGGCGCACGAAATCGCCGAGCGAATGCGGCGTGTGCACGATCGGCCGGTCCAGGTCCGGTGGAAAACGGCGGGTCTGGCTGCTTTCGTCCATGCCGCCCGACAGCCGCGTATAGGCCTCTTCAGTGGCGCCGATGCTGGAAGTGGAGGTTCCCACCACCACCGCCACGCGGTCGGCGCCATGGCGCGCGATGGCCTCGGCGACCGCTTCGGGCAGTCCGTCCTGTTGCAGCGACAGCCATGCCAGCCGGTTATTGCGGCATTCCCAGTTCGACAGTGCGGGCGGCAGCGGCGAGTGTTCCAGTCCGTCCACCCGGCCTATCCAGCAATCCAGGCGTCCCTCGCCGCCGAAATCGTTGCGGCGTAGTCCGCTGCGGCGGCCATGCACGGCTTCGGTCTGCGCGTCGCGGCCGCGGCCCAGGGCGGTGGTGGCGGTGTAGGCGGTGATCGCCAGGCCAGGCATGGGTGACAACGGCGATGACGGCACGCGGTATTCCGTGAACTAACGTGGCCGAAGTATAGCCAGTGGCGATAGCGGGGAAATTCGCGCCGGCTTAATGACGCGTGCCGCCGCGCTCGGGATTCAGCCTTGTGAGACAAACCGCGACGAGCGTTCATCCTTCGTGCGGAAATACCGCAGTTTCCAGCCCTCCCGCACGCTTGCGCGCGCCGCCGCGGGTTTCGCTATGCCCGCGTTTCCTCCACAATCCGTCCCACCCCCAAACGCAGGACGCGTCACGCGCGGATGCAAGCCTACGTCTACAAGAGCCAGCGCAAGGCCGACACTTTTGTCTACCTTGCCGCACGCGACGATTTCGAACGCATTCCCGAGTCCCTGCGTGCGCCGTTGGGCGAGCTGGCGTTCGTGCTGGAAGTGGCGCTGACGCCGGAGCGCAAACTGGCGCGGGAAAACACCGAAACGGTCCGCCAGAATCTGGCCACGCATGGCTTCCACCTGCAGTTTCCGCCGCAGATATTCGATCTGCAGGGCGGTAACGCTGGCCGGTTGGATGGTTGAGTCGGATGGTTAGGAAAGCGTCCCTGTCCCGCTCCGCGCCGTGGATCGCTTTGGCGCTCGGCATGCTGCTGGCCGCGCTTACCGGCTTCAGCGGCGCGCTCGCCGTCGTGGGCGCGCTGCTGGCGCAACCGGCGCTGGCGCTGGCGGTGTCCTGGCAGCGGCAAACCCGCGCCCGCCCTTCCGGTTCGGTCTGGCGCGGCGAAGCGCTGGCGTTGTTGTCGTTGTGGGCGGCGGGCTTCCTCGCGTCTGCGTTGCTGGTGGCGTGGCCACTGAGCGCTTTGCGCCAGAGCGGCAGCCTGCCGGCAGCGCTGGGCCTGAGCGCGGTGGTGGGCGCGCTGCTGATCGGGTTGTGGCGGACCTGGCCCATGTGGCATTTGCTGGAACGCGAAGGCGGCTCGCTTGCCGAACATTGGCGCGGCCTGTCCGAACGCGATATCCATGCCTGGCATGGACTGGGCGTGGCGGCCCTGGTGGCGGTGGCCATCGGTTTTGGCGGCGTGCTGGCCTGGCCGGGATTGGTGCCCGCGCATTTGCGCATGGTTCTGGCGCTGGCCTACACGTTGTTGTTGCCGGCACTGCACTGGGCCCTGCAGCGCGCCGCCGCGGCCCGGACCCTGCCGGTGCTGGTGATGACGCCAGCCGCGGTCGGCGCAAGCTCCGCGCCTGTCGCCGTATCGCCTGCGGCCGAAGAGGACCTGGATACGGCGCTGTTCACCGCCGCGCGCGCGGGAAGGGTGGAACGCGCACTGGAACTGCTGGAGGCCGGCGCCAATCCGCGTGGCGTGTCTTCCGATACCCGCGACCAGCGCAGCCTCGCCACTCTGGCGGCGGTGTTGCCCGATCTGCGCCTGCTGCGCGCCCTGATCGGCCGCGGCATCGACCTGAATCAGGCGCAGGCGGGCATGACGCCTTTGCTGGCCGCCACCCGCGACAGCTGGCATGGAAGACCCGACGCGGTGACCACTCTGTTGGCCAACGGCGCCGATCCGCGCGCTGCCGACAGCGAAGGCAACACCCCCTTGCATCACGCCGCGCGCAGCTCCGATCCCGGGGTGGCCGCCTTGCTCCGCGATGCCGCAGCGGAAATCGATGCGTTGAACGCGGAAGGCATGACTCCGCTGGCGGTGGCCTGCGTTGCCGGCAACTGGCGCCTGGCCAAGTTCCTGCTCGAGCGCGGCGCCAAACCCGAACCGTCTGGCGGACAGCCGGTGCTGTTGGCCGCCGCGGGCACCGAGGAGGACGATTCGGCCGGCGTATCGCTGCTGCTCAAGCACAAGGCCAAGATCGACACCCGCGACAGCCGTGGTCGCAGCGCGCTGCATGAAGCCGCCTTCGCCGGCCATGTCGACATCACCGCCGCGCTGCTCGACGCCGGCGCCGACGTGCAGAGCCGCGACCAGGCCGGCCGCACGCCCTGGCTGGAGGCGGCGCGCGGCGGCCATCTCTCCGCATTGGATGTGCTGGCCGAAGCGGGTTCGCTTCCCAACGATGAAGACAGCGAAGGCCGCAACGCTCTGATCCTGGCCTGCGCCGGCGAATCGGTGCCCGCGACGCTGGTGCGCCGTTTGCTGGAGCTGGGCGTAGACCCGGACCACGCCGACCACCATGACAGGCGTGCGGTCGACCTGGCCGCCGAGGCGGGGCGCTGGGCCATCGTGTCCGCGCTGGATCCCGCCTATGCCTTGCCCTCGGCCGTGGCCGAGAGCGAGGAAGACCAGGTGCCGCCGGACCGCGCGCCGCTAGGCCTGGTCCGCGATGGTCTGCAGGCCGACCGGCGCGATGGGCTCGAAGCTTTGGCCAGGCTGTGCTCAGCGCAGGAGTTGGGCACGCTGCTGCACGATCCGGACATCGTCGCTTCGCCTGCGCGCGTCGAGTGGCTGCTGCGGCTGGGCGCCGATGGCGAAGCACGCGACAGCCAGGGCGATGTAGCGGTATTCGCGCTGCTGGCGCGCGGACCCGAAGCGTTGCCGCTGCTGCGGTTATTGCTGCAGCGTGGCCTGTCGCCTGCCGGCGCAGGCGGTTTGTCCCGCTTCCTGTCTGCCTGTCTGCAGGGCAATCCTTCGATGCGCGGCGCCGAAGCATTCGCGCTGGAATTGCTGGAACGCGGAGCCGATCCCTTCGCGCCTTCGCGCAACGGCGATCCGCCGCTCTCGCTGGCGGTCCGCCTGGGTTGGAATCGCCTGCTTGATCGCCTGCTGGATCTGGGTCTCAATCGCGAAGCGCGCGATGGCCATGGCATGTCCGCCCTGCACCTGGCCACCGCGCTGGGCCGCGAAGCGGTGCTGAAGCAGCTGATCGCCAAAGGCGCTTCGCCCGAGGCGCGCGCCGCTGATGGCCAGACGCCTCTTGGAGTAGCGCTGGCCAGCGGCCGCCGCGACCTCGCCGATTGGCTGGATTGGCGCGGCTGGCCCCTGCCCAAGCGCGCCTTGCGCGCCGCCGACCTGCCCGCCGCGGCAATGGCCGGCGACGCCGATGCGGTACGCCGCCTGCTCGATCTGGGTTTCGCGGTCGACTCGCCCGACGCGCAGGGCTGCACCGCCTTGTTGCGCGCGGCCGGCGGCGGCCACCGCGTCACGGTCGATCTGCTGATCGGTCATGGCGCCGATCCGCAGCACGCGGCCAACACCGGCGCCACGCCGTTGTCGGCTGCGGTCAGCATGCGTCAGGCCGATATCGTCAACGATCTGCTCGCCGCTGGCGCCCAGATAGAACACCGCCTGCCGGGCGGGGTCACCGTGCTGATGCTGGCTTCGGCGCTGGGCCTGCCGGATATCGCCGCGCGCCTGCTCACCGCCGGCGCCAACGTCCATGCCAGCGATGCGCAGGGGCTGACGCCGCTGCATTGCGCCGCTTTGTTCGGATTCATCGCGCGCGACAAGCCGCGTCTGGTCGCCTTGTTCGACACCTTGCTGTTGGCCGGCGCCGAACCCGAACAGATCGCCGCCGGTGCGGTCACGCCGCTGCTGCTGTTGCTGGGCGCGCGCGCAGAACCGGGCACCGCCTGCGATGAGGAAGTGGTGCTGGCCGCATTGGAACGCCTGCTGGACGAAGAAGTCTCGCTGGACGTGCAGGATCCACGTGGCTTCGGGCCGCTGCACCTGGCGGCGCTGCATGGATTGTTGCGCGTGGTCCAGCGGCTGCTGCGCACCGGCGCCGATCCCGACCTGCGCGACGCGCTGAACCGCACGCCGCGCGAGATCGCGGTGATGCGCGGTTTCGTCGATGTGGCAGCCGAATTTTCGCCCGCGGTGTCGGGGGCCTCGATGGCAAGGTTCCTGCGCGAACCGCGGTGATCCCGACGGGTATCACCATCCTTGATCCCGCTCTTGTAGAGCCGAGCTTGCTCGGCTGCTCTTTGCGTTGAGTCAAAAGCAGCCGAGCAAGCTCGGCTCTACAAGAGCGCAGCTGCTCACCAAGGCGAGTCCTGGCGGTTGGATTCGCACGCACACCACCACCAGGGATAGTCCTCTATTCGCCTAACCAGTCCACTGCGAAGCGGGTTTGCGAGCACATAGCGAGCCTGCACGATCAATTCGTCCTCGCTTCGGATCTGGTGATCGTAATAGCCCGCTTGCCAAAGCGCACCAGAACTGTTCGCGAGTCGATTGACCACGCGAGCCGAGTTCGATTTGAAACGTTGCATGCACTTGCCCAGTGATTCCGCCCGCAACTGGAACATCCAGTGCAGATGGTCCGGCATCAGCATCCAGGCAAAGTTGCGTACTTGGTCTTCGAGCTCGACTTGCCGCAGTTCGTGCTGCACGGCCTGGGCATAGCCCGCGCGCGAAAATAGGCGACGCCTGCCAGACACGACCGTGGTGATGGAGTGGTAGCCGCCACATGACGATGAGCGGCCACGTAAAAGTTTAGGGCTGGCCATGACTTCAGCATCTGCGCCAAGCTCCCATCGAACAATCGGAGCTTTCCTCGTTGTCGGTAAGTGAACTCCGTCATTGGTCGGCTCCCTGCCTCTGTAGAGCCGAGCTTGCTCGGCTGCTTTTGCCGTTGCATTTGTAGCTTGCTCGGCTGCTTTTGAATCGCTGCGAAGGGCAGCCGAGCAAGCTCGGCTCTACAAGAGCCAGGGCGGGCAGGGTCACATTTGCGCGAGCAGCGGAAACACGGTCATTCTGGTTTCTGGCGATCCTCGACAGTAATCTCATCGCTATCACTGACGTCGGCTTCGAACAGCCTCTCCAGATCCGCCCGCGCATCGCGCGCGGTCTGCACCACGGCGACATCGTCGTCGTAGATCAGATGCTGCGCGCGCAGCAGTTTCTCGTCGTGGGTGCGGAAGCGCTTGGTGTGGTCGGCTGCCGTTTCGGCCGGCAGTCCCAGTGCAACCAGTACTTTTTCTCCCATCTCAAGGCTGGTGGCGAAGGTCTCCCTGAAAGCTTCGGCTCCCAGGTCCATCAGCCGCCATGCATGCCTGCGGTTGCGCGCACGCGCCAGGATCAGCGCCTTCGGATACATGCGCCGGATCAGGCGCGTGGCCTTGATGTTGGTTTCGGTATCGTCGACGGCGATCACGAATACCTTCACGTGCTGCGCGCCGGCAGCGCGCAGCAATTCGGGGCGGGTGGGATCGCCGTAATAGATGCGGTTGCCGAAGCGGCGCATGTCCTCCACCTGTTCCGGGCTGTGTTCCAGCGCCACGAACGGAATGCGTTGCGCCGTCAGCAGGCGCGCCACTATCTGGCCGAAACGGCCCATGCCCGCGATCAGCACCTGCGGCTGCTGCGAATCTATTTCCTCGATCTTGTCGAACTCGGGCTTGGCCACCGGCTTCTTCACCCGCGCCAGCATCTTCGACATGGCGATCAGCAGCAGCGGCGTCATCGCCATGGATACGCCCACCACCGCCACCAGACGGTCGCGGGTGGGGTCATCCAGCAAGCCCACGCGCACCGCTTCGCTGAAGACCACAAAAGCGAATTCGCCGCCCAGCCACAACACACCCGCCAACATCAGCGCTGCGCGCGGCGCCAGCTTGCCGGGACGCAGGCCGAGCAGGTAGAGGAGGGAGAACTTCACCGTCAGCAGTATCGCCACGCCCACGGCAATGATCTGCGGCTCGGCCGCCACGCGGTCCAGGTCGATGTCCATGCCCACGGCGATGAAGAACAGGCCCAGCAGCAATCCTTTGAACGGCTCGATCTGCGATTCCAGTTCGTGCCGGAATTCCGAATCCGACAGGATCACGCCGGCCAGGAACGCACCCAATCCCGCACTCAATCCCGCCAATTGCATGAACCAGGCAGTGCCCAGCACCACCAGCAGCGCACTGGCGGTGAACACCTCGGGCATGCGCGTGCGTGCGACCACGCGGAATATCTGCCGCAGCAACAGGCGTCCGCCGAAGACCACAACGGCGATCGCGCCCACCGCCTGGAACACCATGGTCCAGCTCAGGGTTTCGTTCTTGGCGCCGGCCAGCAATGGAATCGCGGCCAATAAAGGAATCGCCGCCAGATCCTGGAACAACAGGATCGCGAAACCCAGGCGTCCGTAGTCGGTGGTGAGCTCCTTGCGCTCGGACAACAGCTGCAGACTCACCGCCGTGGACGACAGCGCCAAACCCAGTCCCACTATCAGTGCGGTCTTCCAATGCATGTCCATGGCCAGGGCCAGCCCGCCCAGCGCCGCCGCGCTCAACAGCACCTGCAGGCCACCGGCGCCGAACACCGGCTTGCGCATCACCTTCAAGCGCTGCGGCGAAAGTTCCAGGCCGATCACGAACAGCATCATCACCACGCCGATCTCGGCGGCATTGAGGATGCGGTCGGCATCGCGCACCAGACCCAGGCCGTACGGCCCCAGCACCGCCCCGGTCACCAGATAGGCCAACACCGCGCCCAGCCCGAATTTCTTGAAGATGGGCACCGCCAGCACCGCGGCCAGCAGAAAAACCAGGGCAAGTTCCAGACCGCTACCGTGCATGCGCGCACCTCCGTGGGACATTATGTGTGAATGCAGCAAACAAACTCGGAAACGCTAGCATTCGAACAGCGATCCGCTCGAACCAACAGCATTTGACGAACCAGAGAAACCCAGGGGATAAGCGGGAATTACGCGGTTCGGTGGTAGAACACTCCTCAACCGTCAGCGGGGAATGTTGCTGCCTACTTCAATTGTGACTTGACAATCACGGTGGCAGCGTCATATCTGGTCACTGAGTTTCAAAACAATCGGTCCACAAGACTTGTCGATCGGCACAACGGACGAAATGGAGTTTGAATCATGCACGCACGGAGTTGGAAAAAGATCGTCGCACTATCCGTTCTGTTATTCGCGGTTATCGCGAGCGCACAACAGACACTGGGTCCAGTAATTGTTACGGCACCCCCGCCGCCGCCAACACTTCCCACAGTCACCGCAACCGCTCCAAGGATCGGAGGTGGCCCAACGATTATATGCAGAGGATCGGCATGCGCCGCTTTTCTCGATGGTCTAAAAGCGCAATACAACCCGGAGAACTTCGACAGTGAAGGCATGCTTGGGGACGAAGCGCCTGTGCCTGGTCCTCAATTCTGCTCTGGTTTGAAGCAACTGAAGCCAGCAGGATGCAATCTTGCTAGTCCTCCTCCATCACCTGGTATCCCAGTAACTGGCCAGGCTTCATACCAACCGAATGGTTGTGGGACTGGAAGGTTAGTGAATGCGTTTGCAGATGTTTTTCTAGAGATAACTTCTAGACCAACATACTCGGGTGATTTTCAGTCCCCTTTTCCTGGGGCGAACTTTCGCTCGGCATGTAATGGTCACGATACCTGCTGGGCATCGGCAAACCCCAAAGGGAACTGCGACTATGCTTTTCGCCAGGACATGATTGCTGCATGCGGCGGCGATTCGCCTGCGAACAATAATTGCCTTGGATTTGCGGGCCTCTATCACCACGCAGTCTCTAATACCGGACCTGGCTACAGTGCTTATGCCAGCTCAACGGGCGATCGCACGTGTGCTGTTTGGGCTATGGATATGAGAGCAAATGGATGTCAATGAGGGATTGCGGATGAAATCTTCGAAGAAAATACTTTGCGTCTCGACAATATTATTGGCGACATCATGCCAAGCCGACAATGTTAGTTCAGAAACAGAGAAGGCTAGCGAGAATCGTCAACCACAACTATCCACTCAAGAGGTGGGGGGGGCTTCGCGGCACGTTGGTGCGAGCGACAAGGTTGTAAGTATTCCTTCCAAATTCGTTTTTAAGCAGCCTAGCTATCCAATTCGAGCAAAAGACTGGGATGAGCTTCTTAAGGGCCTTACATCAGATGACGGGGCTTTCTTGAAGGAAAAGAATGAGCAGTATTTTGGCGTGTTCGAGTATGGCAGCGAAATGGAATTGAAAGAGCGCGCGGCTAGCGGGTTCCCCCTGTCCGACGAATGGTTAGCAGCTCGAGCCATGTCGGATCAGGAGTTAAAGAGTATGGCCGATGCCGGTAACATAAAGGCCAAGGCATTTTACCTGGATAGAGTATTGTCAGAAGCTTCCCCATACCTGTCTCTTCGCGGAGTTAACGACATAGAGTTCAGCCAAGGCAAAGGGAACAAGCTGGCTATGGAGGCTGCAGAGCGCGCCATGCAAATACAGTCTTCTTACTCTGGGCCGTTTGCTGGATATCAACTAGGCTATGCGTATTCGACGTTGAGCTATCCTTATTCACCGGAGTCAGCAGCTGCGGGAATGTTTATAGCAATGGAAAGGGGAGACAGGCGGGCGCTAGGCTATTTGCAGAACTATCAACAGATGCACCGGAATATGGATGTGTCGACTGTAATGGCGGCTTACAGCTCGTTTAAGTGACAAGCTCGAAACGTCTCCTTCAATGCCTTCGGTCCATCATGCTTCAAAGGGGTTAGTCATGAGAAGAATCGTGTTGCTGCCAGTACTTGTTTGCTTGTCTATGTCGGCAGCAGCGAAAGAGCCAGCTGAGTCGTTCGAGCTTTTAGATCTATATATCGGTCAGCCGATTGTTGATGCGGTTAAAAAGTACCCTGCCATGAAGTGTGAGAATTCCTGCGTTCTAGAGGGGCATAGGTTCTTCGATAAGCCCGGAAAATTATGGGCCGGCATTAAGAACGACAGGATTAGTCAACTTGCATTTCGGTTCAGACCCGCTTTGACCTCTTCGGAGGCCAAGCAAATTCGTGCAGACTATATAAGCAAGTATGGTCAAGCGTCCGACCATTTGGGTGACGGCTGCGATGAATGGAAAGCCAGTGGTGGATATTTGGCTATTTGTCTGTCACCAGAACTCTCCCACGTTTGGTGGAGCACTGAATCCAGGGTGGATATAAACATACAGAATCAGCGCAAGCAGAAGTAAAAAGAAAGCGCCGTATTGGTGTGGGTGCCGAAAGAATCGTCATCCTCGCGAAAGCGGACACCGGCGACTTCGCTTCTGCGCCAAGAGTATGGTTCGACAAGCTCACCACGAACCGGCTCTTCGAGAAGCTCACTCTGGACCGCCATCCCCGCATGCTTGGCAGAACGGGGGCTAAGCGATAAAGCAAAAAAAGAACCCCGCATTTGCGGGGTTCTTTTCAACGATCCGGCAGAACAACCCAAACCTAACGCTTCATCGAACTGAAGAACTCGTCGTTGGACTTGGTGTTCTTCATCTTGTCCAGCAGAAATTCCATCGCAGTGATCTCGTCCATCGGATGCAGCAGCTTGCGCAGGATCCAGATCTTCTGCAGCAGCTCCGGTTCGATCAGCAGATCCTCGCGGCGGGTGCCGGAGCGGTTGATGTCGATGGCCGGGTACACGCGTTTTTCGGCGATACGGCGGTTCAAATGCACTTCGCTGTTGCCGGTGCCCTTGAACTCTTCGTAGATCACCTCGTCCATCTTGCTGCCGGTTTCCACCAGCGCCGTGGCGATGATGGTCAGCGAACCGCCTTCTTCCACGTTGCGCGCCGCGCCGAAGAAACGCTTCGGGCGGTGCAGCGCGTTGGCGTCGACGCCGCCGCTGAGCACCTTGCCTGAGCTGGGCACCACATTGTTGTAGGCGCGGGCCAGGCGGGTGATGGAGTCGAGCAGGATCACCACGTCTTTCTTGTGCTCGACCAGGCGCTTGGCGCGCTCGATCACCATTTCGGCGACCTGCACGTGGCGCGCGGCCGGTTCGTCGAAGGTGGAGCTGATCACTTCGCCGCGCACCGTGCGCTGCATTTCGGTGACTTCTTCCGGACGCTCGTCGATCAGCAGCACGATCATGTGCACGTCGGGATGGTTGGTGGTGATCGCGGTGGCGATCTGCTGCATCAGGATGGTCTTACCGGCCTTGGGTGGCGATACGATCAGCGCGCGCTGGCCTTTGCCCTGCGGCGCCATCAGATCCATGATGCGGCCGGAGATGTCTTCGCTGGAACCATTGCCGCGTTCCAGGGTGAAGCGGCGGCGCGGGAACAGCGCGGTCAGGTTCTCGAACAGCACCTTGCCCTTGCTGGCTTCGATCGGTTCGCCGTTGATGGTGTCCACCACCGACAGCGCGAAATAGCGTTCGCCGTCTTTCGGGAAACGGATGCGGCCGCTCAGATGGTCGCCGGTGCGCAGGTTGAAGCGGCGGATCTGGCTGGGCGAAATGTAGGTGTCGTCCGGGCCGGCCAGGTAGCTGGCCTCGGCCGCGCGCAGGAAAC
>CBFGMR010000051.1:0-18001 GCA_965650035.1 uncultured Pseudoxanthomonas sp.
CCGGTGACGTTCCAGTGGAAGTTGTGGGTCTTCAGGTACAGCGTGTAGCTGTCGGCGAGGAAGCCCGAAAGGCCGTCGGCGATCTTCTTGCGATCTCCGGTGCCGATCCCGATATCGATATTGGGCGCGGTGGGCGCCGCAGCCGCCAATCGGACCGCAGCGGGCGAGGTCGCCGATGCCTTGTTCTTGTCCGGCTTGCTGCTCTTGGGCTTGCTGCTCTTGGTCTTGGCCATGCGGGGAGCTCCTTAAGGTGGGATAGGCGACAATAAACAAGGTAACCGATGATTTGTAATCAAAAGATTCACGCATAACGATCGATGGGTGCTATCGAAGCCGAAAACAAGGACTTGCCCGCTGCGCGCCGTGCCATCGACGGGGCGCTGACGCGCGACCGTGGGCGCTTGCATGGCCTGTGGTCGCGCTGGCAGGCCAAGCCCGCCGACCCTGCCGCCCGCGCTGCGTTCGAACAGGCGCTGGCGATTTCCAGCGCCAAGATCGCCGCCCGTGCGGCTTCCGCGCCCGCGGTGACGCTGGACGAAGCGCTGCCGATAGCGCGCGAAGCCGAAAAGATCGTCGAACTGATCCGCGCCCATCCGGTAGTGGTGATCGCGGGCGAGACCGGGTCCGGCAAGACCACCCAGCTGCCCAAACTGTGCCTGGCCGCCGGGCGCGGCGTTGCCGGCATGATCGGTTGTACCCAGCCGCGCCGGATCGCGGCGCGGGCGGTGGCGCGGCGGGTGGCGGAGGAACTGAAGACCCCTGTCGGCGGCGCGGTCGGTTTCCAAGTGCGCTTCAACGACCAGGTCGGCGACGACACCCGCATCAAGTTCATGACCGACGGCATCCTGCTGGCCGAGATCGCCTCGGACCGCTGGCTCTCGGCCTACGACACGATCATCGTCGACGAGGCGCATGAGCGCAGCCTCAACATCGACTTCCTGCTCGGTTTCCTGAAACAGCTGCTGCGCAAGCGTCGCGACCTGAAGGTCATCGTGACCTCGGCCACCATCGATACCGGGCGCTTCTCGCGGCACTTCGACGATGCGCCGGTGATCGATGTGGAAGGCCGCACGTTCCCCGTGGAAGTGCGTTATCGCCCTTTGGAAGGTGAAGGCGAGGAAGCGGGAGACCGCACCGTCAACGATGCCATCGTCGCCGCCATCGACGAGATCACCCGCCACGATCCGCGCGGCGATGTGCTGATGTTCCTGCCCGGTGAGCGCGAGATCCGCGACGCGCACCAGGCGCTGGAACGGCGCAAATACCGCGAAACCGAAGTGACGCCGCTGTATGCGCGTCTGTCGGCGCGCGACCAGGACAAAGTGTTCAATCCGGGAACCAAGCGCCGCTTGGTACTGGCGACCAATGTCGCCGAAACCTCGCTCACCGTGCCGCGCATCAAGTACGTGGTCGACCCCGGTTACGCACGCGTCAAACGCTACAGCCCGCGGCAGAAACTCGACCGCCTGCATATCGAACCGGTGTCGCAGGCCAGCGCCAATCAGCGCAAAGGTCGCTGCGGACGCATTTCCGACGGCATCTGCTACCGCTTGTACGCGGAAGCCGATTTCGAATCGCGTCCCGAATTCACCGATCCTGAAATCCGTCGCTCCAGCTTGGCCGGCGTGATCCTGCGCATGCTGTCACTGGGCTTGGGGCGCATCGAGGATTTTCCATTCCTGGAACCACCGGACGAGCGGGCCATCGCCGACGGCTGGCAACAACTCGCAGAACTCGGCGCAGTCGCCATTTCGGAGAAGGGCGGGGACAGAAAACTCACCGCCATCGGCAAGCAGATGGCGCGCCTGCCGATGGACGTGAAGCTGGCGCGCATGCTGGTAGCCGCGCATGGCAATGCGTCGCTGCGGGAGATGACGGTCATCGCCTCGTTCCTGGGCATCCAGGACCCGCGTGAACGCCCGCCCGAAGCGCGCGAAGCCGCCGACAATGCACACGCGAAATTCGCCGATCCCAAATCCGAATTCATCGGCATCCTCAAGCTGTGGCAGGCCTATCGCGACGCGCACGAAGAACTGACCCAGTCCAAGCTGCGTGATTGGTGCGAACGCCACTTCCTGGGCTTCCTGCGCATGCGCGAGTGGCGCGAGCTGCATCGGCAACTGCTGCTGATGTGTTCCGAATTGGGTTGGGAGCTCAACGAACTTTCCGCCGCGGGAAAGACCAGCGAAGGAACTCCCTCTTTGAAAAAGGAGGGCAGGGGGGATTTGCTTTTGGCGCCAAAAGCAAATCCCCCTCAATCCCCCTTTTCCAAAGGGGGAAGACAAGCGGGCGATGAAAACTCCCTCGCCGGCGGCATGAGCCCCGCCGCTTACGTCTCACTGCATCGCGCCCTGCTCGCCGGCCTGCCGACGCAAGTCGGCCACAAGACCGAGAAAGGCGATTTCCTCGCCCCGCGCCAGCGTCGCTACCACTTGTTCCCGGGTTCGACGCTGGCGAAAAAACCACCCGCATGGGTGCTGAGCGCGACCTTGCTCGACACCGCCCGTATCTGGGGCATGACCAATGCCGCGATAGAGCCGGACTGGGTGATCGCGGAGCTGCCGCATCTGCTGGCGCGCAAGCATTTCGACCCGCACTGGTCGCGCGCGCAAGGCCACGTGCTGGCGTCGGAGCAGATCAGTCTGTTCGGGCTGGTGCTGGCGCCGAAGAAGCCGGTGCATTACGGGCGTATCGCGCCGGCCGAAGCGCATGACATCTTCGTACGCCAGGGTCTGGTCACCGGCGAGATCAACACCCGCGCCAGTTTCGTCGCCGACAATTCGAAAACACTGGAACAGGCGCGCGAAGAAGAGGCCAAGCTGCGCCGCGCCGGCATCGTCGCCGATGAGGACTGGCAGGCGCGCTGGTACCTGGACCGGGTTCCCGCCGATCTGCATTCCGCCGCCGGGCTGGATGCCTGGTACAAGACGCTGGCGCCGGAAGCGCGCCGCGCGCTGCATTGGTCGTTGACCGACCTGTTGCCCGGCGAAGGCAGCGAAGAAGACCGTTTCCCGAAATATTTCCCGCTCGGCGACGCGCGTCTGCCGCTGCATTACAAGTTCGAACCGGGCGCGACGGACGATGGTGTGACGTTGGAAGTACCGCTGCACCTGCTCAATGCGCTGGACAGCACGCGCCTGTCCTGGTTGGCGCCTGGTTTCGTCGGTGAGAAGGCGGCAGAGCTGATCCGTAGTCTGCCCAAAGCGATGCGCCGCAACTACGTGCCGGCGCCGGACTACGGGCGGGCCTTCGCCGAAGCTTTCCCACAACCCGGCGCCGACGATATCCGCGGCGAACTGGCGCGCATGCTGACGCGCGCGACCGGCGCACCGGTGACGACGCTGGATTTCGATGAAGCCACGCTCGAGCCGCACTTGCGCATGAATCTGCGGCTGCGCGCGGACGACGGCAAGGTGTTGGCCGAATCGCGCGATCTGGACGCTTTGCGCCTGCGTTTCGGCGATCGCGCCGGACAGGCGTTCGCCGCGCGCGCGGGTCGGGAAATGGCGGCGCAGGGTCTGCGCGAATTTCCCGCGCGTCCGGTTCCGCTGCAGGTACCCGGGGAAGCGGGCGTGCCCGCTTATCCGGCGCTGGTGGATGAAGGCGAGAGCGTGGCGCTGCGGGTTTTCGCCGACCGTGCCGAAGCCGATGCAGCGCATCCGCAAGGCGTACGCCGGTTGCTGGACATCGCCCTGGCCGACAAGGCGAAGCAGGCACGCAAGCAATTGCCGGTGTCGCCCAAGACCGGACTGCTGTATGCAGCGATCGAATCACAGGAACGCTTGCGGGGCGATCTGGTCGAGGCGGCGCTCAATGCCGTGTTCGCCGATGGATTGGGCGACATCCGCGACCGCGAGGCGTTCGAGCGTCGCAGCGAGGAAGCAGCGCGCAAACTGTTCGCCGAAGCCATGGAACGCTTGAAGCTGGCCGAGGCCATCCTTTCGGCCGTCGCCGAACTCAAGCCGCAGCTCGAATCCAGGCTGATGGGCTGGGCCAGCGGCAATCTGGACGATCTGCGCAACCAACTCGCTTCATTGGTGCGCGCCGGCTTCCTGCGCGATACCCCCGCCGATGCATTGGCCCAATTTCCGCGCTATCTGAAAGCCATGCGGCTGCGCGCGGAAAGGGCATTGCGCGATCCGAGCCGCGACCAGGCGCGGATGCTGGAATTGCGGCCGTTCCTGGAAGCGCTGGACCAAGCCGCCGCACGCGGCCGCCAGTCGGACCCGGCCTGGCAATCGTTGCGCTGGGATATGGAAGAACTGCGCGTTTCGCTGTTCGCCCAAGAGCTGGGCGCACGCGCGGGCATTTCGCCGAAGAAGATCGCCCAGCGGCTCGCAGCGCTCAGCTGAGTAGGTCGGGGCTACGCCCCCGACGCATGCGATGTCTGCGCGCTCGGATACTGCCTGGGTCGGAGGCTGGCGCGAAACCCGCTCATCCGGATACTGCTTGGGTCGGGGGCGTAGCCCCCGACCTACGTCCTTGCACACCCTTCGGGCGCTACAAAGGGAGAGGGAGTTTCCGTCGGTGGTACGTTGGACTACTTGATGCGACGAACCTTGGCCGCCGTGTTGTAGCCATCGATCTTCATATACCAGCTATTGAAAATGCCGGGTTTGATCGAAACTTTCGGATCGGTCTTGCGCACGCCGGGGAGCGAGGCCGATTCGATCTGCTCCCATACCTGGCCGTTGGCCAGGGTGTATTTCTTGCCGTCGGAAAAACCCTTGAACTCGCCGACGATGTTGCTTTCGATGGGCTCGGCGGTCCCGAAAGCAAAGAAGCCGCGGCTTTTCTCCACCACTTCCTTGCGGCCCTCTTCCTTTGCGGCCTCGGTCACCTTCGCTGTTTCCTGCATCACCTTGTGCTGCAGCCAGGCATTGAGCGCGGCCAGTTCCTGCGGACTCAGCTTGTCCAGCCCGGCCGCCTTGAATTGCTCGGCGCTCATCTGCTGCTCGACATTGGCCGACAACGGCGGCGACTGTTGGGCCCAGGCCGTCGGCGCCAAAGCGAGCGCGATCAATACGAAAGACATGCGAAGCGATTTCATGGGGAATGTTTTCATGGGAGCTCTCATGGGTGTTACTCCGGGCGCAAGGCGGCTAGTGTAGTCACATCTTCCGAAAAACCATCACCCTGACCGCCGTGACCTTCGCACCGCTGCAAACCTGGCTGCAGTCCCGTTCAGCCGACGGATTGGCCCCTGAAATGCGGGTCGCGCTAGTCGAGGCCGCGCAATCGCCCGACCTGGAATCCGGCATGCCCGATGCCTGGTCCGTGCTGGCCGATACGCTGGAGGCATTGGCCGGGCTGTCGGCGGAAGGCGAGGTATTGGTCGCGGCTTTGCTGTTCGGCATCCCCGGTCTGCAGGCCGGCCTGAAAACGCAGCTGGCCAAACAGCCAGGCATCGCGGGCCTGTTGGACGGACAGAATGCAGCGGCCCAGGTCTGGGCGCTGCATGCCGAACGTACGGTCGCGGGCAACAGCGAGGGCCTGCGCCGGCTGCTGCTTTCCATCGTTCACGATCTGCGCGTGGTGCCGATCCTGCTGGCTCGGCAGCTGGCGCGGATGCGGGCCGCCGGAAAGCTGCCTGCCACCGACAAGCGCCTGCTGGCGCAGCTGACCCGCGACATCCATGCGCCGCTGGCCAACCGCCTGGGCATCTGGCAGTTGAAGTGGGAGCTGGAAGACCTTTCCTTTCGCTATCTGGAGCCGGAAACCTACCGCCAGCTCGTCCAGCAGCTGGACGAAAAGCGCGCCGGCCGCGAACGCTATATCGAGGAGGTGAAGCTCACGCTACGCGCGGCGCTGGCCGAACAGGGCATCGCCGCCGAGATCAGCGGACGCCCGAAACACATCTACAGCATCTGGCGGAAGATGCAGAAGAAGCAGGTGTCGATGGACGAGCTCTACGACTTGCGCGCGGTCAGGGTCGCGGTAGAAGACGTCGCCGCCTGCTACGCAGCATTGGGCGTGGTGCATGCGCTGTGGCTGCCGGTGCCCAGCGAGTTCGACGACTACATCGCCCGCCCCAAGCCCAACGATTACCGTTCGCTGCACACCGCGGTGATCGGACCGGAGGGACGTACCCTGGAAGTGCAGATCCGCACTCATGAAATGCATGCGCAAGCCGAATTGGGCGTGGCCGCGCATTGGCGCTACAAGGAAGGCAAGGGCGGCGACAAGGCCTTCGATCGCAAGATCGCCTGGATGCGGCAACTGCTGGAGCAGAGCGGCGAGGGCGGCCATAACGAGGCCGATGGCCTGGCCGGCGAACTCGATGCCCAGCTCGCCGAGGAACGCATCTACACGCTCACGCCCAAGGGCGAAGTCATCGATCTGCCGCGCGGCGGCACCGTGCTCGACTTCGCCTACCACGTGCATACCATGGTCGGACACCGCACGCGTGGCGCCAAGGTCAATGGCCGCATCGTGCCGCTCAACCATCAGCTGCGCAGCGGCGATCGGGTTGAGATCATGACCGCCAAGACCGGCGAACCACGCCGCGACTGGTTGTTGGCCAGTAACGCATTCCTGGCCAGCGGCCGCGCGCGCGACAAGGTCCGCGCCTGGTTCCACAAGCTCGATCGCGCGCGCAATATCCAGGCCGGCCGCGAGGTATTGGAGCGCGAGCTCAAGCGCCTGGGGCTGCATCACGCCGATCTGGCGCCCATGGCGAAGAAATTCCATGCCGAGGGCATCGACGATCTGTACATACAGGTCGCCTTGGGCGATGTCGGTCCCAGCCAGATCGGCCGCGCGCTGCATGAGGAGCAACGCGCCGCCAGCGAGCCGGCGGCCGCGCCGGCGATTCGACGCCCGCCCAAGCGCGCACCGACGCCTTCGAAATCGAAGTTCACCGTACAGGGCGTGGGCAATCTGCTGGTGCAGCTTGCGCGTTGCTGCCAGCCGGTGCCGGGCGAGCCCATCGCCGGCTACCTGACCCGCGGCCGCGGCGTCACCGTGCACCGCGCCAACTGTCCCTCGTTGCTGCGTCTGGCGGCCGCCAATCCGCAGCGGATGTTGCCGGTGGAATGGGGTGTGGCCGGCGGCGGGTACGAGGTGGACGTGCAGATCCGCGCGCTGGACCGCAAAGGCCTGCTCAAGGACATCACCACGCTGATCGCGCAGGAAGACGCCAACGTCACCGATATCCAGAGCGACAACGTCCGCGGCAGCGGCCAGGTGATGTTGCGTCTGCGTTTGAAGGTCGCCGACTACGGCCAGCTTTCCATGCTCCTGGGCAAGCTGGATGCGTTGCCGGGGGTTGAGGAAGCGCGACGTTCAGGCTGACTGGGTATGCTGCGGCGGTGACCCGCGACCACGACAACCCGCCGCGCGGCAAGATCGAACCGGTGGCCGACTGGCTGCAGGAAGTCGAGTTCCGCCGTCCCGCCGCAAAACCGGCGGCCCCCCTTTGGCGGGATCGCGGCTTGTGGCGCTGGGCCGTGGCAGCGATCGTTCTGCTGGTACTGGCGGTCGTGGTCTTCAGACAGCCCCTGGCCAACTTGATCTGGCCCGATATGCGCGTACAGCGCTTCCTGGACGACGGCGAGCAAGCTTTGAAACAAGGCAGATTGAGTGCCGCCGACGGCACCGGCGCCCGCCAGCGTTTCGAGGCGGCGCAGGCGCTGGATTCCGACCGCAGCGAGGCCCGCGACGGTCTGGCGCGGGTCGCCCGAGCGGCCGTCGAGCAAGCGCGCAGGGACGTGCAGGGCAATCGTTTCGAACAAGCGCGCCAGTCGCTCGCTCTGGCCCGCGAGTTGCAGGTGCCGCGTGCCGACGCCGACGCCGTTGCCGATCGATTGCGGCAACGCGAAGCCGCGCATGCGGGCCTGGATGAGCTGATGCGGCAAGCCGGCAGCGCGAGCACGGGCGGAGCACTGGAAACCGCGCTGCCACTGTACCAGCGCGTGCTGGCACTGCAGCCGACCCATACCGCAGCTCTGGAAGGTCGCGAAGACGCGTTGTCCGAGCTGCTGCAACAGGCGCGGCTGGCGATCGCTGCGGGCGATCTTGCGAAAGGTTCCGGTTTGATCGTGCAGGCGCGCGAATACGATGCGGGCCACGTGGATCTGCCCGATGCGCAGGCCCAGCTTGCACGCGCCGTGGAAGCGCGACGCCGCGACGCCGACGGCGATCTGCGCCGGATGCGGCTGGAGCAGGCGCTGAGGGGCTACCGGCTGGTGCTGGCCGCTTCCCCTGCCGACGCCGCCGCTCAACAAGGCATCGAACGGATTGCGGTGGCTTATGCGCAGCGATCGGCGCGGGAAGCCGCGGATTTCGACTTCGCTGCCGCCAAGGCTTCCCTGCAACTGGCACGCGAACTCAGTCCGCGCGCTGCCGTGGTCACGGAAGCCGAGCAGGCCCTGGCGCGCGCGCGGCAATCGCAATCGCGGCTGGGTTCCACGCTGCCCTCAGGAGAAAGGAAACGGCGCGCGGAGAGTTTGCTGGCGGCAGTGGAGCAGGCCGCGACGCGAGGCGAATGGATCGCTCCCCCCGGTGAAAGCGCTTACGACAAACTGCGCGCCGCGCAGGCGCTCGCGCCGGACGATGCGGCAGTCAAACGTGCGGCCGCACGCGTGCTGCAGGCGACGCGCGCGTGCTTCGAGGACGAACTGCGCGGCAACCGCGTACGCCGCGCACGCGCCTGCTACGACGCCTGGCAGACTCTCGAAACCCGCGATTCCGGCCTGGCCGATGCGCGTCGGCGCTTGTCTTCGAAGTGGATCGCGGTCGGCGACGAGCGCCTGGGGTCGGGCGATGTCGAATTCGCCGCGCAAGCGCTGCAAGAAGCGCGCAGCTTGGACGCGAACGCACCCGGACTGGCCGAATTCGGGGCACGGGTGCGCCGCGCGCAAACCGGTCAGTAGGTCGGGGGCTACGCCCCCGACGCAGTGGAACCGAAACTGCTCGCGTAGGTCGGGGCTACGTCCCCGACGATATCGCGCGATCAAGGGTTACGGGCCGTCGGGGGCGTAGCCCCGACCTACAGAAACACTTTGCGTACCACGTCGCGCGCAGCGTCCAAAGAAAAATGTCGCGCCACGTTCTCCAGTCCGTTGCGCGACAACCGGTTCCACAGCTCTTCGTCGCCGTACAGGCGTACTACCGCATCGGCAAACGCCTGCGCCTGATCCGCCACCAGTACGTCCACTCCGTCCTGCAGATGCATTCCCTCCACCGCGCAACTCGTGGCCACCACCGGTTGGCCATGCGCCATGCTCAGGTTGATCTTGCCTTTGACTCCCGCGCCGAAGCGCAACGGAGCGACGGCGATGCGCATGCCGTTCATGGCCGGGTCCAGATCCGGCACGTGACCATGGATGACGATTCCTTCCTGTTCCAGCGCAGCGATCGAATCCGGAACGTCGCCGCCGATGCAATGGAAAACCACGCCCGGCAAACTCCGTCGCAACAAGGGAAATACTTCCTGCACGAACCAGCGCACCGCGTCCACATTGGGCGTGTGGCGGAAACCGCCGACGAACACCAGATCCTGTCGTTGCGCGAAAGGCGATCCGGGTCCGGCCACTTCGTGCAGATTGGAGAGCACTTCCACTTTGGAAGCGGGGGCGTCCGTGGCCAACACTTCGCGTTCGGCTTCGCTCACCACCAGAGTGAGATCGGTCCCGGCGATCACCGCCAGCTCGCGCCGACGGGTGCGCAATGCGGCTTTGGCCAGCGCATCGTCGGCCGCCAACTCGGCGGCGCGCGATTCGCGCAGGTAATGCAGATCGATGGTGTCCAGCACGAAGCGGGCCTGCGGCGCGAGCCTTCTGGCCAATGGCATGAACTTGCCCGCCAGGTAATAGCGGCAGGCAAGGATCGCCGAAAAGCGTTTGCCGTGTTCGGCCAGCCAGGCCGGCGCGCCGGAGAAGAGCGGTGGATACCAGACCTCTATTCCCAAAGCCTGCAGATTGCGCAGAGGTTGCGTTTCCGGCGCATGCTCGGTGGCCAGAAAAACCACGTGCGCATTCTCCTGGCGCAGCATTTTCATCAGGTTGAACAGGCGCAACGATCCGGAGTCGCGGTCGGGCTGGGGTATGGCCTCATCGACGATCAGGATCTGCCGCTGGTGCGCATGGACCGTTGCCGGCGTCGGCAGCACATCGGGCGCAGGAAAAGCGGAAAGCGCGTCGCGCCATTTGCTTTCGAAAAACGCGCGGTTCCGTACCTGATAAGCCTTCGCGCCTTGGCTGAGGTCGGTGCCGGAGGTGATTCCCTCCAGATGCACCACGCGCGAGGCGGGCTGGTAGAGCACGCGTTTGCCGGCCGCGCGCACCGAAAAAGCGAGGTCGGTGTCTTCGTAATAGGCGGGCGCATAGCGCGTATCGAACCCGTTCAACGCTTCGAACAGTGCGCGCGGTATCGCGATGGCGGCGCCCGAGCAATAGTCGGCGTCGCGCAGGCTGGCGTAGCGCGGATCTTCGGGTGATTCGAAACGCCCGTAGTTCCACGCCGAACCATCGGAGAACACCACGCCGCCCGCTTCCTGCAGGCGCCCGTCCGGGTACAGCAATTGGGCGCCGACCAGGCCGGCATCGGGCCGGCTGGCGAAGGTGTCCAACAAGGCGTCCAGCCAGCCGGGTTGGGGCACGGTGTCGTTGTTGAGAAACACCAGTACTTCGCCGCTTGCACGCGCGGCACCGTCATTGCAGGCGGCGATGAAACCGCCATTCTGCGCGCGGCGGTGGAAATGCAGGCCCGCCACCTGCGCCATCCACACTTCGGTCTGATCGCTGGAACCGTCGTCGATCACCAGGATCTCGCAAGCGGCCAGCGGCGGATGTTCGGCCAGCGCACGCAGACAGGTCAGGGTGTGCGCGACCTGGTTGTAGACCGGCACGATGATGCTGGCGCGCGGGCGCTCGCTGTCGGGAACGGCAAACGGAGCGAAAGGCGCCTCGGCGGGGAAATAGAGTTTCGCGCGCTGGGAGGCAGGCGCCCGGCGCAACTGGCGCTGCACCCGCTGCCAGGTGGCTTGCCAGCCGCGCGCGCGCAGGCTGGTCATGCCGCGGCGGATCAGCCCCAGCGCGCGTTGCCATTGGAAGCGCACATCGGCCAGGGAAATCGACATTCCGGTGCAACTCCAGCTGAGCGAAGGTAGCTCCGGCCCGTCGCAGCGCGGCGGGCTGCGCTAGACTCGCCGGAATCCATATTGTCGCATCCCTGTGCCGCGCTACGACTACGACGACCAAGACGACGACTTCGAAGATCAGCAGGACGCCCATCCCTGGCGCCAGCGACTGATCACCTGGGCACTGGCGGCATTGGGGCTGGGGCTGGGTTTCCTGATTCCGTACACGCTGTACCTGAACCACCAGGTCAGCCAGCGCTTCGGCGCGCTGCAGTGGCAGATCCCGACCCGCGTGTACGCGCGTCCGCTGCAATTGGCGCCCGGCGTGGCGATGGATGCGCAGACCCTGAAGACCGAGCTCGATGCGGCGTCCTACCGCGACGACGGCGTCGGCGAGCGCCTGGGCACCTACGCGCGCGAAGGCGGCCGCTTCACCATTTCCAACCGCGGCTATACAGACGTGGACGCCAAGGTGCCTGCGCGCAGAGTGCAGGTGTCGCTGTCAGGCGGGCGCGTGGCCGGCGTCCGCGATCTGGTCCGCAAGCAGAACCTGAAGGTCGCAAGACTCGACCCGGCCCGCATCGCGACCTTGTACGGCCAGAAGCAGGAAGAGCGCCGACTGGTGCGTCTGGAAGAGGTGCCCGAGTTGCTGGTGACGGGCTTGCAGGCGGTGGAAGACCGCGATTTCAGCACCCACCACGGCATCGATATGAGCGGCATGGTGCGCGCGTTGTGGGTCGCCGTGCGCTCCGGCGGCGAGAGCAAACAAGGCGCCAGCACGCTGACCCAGCAGTTGGCGCGCAGCGGCCTGCTGGGCATCGGCAAGGAAGTCACCCTGAGCCGCAAGTTCAACGAGATCCTGTTCGCTCTGATCCTGGAGGCGCGCTACGACAAGCGCACCATCCTGGAGGCGTACATGAACCAGGTGTACATGGGCCAGCGTGGCAGCCAGGCCATTCACGGCGTCGCCGCCGCTTCGGAATTCTGGTTCGGGCGCGAACTGGATTCGCTGACCACCGAGCAGATCGCGCTGCTGATCGGCATCGTCAAAGGACCTTCCTACTACGACCCGCGCCGCAATCCCGAACGCGCGCTGGACCGGCGCAACCTGGCCTTGAACAAGCTGCACGAAACCGGCCTGATCAAGGACGACGAATGGAAACGCGCCCTGGCCGCGCCGCTGGGCGTCACCAAGACCCCGGGCATGGCGGCCGCCAACCGTTTCCCCGCCTATGTGGATCTGGTGCGCCGGCAACTGGCGCGCGACTATCCGGAAAGCGCGCTGCAGGGCGCCGGCCTGAGCGTGCTCACCGGCATGTCGCCTTCGGCGCAGGCCTACGCGGAAGGCTCGGTGGCGCGCACGCTCAAGTCGGTGGAAAACAAACGGCGTCCGCCGTTGCAGGCCGGTCTGGTACTGACCGACGTGCACGACGGCGACGTGCTGGCGGTGGTCGGTAGCCGCAATGTGTCGCAGCCTGGTTTCAACCGCGCGGTGGAAGCGCAGCGGCCGGTGGGTTCGCTGCTCAAGCCGTTCGTTTATCTGCTGGCGCTGGCGCAGCCTGATAACTACTCGCTGGCCAGCTATGTCGACGATTCTCCGGTCACGGTGCAACTGGGCAAGGGCAGGCGCTGGACGCCCGGCAATTCCGACAACCGCAGCCACGGCACCGTGCGGCTGGTCGACGCGCTGGCTCATTCGTATAATCAGGCCACCGTGCGCATCGGCATGAAAGTCGATCCGGAGCGTCTTTCCGGCTTGATCCGCGTGCTGGCCGGTATCAAGGCCGAATCGAATCCATCCCTGATCCTGGGCGCGACCGACCAGAGTCCTTACGCGATGGCGCAGCTGTACCAGTTCCTGGCCTCCGGCGGCGAAATCCAACCGTTGCATGCGGTGCGTGGGGTGCTGGACCCCAGCGGCAAGTTGCTCAAGCGCTACGACAAGACCCCCGCACCGGCACAGGAAGGCGATTCCATCGCCGCGCACCTGATCAGCATCGCTTTGCAGCAGGTGGTCAGCAACGGCACCGGCCGCCAGCTGCTGGGCGACGGACTTGGCCGCCTGCAATCGGCGGGCAAGACCGGCACCAGCAACGACGGCCGCGACAGCTGGTATGCCGGCTACACCGGCGATCATCTGGCGGTGGTGTGGATGGGCAACGACCAGAACGAACAGACCGGCCTGTATGGCGCTACGGGTGCCATGCGGGTGTGGTCCGGCATTTTCTCGCGGCTGCCCAGCGCGCCGCTGAAGGTCTCCGGCAAAGGACTGGATTGGCAATGGGTGGCGGGTGCCAACACCACCGATGCAAGCTGCCCGGGTGCGCGGCAGATGCCGTTCGTGGCTGGATTCGCGCCGCCTTATGCCGCTTGCGTGGTCGAGCCGATTCCCGACGGGGCGGGTGAAGAAGAAGGCGGCGGCTGGCGTAGCTGGTTCGGGTTGGACAAGAAAGAGGAAGAACCCTCCGCACCGCCCTCTGAGTCCGCACCTGCCCCTGAACAGTGACGAGAACGATGAGGCGGAGCGATTCCATGCGTGGGTCGGCAGCATTGCCTGATTGCAGCTTTTGCTCGTCATTCCCGCGAAGGCGAGAAACCAGCGTCTTTCGTAACGCGACCATGCTGCTCGTTGAAGAGCTAAAGTCACTGGGTTCCCGCCTTCGCGGGAATGACAGGTTTATCCTTTACGGGTTACTTCATTGATCATGAACAAGTTCTTGTTTCTGGCTGCCCTGTCGCTTTCCCTTTTCTTGACAGCATGCAGTACCGCACCGGAACTTCCGGCAAGGCCACAGGCACCAAAAGTGGCGCCGGAACAACGCCTCGCCGCCGCCGTCGCCGCGTCCGCAGGGGCCGACGACCGCGAACTCGCCGTGCAGCCTCTTCGCGACCCGCAAGTGCAGGATCTGCGCGATGCTGCAGCCGCAGCGATTACGGCGCGCAACTACGCCGCCGCCGCCGAAGCCCTGAACCAGGCGCTGCTCATCGTCGCCGACGATCCGGCCGTGCTGCAGGAACGCGCCGAAGTCGCCTTGCTGCAAGCCGACAACGAGCGTGCCGAAACGCTGGCCAAGCGTGCTTTCGAGCTGGGGTCCAAGGTCGGCCCGCTGTGCCGCCGCCACTGGGCCACCATCGAGCAGGCGCGTTTGGCGCGCGGTCTGCCCCAGGACGCTGCGTCGGCTCACGCGCAGATCGAAGGGTGCACGGTGGCCGGATTGAATAGAATGTAGCCATGGCGTTTACCGAAAGCGCTGACAGGCCCTAATGTCCCAACTCGCCCAAGCCAGCCGCGACGCGCTCAGCGCCGGCGGCGCGCTCGCCGCCCAGCTCGACAACTTCGTCCCCCGCCAAGCGCAGCAACGCCTGTCCACGGCGATCGCCGAAGCGTTCGAGGGCCGCGAAGTGCTGCTCGCCGAAGCCGGCACCGGCACCGGCAAGACCTTCGCCTATCTGGTGCCCGCGCTGCTGTCCGGTCTGAAGACCATCATTTCCACCGGCACCCGCGCGCTGCAGGACCAGCTCTACCATCGCGATCTGCCGCGCGTGCGCAATGCGCTGGGGACCGGTCTGAAATCGGCGCTGTTGAAGGGCCGCGCCAACTACCTGTGCAAGTACCGGTTGGAACAGGCCAAGGGTGAGCCGCGCTTCACCAGCCGCGAACAGATCTCGCAATTCCAGCGCATCGTTTCCTGGGGCGGCCGCACCCAGTTCGGCGACATCGCAGAACTTGAGGCGTTGCCCGACGATTCACCGCTACTGCCCATGGTCACTTCCACCAACGACAACTGCCTGGGCACCGACTGCCCGTTCTGGAGCGACTGCTTCGTGGTGCAGGCGCGCCAGCGCGCGCAGTCGGCGGATATCGTGGTGGTCAACCATCATCTGCTGCTCGCCGATCTGGCGTTGAAGCAGGAAGGCTTCGGCGAAATCCTTCCCGGCGCGCAGGCATTCGTGATCGACGAAGCGCACCAGCTGCCGGAGCTGGCGGCGAATTTCTTCGGCGAAAGTTTCGGCATGCGTCCGATCCAGGAGCTGGCGCGCGATTGCCTTGCCGAGTGCAAGGACGTGCCCGGCGCACTGGCCAGCTTGCAGGTGCCGGTGCGCGCGCTGGAGCAGTCGTTGCGCGAACTGCGTGCGGGCATGGAAGGATTGCCGACGCGCGGTACGCGCTTCCGTGCCTTGTCGAAGCCGGAAGTGCGTGCGGGCTTCGATGCGCTCACCGAATCGCTCGCGCATCTGATCGAAGCCGTGATCGCGATGGCCGATGCGTCGCTGGGCCTGGATGCCTGCGCTTCGCGCGCCAAGGATTCGGCCACGCGTCTGGCGCGGTGGCTGGAAGACGGTTCGGCCGAGGGCGAGAGCCACGTGGTCGATCTTGAAGACGGCGCGCCGCTGTCCACCAGCGACGTGCTCTGGTACGAGCTGACCCAGCGCGGTTTCCGCTGCCAGCGTACGCCGCTGGATGTCTCGGGGCCTTTGCGCGAGCACCGGGAGAAATCCCATGCGTCCTGGGTATTCACCTCGGCCACGCTGGCGGTCAGCGGCGGCTTCGATCACATCGCCACGCGCCTTGGTTTGGTGGATCCGCCTACATTGCTGCAGCCCAGTCCGTTCGACTGGCCGAAGCAGGCGCTGTGCTATCTGCCGCAGAACCTGCCCGAACCCAACACGCGTGGTTTCGGCACCGCACTGATCGCTGCGCTGTATCCGGTGCTGCAGGCTTCCAACGGCCGCGCGTTCCTGCTGTTCGCCTCGCACCGTGCGCTGCGCGAGGCGGCAGAAACGCTGCGCGACGCGCCCTGGCCTTTGTTCGTGCAAGGTGAGGCGCCGCGCGCCACGCTGCTGCAGCGGTTCCGCGAATCGGGCAACGGCGTGCTGCTGGGCGCGGCCAGTTTCCGCGAAGGCGTGGACGTGGTCGGCGATGCGCTGTCGGTGGTGGTGATCGACAAGCTGCCGTTCGCCGCGCCGGACGATCCGGTGTTCGAAGCGCGGCTGGAGGCGATCCGCCGCGACGGCGGCAATCCATTCCGCGACGAGCAGTTGCCGCAGGCGGTGATCGCGCTCAAGCAGGGCGTCGGCCGCCTGATCCGCAGCGAGACCGACCGTGGCGTGCTGGTATTGTGCGATCCGCGTCTGACCGGCAAGCCCTACGGCCGCATCTTCCTCGATTCGCTGCCGCCGTTCGCGCGCACAAGGGAAGTGGCGGATGTACAACGCTTCTTCGGTGTGGAGCCGACTATTCCCGACGCAACGCAGGATTCCGAACAGGATTGGTATGAAGCTGCTCGCTTTTGAAACCGCTACCGAAGCCTGTTCCGTCGCGCTGTATCTCGACGGGGAAATAATCGAGCGCCACGAAGTCGCGCCGCGTCTGCATGCCGAGTACGCATTACCTTGGGCTGAGGAGTTGCTCGCCCAGGCAGGCGTCAAACGTTCGCAACTCGACGCCATCGCCGTCAGCCGCGGCCCCGGCGCCTTCACCGGCGTCCGCCTGGCTATTGCGCTAGCGCAAGGCATAGCGCTTGCCCTCCACAAACCGGTCGTCGCGGTTTCCACCCTCATGGCAATCGCCGCAGCCTTGCCCCCTCCCTTGCGAATGTCCCCCAAGGGGACTTCCTTCGGGGCGCAGGGGAGGGCTGGGAAGGGGTTAAGTCATCGTTCGGAAGGTTTCCAAGCCCCGACTTCACCCCCTCCCAACCTCCCCCTGCCTTCGCAAGGGGAGGGGCAAAAGCAACGCATCCTCGCTGCCATCGATGCACGCATGGGCGAGGTGTACGTAGGGGCCTTCGAACGCCAAGGCGACCAACTCATCGCCCTCTCCAAAGAAGTAGTAGCCGCCCCGAATCAAGTCGTACTCCCCGACAACCAAGGCAACTGGCACGGAGCCGGCACCGGCTTCGCCGCCGCCGACAATGCATTGCAACTGCACCTCGGATCGCAGCTGATCGACGTGGACGCCAGCATCCTGCCGCACGCCGCAGACGTCGCCCGGCTCGCCGTCGCCGCCTACCAGCGCGGCGAAGCGCTAGCGCCGGAACGGGTGGAGCCGGCCTACCTGCGCAACAACGTCGCGCTGACGCTGGAAGAGCAGAAAGCTCTACGAGTGTTGAAGTAGTTCTGAATCTTCGTCGGATCGCTCGGGAAGTGCCCGACTTCCTTGCCGCCTAATTCGGGTGGGTGCCGACGGACATTGGTCTGAATATGCCGGCGAATCCAATACAGAGAGGCCCGCTCTGTCCGCAAACTGTAGTGCTTCACCCGCAATCTGCGCCAAACTTCATCGAACAGTCTGGACCTGGACGGGCCGGACCCTGGTTTGCTTATGACCGCGACGTCATCCGCAGGACGAATTCGACGGTATCCGTACCGTTAAACACCGCGATGTTGCATCGCCCTGCCGACCGGCGATATCGCCGCAACTGCTTGTGCCGTGTAGACAAAACCCGATTGACGGGCCACCTAGGCCGCACCCACAATCGGCGCTACACCCCACTTTGGGGTCTAGTAGTAGTTAGGCCCCTAATGGAAAATATCGTTTACGGAAACATCAACACTCACGGCATAGAAGTTGTAAGGCGTGAGGGACGCTATTTTGTTCGCTATGATGCCGGCGCTCATGCAATCGCATGGCGCGAGGACGAGATCACGTTCTCTGAATTCGAGCTTCTTTCCGCGGGCGACAACGTAGAACAGCAAGCCATGTTTCAAATCCAGCGTCGCCTAGAGCAGGCCGGCGTGAACCCGTATATCCAAAACTGGGCTCCCGGTAGCGGGGCCTAACAATTCATTCAAGCCGAACCCGCATCAGGTTCGCTAACTTCGGTTGGTTCTGGGTACTATCGGCTTCGGTGCCAATCCAGTGCGGGTCGGCTTAATTCAGCAACTGTCTTGTGATCTGATCTTTCAGGCGGCGATGGCATC
>CBFGMR010000052.1:0-17962 GCA_965650035.1 uncultured Pseudoxanthomonas sp.
GGTCGGAATTGAACCGGCGTACGCGGCTTTGCAGGCCGCTGCATAACCACTCTGCCACCAGGCCGGTGACTGTCACGCCGAGACTGGCGCAATCGCAGGGCCTTTTCAAGCGCCCTACAAAACAAAACCCCGCGAACGGGGTTTCGTCGTGAAACTGGAGCGGGAAAAGGGACTCGAACCCTCGACCCCGACCTTGGCAAGGTCGTGCTCTACCAACTGAGCTATTCCCGCGTAGTGAGGGGCGGAATTTTACCGTCCTTACGCGAACTGTCAACAGCTGCCCGTTCATCCTCTCGCAAGGTTGGCCAAGCGGCACGCAAATACTGCACTCCGGACCACAACGTCAGGATGGCCGCGATGGCCAGCAACCAGTCGCCGATGTGGAAAACCTGCGTCCCCATCCAGATATCCGCTTGCGGCTGGCTGGCCGGCGTCACCGAATAAAGCAGGCAGCCCAGCGCCACCATCTGCACGATGGTTTTGAACTTGCCCAGGGCGGCCACCTTCACCTTGGCGCGTTGGCCCAGTTCGGCCATCCACTCGCGCAAGGCCGACACCGCTATCTCGCGGCCCACAATGACCGCTGCCCAGAACGCCATCCACGGCGTGGGGTGGCCCTGCACGATCAGGAACAGCGCTACCGCCACCATCAGTTTGTCGGCGACCGGGTCCAGGAAAGCGCCGAAAGCGGAGAACTGGTTGTAGCGGCGCGCGATCCAGCCATCCAGCCAGTCGGTCAGCGCCGCCAGCACGAACACGAACACCGCAGCGAAATTGGTCCAGCCATAAGGCAGGTAGAACACCGCAACCAGCACCGGGATCAGCACGATCCGCAGCAGGGTCAACCAGGTGGGGACAGTCAACTTCATTACGAGCCTTGGTCGCTTCCTGTAGCTGGAGGCGCCGCCGAGGGCGCCAGCCCATGCAGGTTAGCGTAGATTCGCTCGGCCAGTGCGTCGTTGATGCCTTCCACGCGGGCGATCTCGTCGATGCCTGCGGCCTTCAGCCCGACCAGTCCGCCGAAATGCTTGAGCAGGCTGGCGCGGCGGCGCGGACCGATACCGGCGATATCCTCCAGCTTGCTGGTCGTGCGCGCCTTCTGCCGCTTGCCGCGATGGCCGGTGATGGCGAAGCGGTGCGCCTCGTCGCGTACTTGCTGAACCAGTTGCAACGCAGGCGAGGCGGCACCCGGATTCACTTCGCGGCCGTCGGCCAGGATCAGGGTCTCATGACCGGCCCGGCGCTCCACGCCCTTGGCCACGCCCACCAGCACCACGCTGTCCACGCCCAGTTCGGCCAGCGCGGCGCGCGCCTGGGTCAGCTGCCCGGCGCCGCCATCGATCAGCAGCACTTCCGGCAGTACCCCGCCCTCCTCCACCGCGCGGCGGAAGCGACGCTCTATCGCCTGGCGCATGGCAGCGTAGTCGTCGCCTGGCTCGATGCCGGCGATGTTGTAGCGGCGGTACTGCGAACGCACCGGCCCGTTGGCGTCGAATACCACGCAGGAGGCCACCGTGGCCTCGCCCATGGTATGGCTGATGTCGAAGCATTCGATGCGCTTGGCCGGCTCCGACAGCCCCAGCAGATCGCGCAGGGCTTCGCTGCGCACCTGCTGGGCGTTGCGGCTGGAAAGTTCGCTGGCCAGGGTGATCTCGGCGTTGCGGACCGCCAGCTGCAGGTAGCCGGCGCGTTCGCCGCGCACATTCCATTTCAATTGCACCTTGCGCTCGGCGGCGGCCGACAGCGCGGTTTCGATCAGCGCGGCATCGGGGATTTCGCGGTCCAGCACGATCTCGCCCGGCGGGGTCTGTTCCGCGTAGTACTGGGAAACGAATGCGGCCAGAACTTCGGCCGCGCTGTCCTCGCCGTTGGTCTTCGGGAAAAAGGACCGGGTGCCCAGGTTGCGGCCGTCGCGGAACGCCAATAACAACACGCACGCGCCGGTGCCTTGCATGGCGCAGGCCAACACGTCCAGATCGGCCGCACGACCGTCCACGTACTGGCGTGATTGCATGCTGCGCAGCGAGCCGACCAGATCGCGCAGCCGCGCGGCCTGCTCGAACTCCAGGCGCGCGCTGGCCGCTTCCATCGCATTGCTCAATTCGCTGGTGAGCTCGTCGCTGCGCCCGTCCAGGAACAGCGACGCGCGGCGCACCGCTTCCGAATAATCCAGCGCATCCACCAGGCCAACGCAAGGCGCGCTGCAACGGCCGATCTGGTGTTGCAGGCAGGGACGGGTACGGTTGCGGAACACGCTGTCCTCGCAGTTGCGGATCTTGAACAGCTTCTGCATCAGGTTGAGGGTGTCGCGCACCGCACCGACGCCGGGGTAAGGACCGAAATAACGCCCAGGCACCGCCCGCGGCCCGCGATGCATGGCGATGCGCGGCCATTGCTCGGTAGTGAGCAGCACGTAGGGATAGCTCTTGTCGTCGCGCAGGGACACGTTGTAACGCGGCGCAAGCGATTTGATCAGCTGGTTCTCCAGCAGCAGCGCCTCGCCCTCGGTACGGGTGACGGTGACGTCCATGCGCGCCACCTGCGCCAACATGGCGTGCGTGCGCGGGCTCTTGGGGGTATTGCTGAAATAGCTGGACACGCGCTTGCGCAGCGCACCGGCCTTGCCCACGTAAAGCAGGCTGTCGTCGGCGGCATACATGCGGTACACGCCGGGCGCCGTGCTCAGCGCGGCCGCGAATTCCTTGCCATTGAAGTTGCCAGCCACGCCAGGAACCGTCACTCGTCGATCGCAACCCGACCCAGGTCGCCACTGGAGAGGTCGTAGCGCAACACGGCGTGGGCATCGGTCTCCGAGATCCACAGCGCACCGGCGGCAATGGAAAGTCCGGCCACGCCGTGCAGACGCCGCGACAAAGGCACGGTCGCCACTTCGCCGCCGCCCAGACGCAGGGTACGCAAGGTGCCGTTGCCGGTGTCGGCGATCCACAGCAGAGGAGAATCAGGACTAAGGGCGATCGCCTGCGGGTTCTGCAGCCGAGCGTGTTCGCGCGGACCATCGGTGTCGCCGAATTCCCAGGAACTCTGGCCCACCAGGGTCTGCACGACATCGTTGCGCAACTGCAGAGCGCGCACCGACGAACCCAGCGCATCGCAGACATAAAGCATCTGCTGCACGGCAGCCAGCGCCACCGGTTGCGCGAAGGCCGCCATGGGTCCGCTGCCATCGCGCACTTCCAGCTGGCCCGAACCGGCGCGGCAGGTCAATTCGCCGCGACCCAGGCCGTAGGTCCAGATCCGGTTGTCGCCGGCCAACGCCAGGTGCACTTCGCTGTCGGTGGCGAATACCGCCTGGGGCTGATTGAGGGCGATGTCGCGGGCATTGGCCACGATGCCTTCCACCGGCTCGCCCGCGCGTCCGTTGCCGCAAAGGGTGTCCACGCGTCCGCTGCGCAGCATGATCCGGCGCAGGGCGTGGTTGCCGGTATCGGCCACATACAGCACGTCGCGCACCAGCGACAATCCTTGCGGGCGCCGGAACGCGGACTGCTCCAGATCGCCGTCGACGAAATCGGCGGTTCCCATACCGAATTGGCGCAGCACGCGCCCGTTGTGGCTGCATTCCAGAATGCGGTGGTGGCCGCTGTCGGTCACATACAGACGATCGGCAGTGGCCGCGATGCCGCTGGGGAAACGCAAGGGCAGGCGCGGCTCGGCGGCGGTCTCGCTGGTCGCGCGGGCATCGTCGTCGGTGGGCATGGGCAACGCATCGCACAATGCCGCCAGCGGCCGTTCCAGCTCGGCCATCGACTCCAGCCCGACTATCCGCTCGCGGATCTGGCCGTTGGCGTCGATCAACAGCACCGTGGGCCAGGCCTCCACCTCGAAGCGCTGCCAGGCATGCCAGTCGCCGTCGTGCAGGATGGGGAACGACACGCCTTGCCGGCGCAGCTGCTTCAGCACGTATTGGGGATCGCGTTCGCAATCGAAACGCGGCACATGCACCGCCAGCGGCTGCAGGCGGCCCTGGTAACGGGTCTGCAGCTGGGCGACATCGCGCAGGCGCTGCCAGGACCATGCAGACCCGGCGTTGACGAAGACCAGCGCCACCACGCGCCCCCGCTGCTCATGCAGCGAGCTCGGCGGCGCATTGAGCCATTGCAGGCTCCGGGGAAGTTCGAGGGTCGGTGCGATGCTCATCGGTATCCGATTATGCCGGAGTCCCACTCTGCGCACAGGCGGGCCACGACCGCCCGTGCGGCCGAATCGACCAGTTGCCAAGCGTGCTCGAATTCGGCCGGTCCACCGGTATACGGATCAGGAACGGCGCATCCCCGGTGAACCTGCGCCCACTCTGTCAGCAGGACCACTTTGTCCCGCCGGGAAGGCGGGGCCTCACGCAGCACGTCGCGCACGTTCTGGCTGTCGGCGCACAGCAGCCAGTCGAACTCGGCGTAGTCGCGCTGGTGCAAGCGGCGGGCCCGCAACAGGGAGATATCCACCCCATGCCCGCGCGCGCAGGCGATGGCGCGCGGATCGGGCGGTTGGCCGACATGCCAGTCGCCGGTGCCGGCCGAATCGACCTGCACCCGGCCCGCCAGCGGCGAAGCAGCGATGCGTGCGCGCAAAGCGCCTTCAGCCAATGGCGACCGGCAGATGTTGCCCAGGCAGACGACCAGCAGTTTCAACGTCCACCATCGGCCAGATAGGCTTCCGCGCGGGCCAGGTCTTCGGGCGTGTCCACGCCCGGCGGAAATCGTTCGGGGGTCAACGCGACCGCTATGCGGAAACCCGCTTCCAGCACGCGCAGCTGTTCCAGCGATTCGATCAGTTCCAGCCTCCCCGCCGGCATTTTCGAGAACTGGCGCAGGAACCCAGCGGAGTAGGCGTAGATACCGATATGCCGCAGCCATTCACCCGGCGGCAGCGCATCGCAGCTGTTTGCGAAGGCATCGCGATGCCAAGGAATCGGCGCACGGCTGAAATACAGCGCATCGCCCCACCCCGCCTCGTCACCGGTGCGCACCAGCTTCACCGCATTGGGATCGAACAGAGTGGCGGCTTCGGTCACCGGTGTCGCCAGGGTGGCCATCTGTGCGCCGCTGGCGGCCAGGGTTTCGGCTACGGCGCGGATTCCCTGCGCAGGCGCGAACGGCTCATCGCCCTGCAGGTTCACCACCAAGATATCGTCGGCCCAGCCCTCAATGTCGGCGCATTCGGCCAGACGGTCGCTGCCCGACGCGTGCGCGGCGGAAGTCATGGCCACGCGCACGCCGCTGTCGCGCAGAGCATCGGCGATGCGCTGGTCGTCGGCTGCAACCCACACTTCGCGCGCGCCGGCCGCCAGTGCACGGCGTGCGACGTGCACGACCAGGGGTTCGCCGCCCAGCAGGCGCAATGGTTTTCCCGGCAGGCGCGAGGCCGCGTAGCGGGCGGGAATGGCGACGACGAAATCCAGTGGTGCATTCATGTCGGGAGCCGTGCGTTCGATGTCGGGAAAGATCGTCTTCTTTTTTCGCTCGTCATTCCAGCGAACGCTGGGATCCATCTTGATTTTGACTTCGCTTTTCGCCGTACATGGAAACAAGCAAAAGCAAAGTCAAAATGGATCCCAGCTTTCGCTGGGATGACGAGCCGTGGATACGAATTCTACTTCTGAACGGATCTGGCTTCGTTCGACTGCGTGACTAGCTTCTCCGGCAACTTGTCCAGTAAAGCCACCCAGAACGCTTCCGGCAGCTCCGCGGTCACCGGTACGCTGTAATGCCATTCATTGGCGAAACCGGCGCATTTGACCGCATCCTTTTCCGTCATCAGCACCGGCAGCTCGCTGCCGAAATCGAAATCGCCGGCGACGTAATGATGGTGGTCTGCGAACGCATGCGGCACCACGCCGATGCCAAGACCGCGCAACATCTCGAAGAAACGCTTCGGATTGCCGATTCCGGCAACCGCATGCACGCGATGGCCGCCGAACGAGGTAAGCGGCAGGCTGCGGCCGCCCTGCAACGGCACCGCACTGTCGGCGCGAAGCTGCATGGACCACTCGCCGAAGCTGGCGTCGCCGCCGTTGACCACACGGAAATCGCATTCGGCGCTCCGCTGCGCCGGTTCGCGCAAGGGGCCGGCGGGAAGCAGGTGGTTGTTGCCGTAGCGGCGGCGGCCGTCAATCACTTCTATCTCCACATCGCGGCGCAGGCGGTAGTGCTGCAGACCGTCATCGCAGACGACCACATCGCATCCGGCGGCGACCAGCGCACGCGCGGCGGCAGCGCGGTCGCGGTCCACGCGCACCTTGGCGCCCGTGCGCCGTGCGATCAACACCGGTTCATCGCCGCCCTCGGACGGTACGGTGGCGCCTTCCACCCATGCAGCGTCGGCTTCGTTGCGTCTTCCGTATCCGCGGCTGGCCACGCCCGGTGTCCACCCTTCTTTCTGCAATCGCTGTACCAGCGCGATGGTCAGCGGCGTTTTGCCCGTACCGCCAACGGAAAGATTGCCTACCACCACCACCGGCACGGAGACCCGGTAACTGCGCAGAATGCCGGTACGGAACAGCTTGCTACGCAAAGCAACCACCCACCCGTACAGCCCGGCCAGCAGGCGTGCGGACAAAGGAGGCGTCGCGTCGCCGTACCAGTAAGCGGGGGTTTTGTCCTGCGACTTGCTCACTCGGCCTCGCGGAATTGCATGCCGTGCAAGTGCGCATACAGCCCGCCCTTGGCCAACAGTTCGGCGTGCGTGCCCTGCTCCACCAATTTACCGTGATCGAGCACCAGCACCTGGTCGGCGTGTTCGATGGTGGACAAGCGGTGAGCGATGACCAGCGTAGTGCGATCCGGCATCAGTTTCTGCAATGCGTTCTGCACCAGGCGCTCGGATTCGTTGTCCAGTGCAGCGGTGGCTTCGTCCAGGATCAGGATCGGCGCATCGCGCAGGATCGCACGGGCAATGGCCAGGCGTTGGCGCTGCCCGCCAGAAAGCAATGCGCCGTTCTCGCCGATCTCGGTGTCCATCTGCTGCGGCAGGCGTTCGATGAATTCCCAGGCGTTGGCCGCTTCGGCGGCAGCGCGCAGCTGCTCGGGACTCGCCTGCGCTCCATAAGCGATGTTGGTACCGATGCTGTCGTCGAACAGCATCACTTTCTGCCCGACCAGCGCGATCTGGCGGCGCAGGTCGGCAAGTCTGTACTGGTCCAGAGGTACTCCGTCCAGGGTAACCACACCAGCGGTCGGCTCGTAAAAACGCGGCACCAACCGCACCAAGCTGGTCTTGCCGCTGCCGGAACGGCCGACGATGGCGGTAACCGTGCCAGGGCGCGCAGTGAAACTGACCTCGCTCAACACTTGGGGGTCATGCCCGGGATAACTCAGGCTTACCCGATCGAAGACCAACTCGCCCTTGGCGCGGCCGATGGAACGTTGTCCGCGGTCCTGTTCTTCCGGCGCATCGAGCACGCCGAACAGGCGTTCTGCAGCGGCCACGCCACGGGAAATCTGGGTCTGGATGCTGGTGACCCGGCGCAGCGAGGGAATGATGGCCATCATCGAGGTCATCAGCACGATGAAATCGCCTGCGGTCAGACGGCCTGCTAGAGCTTCGCGCGTCGCCACCCAGACGATCGCGGCCAGCGCGAAAGCAGCCAGAAACTGGACCATGCCCGACGCCAGCGCGCGGGTGGTTTCCACTTTCATATTCAGGCCGAGGATTCGGTTGGCCAACTTGGCGTAGCGCGAGACTTCCAGCGCCTGCGCGCCATGCACTTTGACGTCCTGCTGCGCCGACAGCGACTGTTCCGCCGCCTGGGCCATGCGGCCCATGCCGTCCTGGATGCCACCACTGATCTTGCGATAGCGCTTGCCCACGAAGGAGACGATGATGCCGATCAGCGGCGCGATCACCAGCAGCGCCAGCGTCACCCGCACGCTGGACTGCAGCATCGCCACCACCATGTAGACGATGGTCAGGGTGTCGGTGACGATGGTCTTGAGCGCGTCCGCGCTGGCCTGGGTGACCTGCTCGGTGTCGTAGTTGAGTCGGCTGACCATGACCGGCGTGGCTTCGCCATCGAAATGCGACGACGGTAACCGCAGGTATTTAGCGAGCACTTCCTCGCGCAGATCGCGCACCACGCTGCGTCCGGTGCGCGCCATGCCATAGTCCACCACGAAGGTAGCCACGCTGCGCATCAGGAACAAGCCGACGATCTGCAAGGGCAACCAGACGGCCATCCCCGGCTGCGGGTTGACGAAACCAAGGTCGGTCAGCGGCTTCATCAGGGTGACAAACTTGTAGCTGGCCGTCGCTTCCACGAACATGCCCACCAGCGCAGCTACCAGGAACCACTTGTAGCGCCCGGTATACCCAAGCAGGCGCTTATAGATCGGCCACACCGGCGGCAGCACCTTGCTCATTGCTTCTGCTCCGGCGCCGTGGCGATGGAAATCGTGCGGAAGCCGAGCTGTCCCAACGCATCGAGTGCGGTCACCACCGCCTGATGCGGCGTTCGCGCATCGGCGCGCAGCAGCACCGGACGGACACGGTCGCTGCCGCCAGCCGTGGCCAATGCCTGTTTCAGCGCGTCGATGTCGGTGCGCAGCACTTCCTGGTCGCCTACGAAGTAGCGGCCCTCGGCATTGATCAGCACGCTCAGCGACTTGGTCTGATCGGCCGTCGGCTCGCCTTTTGCGTTGGGCAGTTGCAGTTGCAGAGTGGAGCGCGCGTCGAAAGTGGTGGTGATCACGAAAAAGATGATCAGCACCAGAATCACGTCTATCAACGGAATCAGGTTGATTTCCGGTTCGTCATGAGCGCGGTCGTCGCGAATGCGCATCTGCGGCTCAGCTCAGCGTAGTCGCAGCGGCAGCATCGGCCGAAGTCGCCCGGGTAGTACGTGCGGCCACCACCGCCCTTGCGTCCAGCGCGTCCAGCAAGGCGGTGGCCTGCTGTTCCATGTCGATCACGTAGCCGGCCACGCGGCCACGGAAGTAGCGATGGAACATCAGCGCCGGGATCGCCACGATCATGCCGGTGGCCGTGCACACCAGCGCCTTGCCGATACCGCCGGCCAGCTGGTTCACATCGCCCACGCCGTGGTCCAGGATGCCCAGGAACATCTGGATCATGCCGACCACGGTGCCCAGCAGGCCCAGCAACGGCCCTGCGGCGGCGATGGTGCCCAGCGTGTTCAGGAACTTCTCCATCCGGTGCACCAGGTGCCTGCCGGTATCTTCGATGCGTTCGCGGATCTGCTCGCGCGGGCGGTTGCGCATGTCCAGCGCAGCAGCCAGCAGGGCGCCCAGCGGCGAGTTGCGGCGCAGGGATTCGATGTGGGCCGGGTCCAGCTGGCCGCGCGCGGCCCAACTGCGCACTTCCTCGCCCAGATTGGGGGGCAGCACTTCCTTGCGCCGCAAGGTCCAGAACCGCTCCACCACAATGGCCAGCGCCAGTACCGCCAGCAGCAACAAGGGAATCATGGGCCAGCCGCCGGCCTTGACCAATTCCAGCACTTTCAGTCCTCCGGCACTCGGGGCCGTTCGTTTGCAGACCGATAGGATAGCGTAGCCGCCTGCCGCAGCCTCACCGCATCCCAAAGCCGGGCCTGGTCGCTGCGCCTTTCACGGACCTGAAGCCCCTCCCCGCCCAGCCAAAGGCGGATCGCGCCGCTGTCGGCGGTATTGAGCACTTCGGCGCCATGGCCTTGCCAGCGGTTCACGACCTCCCGTTTGGGGTGGCCGAAACGGTTGGCGAACCCCGCCGACACCAATACCAGCCGTGCGCCCGTGGCGGTCACGAAACCCGGATCCGAAGAGCCGCCGCTGCCGTGATGGGCCGCCAGCACCACCTCGGCGTGCAAGCTGGCGGGGTCGCGCCGCAGCAGTTCGCGCTCGATCACATCGCCTATGTCGCCGGTCAGCAATACCGCGCCGTGTTCGGTTTCTATCCGCAACACGCAGCTGGCTTCGTTGCCCAGATAGGGAAAGTGCCGCGTCGGATGCAGGAAACGGAAGCCCACCCCTTCCCATCGCCAGGACTGCCCCGCCACGCACGGCGAATCGGCGGGCACGGGCGAGCCTTCCGGGGTCAGCGATTCGCCTACTGGAAGCAAGGCACGCACCGAAGCGAAACCGCCCGCATGATCGTTGTCCCCATGACTGAGGACGACCCGGTCCAGCCGCGCCACGCCCAACGCGCGCAGCGCCGGTACGACCGCACGTTCGCCGGCATCGAACCCATCCCTCACCGCCGGCCCGGTGTCGTACAGCAACGCATGGCCGGCCGTGCGCACCAGCACCGAAAGCCCCTGACCCACGTCGATCACCAGCAGTTCAACTTCGCCTTGCGCGGGCGACTCCAGGTTGGGCCACAACAGCGGCAGCCACAGCAATACGGCCAACGGCTTGCCCGGCACGCCACGCGGCAACAGCAGCCAGAACGCGCCCAACAAAGCCAACGGCAAGGCGTACCAGACCGCTTCGGGTAGCCACCATAGGGCGAAACGACTGTCCGCAAGCGTCGTGAACAGCGGCCAGGTCAGATCGAAGCACCAGGCCGCGGCTCGCCATGCCCAGCCGCCCGCACCTGCGTACGCGGCTTCCAGCGCGGTGCCGATCAGCGACAGCGGAACAACGACCAGACTCCACCAGGGAATCGCAACCAGGTTGATCAAAGGCCCCACGGCCGAGGCCTGGCCGAAGAGCGCTACCGTCAGCGGTAGAAGTCCCAGCGTGGCTGCTCCCTGCGCGGAGAGAAACCCTTTCGCCCAATGCTGCGATTGCGGCAGGCACCACGCCAACCAGGCCACGCCTGCGAAACTGAGCCAGAAACCTGCGGCCAGCATCGACAAGGGATCGAAAAGCAGGACTGCGATCACCGCCAGCGCCAGTGAATCGACCACCCTTGCAGGTCGCCGCGAAAACCGGGCCAGCACTACCACCGCGATCATCAGGACCGTGCGCGTGGTGGGCAACGCAAAGCCGGCAAGCACTGCATAGCCGAACGCCCCAAGCAGACCCGCCAATCCGGCGACTTGTGGCCTTGGTATCCGTCGCGCCCAACCGGGGATCCATCGCCACAATCCCGCACCGCATAAGGCGAAGAAGCCGGCCACCAGGCCGACATGGAAACCGGAAATGGCGATCAGGTGGGTCACCCCGGCTGCGCGCAGGATTTCCCAGTCGCGGTCTTCCAGGCCGCGCGTATCGCCCAAGGCCAACGCGCGGACGTAGCGCGAAGAGGCGGAAGGCACGGAGGCGCCAATGCGTGCGGACATGTCTTCACGCCAGGCGTCGATACCTTCCGGTTTCGACAGTTGATGCGCCCGACTGGCCTCGCGTACGTATCCCGTGGCCGCGATGCGCTGGGAAAGCGAGTGACGTTCGCTGTCGAACCCGCCCGGATTGCTCAGCCCCCGTGGCGCACGCACCTGCACCACCATTTTCCAGCGCGCACCGGCGCGTAGTTGCATGCGCGGGCCCGGTTCCTTCGCACCGAAATCGTCGTACCAGGAAATCTGCAGCAATTTCCCGCGCAAGGGTTCCGGTTGGGCATCCCCGTCATCGACCCGGAACCGGAAACGCGTGCGCCGCAATTCGGCTTGCGGAAGATCTTCGATGCGGCCTTCGATGATCAGATCGCGTTTTTCCCATGACGGCGGAAGCTGTGCGGAAAGCACCAGCGCTGCCTGCAAGCCTGCCCAGCCGAATCCGATCAGGCAGGAACCCAACCAGCGCCATCGTTTTCCACGCCACCCCCACGCCAGGCCGAAGACGACCGAGATAGCCAGGATCGGCCATGGGAGCAGGGCTGGCAGCAACAGGCATGCGCCTACTCCGGCCAGCAACGCGATGGCGTTGGTTACATTGAATGGGCTTGCGGCAATTCCGTTGCCTTGGGACATCTAGGGATAGAAACGCGGGGTTGTGGATAGTGCCGTCGAAGATGATCGTTTCGGTTGTTCGACGCTATCGGCCGCTATCCTCGCTTTAGGTAGGAAAGCGCCGACTGCAAGGGCTTACAGCGTCGACATCGTTCGGCTACTTGCCATAACGGTACAACTTCAAAGGTCGTCATCCCGGCGAATGCCGGGACCCAACTATCGGCGAGGAAATGCTCCTGCGTCCGCATAGCGGCGGGCGAGCTCGGGTCCCGGCATTCGCAGGGATGACGACCTTGTCTTTTGAAATTTATCGCGCGGGTTGGTGGCAGCGCTTGAGATCGCAAGCAAAAGCAGCCGAGCAAGCTCGGCTCTACAAAGCCATTGGCTTCAGACGTCAGAGGCCGGCAGTTCCCGCAGGCGGCCTTCATGCAATTCCAGCACGCGGTCCAGCTTGCGCGCCAGGCGACGGTCGTGGGTCACCAGCACCAGGCTGGTCTTCTGTGCGCGGTTGAGTTCCAGCATCAGCTCGAACACGGTCGCAGCGGTCTTCTCGTCCAGATTGCCGGTGGGCTCGTCGCCGAGCACGCAGGCAGGTTGGTTGACCAGCGCTCGCGCCACGGCGGCGCGTTGGCGCTCGCCGCCGGAAAGCTCGCCGGGCTTGTGTTCTATGCGGTGGCCCAGCCCCACTTTTTCCAGCAACGCCTTGGCGCGCTGCGTTGCGGTTTTCACGTCGGCGCCGCCCAGCATCACCGGCATCATCACGTTCTCCAGCGCGGTGAATTCGGGCAGCAGATGGTGGAACTGGTAGACGAAACCGAGCGCGCTGTTGCGCAATTGCCCGCGCGCGGCATTGGAAAGCGCCGACATTTTCTGCCCCGCCACGTAAACCTCGCCCGCGGTCGGCGTATCCAGGCCACCCAGCAAGTGCAACAGCGTGCTCTTGCCCGCGCCCGACGCGCCGACGATGGCCACGGTTTCGCCCGCCTGCACCGACAGGTCCAAGCCGTCGAATACCGGCGTCCTCATCTTTCCTTCGGCGTAGGTCTTGGCCAGTTTCTCGGCGCGCATGACCTCGCCAGTGGGGCTTGCGCTCCCGCTTTCCAGTGCCCAGGACTTACTCATAGCGCAACGCCTCCGCCGGGTCGGTACGCGCCGCGCGCCATGCCGGATACAGGGTGGCGAGGAAACTCATGACCAGTGCGATCATCGCGATCACGGCCACGTCGCTGCCTTGCAGGTCGTAGGGCAAACCGGTGATGTAGTAGACATCGGCCGGCAGCAGAGTGACGTTGAAGGTGGACTCAATCAGGCCCAGGATCGATTCCAGATTGATGGTCAGCAGCACGCCGCCCACCACGCCCAGCACCGTGCCGATGATGCCGATCAGCGAGCCCTGCACCATGAACACCTGCATCACTCCGCGCGGAGTCAGACCCAATGTGCGCAGGATGGCGATATCGGCCTGTTTGTCGGTGACCAGCATCACCTGCGAGGAAACCAGGTTGAACGCGCCCATGGCGATGATCAGCGACAGCAGAATGCCCATCACCGTCTTTTCCATCTTCAGCGAGCTGTACAGATTGGCGTTTTCGCTGGTCCAGTCGCTGATCCGGTACGGGCCAGGAAGGTTCTCGGCCAGGTCGCGCGCCACGTTCCAGGACTGATCCATGTCATGGAGCTTCAGCCGCACACCGGTGACTCCATCGCCCATCTTCAGCACGCGTTGCAGATCGGACATGTTGACCACGGCCAGACCCTTGTCGATCTCGTTGTAGCCGGCCTCGAAGATGCCGCTGACCTTGAAGCGCTTGATACTGGGCATGGCTCCCATAGGTGTACTGCGCTCGTCCGCAAGCATTACGACGACACTGTCGCCTACGGTAACTCCCAGCCACACAGCTAGTTCCTGACCCAAGACGATATTGAAGGAACCAGGAGCCAACGACTCGATATTGCCGCGCTTCATTTTCTCGGCGATCACCGAGACCTTGCGTTCCTCGGAAGGCACTACTCCTCGAACCATGGCAGGTTGATTGCGCGCACCTTTCAGCAGCGCCTGACTGTCCACGTAAGGGGCCGCACTTTGCACGCGCGGGTCCTTCAACGCCACTTCGACCGCATGCGGCCAATCCTGCATCGCATCCCCGGCGGCGCTGACCGTGGCATGGGCGGTCATCTGCAGCATGCGGTCGCGGATCTCGCGCTGGAAGCCGCTCATCACCGACAGCGTGGTGATCAGCACGGTCACCCCCAGGGCGATGCCCAGGATGGAGGCCAGCGAGATGAAGGAGATAAAGCCATTGCGGCGTTTGGCGCGCAGGTAGCGCAGGCCGATGGCGACAGGGATGGGTTTGAACATAGGCGGCTATGGTGCCACTTGGCGATGCTGTCGCGCAGCCTCCAGGCTGCCGGCGGCCAGACGCAGTTCACGTCGGCGTGCTGCGGGAAGCGTATCCGGCCACCAGGACAGGCGCTGCGGCCTGCCCTGTCGATCCTGCCAGCGCAGGAAAGCCAGTGGGCCGCGCCACCGCACCTCTGCTTTTTCGATGGGCAGGCCTTCCAGCATTACCGGCAGCTCGTTGCCCGGGAAGAACAACGCGACCGGCGGTAATCTCCATTCCCGCCACGCCCGGCGGAAACCATAGGCGATCGCCGAAATGGCCAGTGGCCAGGCCGCCAGTCGCGGCATCGCCGAGGCCAGCACTGCGAATGCGGCCAACAGCCCCAATGCGAGCAACGCGCCGATCACCCAGCGCGAGGGACGCCACTCAAGGCGGCAGCTGACGAATGCGTTGGATAAGCGATGCGAGTGCGTCATCGGGACATTGCTCGTAGCCCATGAACCAGCGCCAGAGCTTATCGTCTTCGCAATCGAGCAGCCGTAGGAAAACCCCGCGCTCGACCTGGGAAGCGCCCGCCCATTCGCGGTCGAGGTAGCGCCCGAACAACTGGTCCAGCTCGCGCATGCCGCGGCGGCAGCGCCAGCGCAGGCGCTTGAGTTCGACCTCGTCCGCCTCGCTCATCCGCGCAGCAGACCTACCGCAAGCACGGCCCACAACGCCCATACCAGACATGTCGAAACCATGTACACGGTGAAGCGATGCATGACTTTGTTGTAGCTGCACTGGATCAGGCTGTGCAGCACGCGGCCAGCGACGAAGCTCCAGGCAAGCCCAAGCACCAGCGGCGTCGTTTGCTGGGTCAGGTAGGCCACGATCAGCGCCAGGTAGAACAGCACCGGTACTTCGAACAGATTGCTGAAATTATCGGCGGCGCGGGTATCGACTAGGCGCGCGGATTTCTGCGCCGAAGTTGCCACGGACTGGGGGTGGATCCGCAGGCGCTGCATCTCGGGAATGCGTACGGCGTAGAGGCGCACCCAGACGATCAGGGTCAGGGCCACCATTGCCAACGCGGGGAAGAAGACTTCTTTTCCGCTCATACGCAACTCCCGGAATCGTCACCACCAGCCATTGGGGAATCCCTGAAGGGAATCTCTGAAGGGAATCTCTGAAGGGAATCTCTGAATTGTGTAATCCGTTCGTGGTGAGCCTGTCGAACCACGCTTTTAGGGGGGAACTGGCTTGCTGCTTACTGAAATTTATCGCCAAGAGCGTGGTTCGACAGGCTCACCACGAACGGGATTCTATGCTCTTGGTATTTGCGGACTTGTTCGGAGTTAGATTATTAAAAGCCCCTTTTAGCGCAGCGACAACAAGCGATAAACATCAAGTGCGCCGTGCCAGCATCAGCTTCTTGATCTCAGCGATGGCCAGCGCCGGGTTCAGACCCTTCGGGCAGGTCCGCGCGCAATTCATGATGGTGTGGCAGCGATACAGGCGGAACGGATCTTCCAGATCGTCCAGGCGCGCGCCGGTGTCTTCGTCGCGGGAATCGACGATCCAACGGTAGGCCTGCAGCAGGATCGCCGGGCCCAGGTAACGCTCGCCGTTCCACCAGTAGCTGGGACAGGAAGTGGAGCAGCACGCGCAAAGGATGCATTCGTACAGCCCGTCGAGCTGCTTGCGGTCTTCCGGCGACTGCAGACGTTCGCGGTCCGGCGGCGCCGCGGTCTGGGTGCGGATCCACGGCTTGATCGAAGCGTACTGCGCATAGAAATGGGTCAGGTCCGGAACCAGATCCTTGACCACCTCCATATGCGGCAGCGGGTAGATCGGCACTTCGGCCTTGCCGCAATCCTCGATGGCCTTGGTGCAGGCCAGCGTATTGGTGCCGTCGATGTTCATCGCGCAGGAACCGCAGATACCCTCGCGGCAGGAACGGCGAAAGGTCAGGGTGGGGTCGATCTCGTTCTTGATCTTGATCAGCGCATCCAGAACCATCGGGCCGCAGGCGGCAAGGTCGACCTCGTAAGTGTCGGTGCGCGGATTCTCATCGTCGTCCGGGCTCCAGCGGTACACCTTGAAGGTGCGCGGCTGTTTGGCGTCCTTGGCGGGGAAATGCCTGCCCTTGCCGATGCGGGAGTTCTTCGGGAGCGAAAATTCTGCCATGTCTGTCTTCTATCCCGGTCAGTAAACGCGCGGCTTCGGCGGCACCACGTCCACGTCCTTGCTCAACGTGTACATGTGCACCGGGCGGAAATCGAAACTGCATTTGCCCTTCTCGTCCACGTTGACCAGCGTGTGCTTCTGCCAGTTGACGTCGTCGCGATCGGGGAAGTCCTCGTGCGCGTGCGCGCCGCGGCTTTCGTGGCGCTGTTCGGCGGAGTTGATGGTGGCCACCGCATTCAGCAGCAGGTTGTGCAGCTCGTAGGTTTCCAGCAGATCCGAATTCCAGATCAGCGAACGGTCCGACACCTTCACGTCTTCGAACGAGTTGAAGATATCGGCCATCTTGTCGCAGCCTTCCTTCAACGTCTTGGAAGTACGGAACACCGCCGCGTCGTTCTGCATGGTGCGCTGCATGTTGTCGCGGATCACCGAGGTCGGCGTGCCGCCGTTGGCGTTGCGCAGCTTGTCCAGGTGCGAAAGCGCCTTGTCGCAGGCGTCGTCGGCCAGCTTGCTGTGCGGGCCGCCGGTTTTGATGGTCTCGGCGCAGCGGTTGGCCACCGCACGGCCGAACACCACCAGGTCCAGCAGCGAATTGGAACCCAGGCGGTTGGCGCCATGCACCGACACGCAGGCCGCTTCGCCGATGGCGTACAGCCCGGGCACCACGGAATCCGGATTGTCGCCAACCTTGCGCACCACTTCGCCGTGGTAATTGGTCGGGATGCCGCCCATGTTGTAGTGCACGGTCGGCAGCACGGGAATCGGCTGGGTAGCGACATCGACGCCTGCGAAGATGCGTGCGCTCTCGGCGATGCCCGGCAGCTTCTCGTGGATCACTTCCGGCCCCAGATGGGTCAGGTCGAGCAGGATATGGTCCTTGTGCTCGCCCACGCCGCGGCCTTCGCGGATTTCAATCGTCATCGAACGCGACACCACATCGCGCGAGGCCAGATCCTTGTAGTGCGGCGCATAGCGTTCCATGAAGCGTTCGCCGTTGCTGTTGCGCAGAATGCCGCCTTCGCCGCGCACGCCTTCGGTGATCAGGCAGCCCGCACCGTAGATGCCGGTGGGATGGAACTGCACGAATTCCATGTCCTGCATCGGCAGACCCGCGCGCAACGCCAGTCCGCCGCCGTCGCCGGTGCAGGTATGCGCCGAAGTCGCGCTGAAATACGCGCGCCCGTAGCCGCCGGTCGCCAGCACCACGCCCTGGGCGCGGAACAGGTGCAGCGTGCCTTCGGCCATGTCCAGCGCCAGCACGCCCTTGCAGGCGCCTTCTTCGTCGAAGATCAGGTCCAGGGCGAAGTATTCGATCATGAAGCGCGCGTCGTGCTTCAGCGATTGCTGATACAGCGTGTGCAGCATGGCGTGGCCGGTACGGTCGGCAGCGGCACAGGTGCGCTGCGCCGGCGGGCCTTCGCCGTATCTGGTGGTCATGCCGCCGAAGGGGCGCTGGTAGATCTTTCCTTCTTCGGTGCGGCTGAAAGGCACGCCGTAGTGTTCGAGTTCGACAATCGCGGGAATGGCCTCACGGCACATGTATTCGATAGCGTCCTGGTCGCCCAGCCAGTCCGAACCCTTGATGGTGTCGTAGAAGTGGTAGCGCCAGTCGTCC
>CBFGMR010000053.1:0-16827 GCA_965650035.1 uncultured Pseudoxanthomonas sp.
TTGATCTTGCTTCTAGCTTTTCTCAAAGCACAACAAAAGCAAGATCAAAAGCACCCCTCCCTAGTCCTCCCCTGCTCCGCAAGGGAGGGGACTTTCTATCTATGCCGCCTGTTCCCGCTTGGCCGCAGCTTCATCGCCGGTCAATCGCACGAACAGCTCCTCCAACCGGTTGCTCTTGGTCCGCATCGAACGCACGCGGATACCCGCTTCGCCCAACGCTGCGAACACTCGATTGAGATCCATCGCGCGAGGCATGTCCAGGTCCAACGTGTGGTCGTCGCTGGCTACCAGGGTGGTGCCCTCGATCGCCGGCAACTGCGCCGGCAGCACGCCGTCGATGTCGAACACGAATCCTTCCACGTCCAGTTTGGCCAACAACGCGCGCATCGGCCCCTGCTCGACAATGGTGCCGCGGTCGATGATGGCCACATTGCGGCACAGGCTTTCGGCCTCTTCCAGGTAGTGCGTGGTCAGGATGATGGTGGTGCCGGCAGTATTGATGTCCTTCAGCGTCTTCCACATGCCGCGGCGGATCTCGATGTCCACACCGGCGGTGGGTTCGTCCAGGATCAGCAAGCGCGGACGGGTCATCATGGCCCGGGCGATCATCAACCGGCGCTTCATTCCGCCGGACAAGGTGCGCGACATGCTGGTGGCCTTGTCCCACAGTTGGGCGCGCTTGAGTTCTTCTTCGGCGCGCACCAGCGCCTCGGCGCGTGGCAATCCGTAGAAGCCGGCGTAGTTGACCAGAATGTCGAGCGGCTTCTCGAACATGTTGAAGTTCAGCTCCTGCGGCACCAGGCCCAGCAGGCGCATGGCGCCGTCGCGGTCATGGGACAGGTTGACGCCGAACACTTCCACTTCCCCGGCGCTCTTGTTGACCAGCGAGCTGACGATGCCGATCAGGGTGGACTTGCCGGCGCCGTTGGGGCCCAGCAGGGCGAAAAAATCACCCGGGGCGACCTGCAGCGAGACGCCTTTGAGCGCCTGCACGCCGGTGTCGTAGGTCTTGCGCAGGTCGGTGACGGAGAGCGCGGGCATGGCCGCGGAAGTTGCCGATTGGGGAACCATGTAGGGGGCCTTGCGGCGCCAGCGGGGCGCCTGAAGTATGCAAACGCTTATTATAGGCGTCCCGTCGGGCCGGCCCCGGCACCAGACTGTTCCGGTTCCGACCTTTGGCCATCGTCCATTTCCCGCTCAAGTTGGTAGAACGCCGCATGCTGGCGCCCTCCGTCGGCCATTACGTATTCGTGCGCGGCGACGGTCTGCCGCTGGATTTCATCCCCGGCCAGTTCATCCAGGTGCATTTCAGCTACGCCGACGGCACTGCCGCCAAACGCAGCTATTCGCTGGCCACCATTCACGACCACGCCCTGGGCGCGGACGAAACCGTCGAAATCGCGGTCAGCTACGTGGCTGGCGGCGCAGCGACGGCCCTGTTCGAAGGATTGGAGGCCGGCGGCCAGATCGACGCCAGCGGTCCGTACGGCCGCTTCTGCCTGATGCCGGGCGACGCCAACAAGCGCTATCTCTTCATCGGCACCGGCACCGGCGTCACCCCTTACCGGGCCATGCTGCCGCTGGTGGAGAAGCTGATCGCCGAGCGCGGCATCGAAGTGGTGTTGCTGTTCGGCGCGCGCACACCGGAAGAATTGCTGTACGGCGATGACTTCCGCGCCTTCGCCGACAAGCATCCGCAATTCCGCTTCGTGCCCTGCTTCTCGCGCGAACTGCCCGAGAACCCCCACCCCGACGTACGCCGCGGTTACGTGCAGCAGTTCCTGGCCGAGTTCTCGCCCAACCCGGAAACCGACATCGCCTACCTATGCGGCAATCCCAACATGGTGGATGCGTGCTTCGAATCGTTGAAGGCCGATGGATTGCCGATTCCGCAGATCCGGCGGGAGAAATACGTTTCGTCGAAGTGACGCGTTTCCTTCTCCCACCGGGAGAAGGTGGCGCGAAGCGACGGATGAGGGAATGGACTCGCAGCCCGTAGCAGACCTTTGGATACAGGCCGTCATCACTTTCTGAACCCCGTATCGGCAAGTCATTTCCTTCCCTCATCCGCCCTCCGGGCACCTTCTCCCGGCGGGAGAAGGAAAATCCACTGCCCTGCCTTTGGTCACATCCGCCGCCGCTCTCCGTCGTGACAACATAGGGTCTGGAAGAGACCGCTCACCGGAGACGCCATGCGTCGAATACAAATTGCCGCCGCCGCTGCCCTGCTGGCCCTCGCCTGCGCCCCTGACGCACAGGCGCGCAAGCTGGGTTCCCTGGAATTCAAGACCTGCTCGCTGAGCACGCCGTTTTCCGATGAAGCACTGCCCGCACAGTGCGCCACCTTGCAGGTACCGGAGAATCCGGCCAGCCCGGCAGGCCGCAAGATAGGCCTGAAGATCGCGTGGATACCCGCTGACAAAGACGATGCCGCCGAACCCGATCCGGTCTTCATGCTCGCCGGCGGGCCGGGCCAATCCGCGCTGGAAAGCTATCCGCAAACCGACAACGCTTTCGCCGAAACCCGCAAGAAACATCACATCATCCTGGTGGACCAGCGTGGTACCGGCGGCTCCAATGCGCTGAATTGCGAGGAGCCGTTCGACGAAACCGAGCTGCCCACGCCGCAAGCTGCGATCGACTACACCAGGCGGTGCCTGGCCTCGCTGTCCAAACGCGCCGATCCGCGCTTCTACACCACCACCGAAGCGATCCAGGACCTGGATGCGGTGCGCAGGGCGATCGGCGCGGAAAAGATCAACCTGGTCGGCATTTCCTACGGCACGCGCGTGGCCCAGCAGTACGCGGCGAAGTATCCGGCCAGCACGCGCACGATCGTGCTGGACAGTGTGGCGCCCAACGCGCTGGTGCTGGGCAACGAGTTCGCGCGCAACCTGGAAGAAGCGCTGGATCTGCAGTTCGCGCTCTGCGCCAAGACTCCCACCTGCCTGCAGCGCATGGGCGACCCGCGCGCGAAGCTGCGCACGCTGATGGCGAAGCTGGAAACCGACCCGCCCCTGGTGACCTACCGCGACGGCATCACCGGCGAAAGCAAGCAGGAGAAACTCACGCCCGCGCTGGTCGCCGGCCTGGTGCGCATGTACGCCTACATGCCGCTGGCCTCGTCGCTGCTGCCGTTGCAGTTGAACGAAGCGGCCAACGGACGCTACGACGCGCTGATGGCGCTGTCGAAGATGCTGGGCGACCAGATGTCCGAAAGCATCACCATGGGCATGCAGCTTTCGGTGATCTGCAGCGAAGATGGCAGCGAACTGAAGGCCAACCCGGCCGACGAAGGCACCCTGCTCGGCAACGATTTCGCGAATTATCTGGCTGCGCAGTGCGCGGTCTGGCCGAAAGGCACGCGCCCTGCCGGTTTCCGCGCGCCGCTGAAGACCGCAGTGCCGGCCTTGCTGCTGTCCGGCGAGTTCGATCCGGTTACCCCGCCACGCTACGGCGAAGCGGTGGCCAAGTCGCTTCCCAACGGACGCCATCTGGTACTGCGTGGCCAGGGCCACAACGTGATCGGTATCGGCTGCATGCCCAAACTGATGGCGCAGTTCATCGACAGCGCCGATGCCAGGAAAATCGACGCCAAGTGTCTGGCCAAGCTGGCCTACACCCCGCCCTTCACCGGCTTTTACGGATGGGAACCATGATCGAAGTACAGGCGCTGCATAAGTCCTTCACCACCGCCAAGACGGTGGTCAAAGCCGTCGATGGCGTGAGCTTCGAAGCGCGCGACGGCGAGATCACCGGTTTGCTAGGCCCCAACGGCGCCGGCAAGACCACCACCTTGCGCATGCTGTACACGCTGATGAAGCCCGACAGCGGACGCGTGCTGGTGGATGGCCACGACACGGCCGCCGAAGCCGAAGCGGTAAGGCGCGCGCTGGGCGTGCTGCCGGATGCGCGCGGCGTGTACAAGCGCCTGACCGCCCGCGAGAACATCGCCTATTTCGGCGAACTGCACGGCCTGGATGCGGCCACCATCGCCACCCGCACCGACAATCTGGTGCGGGCGCTGAACATGCAGGACTTCATCGATCGCCGCACCGAAGGTTTTTCGCAAGGCCAGCGCACCAAGACCGCGATCGCGCGCGCGCTGGTCCACGACCCCGGCAACGTGATCCTAGACGAACCCACCAACGGTCTGGACGTGATGACCACCCGCGGCCTGCGCGAATTCCTCAAGCAGCTACGCGCGGAGGGGCGTTGCGTGGTCTTCTCCAGCCACATCATGCAAGAGGTCGCTGCCCTGTGCGACCGCATCGTGATCATCGCGCGCGGCCAGGTAGTGGCCTCGGGCACCGCCGACGAACTGCGCGCGCATACCGGTGAAGAGAACCTGGAAGACGCGTTCGTGAAAGCCATCGGCTCGGATGAGAGACTGCACGCATGAAATCGCTCCGCGCCTTGATGACGGTGATGCGCAAGGAATTGCGCGACCTCTTCCGCGACCGCCGCACTTTGCTGCTCGCCCTGGGGCTCAGCCCGTTGCTCACTCCCCTGCTGATCATCGGCCTGGGCACGCTGGGCGAAAGCCGAGCCCGCAGCCAGATCGAGAAACCTCTGGAGTTGCCCGTGGTCGGACGCGAACACGCGCCCAACCTGATCGCCTGGCTGGAAGGCCAGAACGTGACGATCAAGGCGCCGCCGAAGGACATCAACGCGGCCATCGCCAACCAGGAAGAAGACGTGATCCTGCGGATCGGTCCCGAGTTTCCGGAGCAATGGCGGAAAAGCCTGCCCGCGCCACTGGAGATCATCCAGGACAGCACTCGCCAGGATGCGGAAATCCCCGTGAGGCGCCTGCAGGGTTTGTTGTCCGCCTACGGCGGGCAGGCCGGCTCATTGCGCCTGCTCGCACGCGGCGTCAGCCCCGGCGCGGCCAGCGCGATCCAGGTGCGAAAAACCGACCTGGCCACGCCCGAAGCGCAACGTGGGCGCGTGCTGTCCTTCATCCTTCCCTATTTCCTGATCATCAGCGCCTTTCTGGGCGGGGTGTCCCTGATCCTGGATGCGACCGCCGGCGAACGCGAACGCCAATCGCTGGAACCCTTGCTGGCCACGCCCGCGCCACGCGGCGCCATCGTCAGCGGCAAGATCGCGGCGGCGTGCGTGATCGCCCTGATCTCGCTATTGCTCACCCTGCTCGCGTTCAAGTTGGGGGCGCTGCTGTCGCCTTCTGTCGGCCGGCAGATGGAAGTCAGCTTCGCGGCCATCGGCAAGCTGTTGCTGATCCTGATGCCGATGGTATTCATCGGCACCACCCTGCTGACCTATCTGGCCGCTGCGGCCAAGAGCATGAAGGAAGCGCAGAGCCACATGACCTGGCTGATGCTGTTGCCGATGCTTCCGACCATCGTGCTGATGGTGAACCCGGTGAAGACCCAGCTCTGGCAGTTCGCCGTGCCGTTCCTGGCGCAGAACCAGTTGATCCTGAAAGTGGTACGCGGCGAAATCATCACCATGCAGCAATGGGCGGTCTACCTGGCGACGGGTTTCGGGTTGGCGGCGATTCTATGGTTCGCGGCGACGCGTCGCTATCGGCAGGAGCGGCTGGCCATTTCGGGTTAGTTCCAGTTCGACCAACCAAGAGACTGCGAGCGGCCGATAAAACCAGCGGGCCAAAAGAAAAATCAGTCGTCATCCCGGCGAATGCCGGGACCCAACTTTGGGTTGATGCAATGTCGGAACGCGCGCTATGAGAAGTTGGCCGACGTGCGTTATTCATGCGTAATGACAGCGCACGCATCGCACTTAAACGCGCCCTCAGGCCATTTCAATTTCCACTGCTGACCGATTAACTCAAGCGCTGTGAGTTGGGTCCCGGCATTCGCCGGGATGACGCTCTTTTATTTTTCTCTGTTCGTTTTTTCTTTTCGCTTACAACTACAACCCGCTTCCGTCGTCGCGCCTCTTACGCCGCCTTGCGCCCTGCCTTTCATCGTCCCTGCTCAAACAAAAAGGGCCGGCTTGCGCCGGCCCTTTCATCAACCAATCCCTGCGTCGAGCCTCAGCCCGGATTGAACGCAAGCGTCCGGCGCGTGGTGGTCGGCGCGTCGATAGGCTCGAACTTCCAGCGGCGCACGGCGTTCAAGGCTTCGCGATCGAAGACGCGCGGCGGAGTGGCGCGCACCACGCGTGCATTGGTCACCGAACCGTCGGTGCCGATGGTGATCTCCACCAGCACCTCACCGGCGGTGCCGGCGCGCAACGCTTCGGGCGGATACCGCGGCGAGGGCGAACTGACCACCTTCAGAGCCGAGCTGGCGGCCGGCCGGGCGGCGGCGGGCGCAGCGGCGGCGGCTGGTGCGGTGGTGCGGGCGGCCGCTTCGCGCTGGGCGGCTTCACGCTGGGCGGCGGCAACACGCTCGGCTTCCGCCGCACGTGCCGCTTCCTGCTGTTGCTGCGTCGCCAGGGCCGCGGCGGCGGCGCGCTGTTGTTCGGCCTGTTGCGCCAGACGTTGATCCTCCAGCGCCTTGGTTTCCGCAGCGGTGACTTCCTTGGTTTTCTCGGTTTCGGCACGCGCCGCGACCGCCAGCTGCGCATTGGCGATGGTCTGCTTCAGACGCGGCAACGCCGGGGCCTTGGGATCGGCTTTCTCGAGCAGCGCCGAAAGACGCTGCGCCTCGACGAAATCTTCGCGGCCGATGCTTTGTTCGGTAGCGATCAACGTATAGGGCATCAGATCGGTCAGTGCACTGGCCACTGCCGGGTCGCTGGGCAGTTTGTCGCGCAGGGCCAGGTAGTACTCCATGGCGTTGTCGCCGCCCGGGGCATAGATACGGTTCTCGCCCAGCGCCTTGGTGGCCGCTTCGCGCAGTTGTTCGGCGCTCATCGCCTGGACCTGCGCCGAAACGGCCGGGGCCGGCGGCGCAGCGGCGGGCGCGGCAGCCGGTGTGGTGGTGGCCGCTTCAGTGCCGGCTTGCTCGTCCTTGGAACAGGCGGCAAGGGCGACCATCAGCGACAGTGCGACCCAACGCGACCTCTTTGAAATCGTGGCAACAGACATTCGTTTACTCCCCAAGACAAACAATTGAAAAAACCCTTACCAGCCAAGCATGAAGCATGCCATCGCATTCGTCGGCTGGCTTACTTGCCGATGCAGAAAGCGGAAAAAATGCGGCCCAGCATGTCATCCGGCGAAATCCTCCCCGTGATTTCGCCCAAGGCTTCGTGAGCCAGCCTTAATTCTTCGGCGGCAAGCTCCAGTGTTTCGTGATCCAGTTCACGCTTTGCCGTATCCGCATGTTGCTGCGCCCTGCGCAGAGCATCGACATGGCGGGCGCGGGCGGAAAACTCCCCCGCACCGGCTGCCTGGGCATTTCCCATGGCGAGCGAGCGCAGACGGGCATGCAACCCTTCCAGGCCCTGCCCGTCCAGGGCCGAGACATGCACCGTGGTGTCGTTGTCGGTGGGCGGCGATGCCAGCAGGTCGCTTTTGTTGTGGATCAGCAGGCGCAGGGGCACTGTGGCGAGCACCTCCTCCACCGCCGCCAGCCCGGCGGCGGGGTCGCGCGCATCCAGCACCACCAAGGCAAGGTCGGCGGTTTCCATTTCGGCGCGGGCGCGGCGCATGCCCTCCCGTTCGATGGCGTCGCCTCCTTCGCGCAGGCCGGCGGTGTCCACCAGCGTCAGTTCCAGACCATCCAGGCGCATGGTTTCGCGCAGGACATCGCGGGTGGTGCCGGGAATGTCGGTGACGATGGCGCGGTCGCCGCCGGCCAGCGCATTAAGCAATGAGCTCTTGCCGGCATTGGGCGGCCCCACGATCACCGCATGCAGGCCGTCGCGCAGCTTGCGGCCGCGTTCGGCGTCGGCCAGCAAGCGCGACAGGTCGGCCTGGGTGGCCACAAGTTTTTCGCGTACCGCCTGGCCGCCGAGCGTGTCGATGGATTCGTCGGCGAAATCGATGGCCGCTTCCACATGCACGCGCAGGGCCGAGAAGCTGTCGGCGATGGCCTCCACGCGTTGCGAGAACACGCCTTCCAAAGCGCGCCGCGCCGCGCGCGCCGCGCGCGTGTCGGAAGCGGCGATCAGGTCGGCGATGGCCTCGGCCTGGGCTAGGTCCAGCCGGTCGTTGAGGAAAGCGCGCTCGCTGAATTCGCCCGGCCGCGCATGCCGCGCGCCCAGCGCACAAGCGCGCATCACCAGTTGCTGCAGCACCACCGGACTGCCGTGGGCCTGCAACTCGACCACGTCTTCGCCGGTGAAGCTGTTGGGCGCGGGGAAAGACAGCGCCAGACCGTCGTCGATGATCTCGCCGTCGTGTTCGGAAAATCGCACGTGATGTGCGTGGCGCGGGCGCAGTTTGCGTCCGCATATGTTTTCGGCGATCGCGCGCGCGCGCGGACCCGACAAGCGCACGATGCCGACGCCGCCTGCTCCCGGCGCAGTGGCGACGGCGGCGATGGTGTCGCTATTGGCGTTGTTCATGGGTTGCATATTCCATGGGCAGCAGTCTTGCATATTCTCCAATCAATCCCGATCAACCCACCCGTTCGTGGCGAACTTATCGAGATGCCCGTTCGTGGAGCGGGGATTCTCAAAAAAGAAACCCGCCTTCCGGCGGGTTTCCCGTGTTGTCGCCGATGCGGTCGCTTACTTGCTGATCGACTTGCCCTTGGTTTCAGGCGCCGCCGGCGGCTTGCTGTGTTTCTTGCCGACCCACCATTGCTGCAACAGGCCCAGGCTGCCGTTGGTCACCCAGTACAGCACCAGACCCGATGGGAAGAAAGCCATCGTCACGCCGAACACCAGCGGCATGAACTGCATCATCTTCTGCTGCATCGGATCCATGCCGACAGCCGGCGTCATCTTCTGCGTAGTCCACATCACCAGCATGTTGAGCGCCGGCAGGATGAAATACGGATCGCGCGCGGTCAGGTCGTGGATCCACAGGAACCACGGCGCCTGCCGCAGTTCGACCGATTCGTTGAGCACCCAGTACAACGCCAGGAAGATCGGCATGGTCACCAGGATCGGCAGACAGCCGCCCATCGGATTGACCTTCTCCTTCTTGTACAGCTCCATCATCGCCGCTTGCTGCTTGGCGCGGTCGTCGCCGTAACGTTCGCGCAGCTGCGCCACGCGCGGTGCGAGCGCGCGCATCTTGTTGGCGCTCTCGTACTGCTTGTTGGCCAGCGGATACAGTGCCAGTTTCACCAGCACTACCAGGCCGATGATCGACCAGCCCCAGTTGCCGAACAGCGAATGCAGGTGGCTGAGGATCCAGAACAGACCCTGGCCGATGATGGCAAAGATCGAGAATTGACTGTAATCGACCGCGCGGTCCAGACCGGGCACGCCTTGCGCCTTCATCTGCTGGATCAGCTTGGGACCCACGTACAGGCGCGCCTCGGTCGCCACACGCTGGCCGGGCGCGACATTGAAGCCCGGGCCCAGTTCGCGGATCAGCGCCCGGCCGGAAATCTGATCGGTCTGCAGTTTGACTTCAGCCTTCTGATCCGGAATCCAGGCGCTGAAAAAATGATGCTGCAGCATCGCGATCCAGCTGCCCGTCGCATCCTGATTGAGCTTGCCGTCGTCCATGTACTTGGCGAACTTCAGGCGCTCGTACTGCTTCTGCACGCTGTACCAGGTCGCGCCGCTGAAGCTGAAGGATTCCGGATTGGTCATGCCGGTCTTGATTACCGGCGGCTGGCGTTCGAGCTGGCGATAGATCGTGCCCTCCCAGTGCGCACTGCCGTTGTTGACCACTTCATCGCGCACATCCACCGCGTAGTTGTCGCGTTTGAGCGTGTAGGTGCGGCGGATGACGACACCCGACGGGCCGTTCCATACGAAGGGCACCGATACCGACGCCGCGCCGGGCGCCAGAGTCACCACGCCCGCGCCATTTTCCGGAACGAAACCGCTCAGGTGGTTCGGCGCCGGATTCTTGGCGCTGGTCCAACCGCTCTGCGCGGTGTAGTAATGCGCCGGGTCCTGGGTGAACAACACCACCGGCGGGCTGCCGGCGGCCTTGGTTTGCGGATACTTCAGCAGCACCGCTTCCAGTACGTTGCCGCCGTCGATGGTCAGGCGCAGCAGGTCGCTGCTGATCACCACGTTCTGCCGGGTGGGAGCCGCCGAAGCATTGGCGTTGTTGGCGGCCGCGCCGACCGCAGGCGCTACAGGCACGCCTGCATTCGTTGCGGTTGCCGCCGCCTGAGGTACCGACGGAGCGGAGGGCACCGAACCGACGTTTGCGGGCTGCGGCTGGCTGGTAGCGGTCGGCAGGTCGGCCGGCTTGGGCGCATTGAACTTGCCCCACTCCATCCACAACAGGGTCGCCACCATCAGCCAGGCGAAAAACAGGAAGACACGGGTCTGGTTCATCAGGCAGGCATTCTCAACCGGCGGAAACATCCGGTTTGGGCGTGTTGCGGGAAAGGGAAGGTAGAGGTTTCTTGACCGGCGGCATTGTGCCGGGCGCGGCCGACGCGGGCAATGCGCCGGCACGTATCAATGTGCGCAGGAAGGTCTCGCGCAACTGGGCGTTGTCGGCTTTGCGCGCAGCCACGCGGGCGACCAGCACGTACTCGCCGCCGGGCAGTTGCGCGCGCAGCTTGCGGAACTGATCGCGGAATACGCGCTTGATGCGGTTGCGGCCCACCGCGTTGGGGTCGACCTTGCGCGAGACCGCCAGGCCCAGCTTCGCCGGCGAATCGGCGGCCAGCCAATGCAGGCTCAGGATCGGATCGGAAGTACGGCGGGCCTGCTCGAATACGCGCGCGTATTCGGCGCCCGTGCGCACCCGCGCAGAGGGCGGGAACGATGCGTTCATAAAGTCGTGCTCATGCGCGCACGAATACGCGGACATGAAGACATGCGGGCATGAAAAAGTCCGCACAAGGACTGCGCGGACTTTTTGCGGAAGACAGACATCGATGGACTCGGCCGCAAACGCGGCAGGGCCATCAGGCGCTCAGGCGGGTGCGGCCCTTGGCACGGCGACGGGCCAGGATCTTGCGGCCATCGGCGGTCTTCATGCGGGCACGAAAGCCATGGTCGCGCTTGCGCTTGAGGTTGCTGGGTTGATAAGTGCGCTTGGTGGCCATGGGGCCCTCGGGCGGTTTGCGGTGGAAAGAACCGGTAATTCTATAGGGCCGCCCGCATGCTGGTCAACCATCCCGTAGGTCGGGGCTACGCCCCCCACACCCGCGAACCTGATTCCGCGCTCGTCAGGGGGCGTAGCCCCGACCTACGGGATCGATATCCATTCAAATGTTTCGGCGTTCCTGAATGCGTTGGATAACCACGATGGTGCGCGCCGCCGCATGATAATGTGGCCGACTGTATTTCACCCGCGTCGCGCGCCGTCCGACTGCCGCGTGCACGCCCTTTTGAAGAACCGATCGCCGCCCTCGATGGATGCCTGGCCCCGCTGCCTCGAACGCCTGGAAGCCGAACTGCCGGCCGAAGATGTGCATACCTGGCTCAAACCACTGCAGGCCGAACAACGCCTGGACGCCATGGTGTTGTACGCGCCCAATGCCTTCATCGTGGAGCAAGTGCGAGAGCGTTACTTGTTGCGTATCCAGGAGCTGCTGGGCCACTTCGCCGGCCACCGCGACGTGTCGGTGGAAATCGGATCGCGCGCGCGCATCGTCGACCCCGCGCAGTCGGCATCGTCTGCCGCCGCTGCGGCTGCGAATTTCGCTGCCACCGAGCCTTATGCCGGCAACCTGGATTCGCACTACAGCTTCGACAATTTCGTCGAAGGCCGCAGCAATCAGCTAGGCCGCGCGGCCGCCTGGCAGGCCGCGCAGAAACCCGGCGACCGTTCGCACAACCCCCTGCTGTTGTACGGCGGCACCGGCCTGGGCAAGACCCATCTGATGTTCGCCGCCGGCAACGAACTGCGCCGGCAGAATCCGAATGCGCGCGTGCTGTATCTGCGCTCGGAACAGTTCTTCAGCGCCATGACCAAGGCGCTGATCGAAAAATCGATGGACCAGTTCAAGCGCCGCTTCCAGCAAGTGGATGCGCTGCTGATCGACGACATCCAGTTTTTCGCCGGCAAGGATCGCACCCAGGAAGAGTTCTTCCACACCTTCAATGCGCTGTTCGACGGCCGCCAGCAGATCATCCTGACCTGCGACCGTTATCCGCGCGAAGTGGAAGGCCTGGAGCCGCGGTTGAAGTCTCGTCTGGCTTGGGGGCTGTCGGTAGCCATCGAGCCGCCCGATTTCGAGACCCGCGCGGCCATCGTGCTGGCCAAGGCGCGAGAGCGCGGCGCGCAGATTCCAGACGATGTCGCCTTCCTGCTGGCCAAGAAGATGCGCTCCAACGTGCGCGACCTGGAAGGCGCCTTGAACACCCTGACCGCCCGCGCCAACTTCACCGGCCGCGCCATCACCACCGAATTCGCCCAGGAAACGCTGCGCGATCTGCTGCGCGCGCAACAGCAGGCCATCAGCATCCCCAACATACAGAAGACCGTGGCAGACTATTACGGTCTGCAGATCAAGGATTTGCTGTCCAAGCGACGCACGCGCTCACTGGCGCGCCCGCGACAGGTGGCGATGGCCTTGGCCAAGGAACTGACCGAGCACAGCCTGCCGGAAATCGGCGATGCCTTCGCCGGTCGCGACCACACCACCGTTCTGCATGCCTGCCGGCAGATCCGCAACCTGATGGAAACCGACGGCAAGCTGCACGAGGACTGGGACAAACTGATCCGTAAGCTCAGTGAGTAACCAGCCCCAGGCTTTGTGGATAAGTTGGGGATGAAAATCGCCTCCAAACTTATCCACAAGTTGCACCAGAGATACAAGGTTCTTGATACACGGTTTGGCGTTACCGAAAAACGAATATAATTCAAAGGGTTGCGTGGCTTCTCCACCGAAATCGGCGAAACCATCACCACCAGTTTTTGATTTAATACTCTTTCAAGATCCAGTGCATAAGGGGCCAGCACCACATGCGTTTCAGTCTGCAACGCGAAGCATTCCTGAAGCCGTTGGCGCAAGTCGTCAACGTGGTCGAACGTCGGCAGACTTTGCCGGTCCTGGCCAACTTCCTTGTCCAAGTGCAGGGCGGGCAACTCTCGCTGACCGGTACCGACCTGGAAGTGGAGATGATCGCGCGCAGCGCGGTCGACGACGCCCAGGATGGTGAAACCACCATTCCGGCACGCAAGCTGTTCGAGATCATTCGGGCCCTGCCCGACGGCAGCAAGATCACCGTCAGCCAGACCGGCGACAAGGTCACGGTCTCGGCCGGCCGCAGCCGCTTCACTCTGGCGACCCTGCCGGCCAACGACTTTCCTTCGGTCGACGAAGTCGAAGCCACCGAGAGGGTTAACGTGCCGGAGGCCGCGCTGAAGGAACTGATCGAGCGCACCGCTTTCGCTATGGCCCAGCAGGACGTGCGCTACTACCTCAACGGCCTGCTGTTCGACCTGGGCGACAAGTTGCTGCGCTGCGTGGCCACCGACGGCCACCGCCTGGCGTTGTGCGAAACGCCGCTGGAAGGCGCCGCTGGCGCCAAGCGCCAGATCATCGTGCCGCGCAAAGGCGTGACCGAACTGCAGCGCCTGCTGGAAAACGGCGACCGCGAGCTGGAACTGGAAATCGGCCGCAGCCACATCCGCGTCAAGCGCGACGATGTGACCTTCACTTCCAAGCTGATCGACGGCCGTTTCCCCGACTACGCCGCGGTGATTCCGATTGGCGCCGACCGCGAGGTCAAGCTGGACCGCGAGGTTCTGCGCGCGGCTCTGCAACGTGCGGCAATTCTGTCCAACGAGAAGTACCGCGGCGTCCGCGTCGAGGTTTCTCCGGGCCAGTTGAAGATCAGCGCCCACAACCCCGAGCAGGAAGAAGCGCAGGAAGAGATCGAGGCCGACACCAAGGTCAGTGATCTGGCCATAGGTTTCAACGTCAATTACCTGCTCGATGCCCTCTCCGCCTTGCGCGACGAACACATCATCATCCAGTTGCGGGATGCCAACTCCTCGGCCCTGGTGCGTGAAGCCAGCAGCGAGAAGTCCCGGCATGTGGTGATGCCGCTGCGCCTGTGATTCCACCTTTGTTTCACGTGGAACGTCCTCAACGCCCGGAACTCTCCGGGCGTTCTGGTTTTGTGGGTGCCCTTTTCGCCTGGCCATTTCTCGTAGGTCGGGGCCAGTCCCTGACGCTTGCCAGTCCTTCGTTCCGGGTGTCGGGCGCTCTGGGTTATGCCGTCTCCTTCAAGGGGAGGAGCCTGCCCCGTACTCGATACGGGGTTGGGTGGGGATGGTGTCGCTCGTGATCTGGATTTGCTTGATCGGGCGGGAACACCATCCTCATCCCGGCCTTCCCCTTGAAGGGGAAGGAGACAAGCCATGCGCGTAACCCGCCTGGATCTGCGCAACTTACGCCGCTTCGAGAGTGTGGCGATAGAGCCCGCCGCTGGGCTCAATCTGATTACCGGCGACAACGGCGCCGGTAAGACCAGCTTGCTGGAAGCCCTGCACCTGATGGCCTACGGGCGGAGTTTCCGCGGGCGGGTGCGGGACGGGCTGGTCCGGACGGGTTCCGAGGCGGTCGAAGTCTTCGTGGAGTGGCGGGAGGGTCCGGACGCCCGGCATCGCCGTGCCGGACTGCGCCACACCGGCCAGACATGGGTGGGGCGCCTGGATGGCGAGAGTGTGGCGCAGTTGGGCGAGCTCTGTGCCGCGCTGGCGGTGGTCAGCTTCGAACCTGGCAGCCATGCCCTGGTCACGGGCGGCGGTGAACCCCGCCGTCGGTTCGTGGATTGGGGCTTGTTCCACGTGGAACCTGATTTTCTGCCGCTCTGGCGCCGGTATGCCCGTGCCCTGAAACAGCGCAACGCGCTGCTGAAGTCGGGCGCGGGCGGGCAGCAGCTGGACGCCTGGGATCACGAGCTGGCTGAGGCTGGGGAGCCCCTCACCCGCCATCGGCGGCAGTATTTGGAGCAGCTGCAGCTTCGCCTGTCCGCGGTCGCCGCGGACCTGGTGCCAGCGCTGGGCGCCAGTAACCTCGAATTCCAGCCAGGCTGGCGCAGTGGCGAACTGTCGTTGGCCGACGCCCTGCTGCTGGCGCGTGATCGCGACCGGAACCAGGGCTACACCTCGGTCGGCCCGCACCGCGCCGACTGGCGGATCGACTACGCAAGCCATCCCAACCGCGAAGCGCTATCGCGGGGCCAGGCCAAACTTTCGGCCCTGTCTGCCCTGCTCGCACAAGCCGAGGATTACGCCCAGCGGCGCGGGGAATGGCCTATTGTCGCCCTCGACGATCTTTCCTCCGAGTTGGACCGCAAACACCAGCAACGGGTACTACAGCGGCTGCTGGCCAGTGGCGCGCAGATATTCATTACCGGCACCGAAGCCCCTGCCGCCCTGGAAAGCCTTGAAGCTGCGCCAGTGGTGTTCCACGTGGAACAAGGCCAAATCCTGAGCGCGTAGGTCGGGGCCACGCCCCCGACGCATGGAACCACCTCCACGAGCGTCGGGGACGTAGCCCCGACCTACGCGCACCGATGGTTTGACGTGCGCGGTAAAGGGGCTCCAACTCTGTTGAAATGCTATAATTCGTGCCTCACTCCCTATAGCTAATGTGTAGCCTGCAACCAGCCGTTGGTTGGACTGCGTGCACACGGAAGCGCAGCAGGCGATACGAAGCGCATGACCGAAGAAACCACCCCCGTCCCTACTCCCAACGGCAATTACGACTCCAGCAAGATCACCGTGCTGCGCGGCCTGGAAGCGGTCCGCAAACGTCCGGGCATGTACATCGGCGATGTGCACGACGGTACCGGTCTGCACCACATGGTGTTCGAGGTGGTGGACAACGCCATCGACGAAGCCCTCGCCGGCCATGCCGACGATGTGGTGGTGAAAATCCTGGAAGACGGTTCGGTAGCGGTGTACGACAACGGCCGCGGCATTCCGGTCGACATCCACAAGGAAGAGGGCGTTTCGGCGGCCGAAGTCATCATGACCGTGCTGCACGCCGGCGGTAAGTTCGACGACAACAGCTACAAGGTTTCCGGCGGTCTGCATGGCGTCGGCGTGTCCGTGGTCAACGCGTTGTCCGAACACCTTTGGTTGGACGTGTGGCGCGATGGTTTCCATTACCAGCAGGAATACTCGCTGGGCGAGCCGCTGTATCCGCTCAAGCAACTCGAAGCATCCGACAAGCGCGGCACGCTGCTGCGCTTCAAGCCGGCCGCAGAAATCTTCACCGATGTCGAGTTCCACTACGACATCCTGGCCAAGCGCCTGCGCGAACTTTCGTTCCTCAACTCCGGCGTCAAGATCACGCTCAGCGACGAACGCGGAGAAGGCCGTTCGGATCTGTTCCAATACGAGGGCGGCATCCGTTCCTTCGTCGAGCATCTTGCGCAGCTGAAGACGCCGCTGCATCCCAACGTGATCTCGGTGACCGGCGAACAGAACGGCATCACCGTCGATGTCGCGCTGCAGTGGACCGACGCGTACCAAGAAACGATGTTCTGCTTCACCAACAATATTCCGCAGAAGGATGGCGGCACCCATCTGATCGGTTTCCGCGCCGCGCTGACGCGCACGCTGACCAACTACATCGAACAGAACGGCATCGCCAAGCAGGCCAAGGTCGCGCTGTCGGGCGACGACATGCGCGAAGGCATGATCGCAGTGCTGTCGGTCAAGGTGCCGGATCCCAGCTTCTCCTCACAGACCAAGGAAAAGTTGGTCAGTTCCGAGGTCAGGCCGGTAGTTGAGAGCACGTTCGGTGCGCGTTTGGAGGAGTTCCTGCAGGAACACCCCAACGAGGCCCGCGCCATCGCCGGCAAGATCGTCGACGCCGCCCGCGCCCGCGAGGCCGC
>CBFGMR010000054.1:0-15953 GCA_965650035.1 uncultured Pseudoxanthomonas sp.
GCTGCGACAGCGCGCGGTTGTGGTCCAGGCGCAGCATCGCGGTGAAGTTCTTCGCCGGCAGGTCCGGCGCCGACTTCATGGCGATATAGGCGTTGGTGTTGGCAGGGTTGCCGACCACCAGCACCTTGACGTTGCGCGAAGCGACCTTGTTCAACGCCGCGCCCTGGGCGGTGAAGATCTTGGCGTTTTCCAGCAGCAGGTCCTTGCGCTCCATGCCCGGGCCGCGCGGACGCGCGCCGACCAGCAGGGCCACGTCGACGTCCTTGAACGCCACTTCCGGATCGTCGGTGCCGACCATGCCGGCCAGCAGCGGGAACGCGCAGTCTTCCAGTTCCATCATCACGCCCTTCAGCGCGGCCTGGGCCTTGTCGATCGGCAGTTCCAGCAACTGCAGGATCACCGGCTGGTCCTTGCCCAGCATTTCGCCGGAGGCGATGCGGAACAGCAAGGCATAACCGATCTGGCCGGCGGCGCCGGTGACTGCAACACGGACGGGGGTTTTCATGTCGGTAATCCTATGGAAATTATGGGGTTTTGGAATCAGAAAACATCGTAGCCGAGCGGCTTCAGACGCGATTTGATGGTCGCGGTGTCGTAGCCCTGGATCACTTCCTGCCCGACGATCGTCACTGGCACACCGCGAGTACCCAAGGCGCTTGCGGCGCGGTCGCCCTCTGCTTCGTCGATGTCGAGAACGCGATACCGCACTCCTTCACGCTCGAATTCCGCCTGCAGTTGGCGGCAATAGCCGCACCATTCCGCAGCGAGCATGACGATCCTGGTATCTCCGGTCAGCAGCCGCGGATCGTCAGGATGCAAAGGCCTTTCACGGTTGGCCAGGTGGGACCCGAAAGCATAGATCCCACCCGCGGCACCGAGAAACAGCATCACCCAAAGAATCGCGCGCATTCCTTTCTCCGAAGGTCAGCTGAGTTCGGCGAAGAATTCCTGGATGCGCTGCATGCCCGGCGCCAGTTGCGGCGTCGGGCAGGTGTAGCTGATGCGCAACGCGCGCGGCTCGCCGAAGGCCGAACCCGGCACGCAGGCCACGCCCTTGCTTTCCAACAACGCATTGCAGAAGTCGATGTCGTTATTGATCACCTTGCCGTCGTGCGACTTGCCGAAGGCCACGCTGATGTCCGGGAACACATAGAACGCGCCCTGCGGACGCGGGCATACCACACCCGGTATTTCGGCCAGCGCCGCCATGACCTGATCGCGCTTGCCCTGGAATTCCAGGTTCTTGGCTTCGGTCACGTCCTGCGGGCCGGACAGCGCGGCGATGGCGGCAGCCGTGGTCACTTCCGGAATGTTGGTGATGTGGTTGGAATTGAGCGTGGTCACCGCCTTGGCGATCGACTCCGGACCGGCCATGAAACCCACGCGCCAGCCGGGCATGCCGTAGGTCTTGGACAGCGAATCGACGAACACGGTGCGCTCGCGCAGTTCCGGACGCGCCTGCACGAAGTTGTAGTACTCCAGACCGTCGAACAACATGCGGTTGTAGATGTCGTCGGTGATGATCCAGGTTTCCGGATACTTCACCAGCACATCGGCCAGGGCGATGATTTCTTCCTTCGTGTAGACCATGCCGGTCGGGTTGGAAGGATTGTTGAACAGGAACACCTTGGGCTTCTTGGCCAGCGCGGCGTCCAGTTGTTCGACCGTCAGCTTGTAGTCCTGGCTGGCCGGGCACGGCAGTTCCAGGATCCTGGCGTTGACGATCTCGGCGATATCGACATAAGTGGTCCAGTACGGCGCCGGGAAGGCGATGGTGTCGCCTTCGTCCAGCAGCGCTTCGGCCAGGTTGTAGAGCACGTGCTTGGCGCCGATGCCGGTGGACAGGTTGGCGCGTGTATAGCCGATCAGGCCCAGGTCTTCCATGTGCTTGAGGAAGGCGTCCAGCAGCGCATCGGCGCCGCGGTTGGACCCGTATTGACCGGAATCCTTGGCCAGCGCGTCGCGCGCGGCCTGGTAGACGTGTTCACCGGGCAGGAAGTTGGGAACGCCGATGGAGAAACTGATGATGTCGCGGCCGGCGGCCTTGAGCTTCTTGGCCTTTTCTGCGACCGCCATGATCGCGCTGGGCTTGGCGCGGCCCATGCGTCCTGCTAACTGGAGCATTGCGAAAACCTCGTGGGGTGAGGAACAGACTTGCTAGGAGCAGACTGGCTGCCACGCACCGTTTATTGCGGCGCAAAATTTTAGCATGGACCGCCAGTCCGCTCTGCCGTGCGGGAGGGGCCAAACCCCTCCCACTCCAGCCCGATTGGCTCAGGCGCTGAGGTGGCGGTTCCACTCGGCCACGCGGTCGGCGTTGGCGGCCAGCACGGCGGAGGCGTCGCCCTCGATCTTGACCGAGCTGATGGCATCGCCGCCGGCTACGCTGTCCACCACATCCAGGCCCTCAACGACCTTGCCGAATACGGTGTGCTTGCCGTCCAGCCACGGGGTGGGCACGTGGGTGATGAAGAACTGGCTGCCGTTGGTATTGGGGCCGGCATTGGCCATGGACAGCACGCCGCGGTCGTGGCGCACGCCATTATTGGTTTCGTCCTCGAAACGGTAGCCCGGGCCGCCGCGGCCGGAACCTTCCGGACAGCCGCCCTGGATCATGAAATCGGGGATGACGCGATGGAAGCTGAGGCCGTCGTAGAAGCCGCGCTGGGCCAGATTGACGAAATTGGCGACGGTGAGCGGGGCCTTGTCGGGATACAGCTCGATCTTGATGGGGCCGCGGGCGGTGTCGAAGGTGGCGGTCAGGGACATTGGGGACTCCATGGTTGATGACAGCGAAGGAAACAATTCAGCGAATTCTTCAGGATTGGGGCGTTTTTGCCGATCAAAACCGCCAAACCGGCGGCGGCAATCCGAATCCGGCCCCTTTCCGGACCGCTCCCGAGCTAAAGCACGGATTTAACCCGCTATAATACGCGGCTTCCTTCCCTGCCCCGAGCGCGGCTCCAAAATCGCGCCTTTCGTCATGTCCATTCAGAACCTCCGCAATATCGCCATCGTCGCCCACGTCGACCACGGCAAGACCACCCTCGTAGACTGCCTGCTCAAGCAGTCGGGCACGTTCAGCGAACGCACGGTCACCACCGAGCGGATGATGGACAGCAACGACCAGGAAAAGGAACGTGGCATCACGATCCTTTCCAAGAACACCGCCATCAACTGGCAGGGCAACCGCATCAACATCGTCGACACCCCCGGACACGCCGACTTCGGCGGCGAAGTGGAGCGCGTGCTGTCGATGGTCGACTCGGTGCTGATCCTGGTCGATGCGATGGACGGCCCGATGCCGCAGACCCGCTTCGTCACCCAGAAGGCATTCGCGATGGGCTTCAAGCCGATCGTGGTGGTCAACAAGATCGACCGCCCAGGCGCGCGTCCGGACTGGGTGATCGACCAGGTGTTCGATCTGTTCGACAAGCTGGGCGCCACCAACGAGCAGCTCGATTTCCCGATCGTCTACGCTTCGGCCCTGCACGGCTACGCCAGCCTGGACGACGCCGCCCGCGAAGGCGACATGACCCCGCTGTACGAAGCGATCATGAAGCACGTCTCGCCGCCGGAAGTGGACCGCGAAGGTCCGTTCCAGATGCGCGTCAGCCAGCTGGACTACAACAACTTCGTCGGCCTGATCGGCGTCGGCCGCATCCAGCGCGGCAAGGTGCGCACCAACATGCCGGTCAGCGTGATCGACCGCCACGGCAAGAAGCGCCAGGGCAAGGTGTTGCAGGTGCTCGGCTTCCTGGGCCTGGAGCGCATCGAAGTGGAAGAAGCCGAAGCCGGCGATATCGTCGCCATTTCCGGCGTGGCCGACCTCAGCATTTCCGACACCATCTGCGCGCTGGATACGCCCGAAGCGCTGCCCGCGCTGACCGTGGACGAGCCGACCATCAGCATGACCTTCCAGGTCAACAACTCGCCGTTCGCCGGCAGCAAGGAACACAGCGGCGGCAAGTTCATCACCAGCCGCCAGATCCGCGAGCGCCTGGAGCGCGAAACTCTGCACAACGTGGCGCTGAAGGTCGAGGAAGGTTCGGATCCGGACAAGTTCCTGGTCTCCGGCCGTGGCGAGCTGCACCTGTCGGTGCTGATCGAAACCATGCGCCGCGAAGGCTTCGAACTGGCCGTGTCGCGCCCGGAAGTCATCATCAAGGAAATCGACGGGCAGCAGATGGAACCCGTCGAGCAGCTGGTCGTCGATATCGAAGAGCAGCATCAGGGCGGCGTCATGGAAAAGCTGGGCGTCCGCAAGGGAGCGCTCAAGAACATGGAGCCGGACGGCAAGGGACGCGTGCGCCTGGACTACATGATCCCGGCCCGCGGCCTGATCGGTTTCCAGAACGAATTCCGCACCCTGACCCAGGGTTCGGGCCTGCTGTTCCATGTGTTCGACCACTACGGTCCCAAGGAACAGGGCGCCATCGCCAAGCGCCAGAACGGCGTGATGATCGCCAATGCGCCCGGCGCGACGCCGGCCTACTCGCTAGGCCCGTTGGAAGAGCGCGGCAAGCTGTTCGCCGCCGAAGGCGACAACGTGTACGAAGGCCAGCTGATCGGTATCCATTCCAAGGACAACGATCTGACCGTCAACGCCATCAAGACCAAGCCGCTGACCAACATGCGCGCTTCGGGCAAGGACGATGCGATCAAGCTGACCCCGGCCATCAAGTACACGCTGGAGCAGGCTCTGGACTTCATCGAGGACGACGAGCTGGTGGAAGTCACTCCGAAGGAAATCCGCCTGCGCAAGAAATTCCTCAACGAAAGCGACCGCAAGCGCGCCTCACGCGCGGCCTGATCGGGTTTCTCAGAATCAGCTCGTCGTAGTAGTGACGCAAACCGCCTACAACCCGGCTCCGCAAGCGCATCCGGGTTTGCATGTGCTGGCCCTGTTCGAGGGCCTGAAAGGTTTGCTGGCACTGGTCGCGGCCGCCAGCCTGGAAGTGCTGGGGCCGCAGCCGCTGCGCAATGTGATCAAGGCGCTGATCGCCAAATTCAACCTCGACCCGGCCCACGGGACCCTGCCCTCGCTGCTCGACGCCATCAATCCGGGCGCCGTGCATCTGGCGGTGGCGGTGGTGTCGCTGTACGCCGTCTGGCGCCTGGTCGAAGCCTGGGGCCTGTGGCGGGCGAAGGCGTGGGCTTCCTGGCTGGGTTGCGTGGGCACTGCAGCCTATCTGCCGCTGGATGTGTATGCGCTGTACCACCACCACGGCTGGCACACCTGGGCGGTGCTGGTGCTCAACCTGATCGTAGTGGCGGTGCTGGCGCGCGATCTGGTCAAGCGGCGTACGCCCACCCGTACTTGAGATTGCGCGTTCCGCGGATGCTGAGTAGCCTGCCTTACGCACCTTCCCGGGGACGAAACACAATGCGGCGCATACCGCTTCTGCTTGCCTTCACGCTCGTGCTCGGCGCATGCGGCCCCAACGCGCCCGATGCCGCTACCACGCCGGCGGCCGAACCCACCGACTTCACCTTCGCTGAAGCCGACATCAGCGACCTGCAGACCCGCATGCAGAGGGGAGAGCTGGACAGTCGCGCGCTCACCCAGGCTTACCTGGACCGTATTGCCGCCATCGACAAAGCCGGGCCGACGCTCAATGCGGTGATTGAAATCAACCCCGACGCGCTGAAGGAAGCGGCCCTGCGCGATGTCGAACGCAAGACCAATTCCGTTCGCGGCCCCCTGCACGGCATCCCGATTTTGCTCAAGGACAACATCGGCGCCACGCCCATGGCCAACTCCGCCGGCTCGCTGGCGCTGAAGGACTTCCGCCCCGCCAGCGACGCTTTCCTGGTGCGCAGGCTGCGCGAAGCAGGCGCGGTGATCCTGGGCAAGACCAACCTCAGCGAGTGGGCCAATTTCCGTTCCACCCGCTCGACCTCCGGCTGGAGCGGCCGGGGCGGACAGACGCGCAATCCTTATGCCCTGGACCGCAATCCCTGCGGTTCCAGCTCAGGTAGCGCAGTGGCGGTATCGGCGAATCTTGCCGTGGCCGCGATCGGCACCGAGACCGACGGCAGCATCATCTGTCCCGCTGCGATGAACGGACTGGTGGGATTGAAGCCCACCGTCGGCCTGGTGAGCCGCGAGGGCATCATCCCCATCTCTTTCAGCCAGGACACCGCGGGCCCGATGACCCGCAACGTCTCCGACGCTGCCTATCTACTCACCGTGTTGGCAGGGCGCGACAATGCCGACCCCACGACCGCCAACATCGCTTGGAACACCTCGCTGGACTACCACTCGCATTTGAACGCCAATGGGTTGAAAGGCGCCCGCATCGGCGTGATGCGCAGCAAGCTGTCGATCCACCCGGATGCCGCCGCCGCGATGGAAGTAGCCATCAAGACCATGCGCGAAGCGGGCGCGACCGTCGTCGATGCCGAGATCCCGACCGATGGGCAATGGTCGGACGACGAAGACACGCTGCTGCTCTATGAATTCAAGGCCGGCCTGGAACGCTACCTGCAGAAGCAGAATGCGCCGCTCAAGACCTTGTCGCAGTTGATCGGCTACAACCAGCAGTACCGCATTTCGGAAATGCGGTTCTTCGGGCAGGAACTGTTCGAGCAGGCCAACGCCAAGGGCGGGCTGGGCGAAATGGAATACATCAGCGCCAGATCGCGCGCGCGCCGCTTGGCCGGTCCCGAAGGGATCGATGCCGCACTCAAGGCGCAACGGCTGGATGCGTTGATCGCTCCGGCCACCGGCCCGGCCTGGGTGACCGATCCGCTGACCGGCGACCACTTCCCCGGCGCCGGTTATGGCGCTGCGGCCGTGGCCGGTTACCCCAGCCTGACCATTCCCATGGGCAGCAGCAATGGATTGCCGCTGGGTATCGTCTTCATGGGCGCCGCCTGGAGCGAGCCGCGGCTCATCGAACTGGGCTATGCCTACGAGCAACTCACCGGCGCACGCACTCCGCCGCAGTACTTGCCCAGCGTGACCGTCGCGCGCAAAGCTGCGCGCTGACGCGAGGCGCCGACCCCGTCGGAGCCACGCTGCCCCAGAGCTTTTCCAAGGGCTCGGTCCCGAAAGAGCATTTCGCCACGGATCAGCGCGGATCGACGCGGATGAGCGAATACTGAGGTACGCGAGATCTTGCCCAACCGAACTTAGCTTTATCCGTGTTGATCCGCGCTGATCCGTGGCGAAAAACGCTTCTAATCGAGACCTTTGAACAAGCTCTCGGACGAGCAGCGAAGCCCTCGCGCGGGTCTACCGCGCTGCGGGCGCGGCCAGTTGATTCTGCTTGCGCACGATCGACATCGCGATCTCCAGCGACTGTTCGTAGTTGAGGCGCGGATCCACCGTGGAGCGGTAAGCGCGTTCCAGGTCGATATCGGTGAGTTCGCGCGCGCCGCCGGTGCATTCGGTCACATCCTCGCCGGTGAGCTCCAGATGCACGCCGCCCAGACGCGTGCCTGCGGCCGCGTGCAGATCGAACGACTGCTCCACTTCGCCACGGATGTTGTCGAAGCGGCGCGTCTTGTAGCCGTTCGAAGTACTTTCGGTATTGCCGTGCATCGGATCGCACACCCACAGCACGCGGCGGCCGTCGCGACGCACCGCGTCGAGCAGCGGCGGCAACTTCTCGGCGATCTGCGCAGCGCCCATACGATGGATGAAGGTCAGGCGGCCGGGCTCGTCTTCCGGATTGAGGATGTCGATCAGGCGCAGCAACTGGTCGGGATTCACCGAGGGTCCGACTTTCAGCGCGATCGGATTGCGCACGCCGCGCAGGTATTCCACGTGCGCGCCATCGACTGCCGCGGTGCGCATGCCGATCCACGGGTAATGCGTGCTCAGGTTGAACCAGCCCCACTGGCGCGGCACTTCGCGGGTCAGCGCTTCTTCGTACGGCAGCAGCAAGGCTTCGTGCGAAGTGTAGAAATCGATGCGGTTGAGGTTGTGCACTTCCGAACCGGCCAGCGTTTCCATGAAACGCACGGCATCGCCGATGGAGGTGGCCATCTGCTGGTACTCGTTGGCGTTGGGCGAATAGCCCACCCAGTTGAGGTTCCAGTATTCGGGATGGTGCAGGTCGGCGAAGCCGCCGTCGATCAGCGCGCGCACGAAATTCATGGTCATCGCCGAACGCGCGTGCGCCTTGATCATGCGGCGCGGATCGGGGATGCGCGCTTCCGCGGTGAATTCGGGCTGGTTGACCAGATCGCCGCGGTAGCTCGGCAAGGTCACGCCGTCGCGGGTTTCGGTGTCGGTCGAGCGCGGCTTGGCGTACTGGCCGGCGAAGCGGCCCACGCGCACGACCGGCAAACGCAGGCCATGCACCAGCACCAGGCTCATCTGCAGAAGAACCTTGAGGCGGTTGGAAATCAGGCCGGATTCGCAATCGCTGAAACTCTCGGCGCAATCGCCGCCCTGCAACAGGAATCGCTTGCCTTCCTGCGCTTCGGCCAACTGCTTCTTCAGCGAGAAGATTTCCCACGAGGTCACCAGCGGTGGCAACTGACGCAATTCGCCTAGCGCCGATTCCAGCGCCTCCGCGTCCGGATACGTGGGCATCTGCACCGCCGTGCGCGAACGCCAGGAAGCGGGCGCCCAGTCGGTGGGAAGATTCACGGCACGGAGATTGCGATCGGTATTGCTCATGGTGCTGCTACTCATGGTGGTGCCCTCAGCGGGTCACCATGTTGCCAGATTGATGCGCCGCGTCAAAATGTCGTTACGCTTGCAACTTACGCCCGCGGAATGCGGCGAACAATGCCCAGGCCAACAAGGCCAGGAACCAGGCCAGACTCCATTCAGGCATCGACAAACCCAGGAAGGTCCAGTCCACCACTGCGCACTCGCCCGAACCGGTGAATACCTTGCGCAGCACGTCGGCGAACGGGAAGGCCTCCATCATGTAGGCCAGGTCCGGACCGCAGGCAGGCACCTTGTCGGCGGGCAGGTGCTGCAGCCAGACATGGCGTCCGGCCACTGCCAGACCCAGAGCGGCGGCCACCAGGGCCAGTCCGCCGTATGCGCCGCGACCGCCCGCGCTCTTTGGCGAGTGCAAGCCCCCGATCAGAAACACCACCGCCAGCAGCACGAATGCCCCGCGCTGGAACGAGCACAACGGGCAGGGATTCAGACCCAACTGATACTGCGAGTAGAAGGCGAATCCCAGCAGTGCCACGCAGATGGCGAAACCGGTCAGGAATTGGGCGCGGAACGACCAGCGGAAAGGGTTCATGGCAAGCCTGTTCAGAAGCGATGGCAGCCATTATCTCCGTGCGGGCCTGCACCGTCACATGCCACAAGTGCCGGCTGGCCGGCTAACTGATGCCGGCGGCCAGAAAAACAAAACCCCGACGCTAGGCCGGGGTCTGTGTATCGCTTACTGCAGTTTCCGGATTACTCGGCCGACAGCGCCGCTGCTTCCGGACGGTCCAGCAGTTCGACATACGCCATCGGCGCATTGTCGCCAGCGCGGAAGCCGCACTTGAGGATGCGCAGGTAGCCACCCGGACGCGACTGGTAGCGCGGGCCAAGCGTGGTGAACAGAGTGCCCACCGCTTCCTTGTCGCGCAGACGCGCAAAAGCAAGGCGGCGATTGGCGACGCCATCGACCTTGGCCAGAGTGATGAGGGGCTCTGCGACGCGGCGCAGTTCCTTGGCCTTGGGCAGCGTGGTGCGGATCAGGCCCTGCTTGATCAGCGAAGCGGCCATGTTGCTGAACATCGCCTGGCGATGGGCGCTGGTGCGGCTGAATTTGCGGCCGGCTTTCTGGTGGCGCATGGTTTTGATTCCTGGTTAATGTTGATGCTGTTGGAGTTCGCTGTCGCCATCATGGCGTTGGTGCTTGGACTGCGGATGGCCCCAGCCCGTTCGTCCTGATCGGGCATCGCCGCGCACCTTCGGGCGCGTCGGCGTTGTGTTGCGATTTCAAGCGAATCCCCGCAGTTGCTGCGGGGACCCGTTACAACTATTGGATCAGCCCAACATGCCGTGCTGGGAAACGCCGGCCGGCGGCCAGTTTTCCAGCTTCATGCCCAGGGAAAGGCCGCGCTGAGCGAGGACTTCCTTGATCTCGGTCAGCGACTTCTTGCCCAGGTTCGGGGTCTTCAGCAGCTCGACTTCGGTCTTCTGGATCAGGTCGCCGATGTAGTAGATGCTCTCGGCCTTGAGGCAGTTGGCCGAACGCACCGTCAGCTCCAGGTCGTCGATCGGGCGCAGCAGCACCGGATCCACGCCGGCGGCCACCGGCTTCGACGCGCCGCGGTCGCGGTGCGTGAAGTCGCCGAACACCGACAGCTGGTCGCTGAGGATGTCGGCGGCGGTGCGCACGGCCTCCTCGGCGTCGATGGTGCCGTTGGTTTCGATTTCCAGGACCAGCTTGTCCAGGTCGGTGCGCTGCTCGACGCGCGCGGCTTCCACCGCATAGGCGACGCGGCGGACCGGCGAGAACGAGGCGTCCAGCATCAGACGGCCGATGGCGCGGGTTTCTTCATCCGGACGACGACGGGCAGCCGCCGGCTGGTAGCCGAAACCGCGCTCGATCTTCAGGCGCATGTTGATCGCCGTGTCCTTGGTCAGGTTGCAGATGACCAGTTCCGGGTTCAGGATTTCGACGTTGTGGTCGGTCTTGATGTCCGCGGCGGTCACTACGCCCGGGCCCTGCTTGGCCAGGGTCAGGGTGGAGCTGTCGCCGGTATGGATGCGGATGGCGACGTCTTTCAGGTTCAACAGGACTTCAAGCACGTCTTCCTGCAGGCCTTCGATGGTGCTGTATTCGTGCAGAACGCCGTCGATCTCGACTTCCGTGATGGCGAAGCCGGGGATGGACGAGAGCAGCACGCGACGCAGCGCATTGCCCAGGGTGTGGCCGTAACCGCGTTCCAGCGGTTCGATCACGACCTTGGCGCGATTGTCGCCAAGGCGTTCGATTTGCGGGCCGCGGGGGCGCAGCACCTGCTGTGTGGTAACCGTCATGTTGCTTGGTCTCCTGCAAATCCCCGGCTGATCCGGGGATTCGTGATGGGATTACTTCGAGTACAACTCGACGATCAGCGCTTCGTTGATGTCGGCAGGCAGATCTGCGCGATCCGGCACGGCCTTGAACACGCCGCTGAACTTCTTCGAGTCCACTTCAACCCACGAGGGGCTGAGGTCCATCTGTGCGGACACGGTCAGCGATTCCTGGACGCGCAACTGCTTCTGCGCCTTTTCGGAAAGCTCGATCGCATCGCCAGCCTTGACCTGGTAGGACGGCAGGTTCACCGACTTGCCGTTGACCAGCACGCCGCGGTGCGAAACCAGCTGACGGGCCGAAGGACGGGTGATGGCGAAGCCCATGCGGTAGACGACGTTGTCCAGACGGGTTTCCAACAACTGCAGCAGGTTCTCGCCGGTGTTGCCCTTCTTGGTCGAGGCCTTCTTGTAGTAGTTGCGGAACTGACGCTCCAGCAGACCGTAGATACGCTTGACCTTCTGCTTCTCGCGCAGCTGGGTGGCGTAATCGGACAGCTTGCCCTTGCGGGCGGTAGCGCCGTGCTGGCCGGGCTTCTGCTCCAGCTTGCACTTGGAATCCAGCGCGCGCGCCGGGCTTTTAAGGGAAAGATCGACGCCTTCGCGGCGGGCGAGCTTACAGGTAGGACCAATATAACGAGCCATTTCTCTTCAGCTCCTCAGACGCGACGCTTTTTAGGCGGGCGGCAACCGTTATGCGGGATAGGCGTAACGTCGATGATGTTGGTGATTTTGTAACCAACGTTGTTGAGCGAACGCACCGCGGACTCGCGGCCCGGGCCTGGGCCCTTGATGCGTACTTCCAACGACTTCAGACCGTAGTCCAGTGCTGCGCGGCCGGCTTTTTCGGCGGCCACCTGCGCTGCGAACGGCGTGGACTTGCGGGAACCGCGGAAACCCGCGCCGCCCGAAGTGGCCCACGACAGCGCATTGCCCTGGCGATCGGTGATGGTGACGATGGTGTTGTTGAAAGAAGCGTGGACGTGGGCGACGCCGTCGGTGACGACCCGCTTGATCTTCTTCTTTACTTTTGCTGCTGCTGGTTTGGCCATGATGCGCGCCCCTTACTTCTTGATGGCTTTGCGCGGACCCTTGCGGGTGCGTGCATTGGTACGGGTGCGCTGGCCACGCAGCGGCAAGCCACGGCGATGGCGCAGGCCGCGGTAGCAACCCAGGTCCATCAGGCGCTTGATCGCCATACCCACTTCGCGACGGAGGTCGCCTTCGACGATGAACTTGCCGATTTCGGCGCGCAGGCGCTCGACTTCCGGCTCGGACAGGTCACGGATCTTGGTGGTGGAAGTGACGCCTGCGGTTTCGCAGACCTTCTTCGACCGGGTACGGCCTATGCCGTAAATGCTCTGCAACCCGACCCAGACATGCTTCTGGGCAGGCAGGTTGACACCTGCAATACGCGCCATGACGCGACTCTCCAACTGTGTTTGATGGCCCGATTGCAGGCAAATCCGTGAGGATTCGGTGCAAGCCGGCGGAGTGAACTACGAATTTTAACAAGATCTCGGGTTTCTGGGAAGCCCCGGCCCGCCGAAGCTTGCCAGGACCACGGCATGGGGAGTGTGCCCATGCTCCGGCGCCGGAATCCGCCTGATCCGGGTCGATATCCGGCTTTCGCCTTCTTCGTCCCTTCCCGCCCCGCGCTACTCTTGCGCAGGGACTGGCTGATTCTCACCTGCGCACGAGATCGCCGCACAGGCCGCCCATCTAAGTTGTGCCCGCCGCAGGCGTACGCCATGCAGCCGGCTTCGGTGCAGCTTCTCAGCCCCGCGCCAAACCGCCGCGCGAGCCGCCTTTCAGGTTCGCCTTCTTCAACAGGCTTTCGTACTGGTGCGACATCAGGTGCGCCTGGATCTGGGCGATGAAGTCCATCACCACCACCACCACGATCAACAGCGAGGTGCCGCCGAAGTAGAACGAGGTACCCAGCTGGGTACGCATGATTTCCGGCAGCAGGCAGACTGCGACCAGATACAGCGAACCGACCGCGGTCAGACGGGTCAACACCGCATCCACGTAATCGGCGGTCGCCTTGCCCGGACGGATGCCCGGAATCAGTGCGCCCGACTTCTTCAGGTTGTCGGCCGTTTCCTGCGAATTGAACACCAGCGCCGTATAGAAGAACGCGAAGCCGATGATCATCGCCGCGAACACGATCATATGCAGCGGCTCGCCCGGCGCCAGCGCCTGGGAGATGCGTTGCAGCCAAACGGTCGAAGTGGATTGGCCGGACCACAGCGCCAGCGTGGCCGGGAAAGCCAGGATGCTGGAGGCGAAGATCGGCGGAATCACGCCTGCCATGTTGAGCTTGAGCGGCAGGAACGAGGTCTGGTTCATGTACGCGTTGCGGCCGCCCTGCCGCCTGGCGTAATTCACCGTGATCCGGCGTTGGCCCCGCTCCATGAAAACCACGAAATAAGTGAAGGCCGCTACCGTCAGCACGATCAGGATCAAGGCGATGGCGCTGATGGTGCCGTTGCGGAAACCTTCGATCGTATTGATCACCGCCACCGGCAAGCCGGCCACGATGCCTGCGAAGATGATCAGCGACACGCCGTTGCCGACGCCGCGCTCGGTCACCTGCTCGCCCACCCACATAAGGAAGATGGTGCCTGCGGTCAATGCCACTACCGCGGTCAGCACAAAGCCCATGCCCGGGCTGTACACCACCGGCATGCCGCCCGGCGCGACCTGGTTCTGCAAGGCGACCGCAATGCTGCCGCCCTGCACCACCGCCAGCAATACCGCACCCATGCGCGAATACTGGGTGATCTTGCGGCGGCCGGATTCGCCTTCTTTCTGCATCGCCTTCAGCGACGGAAAGATATGCACGGCCAGCTGAAACACGATGGATGCCGAGATGTAAGGCATCACGTTGAGCGCGAAAATGCTGAAACGGTGCAAGGCACCGCCCGAGAACATGTTGAACATGTCCACGATGCCGCCGCCCTGCGCCTGCATCATCGCCAGCATCGCATCGGGGTTCACGCCGGGAACCGGAATGAAGCAACCGATGCGATAGACGATCAGCGCGCCGACCACGAACAGCAGACGCTGGCGCAGTTCAGTGAACTTGCCCAACCCGCCTACGCCGCCTGCGTTGCCTTGCGCCATTCTGCGATTACTCCTGAACGCTGCCGCCGGCAGCTTCGATAGCCGCCTTGGCGCCGGCCGTCGCAGTGATGCCCTTCAGCACGAACTTCTTGGTCAGGTCGCCCTTCTTGACGATCTTGGCGCGCTTGGCCGAAGTCGGCACCAGCTTGGCGGCACGCAGCGCGGCGAAATCGATCTCGCCGGCTTCGAGCTTGTCCAACTGGTAGGACAGCACTTCGGCGCAGTCCAGCTTCAACTTCGAGCGGAAGCCGACCTTCGGCAGGCGCTTGATCAGGGGCATCTGGCCGCCTTCGAACTTGGCCTTGATCTTGCCCTTGCCCGAACGCGCGAACGAACCCTTGTGGCCGCGGCCGCAGGTCTTGCCCAGGCCCGAACCGATGCCGCGACCGACGCGCTTGCGCTCGGTGCGGGCGCCTTCGCCTGGCTTCAATGTATTGAGATGCATATCGATTACTCCTCGACGCGCACGAGGTAGTGAACTTTATTGATCAGACCGCGTACCTGCGGGCTGTCCTTCAGTTCACGCACATCGTTGAGCTTGTTCAGGCCCAGCGCCTTCACCGACAAACGGTGGATGCCCTGGGAACCACGCAGGCCACGCACCAGGCGGACCTTGACCGTACCGGTCTTGTTGGACTCACTTGCCATAATTGAGTTCCTCGATCTTCTTGCCGCGCTTGGCCGCGATGCGGGTCGGCGACTGCATGTCGCCCAGGCCCTTCAGCGTGGCGCGCACCAGGTTGATGGGGTTGCGCGAACCCACGGCCTTGGCCAGCACGTTCTTCACGCCCACCGCTTCCAGCACGGCACGCATGGCGCCGCCGGCGATCACGCCGGTACCTTCGGAGGCTGGCTGCATGTATACGCGCGCCGCGCCGTGGCCGGCCTTGACCGGGTGCCACAAGGTGCCGTTGTTCAAGTCGACATTGAGCATGCCCTTGCGCGCATATTCCATCGACTTCTGGATGGCGACCGGCACTTCGCGCGCCTTGCCGTAACCGAAACCGATCTTGCCGTTACCGTCGCCCACCACCGTCAACGCGGTGAAGGTGAACTGGCGACCGCCCTTGACCGTCTTGCTGACGCGGTTGACCGCGACCAGCTTCTCGATCATGCCGTCGTCTACTTTCTCTTCGCGGTTGCGGTCGCGATCACGACCCCGCGGTGCACGTTGTTCTTCAGCCATTTGCCTAATTCCTTGATGAGTAAGTGATTACGGCTGAGCCGCTTATAGTTGTGGAATGGTGCGGTGGACCGCAGTCGCGCGCAGAAGTCGCGGTGCGTCCGGCATTATCCCTGCCGGCGGATTACAGCATGGGGACGAACCCCATCTGTTTCAAACTCAGAACTGCAGACCAGCTTCGCGGGCGGCGTCGGCCAGGGCCTTGATGCGGCCGTGGTAACGGTAGCCCGAACGGTCGAAGGCGATCTTCTGGATGCCAGCGGCCACGGCGCGCTCGGCGATGACCTTGCCCACGCGGGCGGCGGCATCGCTGTTCTTGCCGTTCTTCAGGCCTTCGCGCACATCGGCCTGCAGCGTGTTGGCGGCGGCGATGACCTTGGAGCCGTCGGCGCTGAACAGCTGCGCGTACAGGTGCTGGCCGGTGCGCAGCACCGACAGGCGCGGCACGCCGAGCACACGGATGTGGGCGCGGGTGCTCTTGGCGCGGCGGAGACGGGCGTTGTTCTTGATGCTCATGATCTTGATCCTTGGGAAGCGGATAAGCCTTATTAGGCTTTCTTGGCTTCCTTGCGAATGATGACTTCGTCGGAGTACTTCACGCCCTTGCCCTTGTAGGGCTCCGGCGGACGGAAACCGCGAATCTTG
>CBFGMR010000055.1:0-15602 GCA_965650035.1 uncultured Pseudoxanthomonas sp.
GAAAACAGAAAACAGAAAACAGAAAAGGGGACGGATTTATTTCTAGGTCTAAAAAAAGGGGTAAAAAATTAATCTGTCCCCTTTCTTGTCCATCCTACGGGGCCTTCTCAGCTTTCATCGAAATAGTCTTCGCCACTCGGAAAGTAGAAACTGTACTTTTTCTGCATGCTGCGAAGAATGGGGTCGATATTCACCGCAAACTCCAGTGCCTGAAGTCCGTCTGCGCCATGCGCTATATATGGCGGCTCGTCCAGACCATGGAATTCAACTCGGCAACTGGCTGTTCCAGGGCTGACGTCGAAATCTGCGTCTCTAGGATTTACCTCAACGGGTAAATGAACTTGTACCGTAAGTTTGTGCCTGACATTCTGACCGTTATGCGAGAAAGTCAATTCCCTTTCCGCGATTATCCTATTGTCGTCGATGCTCATCATTCGTATCCCATGCATTGCCTGTAAGAAGTGTTAGCAGCCTCAAAGCATTTGAACTTCTTTCTGCCTGTTGGAGAAGCGCAGGTACTCAATATGCTGTCTTTCAGCGCTTGGCAGTTCTTCTCCTGATCATCGGAATTCTCACATACGTTGTTCAGTTTGTTGCTTATTGCTTGCTCAATCTGGCTAATGGCGTGAAAGGGCGACATCTTATACAGCGATTCGAGCAGCCCGTCTGCGGTGACTTGCGGCACCGATGCTTCTGGCCAGTCTATCGAGTTCGACGGGGGAACTTCTCCACTCACGCTATTTGGGTCGTAGGGGTTGTAGGCGCCAGCTGTTCCTGGCGGTGATGTTGTGCTCACGGCCCCTCTGGCTTGCAACCCATTGGGATCAATCAACATCATCGGATTGCTAAACGCATATCCATAGGCACTAATTCCACCTTTCAGCCCAATTGGATCACTTTCCGCATATCGCCCTGTCGCCGTGTCGTAGTCCCGGAGGTAGTTCTGGTTAAGCGCGGATACCGCATCGAAACGTTGCCCCGGATAACGCATATCGAGCACGAGTGGGTTCGTATCCCCGTCCGAATCCTGATTCCGGAAACAAAGGGCCGGAAACAAAGGGCCAGAGTAAATATCAGTTTGAAACAGATATTTACTCTGGCCCCTTTTTTTTTTGCTTTTTTTTTGAGGGCGATACCCATCAATCGCGGCCAGGCAACGATGGGTATCGCTGCGCTCAACCCATCCTACGGAGCCTTAAGCGCAGATCGACTGGGTCGGATGAGAATAGGAGCGATGCACCATTTTTAATGTGATTGACATGCTTTCGACGCACCAAACCCGCAATTTCCTTCAATCAAATAAGTCGAGTAAGTCCGATCCTTTAGGTGCACAAACCCTATTCCGACGAGTCCGCGCTTTGGGGAGTAAAGGTAGATGCTGCTACTGGACGCGTTCTCCTCGCGAATCCGCATCAACTCTTCGGTCGTTCCCCACAATGAATACTTCTCTGTGGCTTCAATTTGGTATTTCCTTCCGTCTACTACCCAGTTCCGCTGCCCGCTTCGAAGTACCTTCGGTATATCGAACTTGAACGTTGCAGAACGCGCGCAGTAAAACTTGGAGTCATTGCCGCAAACATACAAGTCTTCCGCCATATCACCCACGGTGAATTGCTCGTCAGAAACTAGAAGCGATACTTTCTTGGCGGGAAAGAGTGGGTCGCTATATCTGTATGCATCGGCAGCATGTGCCGCAAGATTCGGAAAAAAAAAAATAAAATCGCTAAAGTTTTAGTGAAACTAGTCATAAGTTAGTCCCTTTCAAATGAAGTTATTTGTCCGCACATCCGCAATCGGAGTTGAGGAATTTCGTGGCCCAACTATCGGCGTCAGTCTCACCTGGAAATTTTGAGGTATCTCGCCCTGACAATAATGCACGTCGATAGGCATCACTAGAGCTCGCCGCGAGTAGGTAATTTGCCGGAAAAAAAGGGGCCAGAGTAAATATCTGTTTCAAACCGATATTTACTCCGGCCCCTTTTTTCGCCCCTTTTTTCGCCGGGATGACGTCGGTTATGAGTTCGTGGGATGGGGTGAGCCGAGGGCGTATCCATCATTCGTGGCGGCCAAGCAACGATGGGTATCGCTGCGCTCAATCCATCCCACGGGACTTCCGCATCAGTTTACCCACAACAACTTGTCTACGATCACCCATTTCCCAGCTCGTTTCCTAAGGAAGACATCTCCGTTTTTCCCTGTAGGTGGGAAGCCAATCTCCACGAAAGCCGCATCGTCGTCGAAGTACATCTTATCGACGCTGATGAATTCACGCTTTGGATCAAAATCTGTAGACGAAGAGCGCACAATTTTCACCCCGCCTTTTGCAACTCCACATGCCTCCATTCTGGGAGGCATTCGGTCCCACAGAAAAGGGGTTTGAGGCGTTTCAAAGTGCGCACTTGCATAGCTTTTTATTTCTATATCATCGTGAATAGTCTGCAGTATCTCAATATGGGATAGGTTGCATGTCGCGTTCTCTACCGCCTGTTGGTCGCGTGTGCAACCACCCATGAATAGCGAGGCTAATGCGACTAAAACTAGTGTGAAACGCTTAGTTGGGTAGTGGAATCTTCGTGCCATATACATAATTCTCATAATGCCAGCCCTCTTCGACGCGTGATCTATTGTGATTCCAGAAGTATTGGGTGAAATGTACCAGCTCATGCTCAACCGTGTGATTCAGACGCATTAATAGCTCCGGACTCCGGTCGCCTGATTCATATTTTTTGAAAAAGACCTCATGCACCATTATTTCGCCAGCACCCGCAGTGTAGAGTCCGTCGTCATGCTTCATGTAAGCGGGGGTGACTAATGGGCCTCCGCATGGGTCTAGTAATTCATCCAAATGCTTTCTACCGATGTTTCCGAAGCGCGCGAACCCGTCATACTTCCTTTGCGTCATCCTGTCCTTCATAAGATTCAAATAGGCTACTGTGTTTGGGTATCTCTTCTGAACCGATGGACTGAACCGCAGTAATCCCAATGAATCGAGGTAAGAGATAGGATTGCCGCCTACATACGTGTAAGTAGAAAGGCCACCACTTAAACCGATCGGATCACTCTGTACATAACGTCCGCTACCAGAGTCATAGTCCCTAAAGTAGTTCTGGTTCATACCAGTAGCATCGTCGAATCGCTGCCCCGGGAACCGCATATCGAACATCAGGGCAGTGGAGTCTCCATCCGGATCCTGATTCGGTACGCTATTGCCGAACGCCTCGCTCTTCAGGTCCCACGTCCACACCGGTACGTTGCGCGCCACCTCGATGACCACGCGCGGGGTGCCCAGGTGATCGGGTTCGACGTAGTGCAGCTGGTTGCCGTTGGCGATCAGGCCGACGGGGAGATCGTCCAGCCAGATCGCCTGCTGTAGCGCCGCGCCGGTGTTGTCGTAGTCGCCCAGCCAGTGGCCGGCTTCATCGTAGAGCGTGTAGGTGTTGGCGGTGCCGGCGGACTTGCGGACCTGTTCGCCCTTGCCGTTGTAGGCGTAGTTGCGTTGCACGATCGCGTTCTGTTTGACCTGGGCCATTCTTCCCGTGTCGTCGTACACGAACTCCTTGGCGACGCCGCCTATGGCCGTGGTGTTGCCGGCGGCATCGTAAGTGCGGGCGGTGGCACCGACCTGACTCAGGCGATGGCTGGTGGACGGATAGGTGTAGGCCTGTGTACCGGCGGCATTGGTGAAGCTCTGGCGGTTGCCGGTGGCGTCATAGGCATAGCTCTCGATGGCCACATCCGTGGGGCCGTCCTTGAACTTGGTCAGCCGGCTCAAGGCGTCGTAGTCGAACTTCACCAGTGGGGTAGGGCTTGCGGCTGGTGTGAGCTGGGTGAGGTTGCCGACCGGATCGTACTGGAAGCCGACCGACAGGCCGCCTGAGGCTGTGTCCTGGATCGCGGTGGGCTGGTAGTTCTGGTTGAGCGGGCGCAACAGCTGCCGGCCGTTGCCATAGGTCCAACCGGCGACCGGGCCGAAGGGGTGGTAGCTGGCCTGGTTCAGAAGTACTTCGCTCGCAGCCCCGGCCCGTTGCACGTTGACCTGGGTGGTGCGGCCCTGGGCGTCGCGGACATAACTCGCCACTGCGCCATCGGGATAGGTCACGCTGCTCAGCTGCCCAGCCAGCGTGTAGGCATAACGCACGGTGAGGACAATGCCGTTGGTGGTCTGTACCTTGCGCACCAGGTTGCCGAAGCGGTCGTAGCAGTACTGGGTGTTGCCGCTGGCATCGGTCAGCTGGGTCAGGCGGCCGGTGGAGAACGTTTCGCCGGTGATGCAGGCGGCTTGGGTGGTGTCGTAGACATAACCCACGTTGAGACTGGGAGTGGCATAGGCGATGCCGGTCAGCCGGTTCAGGGCGTCATAGCTGTAGGTGGAAGTCTGGTTGCGTGCATCGGTCTGGGTGGCACGATTGCCGGCGCTGTCGTAGGTGTAAACCGTGGTGCCGGTGTCCGGGCTGGCCAGCTGGGTGAGATCGCCCAGGCCGTTGTAGGTGTAGGTGGTGTTGAGGCCCTTGGGGTCGGTGACCTGGGTCAGGTTGTCCTGGGCGTCGTACTGGAATTTAGTCTCGGCGTTGATGCCGCCCACGTCCTGCAGGGTGCGGCTCAAACGGTTGAGTGGGTCGTAGTCGTTATTGGTCACCCGATCCAAGGCATCGGTCACCGTGTCGGTATTGCCGTTGGCGTCATAGACGAAGTCGGTCGGGTTGGCCTGCGCATCGGCCTGGATTTGCAACTGGCCCAGCTGGTTGTATACCCGCGACAGGGTGCGCTTGAGCACGTTGCCCGGATCTTTGGTGTCTTCCTGGGTGCGGTTGCCGGCGTTGTCCAGGGTGTAGTGGATGGTATTGCCGGTGTTGTCACTAATGTCGGTCAAACGATGGGCGGCATCGTAGGTGTAGGCGGTAAAGGCGCCATCGGGCTGAATCACCTTCTTGACCAGACCGGTCGGCCAGTACTCGATCTGGGTGATGGCATCGTCGGTCTCCACCGAGGCATTGGCGCCGCGGGTCTTACGTGCGGTTAGCCAGCCACGCGGGTGGTAGGCCAGGTCAGTGACCACACCATTGGCGTCCTTGACCGACAGTACCCGTCCAGCGCCGTCGTAGGCCAGGGTCTCGGTAACTTGGCCCAAAGCGTTGGTGACCTTCCACAGGTCGCCCTTGCGATGCGGGCAGGTGTTCGGCGAGGCCGCGCAACTGGCATCGTCACTGGGGTAGTAGGTGTAGGCAGCAGTGTCGGTCACGTCGGTGCGCGGGCCGTTGACCGAGGTCACCAAACCCAGCAGCGGGCAGGTGCCGGCGGTGACGTCCGATGGCTCGCAGTAGGTGATGGTCGTGGTGCGGGCAACGCTGGTGGCCGGATCGATCTGCGAGACGGTCAGGGCTTGGCCGCGGGTGTTATAGGTCCAGTTGCTCTTTGACACCAGAGTACCTGAGGCATCAAGTGTTCTGCGTTCCGTGGGTAATGGTTTTGAGCTATTCCAATCCGTCTGAACTACCCGTTTGTTTCCAGAAAGATCGTTAGCTGCATCAGTTCTTTGTTCCAGCAAACCACGGAGGCTGTAGTCAAAGTCCGTGGTGCTGCCCGAAAAATCGGTATTGATGTTGGGATAGCCGTTTGAGTCATAAGAACGATCTTCGATTGACTGCGTGCCGCAAGTGGCGCATGACTTTTCCGCCGCAATCAACTTTGCGCGACCCAGTTGTTGTTGATATCCAAATTCTGCCACGTCTCCGAGAGCGTTCTTCACCCAAGATCTTCCATTTCCGTATGTAACGGTGGTTAGATCGATGCTTGAGTCTAGACCGCCATGTCGGCTGGATCGCACTTTCCCACTGTCATCGTATTCCCAGGTCGCATAGCGATTTCCGTTCTCGTCCAATATCCCAGTAAGGAAATTCTGGGAATACGAACTTTCGTACAGGTATTGTTTGGTGGAGAATTGCGGGACTGGGTCCCAATTGGTTTGGTAGGCGACCGAGGTCAATCTCTGGGAGCCATATGCATACTTTACCAATGCACCATCGGGGAGAACGACGTTGTCTAGAAGTGCGCCAGCGTAGATAAGCTGAATTGATCGCCCGTTACGGTCCGATACGGTGACGGGTTGGGCACTAGAGTTATAGCTAATGACCAGGAAATCTCCGTCTGGGTATTCGATTCGGTCGAGTCGCCCTTGAGTCGAGTACAGCTCTACCTCGTTGGCTGTTGTAGTCACACGCCAGCCAACCGTGGATGTGCCGCTCATGATGGGTTCGAGCCGTTCGCTTACGTCTGCATCCGGAATCCAAGCCGCGCCCGCCTGCCGGAAGGTATAACTGTTTCCTGTAGGCCGATTGAGTATTCGGGTCGGCACTCCTGCCTCGCTACCAGACACTAGTTTTTTCTGAAAGACATGACGCCAATTTGCTCCAAGCGTTGAGCCAAGATTGGCAGGTACGGTGCTACTGCTGTAATAGCGGATAAAGCTTAAACGACCACTACTATCCACAAAGTCATTTACGGTTTCGAGCTTGTTGCCAACGAAAATGTTCATCGGATTTCCGGTAAGAACCGGCCCAGTCACGACGTCGCATTGATTGTTCTTGCTGTTATCGAAGTTGACAGCAGTGCATGCATTGCCCGTGGGAACAGCTGTCGTTCCTGTGCCAGTTTCAGAATGTATGTACTGGCAGCCGTTTATACACTGTCCCGTTCCGCTGGCGGCACCGAAGGCCAATGGAACATTGGGGCGAGAAGCACAAGACGACGAGTACCAATACTTGGCCTCTGACGTGCCGGCAACGTGGCAAGCTGTACCGTTCGAAGACAAGCATGCTCTGTAGTGCCCGGAAACTCCGACGGGAAACTTCTCACAGTACGGATACGGGTAACCTGCTGATGGCTGATACACGGTTGAGGCATGCTGCATGCAGAGTGCATATGCCTGACCTTCGTCGCAACCACCATTTATCTCGCATCCAAGCGACCCTGCTTTCGCGGGAGCAGATCCCGCTGAAAGTAGAATTAGGAAGACAAACGCATTTAGTGTTGCAAGTAGTAGCCATGTGAGAAAGGTGCGTTTTGCGGAAATATGAATATATTTAGCAGCTAGAGGCGAAACGATAAGTGACGCTAAAGAAGTGAAATAAAAAAGCCGTTCCCTATTAGTCACGTTCATTTGCTTCCGTTCCCCGTGTTGTGGTGGTGCTTGCTTGGTTGGTTCCAAATTCCCTTAGCACAAGCGTGAAGGACGCTCTTCTCAAAGTATGTGACCGTCTTTGAAGAATTCTTCTGTGAGATCCCTCGCATATCACAGCAGTCATTGCGCTGCGAGCCCCACGCGGCCGACACGCGCAGTAGATCGGAAGCAACAGCCAGAGCGTCGGGGACGTAGCCCCGACCTACGAGTGTGTAGAGCCGAGCTTGCTCGGCTGCTCTCGCGAGCGATCGAAGCAGCCGAGCAGGCTCGGCTCTACAAAGAGGTGCTACTGCTAGGGGTGACGCCTCGGATCACACGAGATAGCGTACTTTCAACATCTCAAACGCAGCCCGCAACGCCATCGCCTCCCCACCCGCCGGGCGCCCCGCACGATCGCTGTCGTTCCACGAATACACATCCAGGTGCGCCCACTTCTGCTGCGCCGGCACGAAGCGTTCCAGATACAGCGCAGCGGTAACCGCGCCGGCCATGCGCGAACCGGCGTTGGCCATGTCGGCGATGCCGCTGTTGAGATAACGAAGATAAGGACGCCACAACGGCATGCGCCACAACGGATCGCGCGTGCGTTCGCCAGCGGCGATCCAATCGTTGGCCAGCGCATCGTCGTTGGCGAACAACGCCGGAAGATCCGGCCCCAATGCGATGCGTGCAGCACCGGTGAGCGTGGCGAAGTCCAGCACGATGTCCGGCTCCTGCTCGCCGGCATAGGTCAGCGCATCGCACAGGATCACCCGGCCCTCGGCATCGGTGTTGTCGATCTCCACGCTCAGTCCCTGCCGCGTGGCGATCACCTCACCGGGACGGAATGCATCCGGGCCTATCGCGTTTTCCACCGCCGGCACCAGCATCGTCAACCTGACCGGTAACTTGCGCGACATGATCAGCCCGGCCAAAGCCAGCGCATGCGCCGCCCCACCCATGTCCTTCTTCATATTGCGCATGCCATCGGCCGGCTTGATGTCCAGACCGCCGGTATCGAAACACACGCCCTTGCCCACCAGCGTCACGTGCGGCAACCCGCTGTCGCCCCAGCGCAGCGCGATCAACCGCGGCGCGCGGTGCGAAGCGCGGCCGACTGCATGGATGGCTGGGAAATTCTGCGCCAGCAACTCGTCGCCAGCGATGACTTCCAACTGCGCGCCATGGGCCGCGGCCAGTTCGCGCGCGACTTCCTCCAGCTGCTCCGGCCCCATGTGCTCGGTAGGCGTGTTGACCAGGTCGCGTACGCGCACGCAGGCGGCCAGCAGATCCAGCGCTTCGGCATCGGCGTCCTGCAGCAGCAGACGCGCCGGCTGGCGTGCGGGTTTCTTGTAACGGTCGAAGCGATAGCTGCCCAGGCCCCAGCCCAACTGCAGCGCCACGCGCGCATCGGCCTCCAACGTCGAAGCCAGCTGCCAATCGCCCGGCGGCAGACCCAGTGGCGCATGCGCGTAGGAATAAGGATCAAGCGGATCGCCGATGCCGATGGCGGCTGCTGCGATGCCGTGTTCGCCCGGCAGCAGCAGCAACGCACCGGGCGCCGCGGAGAACTGCTGCGCGTCCACCCAGGCCTGCAAGGCGGGCGACAAGCCATCGCGCCAGCTGCCGAATTGCTCGCGTGACAATACGTGCAGCGGCAGCGCGGAAGAAGAAGTGTCGGTGAATCCGTTCGGCAGGCTCATGCGGCGGCGTGCTCCGTAGCGTGAAGGTGCGTTGCATCCAGCCAATCGGCCAGTGCGGTGAGGTCGGTGAATTCCAGATCGGGGCGCAGCGTGGGGTGGGTCCACGTTTGTGCTTCGCGGTTGATCCAGCAGCTGCGCAGGCCCGCCTGCACGGCGCCGATCACGTCCATCTCGATATGGTCGCCCACGTGCAGCACTTCGCTGTGCGGTACGCCCAGGCGTTGGCAGGCGGCGTGGAAGATACTGGCTTCGGGTTTGGCCGCACCGTGTTCGCGGGCGCCCAGCTGGAAGGCGAAATGCCGCGACAAGCCGATGCGTTCAAGATCGGCGTTGCCGTTGGTCACCGCCGCCACCGGCACGCGGGCGGCGATGCGCTCCAGCGCGGCCAGACTGTCGGCGTAGCATTCCACTTGATTACGCGCGGCGTAGAAGATCTCGTAGGCCGGCTCCAGCAGTGCGGCATCGGCGCCGCTTTCCTGCAGCGCGCGCCGCAAGGTGATCCGGCGCAGTTCGCTGAGGTCGTGGATCAGGTGCGGGTGTTCGGCGAAGACCTGCTCGCGCAGCGCGCGCATGGCCTCGATGGGAAAACGGGCGGCGGTCTGCGGGCTGTGTTCCAGCATCCACGCATGCAGCACTTGCTCGATCCGTGCGCCGATCGGGGCGAAAGGCCACAAGGTGTCGTCGAGATCCAGGGTGATGGCGCGGACGGGGAAATTCACGCCTCTATTCTAACGGGGACGGGGCAGGGGAATGCGAAGACGAAAGACGAGGCCTGCCTTGGCCTCCCCCTTTGAAAAAGGGGGATTGAGGGGGATTTGCTCTTGTTCCTGCTTTGCTTCTTCGGCCTGGAAAGCAAGATCAAGATCAAGAGCAAATCCCCCGTAGCCCCCTTTTCCAAAGGGGGCAAATCAAGGGCGGGCAAGGCAAGAGCAAGGTGAAGCCCGTCACTCCAGCAGCCGCGCCCAGCCTTCCATGCCTTCCACCCGCGCCAGCACCAGCTTGACGCTGACCAGCAACGGCACCGCCAGCAGCAGACCGACGATGCCCCACAGCCAGCCGAACAGCATCAGCGCCAGGATCAGCACCAGCGGCGACAACGCCATCCGCCGGCCCAGCACGATGGGCGTGACTATCTGGCCTTCCAGCGTATGCAGCCCCAGGTAGACCAGCACCGGCAATACCGACAGCCAGGGTTCTTTGTAGGTCACAAAGCCCACCAGCAGCATCACGCCCATGCCGATCAGGGGACCGACGTAGGGGGCGAAATTCAACAGCGCCACCATCGTGCCCCACAGCAGGGCTTCCTGCAGGGGAAGGTCCAGCGCATACAGAATGCCGGCGTATATCAGTCCCACCACCACGTTGATCACGGTGATGGTCAGCACGTAGCGCGACAGCTCGCGTTCGATCGAATGCATCAGGTCCACGGTGAACATCTTCTTCTGCCGGCCGGGCAGCAGCGCTATCGCATTGCGCTGCAGGTTTTCGCCATAAACCAGGAAGAAGAACGTCAGCAGCACCACCGCCAGCACCGAGGCCAGCAAGCGTGGCGTGGCGGTGAATACTTTGTAGGGGTCGTCCACCTGGGTGCGCACCACCTGCACTTTCTTGGCGCTCTCGCCGCCGGCGGCACGGGCGATGTTCTCCGCCACGCGGTTGGCGTCCTGCATCGGCTTGGCCAGCTGGCGCAGCCTGGGCGTCAGCTCGCGCAGTTCCTGCGGCACGTCGCGGAACCAGTCGCCGGCCGGCACGATCAGTTGGCTGCCCAACGCGCCAGCGCCGGCAATGCCACCCACCACCACGACCAGGGCGGCGATGAAACGCGGCACCCAGAGCCGCTTCAGCAGACGGATGATGGGGTTGGCCACCAACGCGAAGAACATGCCCAGCAGGATGGGCAGCAACAGATCCTGCGCCGCCCACAGGGTGTAGCCGATCGCCAGCGTGGCCAGTACCAGCAGCGCGGTCGAGGCGCGTGGGCGGCGTGGGGGGACATCCGCGGCGTTCGCAGAGATGGGAGGAGCGGGGTCGCCAGGGATCAAGATGCAGGCTCCGGAAGGGGAAAGTGGTTGTCAGTCGATCACGCCTGACGACATGGCGATGTGATGTCTGAAAGCCGAAACAAGCCGCCACAATAACTGTTCATGGGACGGTTATCCGGCTTTGCTGCCAGCGCTTCGCATCCCCGGTCCCGTTCGTGGTGAGCCTGTCGAACCACGCTCTTGGCGACCAATCAGCACAGACGGTAGATCTTCGCAAAAAGCGTGGTTCGACAAGCTCACCACGAACGGAATTTTCGACAAGCTCACGAATGGAACTTCGGCAAGCTCACGGGCGGGATATAACCGGGAGGGCTGTAGGGCGGGCACTGCCCGCGCTACATTGTTTCCACGGTCTATAAACCACGGCCGAAACGCATCCGCCAATCAGCGTTCGGAGATCTCCGTAGCCGCCTCGGCCGGACGCGGTTCGGTCTGGAACACTTCGTCCGGCGTACCGCTCTGCCGGGCCGACGGCCGCACGTAATCGAACTGCGTTTGCGCTGGGTCCGCGGTTTCTTCCACCGTTTCATCGGCGACCACCTCTTCAGCCGTGTCGACCGCACTCTGCGCCGTCTCCGCCGCCACCGTTGCCTGCACCGAGGCGAACAGCCCCGACACCGCGCCGATCATCTGCAGCAGCCGCGGCCCGCTCAACGCGCGCAGCGGTTCGGCGCGTCCGGAGACGAAGCCGCTGACCAGACCGGCGGCGATGATGCGGGCCGGCGTCCAGCCTTCGCGCCAATCGAGTTTCAGATCGGCCCAGCGCTCGCGCGTCTGCTCACCGCGACTCTCCACCCGGCGCTCGGCGATGTCCACCCGCCGCTGCAGCTGCTTGTAGTTCATGGCGGGGTCCCGGGCTTGTCGTCTTCCTCGTCCTCGCCTTCGTCGCCGATGCCCAGGCGCGCCAGCTGGCGGCGCGTGGCGTGCAGGCCGGCGCATTCGAAATAATGGATGGTGCGCCACACGGCAATGCCGGTGACCACGCTGCTCAGCACTGCGGCGAAGGACAGCGACTGCAGCCACGACCAGCCCAGCCGCTGCAGCACCGCGATCAACGCGCCGACCACCAGCAACCAGGCCGAAGCGCCGAACACGATGCCCACCGCTACCCACCCCAGCGCGCGGCCCAGCGCACTGCGCGCCAGCGCCAGGTCGGCAGAGATCAGGCGGCGAAGCGCGCGTCCGGTGTCCTTGGCCGAGGCCAGCGTCGCCTTGCCGGCGGCACCGATGCGCCGCACGCTTTCGTCCAGGTGCGGCGGCTTCGTGTCGCCTTGGGGCTCGTCGCCTGCCGACGCGCCGGGTAGCTCGTTGTCGCTCACGCGGCGTGCGGCTTACTTGTCGCTGCCGCCGCTGCGCGCCAGTTTGGCGATGATCCAGCCGGCGGCGAAAGCCACGCCGAAGGAAGCCAGCGGACGTTCGCGGATCAGGTCGGCGGCGCTGTCGATCAGGTCGCGGCCCTTGTCCATCAGATGGTCCACCTGTTCCATCGCTGCGGCGCCGCCCGATTCGGCGGCGGCCAATCCGGATAGCGCGCTGTCGGCCAGTTCGGCTTTCACATTGGCCTTGCCCAGTTTCAGTTCGTCGCCTGCCGAACCCGCGGCGCCCTTGATGGCTTCGCTGGCGGCAGCGGCGGCGGATTTGAGATGCGAGCCGGCTTCGCCCAGGTTGCTCTTCAATGCATCGGTCGCGGTGGGGTTGTTCATGGTTTTCTCCTGCTGTGGAAGCCGGGCGTTGCAGCCACTGGCCCGGTTGGGGGATACATCTATAACAGGCCGCCATTAACAAGCCGTCATCGCGGCGCTCAATCAATGCGAGTCATTGCACAAGCAGGTTGCCGCGCGCGTTGCCGCGCATGATCTGCAGCACCAGTTGCGGCGGCTTGCGGGCGAAGCTGGCCTGGAAACCGGCCAGATCGGTGAACTCGCCCGTAGTCGCGCCCAACACCACGTCGTCGGGCTGCAGCTGGTTCTGCGCGGCACGGCTGCCGCGCGCCACGTCCTTGATCAGCACTCCGCTCAGCCCGGCGCTGCGCAGGGACTCGGGCAATTCGGCGAAGGAAGCGCCGGTCAGCCGCGGATCCAGCGACGCACCGGCCACCGCTCCGGGCTGGGCCTTGAGTGCAGCGCGCAAGGTCAGCGGCTTGCCATCGCGGCGCAGTTCCAGCGCAATCGCATTGCCGACCGGCTGCAGACCTTCGTAGTTGTGCAGCGCTTCGGCGCTGTCGATGCGCTGGCCGTTGGCGGCCACCACCACGTCGCCTGCTTTCAGCCCGGCCGCGGCCGCACCGGAGCCGGCATAGATGCGGGTCACCAGCGCGCCGCGCGTTTCGGTAATGCCCAGGCCCTTGGCCAGATCGGCGGTGAGGGTCTGCGATTCCAGGCCCAAGGTGCCGCGGATCACTACGCCGTTGTTCTTCAACAACTGGTCCACCACATCGCGCGCCAGGTTGGACGGAATGGCCAGGCCCAGGCCGATATTGCCGGCCATGCTGCCCTGCGGGTTGAGGCTGGCGGTGTTGATGCCGACCAGCTGGCCCTGCAGATTGACCAGCGCGCCGCCGGAATTGCCCGGGTTGATCGACGCATCGGTCTGGATGAAGTTCTGCAGCCCCAGCCCGCGGATGCCGCTGCGCCCCACCGCCGAGACGATACCCGAAGTCACCGTCTGGCTCAGCCCGAACGGATTGCCGATGGCCACCACGAAATCGCCCACGTTCAACGCACCGCTGTCGGCCAGCGGCACCGCGGTCAGCTTGTCGGCGCGGATACGGATCAGTGCCACATCGGTATCGCGGTCCGAGCCCAGGAATTCGGCCTTCAGCGTGCGCCCGTCGGCCAAGGTCACCGACACGTCGTCGGCGTTCTCGATCACATGGTGGTTGGTCAGCACATAGCCGTTGACCGCATCGATGATCACGCCGGAGCCCAGCGACTCGTTGATCCGTTCCTGAGGAATATTGGGGAACATGCGGCGGAAGAACGGATCGTTGGCGAACGGGTTGCGCACCCGTACCACCTGCTTGGTGTTCACGCTGACCACCGCCGGCATCACCTTCTGCAGCATCGGCGCCAGCGAGGGCAGCGGCTGGCCGTTGACCGCGGCCGGCAACGAGCCGATCGCCGGCACCAGGGCGGGGGCGGGGGAGGAAGCCGGAGCGGCCTCGGCCGGTTGTTCAAGGAGGGCATTCAGACCGGTGGCGGCAAATCCGCCGAAGGCGGCAGCGGCGGCAAGGGCGATCAGGGTGGGAAACGGGCGCATGGTCGAGAGGTCGCGGTAACAGGGTGGGAGGGGGCGGCCGGACGGCTCGCCAGAGGCGGGCAGGCGCCTATATGAACGAGTGTGATCAACGCGCCCTAAACCGGCAATGAAGTCGTCCGGGGCGGCCTTCGGGCGTCTTCCCAAGCTGAACAGGGATGTCATCAAAAATCATTACGCAATAGCCGTTTTGCCGTTGACAGGCCGGGCGCTCGGGCGTAGCTTGCAGCCTTCGCTCTAGCCACTAGATATAGCGGTCACGCGCGAAGTGGACCCAAGCAGTAGGGTTTTTGCTTGGGAATAGGATGCCCGGGGACAGCGCATGAATGCGATAATGACCGTGGTTTTACGGGACCTTGCGCACAATTTACGGTTTCCCGTGGCGCGCGTAGCGCGACTGCGGGCAGAAGTGTCGCCGGGTTTTCTTACAGAAGACGGCGCAGGCACCGGATGGCTCGACCACCCGGGCAGATAAGAAACGAAGAATCAGACAGTCCAACAGTTTTAGTCCATTTAGTTTTAGAACAGGGAGAGCAACACAATCATGAGCACGGTGCGCCTCGAGGCGGTTAAAACAGAAGAAGCTGCAGGGTCCCTGGTCCCGATGCAGCCGGCCTCGCAAGACATCTGGGACAAGAAGTACCGGTTGAAGACCAAGCAAGGCGACGCGATCGATGCCGACATCGACGGCACCTACCAGCGCGTGGCCCGCGCGCTGGCCGACGCCGAACCCACCGCCGAAAAGCGCGCCTACTGGTACGAGCGCTTCGTCTGGGCGCTGCGCCGCGGGGCCATTCCCGCCGGCCGCATCACCTCCAACGCCGGTGCGCAGGAACACAAGCCGGCCACCTCCACCATCAACTGCACCGTGTCCGGCACCATCGAGGACTCGATGGACGGCATCCTGGACAAGGTCCACGAAGCCGGCCTGACCCTGAAAGCCGGCTGCGGCATCGGTTACGAATTCAGCACCCTGCGTCCGCGCGGCGCGTTCGTCGCCGGGGCCGGCGCGTATACCAGCGGCCCGATGTCCTTCATGGATATCTACGACAAGATGTGCTTCACCGTGTCCTCGGCCGGCGGCCGCCGCGGCGCGCAGATGGGCACCTTCGACGTGTCCCACCCGGACGTGAAGGATTTCATCCGCGCCAAGCGCGAAGACGGGCGCCTGCGCCAGTTCAACCTGTCGCTATTAATTACAGACGGCTTCATGGAAGCCGTTGCGAAAGATGCCGACTGGCCGATGGTGTTCCCGGTCAACGCCAAGGAACAGCACGAGATCAACGTCGACGACGAGTCCGAAGTCATCTGGCGCGAATGGCCCACCCACAAGAACTACGTCAGCCGCGACGACGGCCTGGTGGCCTGCAAGATCTACGGCCACATCCGCGCCCGCCACCTGTGGGACATGATCATGGTCTCGACGTACGACTACGCCGAGCCGGG
>CBFGMR010000056.1:0-13292 GCA_965650035.1 uncultured Pseudoxanthomonas sp.
TGGCTGCCGAATACGCCGCGGTAGGTGTGCACCTCATCGATCACCACATAGCGCAGGTTCTCGAAGAACTGCGCCCACTTGGTGTGGTGCGGCAGGATGGCCTGGTGCAGCATGTCGGGATTGCTGACCACGATATCGCCGTGCAGGCGGATCGCCTGGCGCGCATCGCCGGGCGTATCGCCGTCAAAGGTAAAAGCCTTCACTCCCAGTTCGCCGGCGCGATTGAGTTCAAGCAGTTCGGCCACCTGATCCTGGGCCAGCGCCTTGGTCGGGAACAGATACAAAGCCTTGGCGTTACCGGTCATGGCTGCAGCCACTACCGGCAGCGTGTAGCAAAGCGACTTGCCCGAAGCCGTCGGCGTGACGATGGCCACGTGCTCGCCCGCCTGCGCCGCCGTCCACGCCTCGGCCTGGTGGCTGTACAGCCGCTCGATGCCGCGCACCCGCAACGCGGCCTTCAATGCTTCCGGCACGTCATCGGGAATCGGCGCATAGCGCCCTTCGCGCCCCGGAATCATGAAGTTGCCGGTGATGCGGTCGGCGTAGCGCCTGGACAACCGCTCGGTCAGCAGGCCGCCGTGCCGGCCTGCGCGGCTGTCGGCGTCCAGCACCAAAGGATTGTCCTGTTCGTAAGCGCGCAGGGAGCGCGAGAGTTCGGTCATGCCGGTCGCCCGAGGAAAGATGACAGTGGAGCTCCGGGCCGTCTCACCTGGTGCGACCGGCGCCCGGGTGGTCCGTGCCATCGGACCGATGGATTTTCTTCGCGCGGTTAGGTAGTTTCGTCCCCGCAGGTGCGGGGAGGGGTCCCCGGTTTGCCATTCCGTTCACCGTTGTCCTGGCGTACCAAGGCCGGGGGCGGGAACGGCATCACTACAGGGGATTGACCAAATGGAATCGCTCTATCCGGCCGGACCTGCATCGGTGCCTGCGGGCTTCACTTCGCCCAGCAAAAATTATCGTCGCCATGCCTGGTTCGCCATGCTGGGCCTGCTCGGCTTCATGCTGGGTTATCTCGGCTTGCTGAGCTGGTTCGCCTGGACCAGCTATCGCCTGGTGGCCGGGCTGCTGGCCGGTACCGGTGGCGGCGACGATGCGCTGCTGACTCTCGGCGCGGCGCTTTGCGCCGCCTTTCTTGCGTTCTTCATGCTCAAGGCGCTGGTGTTCAACAAGCGCGCCAAGGTGTCCAGCCAGGACATGGAACTCAAGCCGGAAGAGCAGCCGGAACTGTTTGAATTCCTGTACCGACTTGCCGATGAAGCACGGGCTCCCAGGCCGCATCGCGTGTATCTGTCCGCCAACGTCAATGCAGGCGTGTTCTACGATCTGTCCCTGGCCAACCTGATCCTGCCCTCGAAGAAGAACCTCGAGATAGGCCTGGGTCTTGTCAATGTGCTCAACCTGGGCGAACTGAAGGCGGTGCTGGCCCACGAATTCGGCCATTTCGCGCAACGCACCATGGCGGTGGGGCGCTGGGTGTATGTCGCCCAGCAGATCGCTTCGCATATCGTGGCCAAGCGCGACGCGCTGGATACGTTCCTGGCTACTTTGTCGCGGGTCGATTTCCGTATCGCCTGGATCGGCTGGATCCTTTCGCTGATCGTATGGTCGATCCGCTCGCTGGTCGAAATCGCCTTCCGTGCCGTGGTCATGGCGCAACGCGCGCTATCGCGTGAGATGGAATACCAGGCGGATCTGGTATCGGCTTCGCTTACCGGCAGCGACGCGCTGGTGCACGCGCTGCATCGGCTCGGCGCGGCAGATGCAGCCTGGGGCAGGGCGCTGCAGTTCGCCAACAGCGAATTCCAGCAAGGCCGCCCGGTCAAGGATCTGTTCGTCGTCCAGACCCGGATCATCGAGCGCCTGCGCGCGGTGCTGGCCGATCCGGCCTACGGCCAGTCGCCCACCGTGCCGCAGGACCGGAAAGACAGCCACCGCGTATTCCAGGCCGAACTGGTGCAGCCGCCGCAGATGTGGTCTACCCATCCTTCCAGCACGGCGCGGGAGGAGAACCTCAAGCAGGTCTACGTTTCCTGTCCCATCGACGAGCGCCCGGCGCTGTGCCTGCTGCGCGATGCGCAATCGTTGAAGGAACAGGTATCGCTGCGCATGATGTCCAACCCGCCGGCGGAGTTCGCGCCGGCCGAAGAATCGCTGCGCAGGCTGGACGAGGAATACGCCGCTATTTCCTTCTCCCCGCGGTATCGGGGCAGTTACCTCGGCCGCTCATTCGTGCGCAAGCATGCAAGAGCGAGCGATCTGTTTACAGGCGCAGGGGCCGGCGGCGACTTGCTGGCGCAGCTGGAGGGGCTTTACCCGGAAACCCATGGCGAGGACATCGAGAAGCTGCGCGACCTGGAGCAACAACGGGCCACGCTGGAAGCGGTGCGGCTGGGCGCTTTGCAGGCCGAGGGCGGAATGCTGCACTGGCGGGGCGCGCAGGTATCGCGCAAGTCGTTGCCATCGGTCATCGCCGAACTGGAGAGCGAGCTGGAGCCGGTGCGCCAAGCGGTGTTGGCGCATGATCGACGGTGCCGCGACCTGCATCTGGCGGCAGCCGAAAAGCTCGGTTCGGCATGGGTAGCGGCGTTGCGGGGGCAGGTGCACGTATTGCACTACGCCGAGCATGCGCAGGCCGACATCGGCGATGCCCATTCGCTGCTCGGCAACACCTACGCGATCGTCACTGCCGATGGACGCGTTTCCAAGGGCGAACTGCGCAAGCTGGTGGCAGCCTGCAATCAAGTGCAGGCCGCCCTCCAGGCCGTGTACGACCAAGCCAGGCAGGTAGTGGTGGACGCGCCGATGGCGGCCAAGCTGGGCGTGGCCACCTGGCCCGAAATGCTGGAGCAGCCGTTCAGTCTGCCGCGTGCTTCGGAAGAAAACATCAACTCGTGGATCAAAGCGGTCGATAGCTGGACGCACGCCACTTTGAACGCCTTGTCGGCCTTGCGGAGCGCCGCTCTCGAATCGCTATTGGCGACCGAAGACGAAGTCGCGAGCCGGCTGCGCAGCGATGCGCGGGAACCGGAACCTGCGCAAGCGGCATCGGCGCCCGGCGAGTACATCACTCTGTTGCCCGGCAAGGGTCGCCAACTGCAGCACAAACTGGGCTGGTGGGACAAATTCCAGACCGCAGATGGTTTTTTCCCCGGCGCAGCCCGAGTTGCGGTCGCCGGCGGCATCGTCGGCTCCGTGCTGCTGCTGGGCGGCGCGGTGGGCCTTTCCAAAGTAAACGTATACAACGGATTGGCGCGGCCGGTGACTGTGGAAATCGACGGGCAATCGTTGAGCCTGCAGCCGTTCGAATCGAGCACTTTGTCTGTGCCCAATCAAAGCGTGCACAAAGTGGAAACGAAAACCGGCGATGGCGCGGTGGTGGAAGCCTTCGATGGCGATGCGCCTCCGGGTGCGCCGCACCTGGTCTACAACATCGCCGCCGCGGCGCCGCTGATCGAATGGACCGCCAACTACGGTTCGGCCCCCGCGGTGCCGGAGCAGCGGCTGGGCGCGCAGCGCTGGATCGAGACCCATGCCGAATACGTCTTCGCCGAACCGCCCGAGTCCATCAAGACCAAGAGCAACAACGGAGGAACGCGTTCGGTGCTGTCCGGTTTGAGCAACGCTTCCCCAAATCAAATGTTGGGTGCTCTGAAAAGCCAGGAAACAAAAGATACCGCAGCTCTGATAGCCGCCCACGCAAGATGGGATGCGGAGGATTCGCGCTATCTCGGAGAATGGCTGTGGCGGGCCCAGGCACAGGACCCGGAAGGAAAAATCATCGCCGAACGGCTGAAACGCAACCCGATCGAGATCGTATCGCTGCGCATGGAGCAGGAGTACGCCAAGGGCGCCGCGCACGAGGCCGTCTGCGCGCGGCATCGCGCGCTCGCTGCGAAGACTCCCGATGCGGCGCCGATCAATTACATCGCCATGCGTTGCATCGCCGATCCTAAGGCCAGAGACGACGCGTTCGTGACCGGCCATCTGCGTTGGCCGGAAGAGCCTTGGCTGATCATGGCGGCCGGCTATGTCTATGCGGAACGCGGTCTATGGGGCCAGGCACTCCCATTGATGGAGCAATCCAGCCTGAGACCCGAATTTGCGGAAGGCATCGCGCCCGATCTCGCCCGGATAAAGCGCAGCATGCCGCAAGCTTCGCCCGGCCAGGTGGCCGCGCTGGCCGAGAGGTCCAGTTACCTGGCAAACATGTTGGCGCTTGAAACCGGCAAAGGCACCGAGGGCACGCCCTTTGCCGCTTATCGCTACCTGGGCGCGGGAGACTTGCCCAGCGCTTTGGGCATGGCTGCCTCCGACGAAGAACTGTCGCAGCGCGTATTGCGGCTTGCCGCTGCGTCCGATGGTGCCACCCGGGACATGGTCGACCGGATGCTGGCCTTGCCCATGAGTTCCGGTATTGATGAACTGACCGCTTGGACTTCGCTGGCCGTGGCCACGCGGGAACACCGCGACACCACTGCATTGCGCGCGGCGGCATTGGCGTCCGATCCGGAAGAGGCTGCCGCTATCGCCAGGTTCTTCGATGCGGTGCGCGGTGGCGCAGATCGGGCGCAGGCGGAGACGGTACTGGGAGATGTCTCATTGCGGGCACGCGGAATCGCGTACAGCACGGCGGTCATCCTGAGGGGCGGGCAGTGCCCGGAAGCATGGCGCGACTCGGCGAAAAAACTGCTTTTTTCTGCCGAAAGACCCTACTTCACCTGAACCCGCCCTGCGAACCGGACGCGGAACGAAAACCGGATCTGCAGATCCCCGGGGTGGCCAGCTCAGGCCGGCCACTTCAAACCATCGGGATTGTTTTTCCGAACCGCGCGCGCTCCAGCCACCAAAGGGCGGCGAAGGCGATGAGCAAAGCCAACAACCAAGGCCAGGACGGACCACGACGGTCGGGCTGACCGTTACCGGCCGGGGCGGCCGCCGCATCCTGCGGAATGGCCAGCAGTCGCAGCGTCGCATTGCGCCGGTCGGCGGCGCGCAAGCCGGGCGCCGCGTCGGTTGCGTAGACGTAGAAGGGCCTGGAATGTTCGCCTGCCTCGTCGGTTTGCTGCAGCACATGCCAGCCCGGGCGCTGCGGCCAATAGGCAGCGCAGGCGAAGTCGCCGGTAGTCGGATCAGGTAGCAGCGTGGTCACTTGTCCATCGGGTGCGACGACACGGGGTTTGCCGCCGAGCCCGCACAGCGCGGTGCGTTGCTGCTGGCGCGGCTGCGGTTCGATGCGTGGCTTGGCATCGGCGCGCGCGCGGGCCAGGGTGGCGAACACGCTGCTCCACAGTTCGGCGTGGCGGGCGCCCTGTCCCGAGAGCGCGAGTGCGAAGCTGTCGGTGAGGCTCCACACGGCAATGCGTCCAAGCCCTTCCGCTCGCCAGACCGCGAGTACGGTGCCCTCGCCATCGTGCAACAGCGGCGTGGTGTCGCTGCCGCCCATTGTCATCGCGCGACGGGTCAGCGCAGGATTTTCTTCCTGCGGTCCGTGGGGCGCACCTGCGGTGTCCGCAGTCGCCGGACCACGCCGTGCGCGTAGCGCTTCCTCATCGACCGATTCGGCTGGCAAGCGCACGGTGGCCGTGTCGCTGCCCGGGGAAAGCGCGAAACCCAGCGCCTGCCACTGACGGCGGGTGGCATCGGACAGCGGTCCGGTAGCGCGCAGCAGAAGTCCAAGTCCCTTGCGGGTCGCTTCGGACAACGCCGCTCGCTCGCCCGCGCTCAGCGCAGCCCAGCTTCGCTCGTCCAGCACCACCAGATCGAAACGTTGCAACGTCGCCGCGTCCACTCGCAACGGCGCATCGCCCAGTTGCATGCCGCCGCCGACGCTGAGCTGGGTATGCAGCAGAAGTCCGGCGTCGGTGGCCCAGCGACGCAGGTATTTCAGTTCGGGCGAAGGCGCACCCGCCAACAAAAGCACGCGCGGAGCCTGATCGGCTATCGCCCACAGCGGCACCTGGATCTCTTCCACCGGTTTGCGTTGCGCATCGCGCACACGCAGGGTGAAGACTGCTTGCCCAGGTACACGTGCGGTGCCTGTGAGAAGGAATTCGCCGTTGGATGCCAGCGAAACCACATCCACCTGCTGACCGGCCGGATCGATCAGCTCCACCGATCCTTTGTCCACGCCATTCACTTGTCCACCCACCTGGAATCCGGTGCCGGCCGCTACCTGCTGTGGTCCGTCGAGACGCACCACACCGCGCGGCAGGGCGGGCGCATCGAAGGTCAGCGGCACGCCGCGCGCGGCGTCTCTATCGCGTAGCTCCAGACCAGCGCCGACGATACGCAGCCGTTGCCTGCCCGGATATTTGCGCAACGCGGTGGCCAGATCGGGCACGCGTTCGGCGTTGGGCAAAGCCGGCGCTTCGGGCAAAGCGATCAAACGATCGCCCGCCACCTGTGTGCCGATGGGAGTCGAACTCGCGGTGGCAACCACCAGCGTTCCCGCTTCGGTGGGCAGCGTGGGCGGCAACAGCGTGAAGTAGAGCAACGCCGCGCACAGTGGTTGCAACAGCCACAACGCCGCCATTCGCCAACTGCGCGATCGCGAAGCCACCGGCACGCGCCGCTGCCAGAGCAAAAGGCGCACCCAGGCGAGCACGACCGCCAGTGCCAGCAACACCGTCAGCCACAACGAGAGGTTCATGGCTGCGTCTCCTGCCGCAACGCTTCCAGGTAACGGTGACCGTCGGCACCTTCGTCGTTGCGCCGCAGGACGTTCGCCGGTGGTCGCGGCAACACCGTCCACAATAGTCCGCGCAGGCTACGCCGGCATTCGACGCAGGACGGATCGCGCCGCACCGCATCGATCGCGCTCACGAAGGCGAGCGGATCGGGAACGCGCGCTTCGTTGGCGCGCAGCCACCGTTCGAGCGCATCCAGCGGCAGTTCCGTCGTCTTGGCCGGATCCGGCGAATCGGCGAGTGCGCGCCACACCTCGGCGGGCGCGGCGTCGATGCCGGTGTCGCTGGCCGCCAGCGACAGCTCGCGGCGCGCCAGTCCGGTACGGTCGCCGGTCATGCGCCGCGCTTCATCGATGGGCGGAAGCTCGGGGCCGACGCGGGCCAGGAAGATGCGTGTGGCCTGCTGCACCTGCTTGATGAAACCCAGCGCTTTGTACGCGTAGGGCAAAGCTTGCTGGGGATGACCCTGACGCAGATGCAACTCCGATTGCCACATCTGGTCCAGCGCCTGTTTCAGCGTGGCGCGGGTTTCCGGATCGAGCAGAGTGGCTGCTTCGGCATGGTCGTGGGTGTGGCCGAACTCTTCCAGCACATCGGCCTCGGCGCCGAAAGCCGGCTTCGCCTCGTCGCTGGCGGACGCGTGGTCATGCTCGTCCTGCGTCGACGCCTCGGCCTGCGTCTGCGCGTGATCGTCGTCGTGCGTTTCGGCGTCGTTGGTCGGCGGCGGTTTGGCGCCGCCTTCGGCTTCCTCGCCCAGGAACTGGCCGTAGCGCAGTCGCAGGATGCGCTGGTCCACGCCGATGCCGTCGGAACGGGCGAGGAAGCGTTCGGCGTCTAGCTTGCGCTGCTCCTTCAACAGCGCCTCGGCGTCGATGATGATCTGGCGCTGGCTGCGGAAGTACGCCGGCATCACCTTCTTGACCATGCCTTCCAGGCCGGTACTTTCGGCGCCGAGATCAGAAGGCCAGCGCAGGATCAGGCTGGGGCTCTTCACCGCTTGCGGCTTCGGCGCGCGGTTGTCGCTGACGGTGAGCTGTGCGATCAGGTCGTCGCCGGTTGCGAAGCCGAGTGCGGCCAGATCCAGTTGTGGCGAAAAGCGTTTCAGCTTGCCACTGCCGATGCCGCGCACCTCGAGCGTGCGTTCGCGGAAAGTGATGTTCTCCCCTTCGCCCTGGGCCAGGGTGATGCGAAGCAGCGCGTTCGCCGCCACGCCGTAGTCGTCGCTCACTTCGAAACTCAGCGCCCAATTGCGCTGGCCGGACGTGACCAGGCTCAGGCTGAGCTGAGGAGCCAGCACTTTCACTTGCGGCGGCGCGTCGTTTATCGCATCCAGACGGTGCAGCGGCGGCGCGGGCTGCTTTTCCGCGCCGCTTGGCGAGACCCGGTACAGCGCCGACTTGTCCAGGCTGCGGACTACGCTCCAATCGTTGCCATCGCGGGTCAATGCCGCACGCGTGCCGTCATGGAAGATCAGGTCGGCGGCGACCGGCTGCGGTTCGAAATGCAGCGTCCATTGCAGGCGCGAACCCTGTGGCGCTTTCGCATCCAGGGCGGCTTCGTCGCGCGCCGGCAGTCCTGTGTAGGCAGGAGGAACTATGCGCAGCCGTTGCGCTACCAACCGCGGCACTCCGGCTACCACCGGCAGGTTCCCGGTGCTCGGCGTGAGAACCGTGGCTGTTGGCCGTGCCGGCCACAGGAATAACGCAGAGATGGCCAGCGCGCCCGTGATCCAGGTGGCGGCGATGCGCCGCGCCGACCATGCCGGTCGCAGATCGGGCGTGGCGTTCTTGGCCAAGCGCTGTTGCAGGCGCGTGCGCTGCAATTGCTGCAGCGGATTCAATCGCGCCTCTTCGGCGAACAACAGGTCCGCGCTGTCTTCCATGTCGGCGCGCCGCGCATCGAGTTGCCGGATCAACCATTGTCGATCGAAGCGATGTGTGCGTCGCCATGCGAAAACCGTCAACAGGATCAAGCCGGCAATCGCGGTCAGTGCGGCCGTCGCTGCGCCCTGCCAGCGCCAGACCGCAGCGGCTGCCAGCAACGGCAGCGGCGACCAGAGCAGCAGATCATCGATCAGACTGCGCGTGCGCGCCGGCTGCAATAGCTTGCTCGCGATCATGACGCAGCCAGCCCTTCTTCAGCTGCGCGCAGTACCGCCTCCCCCTTTGAAAAAGGGGGATTGAGGGGGATTTGCTCTTGCTCTTGCTGCTGCTGTCGCTGTTGCTCAAGATCAAAAGCAAATCCCCCGTAGCCCCCTTTTCCAAAGGGGGCAGAGCAAAAACGGCCCTCGGTCGTGCCATGCCCGTGGACCGGCTGCGAGAGTGACGCATGGAGACTCATGGCGAGACTCCGCGGCTGCGCCGGGTCGCCAACCAGCGCTCGACCAGCAGCAGCATTGCGATCAGCAACGCCAGCCACGGCTGCAGATCCCGCGGCGCCCGTGCGTACACAGCGCCACCGGATACCGGCGCATAGTCCTGCGCAAGCACACGCGTCGGCGCCAACGCGGATGCTGCGAACAAGTTGCGCAGATTGCGTGGGAAATCCGGCTGCAGCAGTTGCGGCATGGTCGCCGGAGCGAAGGCGCGGGTGAAGCGAAGTACGCGCCCTTTGCCCAGCGTGGCGCCTTCGACCAGAGGAGCGCCGACTTCATCGCGCCAGTAGACAGTCGTCGAAGCAGGCAACTTGTATTCGGTATCCGTCGCCAGCAGTGCGGTTCCACCCTGCCGGATCCAATCGTCGACCGCAGCAGGTACCGGGCCGGGCGCAAGCCAGACCAGATATCGCGCATTGGTTGGAAGAGCCTGACCCACCGGCGCCGCTGCGAATGCGGCCGTTGTCGCCGAAGGCTGCCACGCGCTCGCCGCCGCGCGCAGGTAACGCAATCCGTCTTTGCGATCCTGCGCGTGGCGGACAGCGAGTGCAGGCGCGCCGACAGCAACGGGCTTGGGTGCTGTCATCGCGCCTGGAAGCACTTTCCACTCGACAGTGCGCGACAACTGCGGTCGTTGCGCATCCGCGCCCTGCAGTTGTTCGGGAACCAGCACACTCAACTTCACTGCGGCGGGAAGTTCAGAGTCGAGTTGACGCAACAGGCTGGCGAACGGCAATGACGCGGCCGAAGACGGTGGCTGCTCCAAAGCCGGGAAACCGGGTGCCAGCCAATGCAGGCGCGCCTTGTCGTCGGTAATGGCTGCGCGTGCCTGCGCCATGTCGATACCCGGCATCACCGCCACCCACGGCGTTTCACTGGCGCTTCCGAACAGCACCGGTTTCGCCAGCCACACCGCCAGCAAGGCGAGCAGCAGCAGGCGCGCGATCAGCAGCGGCCATTCGTCGAAGCGCACGCGATGGCGCGGCCTGGGCTTCTGCCGCAGCCAGCGCAGCGCGGCGAAATCGGTAGGGCGTTGTTCGCTGCGGCGCGCCAGATGGATCAGCAATGGCAGCAGCAGCGCGGTGAGCGCGGCCAGGGCCACCGGCAACAACAGCGCTGCGTTCATGCGTACTCCGCCGCGTCGCGTGAGCCGAACAAACGCCGCAGCGGCACGTCCAGTTCCTGGTCCAGCACGTAACCGGCATGGCGGATGCCACTGGCGTCGAGTTGCGCGTGCAGCGTGTCGCGCGCTTCACTGAAACGTTTCAGGAAATCCGCGCGCAGGGCAACGCCGTCGCCCAACAATTCTTCACCGGTTTCCGGATCGCGGAAGCGGTAGCCGCCGCGGAACGGGAAGTCGCGTTCCTCCACAGTCAGCAGCTGAATCGCAAGCACCTCGCGTCGTGCCGCCGCCAACCGTTGCATCAGCTCCAGACAAGCCGGATCGAAGCAGTCGCCGAGCACGATCACCAGGTCGTGCGCGCCGACCCGGTCCCACAACGGCGTCAACCTTTCCACGCCGGGAAATCCGCCGCGCGCCGATAGCCCATGCATTTCCAGCAACAGACGGTCGCGTTGCCGCGCGCCAGCGGCGGGCGAAACCAGCTGCAGGCCTTCATCGCACAAGGTTACCCAACCGAAGCGATCGCCTTGGCGCATCGCCAGCTCGCCGATGCAGGCCGCAAGCGATTTGGCCGCATCCAGCCGCGACCAACCCGGACGCGCCGCGTCTTCCTGCGCCATCGAGGCGCTGGCATCGATCAGTATCCACACCGCGAGGGGACTTTCCCGTTCGGCTTCGCGCACGAAGAAGCGGTCCGAGCGCGCGTAGAGCTTCCAGTCGATCTGGCGCAATTCGTCGCCGGGTTCGTAGGCGCGGTACTGGGCGAACTCCAGGCCGGCGCCACGGCTGCGGCTATGGTGCAGACCGATGCCGTGCAAACCGACCGCATGCCGCGACGTCAGCCGCAGGTCTTTCAACCGGCTGCGAACCTGGGGCGGGATCAGTTCGTACGACACCGCGTGCGGCCTGTCAGGCTGCCGGCAACGGCACGCTGCGCAACAGCGCGGCGATCACGTCGTCGGCGCTTTTCTGTTCGGCTTCGGCGGCGAACGACAACAGCAGGCGGTGGCGCATGACCGGTGCCGCCAGCGCGATGATGTCCTCGCGCGTCGCGGCCAGACGGCCATGCAGCAACGCACGCGCCTTGGCCGCCAGCACCAGCGATTGGCCGGCGCGCGGACCGGCGCCCCATTTGACGTACTTGCGCACTTCTTCCAATGAACCTTCGCCGGGTCTGCTCGCACGCACCAGCTTGGTGATCCACGCCAGCAGGTCTTCGCCCAGATGCACTTCGCGCACCCGTGCCTGCAACTTCAACACTTCCTCGCCCTGCATCACCTGCGGCACGTCGTTGCTGCGACTGCCGGTGGTCTGCGCCAGGATGTCGTGTTCTTCGCGCTCACTGGGATAGTCCACACGGATGTGCAGCAGGAAGCGGTCCAGCTGCGCCTCTGGCAATGGATAGGTGCCGGCCTGTTCCAGCGGATTCTGCGTGGCCAGCACGAAAAAAGGCGCCGGCAGCGCGTGGGTCACGCCGGCGTAGCTGACGGTGCGTTCCTGCATCGCTTCCAACAGCGCGGCCTGGGTCTTGGGCGGAGTACGGTTGAGTTCGTCGGCCAGCAACAGGTTGGTGAACACCGGCCCGGGCTGGAAGCGGAAATGGCGATGGCCGGTGCCGTGGTCTTCTTCCAGCAATTCGGTGCCCAGGATGTCGCTGGGCATCAGGTCGGGGGTGAACTGCACGCGCCGGAACTGCAATTCCAGCGCCTGCCCCAGCGAACGCACCAGCAGGGTTTTGCCGAGGCCGGGCACGCCTTCGAGCAGGCAATGGCCGCCGGCCAGCAGGCCGATCAGCAATTGCTCGACGACTTCATACTGGCCGACGATGGCTTGGGCGATGGCCTGGCGCAGCTGGCCTAGTTTGGCGAGCTGGGATTGGAGGTCGGATTCGGTGAGCGGGGTTGTCATCGTGGTTCCTTGCTGACTTCAAATGCGGCCAGTTGCAACAAAAATAATGAATCGTCATCCCAGCGAAAGCTGGGATCCATTTTGATCTTGCTTCTGCTTTTGGCTTTGCGTCTTGCTGTGGCCTCAGCGCGAAAATCAAGATGGATCCCAGCTTTCGCTGGGATGACGTCGGAGAGAAAATGACGCCGGAGGAATTTCGGTGTATTGGGAACACATTCACGCCGTCAACGCATACATAACGATATTCACCGCGAACCTGGTGTTGTCCTCGGCCAGGAAGCGCTTGTTGCGCCAGTCGTAATCCCACTCGCAGCCGTAGTCCTTGTTGCTGTAAAGCAGGCCCAGGCGGCCATCGATGTCGATGCCCTGCAAATATTCGTGCACCAGATCGTCGCCCCAGCCATTGAGCTCGAAGCCGGTAGCCGGCGGGCCGTCGAACTTGAAGAAGCTGCGGTAGATCGGATGGTTGTCGGGCAGCTTCTTCATCGCCTTGGCGCCGAAGATCGACGCCATCTGCGCTTCGAACGACTTGGCGAACAATCCGTCGATATCGTGGTTGCAGTCGTCCACCAGCACGAAGCCGCCGTTGCGCACGTAGCGCTCGAAGTTGCGGCGCTCGGCGGGGTTGAATTCCACCAGCTTGTGCCCGGCCAGGTAGCAGAACGGCGCGCTCAGCATCTTCGGGTCGGCCAGGGCCAGCACGTGTTCCTTCGGGTCCACGCGCAGGTTGGTGTAGTCGATGAGCGAGGTGATGAGATTGGCCGGCATGCGCTGGTCCACGTCCCAGTCGCCGGAGTCGTACTTCAGGCGGGTGAACCAGAAGTCGTAAGTCGAAACCGCTGCACTTGCGTTGCGCTGTGTCCCGGCGAGCAAGGCACCGGCCAGGCCGCCGGCCATCAACCGCAGGAACTGCGCGCGATTCATGGCCCGTCAGCAGTGCGTCTAGCACCGGTAGGAGCGCCCCATGGGCGCGAGCTCTTCTCGGCAGGTTGATCACTAAGAGCTCGCGCCCATGGGGCGCTCCTACCGTGGATCATCGGCTACACCGCATCCGACAGGGAAGTGAAGGTGAAGTCGCGCAGCTTCATCGGCGGGATCATCATCACGAACGAACTCTCGTCGCCGGCCACGCGCACCGGCTTGCCCAGTTCTTCGATGTTGTTGAGCATGATCACCGGCGATTCGTTGAAGCGGAAATTCT
>CBFGMR010000057.1:0-12834 GCA_965650035.1 uncultured Pseudoxanthomonas sp.
CGCCGCGTTCGGCCAGCGCGCCGGGCAACAGGAACACCGGATTGACGCTGGATAGTTCCGCGTAGCACAGCACACCGGCGCGATCGGCAGTGGCCTTCAGCGCGAGTCCACCGGCGCGGCTGCCGGTGAAACCGATCGCCCCCAGCCGTGGGTCGCCGGCCAGCGCCAATCCCAACGCATTGTCGAAGTGGTAGAGCATCTGCACCGCTGCCGCCGGCAGACCGGCGCCTAGCAGCGCGGTGTGCGCCAGTTGCGCCAGCCGTTGGCTGGTGGCCGGATGAGAGGGGTGCGCCTTGGCGATCACCGGGTTGCGCGCGGCGATGGCCGAGGCGAAATCGCTGCCGGCGATGGCGTTGAAGGCGAACGGGAAATTGTTCGGCCCGAAGATCAGCACCGGCTTGGACAGCGGCGCCAGGTGCGAACGCAGGCCGGCGCCGGTATCGATCACCGGCTGGGTCCAGGCATATCCGCGCACCGCCTTGGCCGCCAGACGCAACTGGCCGCTGGTGCGCGGCAATTCGTTGCCGCGCAGGCGCGTCGGCGCCGGCAAAGCGGTTTCGGTATTGGCCAGCGTCACCAGTGTGTCGCCATCGGCATCGATGGCGTCGGCGTAAGCGTCGAGAAAGGCCGCGATCCGTTCCGGTTCGGCGGCGGCAAGTTCATCGGCCACCGCCACCGCGGCGGCCAGCGCGGCTTGCACATCAGCCGCGCCGCAGATCGGAAACGAGGGGCCGACCTCTTCGCCGACGAAGGGATCGCGTGCGCGGAAAGCACCGAGCGATCCCCGCGCCAGCTGCCACTGGCCCGCGATCAACAACGGTTCGGTGGCGGCGCTCATCTCAGCGCCACGGATGGGTTGCGATGGCGCGGTCGATGACCTTCAAGGCCGCTTCGCGCTCGGCGCCTTCCAAGACCAGCCTCGGCGCACGCACGCGCTCGCTGCCCAGGCCGACCTTTTCCTGCACCAGTTTGATGAGCTGCACGAACTTCGGCACGGTATCCAGGCGCAGCAGCGGCAGGAACCAGTCGTAGAGTTCCTTCCCCGCCGGATAACCGCCATCGCGCGCCAGTTCGAAAAGCCGCACCGATTCTTTCGGATAGGCGTTGACCAGGCCCGCGATCCAGCCTACCGCACCCATGCCGAGACCTTCGACGATGGCATCGTCCATGCCCACCAGCAACGCCAGGCGATCGCCAGCGAGCTCCTGGATCGCAGCGAAACGGCGCACGTCCGCCGAGGATTCCTTGACTGCCTGCAAGTTCGGGAATTCAGCGGCGAGTTCTGCGATCTGCGCAGGGCTGAAGTCGGTCTTGTAGGCGACCGGGTTGTTATAAAGAATCGTCGGCAGGTCGGTGGCGGCGATCACCGCGCGCACATGCGCGCCCATTTCGCGCCAGTCGCTGGAGTACACGTACGGGGGCAATACCATCAGTCCGCCTACGCCGATCTCCTTGGCGGCTTTGGCCAGGCGCACGGCCTCGTCGGTGGACAGCGCGGCGATACCCGGCACCACCGGCGCGCGGCCCTCGAGCGCTTTCACCAGCGTCTTCAGGATTTCCAGTTTGTCGTCGAAGCTGAGCGTGGCCGCTTCGCCCAGCGAACCCAGCGGGACGATGGCGGTGCAGCCGGCATCGATCAGCGCACGCGCGTGATCGGCGAGGAACGCGTGATCGATCCGGCCGTCGGCGTCGAACGGAGTGGTGATGGCCGGCAGGACGCCGCGCCAGAAGGAAGCATTGCTCATGAAGGTACACCTTGCGAGTCGATGGAAAAGGATTCGGCCAGCGTTGCCAGCCGTATGGGAAATAGCGGCGGCCGACGGCCGTCGTCGTGGCCATTGGAGGGAAACAAGCCCAACTCGGCCAGCGCCGCGCCACAGATACGGCCCTGGCACCCACCCATGCCGCAGCGCGTGGCGAGTTTGGCTTCGCGCAGGCCGGTGAAACCCTGCAGCGCCGAAAGCGGTACATCTTCGCAACGGCAGATCAGCGTTTCCGCGACGGCCAGCCCATGCACGCGCGGCTGCAGCTCGAAGCATTCGCGCAACCGTTCGGCGAAAGCGCGCGCATGCCGGCGGCGCGATTGCAGCGCTGCTGCGGCGGCGGCGGCGCCGGCCGCGAGATGGCCGGCCATCTCGCCTTCGATCAAGGCGGTATCGCGACCGCCGATGCCGCAGGCTTCGCCCGCTGCATAGACGTGTTCGACGCTGGTGCGCAGCGTTTCGTCCACCGCCACCTGCGCATGCGCGCCGGTGCATTGCAGGCGGCAGCCCAGCATTTCCGCCAGCTCGATGTTCGGCACCAGGCCATAGCCCACCGCCAGATGATCGCATTCGATCCGCTCGCGCCCGCGCGGACCTTCGATCTCCACAGCGCGCAAGCGGTCTTCGCCCAGCGCGGCGCATGCGAGTGTCGCAGTGCGATAGGGAATGCCGGCCAGGCGGGCGCGCAGCGCGAGCGCCTGCGCCACCTTGCCCGGCCAGCGCACCAGACTGGCTGCGAAACCCAGCACCGCGCGTTGCGGCGCTTGTTCGAGAATCCCGAGCACTTGCGCGCCATGCGCGCGCAAGGTCGCCGCCGCTGCCAGCAGCAACGGCCCGCTGCCGGCGACCAGTACGCGCTTGCCGGTCATCGGCCAGCCCTGCTTGGCCAGCGCTTGCGCGCCGCCGGCGCCAGTCACGCCCGGCAGGGTCCAGCCGGGGAACGGTAACAACAATTCGCGCGCTCCGGTGGCGAGCACCAATGCGCCGTAAGAAAGCCGGCGCGCGCCCTGCGGACCATCGACCACCAGGCTTCGCTCCTGCGCCATCAGCACCTGGGTCTGCGCCAGGAAATCGATTCTGTCCGACAACGAATCGATTACCCTTCGCGCGGCGCGCGGCAGCGGCGAGGCGATGTCATGGCGCCATACCTGGCCACCAGGCTGCGCCTGCGCATCGATCAAGCCCACCCGTGCGCCATGGCTGGCCGCCGTGTGCGCCGCGGCGAGACCGGCCGGGCCGGCGCCTGCGATCAACACGTCATAGTGCTCGCGCATGCGGTCAGCCATCGGTGCGCACCCGCATGCCTTCGCGCGCCGGAATCATGCAGGCGCGCAATTGCCCCACTCCATCGATAGCGACCCGGCATTCGAAACACACGCCCATGCCGCACAAAGGCGCACGCGGCTGGCCACTGGGAGAACGGCGGAAATACGGCGTCACCTGGGCGATGGCGGCGGCCACATTGCTGCCGCGGCGCACCTCGATCGCTTGCCCGTCGACTTGCAGGCGGATGACCGCCGAACCGCTCATGCCGTCACTCTCGCCGGCGCGTAGGGCGCGGAATCGATAGCCGCGGTGCGGCCGAGGATCAGATCCACCAGCAGGCGCGCGCTGCCCAGCGCGGTAGTTACGCCCAGGCCTTCGTGGCCGGCGGCCACCCAGACATCGCGACGCTCCGGTGCAGCACCCAAGTAGGGCCGGCCATCGGGCGTGGCGGGGCGTAGACCGGTCCAGACCCGGATCGCCTGCAGATCGCGCAGTACCGGCAGGAATTCGAAGGCGCGTTCCAGCATGCGCTGCAGCAGCGCACCGGAGACGTTGCGGTCGGTTGCGTCGAATTCGCGCGAAGAACCGATCAGCAGCTGTCCCGTCGGGCGCGGTTGCACGTTGAACGCCACGCTGCTGCCTGCAGTGCCGTGCGCGCTGTCGGCGTAGCCCAGTTCCAGCAATTGGTGATGTACCTGCGCCGGATAACGGTCGGTGATGACCAACTGACCCTTGCGCGACCGCATCGGCAATTCGGGCAGCAATTCCGGCAGCGCGCAACCGGTGGCGACCAGCGCCGGACCGGACAGGTTGCCGCCATCGTCCAGGCGCACGCCATCGGCGGTCAGCGCCAGTACGCGCCGGCCCGCGTACAGATGCGCGCCTTGGGCACAGGCGCGTTCGACCAGATACCGCGCCATCCGCGGCGGATAGACCACCGCTTCGGCCGGGGCCAACAGGCCACCGGCCAAGCCCGGCGCGAGGTGCGGCTCGAGCCGGTACAACTCCTGCGCGTCAACCATGCGCGCCCGCAGACCCGCTGCCGCCAGACGCGCGACCTTGGCCGGCACGCCTTCCATTTCGCCCGGCACGCGCGCCACCCACAAGGTGCCGCAGCGGCTGAACTCGGCCTCGACCAGATCGGAATACGCATCCCACAGACGCAACGAATACGCCGACAGCGCCAGTTCGGCCGGATCGTCGTCCATCGCCACCAGATGACCCATCGCCGCGGCGGTGGAGCCGCCGCCGATCGGGCCGGATTCGACGATCGCCACGCGCAGGCCTTCCTCGGCAGCCGCTTCGGCACAGGCCGCGCCGACGATGCCGGCACCGATCACGACCAGGTCGTAAGCCTTCATTCCGGTTCCGATTCCCCGGGGCGAATGCCCCAGGCGAACGGGTCGTTCTCCTCGATCAGCAATCGCGAACGAGCGGTGATATGGGCCTGTCCGGTGATGCGCGGCGCTATCCCGCGCGCGGTCGCCGTGTAGGTGCCTTCAAACACGCTGCCGAGGATGCCTTCCTGCCGCCACACCCGCCCTTCGGCGAGTTTGCCGTCGGCGGCCAGGCAGGCGAGCTTGGCGCTGGTGCCGGTGCCGCAGGGAGAACGGTCGTAGGCCAGTCCGGGACACAGCACGAAGTTGCGGCCATCGGCATCAGGTGCGGGCGAAACGCCGTTGATCTCGATGTGATCGATCCGGCCGCCATCGGCGCCGGCGATGCCCGCGGCTTCCAGGGCATGGAGGATCGCTTCGGTGTAGGCGGTCAGTTCGCGCTGCCGCTCGAGCAACAACGGCACCGGCGATTGATCGGTGATGAAGAACCAATTGCCGCCCCAGGCGATGTCGCCGCGCACCGCGCCGTAGCCGGGCACCTGGACGACGACGCCGGCCGCATGGCGGTAGCTTTCCACGTTGGCGACCGATACCTGCCCGTCTTCGCGCAATTCCACGCCGACCGTGCCCACCGGCGTCTCGATGCGATGCGCGCCCGGCCCGATACGGCCCAATTCGGCCAACGTGCGGACCACACCGATGGTGCCGTGTCCGCACATGCCGAGATAGCCGACATTGTTGAAGAAGATCACGCCGGTGCAGGCTTCCGGATCGTCCGCTGGCAGCAACAGCGCGCCGACCATGGTGTCCGAGCCGCGCGGCTCGCAGGCAATGGCGCTGCGCCAATGATCGAAATCGCCTGCAAACCGGCGCCTGCGTTCGGCCAACGTGCCGGTCCCGAGATCGGGGAATCCCGAGACGACCACGCGGGTGGGCTCCCCGCCGGTGTGCGAATCGATTACGTCAATGCTGAGCATGGGCCATGCTCACATTCGGCCACGGCCACGGGCTAGCAACGATTATCGCGAACATATGCGGAAATCCGCACAATTCCTAACTGCGAAAAGCCCGTCCTGAAACGGCTGAATCCTGCCGCGACGCCCCATCGCTGGCGGAGCGCGGCCTTGGCGGGAAACGTCGAATAAAGAGCGGGCCATGCCCATTTCACGCGCCAAACAGAGGAATCGCAGGCGTTTTCCGGCCCATATGGCAGAACGGTTCCGCCATGCACGATCTCCCAAACGGCGCCCAAACATGCGGCGACCGCCGATACGGTCCCCGGTTCATCTCCGGCCCGCGCGACCGCCATGCGCTACGCCATCGCCAACCGGCACTGCGGAAGACGGCAGACATGCGGACGGCGGGCTGTCCCGTATGCTCCTATACCCGATGCAGCTGTTGTGCTAACTAGGAACGGTATTCCGTTCCGGACCATTGCCCCGATGGCGCCGTGGGTCATCCGCTATCCAGCGCATCGAAATCGCGACTTGGACCGATGCGGCAAGCGACGGAAGACCGCAGATTCCCGCAGGAGACCCGACCGATGGACACCATGATTTCCGCCGACGAGATGCAAGTGCTGTTCGATGCGTTGCCGGACGTGGTTTTCTTCGTCAAGGACAACGAGAGCCGCTACACCCACCTCAATCTGACCCTGGTGCAGCGCCTGGGCCGCAAGCACCGCAGCGAGGTGATCGGTAAATCCACCGTGGAAGTCTTCCCGCTGCCGCTGGGCGGCAACTACCTGATGCAGGACCGCCGTGTGCTGCACGGCGAGGTGATAGAGAACCAGCTCGAAGTGCACCTGTTTCCCAACCGCACTCCCGGCTGGTGCCTGACTTTCAAGCGGCCGCTATGCCACCAGGACGAAGTGGTTGGCGTGGTCGGAATTTCGCGCGACCTGGGGCAACCCGACAGCCGGCATTCCGCCTACGAGCGCCTCAACCGGGCGTTGAAGTACATGCAAGCGCACCATGGCGAGAACCTGCGCATAAAGACGTTGGCCGATCTGGCCGGCGTGTCGGTGGCGCAGCTGGAGCGCCACTTTCGGCGAGTTTTCCAGCTAACGCCGCAGCAGTTGCTGACCAAGATGCGCATCGAATCGGCGATGCGTCTGTTGCAGGACGACAAGAGCATCGCGGCGATCGGCCAGCTCTGCGGTTTCGCCGACCAGAGCGCGTTCGCCCGCCAATTCAAAGCCACCGTCGGCATGACGCCGCGCGATTTCCGCACGCTTTCCAGACAGCCCTGAGCGGCGCCGACCGGACTCCCTAATGGATGAAGTAGCTCTAGTGGACGAGTCCGCGTCAGTGGGCGGCGTTTGATGGTGGTTAGCTTCTCAGAGCCCCAACAACTGCTTGGCGACCGCCGCGCCGACTTGCCCGATAACCTCAAGACTGGCCGACCCTCCGACTTCAGCCAACCGTTCTTTCACCTTGGCCCAAACCGTGTCGTCGCGAAGGGTGGCAATGAAGTCATGGCCTGCTGGCGTAAGAGTGTCACGAGCACACCGATTGGAATCGTTGGATCGCTTCCGGTCGACGAATATCGTGGTTGCGGCCCTTCGGCATATCCCGCCTTTACGATCAGCGCCAAGTGATAAGCGATCTGATCCCTCATGTATCCAGGAACCGCGTGGCTATCGTTGACATGGTCATTGGCGACCTCAAGGTCGAGCAACAGCGAACGGATCAAATCGTCGTCGCGCCGCATGAGAGAACTCCTTGCTGGACTGGCACAGCCTAGATACGGTCGTTCTCAGCCTCTGGGATTCGCGAACGGTGCCCGTGTTATTGCACCCATGATTTTTCGGCCGGCCCGCCCATCGAACCGATCTGAGCGCTTAGATCAGACCCCGGAAGACATTACCTCTGACCCGCAAGCCGGCCGATCTTGCCTTTCAGTATAAGTTGGCCGAAACGGCCACTTTATGCTTGCTCCAACAGCGGCCAACTTATGCTTGCTCCAACATGTTGGGCAACCCACGAAGAAATGTCCTTAGTCCCCATACAATAGCGACCATGGAGTAGTGAGTTACCGTGCCCTACCAAGCTCTATTCCCAGAGAATAAAGTCATCTCGGCTCCTGCTCATCCAATTCCGTCCGTGCCGCCCGTTTCGCGGTTGCCATTTGACCGCTTTCGGCCAAAAGCGGCCGACCGCCATTACTAAAGAGCATTGAGGCTCATCGGACGCTGAATCAGCGCGCTTCCGCGGCCCACTGCTCGGCATCCGCGCCGGCGGGGATATGCATCGGGGCCGATGCATCGGTTGCCGCGCGCCACACGGCCTCGGCCACATCCCTCGAGCGCGTTCCCGGCCCCGTGGATTCGAGCATGCGGGCGATGGTCTGTCTCATGAACTCGCCATAGACTTCATCATCAATGCCGCGCAGGTTGGTCCGCGCCGTGTCACGGAAGCTCGTCTCGCTCGAGGAACCCGGGAGCACGATATGCACGCGAACCCCAAACGCCTCGACCTCACTGGCTAGTGATTCGGTGAGCGCATTTACCGCTGCTTTGGCCGCACGATAGATACCAACCAGCGGTAGCGGCTTCAACGTGACGCTCGAGGTCACGTTCACAACGACCCCGGACTTGCGCTCGCGCATCTGCGGCAACACCGCTTGGGTGACCGCGATGGTGCCGAAGGTATTGGTCTCGAACAGCTCGCGCACCGTCTCCATGCGCGTCAGCTCGAACGGCGCGGGCGCGCCGAAACCGGCATTGTTCACTAGCACATCGATGGGCCCCGCGGTTTCGATCGCCTTGCGAATGCTCTGCGCGTCGGTGACGTCCAGCTGCAGCACCCGCAGCCGAGGGGACGATGGAAGCACGTCCTCCCGCGGCGTGCGCATGGAGGCGATCACCTGCCAGTCGCGCTCCAGGAAGCAGCGTGCGGTCTCCAGGCCGAAGCCAGAGGAGCAGCCGGTGATGAGGACGGTTTTCATGAGATTTCCTTGGTGTGGGGATCGCTTCACGATACGTAGCCGAAACCGTACTTGCTACAATCTAAAGTCCACATTTCATTAGTAAGAGTCCGGCCATGATTGACCCGCTCGCCGAGGTAGTGATGTTGTTGCAGCCTGCGGCGCGATTCTTCAAGTACGTGGTCGGCGCAGGTCCATGGCAGGTACGCCGTTCGGACGCAGGGCAGCCCTTCTACTGCGTCGTCCTCGAAGGTGGCTGTCGCCTTACGCTCGACGGGTGTGAGGAAATCGTGCTGCACGCTGGCGACTTTGTACTTATTCCCGCTACCTTTGGCGTCGCCATGTCCAGCCTTCAGGCGCCGTCTGGCGTGACGAATTCGATTCCGACCGCCTTGGGCCAGGGGATGTTCAGGATCGGCGCGTCGGAAGGCCCGACGGATCTGCGCCTGTTGGCGGGCCACTGCAGCTTTGGCTCTCCGGACGCAACATTGTTGGTCTCGTTGTTGCCGCAACTGATTCATGTCCGCGGTGAAAAGCGATTAGCGACGCTTGTGCAGCTGGTGGGAGACGAGTCGCGCGAAAACCGGCACGCGCGTGACGTTGTACTCGCGCGCTTACTGGAAGTTTTGCTCATCGAAGCCTTGCGATCCACCACCGGGACAGAAGCATCGGCAGGCTTGGTGCGGGGGCTCTCCGACGTGCGTCTTGCAGCTGCGATCCGCGCGATTCATGGGCAGCCGGCACGGGCGTGGACAGTCGGCGAGCTGGCAAAGGAGGCCGCGCTCTCGCGGTCCGCCTTTTTCGAGCGTTTCCAACGCGCAATTGGTGTAACGCCGATGGAGTATCTACTCGCTTGGCGGATGGCGCTCGCTAAAGATCTGCTTCGCCGCGAAGAAGCGAGCGTCGCCGAGATCGCCCAGCGCGTTGGTTACGGCTCGGCGAGCGCGTTCAGTGTCGCCTTCACACGCCACGTCGGACTGCCTCCAACTTTTTATGCCCGTGAACAGACTGCTGCGGCGCATGCAGACGGTCAGAGCCATGTTCTTCTGCCGAAAACCGATGAGGAATTCGCCTCGCGATCACCTGCAATCTAGAGTCTCGCGGCAGCGCTTACGTCCGCTTGGATTCGATTATTGGCCTTCTTTAAAGAACGGCCGAGATCAGCGTATAACGATGACCGCGAGGATGAGGAAGCAGAAGATGCCTACATTGACCTTGGGCTCCCAATAGCCCATGAAGAAGAAAGTAAGCGCCAGCCATCCCATGCCCGCGATCAGAGACAGAGCCAACACTGGCGTCTGATTGAGGATGTCCATGTGGCGCCAGGCAAGAAACAGCCCTAACAATCCAAACGCGACTTGCCCCAAAGAGAAGGCGGAGTTCAAACCGTAGTAGAGCGTGGTCTCGAAACTCGCAGTGCGCTTCCCACGAAAGTGTTGAGATACGACGTCGACGACAAAATGAAGTGTCCCGCTCAGCGTGAGCCAGCCGTATGCCGCATAAATAAGATACTTGTGCATTATTGGCCCCGCATGAGTTGGAAATCGGCGCCTACCCTCATACCGCGGCTAACCTTGGGCCCGTTGCTTGCCCACGAGAACCGGCCGCTTTGATTGCCTCAGACCCGAAATCCACATCGGTGAGGACCTGGGAAATCTGCCACAAACGAGTAGCTGAGGTCTTGTCCAGCGCTTGGGGCGGGATCTTCGCGGGTGCGGGAAAGCCGCGCACCTCACTCATCTTATCCGGACCGTAATAAGCACCGCCTTTCGCTTTGGGCGAGGTGGCGGCGAACAGAGTCGGCAACGCACCCTGTGCGGCAGGCTGGAACAGGAAAGGTAGTGCGGACCTCAGCATGCTGTGCACGCTCCAGCGCCCCGGTCCATTGTGTAAAAGATCGGTGCGGGAAATGCCAGGATGAGCGGCAATACTGGAGATACCCCAGCCAGCGGCGTCGCTTCTCCGTTGCAGCTCGATGGCAAACATCAAACAAGCCAGCTTGGACTGGCTATAGACCGGCATGGCCTTGTAGCCATGTTCTGAATTCAGGTCGTCAAAATCGATCAACCCATCGCGCGCGGCGATACTGGATAGGGAGATCACACGCGGATCCTCACCCTTAAGCAGTAACGGCAGCAGGTATGCAGTGAGTGCGAAGTGGCCGAGGTAGTTAGTGCCTAACTGCAGCTCAAAGCCATCGGACGTCAATTGCCGTTGCGGAGGCACCATCACGCCCGCGTTGTTGATGAGCAGGTCCAGCTTGCTGTGCTGCTTACCTACGCGCTCAGTGAAAGCACTGACCGACGCAAGACTGGCAAGATCAAGCTGCTCGAAGGAAACCTTCGCCGGCGATACTTCACTGCGGATGCGTCGGACAGCATCGGCGCCTTTTCGAGGATCACGCCCGGCAATAATGACTTCGCAGCCAGCGCGCGTCAGAGCGAGCGCATCCTCGTATCCAAGGCCGCCTGTGCCAGTGACCACGGCTGTACGACCGTATTGGGGAGGGATGTCTTGTGTGGTCCAACGGGGCATGACGGTTGCCTTTCGATAAGCCGAAATCGGCGCTGTCATGACGATCACCCATCGCGCGGCCAAGCTCTATGCCGGATACCGGAGAAAATCTGCCTAATCCTCCAATGCACCAGATGGCATGCGTGACAGCCTAGCGGCTCACCCAGTTTCAAGCGACGCCGACTTGCCTGGACCCGAAAGCGAGTAGCGCTTTGAAGTTGGTCACGTCTCGCTTTGGCGCCACGCCAAAGGAGCGCGCGTATTCCCGGCTGAATTGGGATGCACTTTCATAACCGACCTTGTAAGCAGCCTCCGAAACATTTGCAGCATCGAACACCATCAAGCGCCGTGCCTCAAGCAAGCGCAGCTGTTTCTGATACTGCACCGGTGTCATTGCTGTGATGGCCCTAAAGTGCTGGTGAAAGGAAGAGGGGCTCATCCTCGCGGCTTCGGCAAGCTGCTTCACGCTTAAATTCTGGTTGAAGTTCTCGTGCAGCAGACGAATGGCCTGAGCGACGCGCTCGGTATGCGTTTCTGGCAAGGCGAGCTTGGCGATCTCACTGCCAAAGGGACCAGTCAGAAGCCAGTAGCAGATTTCTCGCATAACGGACGGATAGAGAACCGGTGCCGCTTCGGGCGTTTGCGCCATCTTAGCCAAGCGCACGATGCAATCTGCCAGTGGTGTGTCAACCTGGCCCACGAACACGCACGGGCTAGACGCGGGATTTGGCGTAGGTGGGGCCGCCAACTGCTGCATGACTTCTCGCAGCATGGCTATATCGAACTCGATCGTAATTCCCAGAAACGGAGTACTGGGTGTTGCTCCGATCATGCGCCCAGTTGCCGGCAACTCAATGCTCACGATGAGGCATTCCATCTCGTGATAGTCCAGGACCTTATCGCCAAAGAAGATCTGCTTGGCGCCTTGGACCACCACGCAGAGAGAAGGCCGGTACATATGACGCACGGGCATAATTTCTTGGAGTGCGCGCAGGATGTGAACGCCTTCCATGGGCGTGAGGAAATGCCCTTCGCCACCACCCCGTGCCTCGACAAAATCCGTTACGGCCGCAAGCAGCGCGGCGGGCGGGCCGCGCCCCGGCTGGTCATCTGGCTTCGATTTGGAAAGAGAGTCTTTCATTGCCTCAATCGTGCCTACCGCTATATGAGAAGGCAATATTTTGGGCGTATCCGGCGTTTTTATCATCTGACGATCCTTCTAGCGCTGAACGGTAGGAGCCCAGTCGAGTAAATCAATAACGGCAATCTTGCAGACTTTGCGGGAAAATCGATTTGAGCGTCGTGACACCCGCAGCGCTTGAGCCCGCCCCAGGCACACCGCCAATGCCCCCCGGACTAGTGCCAGCGGCAAGGCCGCGCTGACCAAACTACCTCGCTAGCCAAGCGCCACTTCAACCCTACTCGCACTTCTGTCTGGCCTTACACGTCTCCAAAGGTTTGCCGCATTCCCCGAATTGACTAAGCGATACATCGATAGACGTAAGAAGGAGGCGGGATGGCATCGAGAAAAGCAAAAGCGTGATGCACGGCGAGCGCGTGAAGTCCTGGTCGCGAGGTACAGGAAGGAGAAAATCACTCGGAAGAAACTGCTTGAGCGGGCTATCGCAAAGAGGACTGCCGTCTCGATAGTGCTCGCACGCAGGATCATCGCAGACCTTGAGAGAAGCCCGCATCACACCAGAGCCCAACGCTCTCGATCCTCCTCTCGATCGCTTCAGTCGGACTGATGCGACCACACAGTTAAGGCCTTAAGTCGTCGCGTCACGACAGGAAAACCTTGCGAATCATGCGGATAGATGGGCCTTCGCTAGGCTTCTAGGCCCGGACCTTGGTCCTAAGCGGCCAACTTGTCCTTTCCAGGCAAATACAAGTTGGCCGAAGCAGCTAACTTGCTTTCCCCCCACATGTGAGCTGCGCGCAATCGATAACTGGTGGGCCCACCAGGACTCGAACCTGGAACCAAAGGATTATGAGTCCTCTGCTCTAACCATTGAGCTATGGGCCCG
>CBFGMR010000058.1:0-12683 GCA_965650035.1 uncultured Pseudoxanthomonas sp.
CAGGCCCTTGAGGATCTCCTTGCCGGCGACGCGGGCGTGGAGGTTTTCGATCTTCAGCATATGTGTTCCCAGGGTTCTCGTTCTTTGTAGGAGCGCCTCCTAGGCGCGAGCTCTTGATCTTCGAGCAAGAGCTCGCGCCTAGGAGGCGCTCCTACAGGGTTATCCGACGGAGCCTTCAAGGCTCACTTCCAGCAGCTTCTTGGCTTCCACCGCGAACTCCATCGGAAGCTCGCGGAACACCTGCTTGCAGAAGCCGTCGACGATCAGGCTCACCGCGTCTTCCTGGCTGATTCCGCGCGCCCGGCAATAGAACATCTGATCGTCGGAAATCTTGGAGGTGGTCGCTTCGTGCTCGACGATGGCGTCGGGGTGCTTCACTTCGATATAAGGGAAAGTGTGGGCGCCGCACTTCTTGCCGATCAGCAGGCTGTCGCACTGGGTGTAGTTGCGCGCGCCGGCGGCGGACTTCTCCACCTTGACCAGGCCGCGATAGCTGTTCTGGCCGCGGCCGGCGCTGATGCCCTTGCTGACGATTTTCGACTTGGTGTTCTTGCCGATGTGGATCATCTTGGTGCCGGTGTCGGCCTGCTGGCGGTGGTGGGTGAGCGCGACGGAATGGAACTCGCCGGTCGAGTCGTCGCCGATCAGCACGCAGCTGGGGTATTTCCAGGTGATGGCCGAACCGGTTTCCACCTGCGTCCAGCTGACCTTGCTGCGTGCGCCGCGGCATTCGGCGCGCTTGGTGACGAAGTTGTAGATGCCGCCCTTGCCGTTCTCGTCGCCGGGATACCAGTTCTGCACGGTGGAGTATTTGATCTCCGCGTCTTCCAGCGCCACCAGCTCCACCACCGCGGCGTGCAGCTGGTTCTCGTCGCGCATGGGCGCGGTGCAGCCCTCCAGGTAGGACACGTACGACTTGTCCTCGGCGATGATCAGGGTGCGTTCGAACTGGCCGGTGTGGCCGGAGTTGATGCGGAAATAAGTGCTCAGTTCCATCGGGCAACGCACGCCCTTGGGAATGAACACGAAGCTGCCGTCGGAGAACACCGCGGCGTTGAGCGCGGCGAAGTAGTTGTCGCCGGTGGGCACTACGCTGCCCAGGTACTGCTTCACCAGTTCCGGGTGTTCGCGCACGGCTTCGCTCATGGAGCAGAAAATGATGCCTTTCTCGGCCAGTTCCTTGCGGAAGGTGGTGCCGACGGAGACCGAATCGAACACCGCATCCACCGCCACGCCCGCCAGCTTGGCGCGCTCGTGCAGCGGCACGCCCAGCTTGTCGTAGGTGTCCAGCAGCTCTTTCGGCACTTCGTCCAGCGAGGCGTACTTGGCCTTCGGTGCGGAGTAGTAGCTGACCGACTGCAGATCGATCGGGGCGATGTTCAACTTCGCCCAGTGCGGCACCGGCATGGTCAGCCAATGACGGTAAGCGGCCAATCGCCAGTCGGTCATCCACTGCGGCTCTTGCTTCTTGAGCGACAGGGCGCGCACCACGTCTTCGCTCAAACCGGGTTCGAAGCTGTCGGATTCGATATCGGTAATGAAGCCCGCGTCGTAGCGGCGGCCGAGCTGCTCGACGATTTCCGCGTTCTTGGCGGGGCTTGCTTTGGTAGGAACTACTTCGGTGGCCACGGGGCTGCCTACGTTCTTAACTGGTGGCGACGTGCACGGCGATGGAACGCCGCGTAACGTCGGTGGAAGAGGAAGAAGAGAGCGGTTTCAGCATCTGCGCCAGGGTGACGCCGCGCAGGGCGTCGGCGACCACGTCGTTGATCAGCCGCCAGTTGGCGCGCACGCCGCACTGGTGGGCGATGCCGCAATGGCTGTCGTGCTGGCTGCATTCGGTCATCGCCAGCGGCCCTTCCATGGCCTCGACGATCTCGATCAGGGTGATTTCGGCGGCGTCGCGGCTGAGGCGGTAGCCGCCGTGCACACCGCGCAAGCTGGTGACCAGTCCGGCCTGGGCCAGGGGCTTGAGCAGCTTGCTGACGGTGGGGGTTTCCAGGCCGGCGGTTTCGGCCAGATCGGCCGCGCTCAGCACGTCGTCCGGGCGTGCGGCGAGCACGGTCAGTACGACGGTGGCGTAATCGGTGAGCTTGGTGACGCGGAGCATGGTAGGGCGGGTTCCAAAAGCGTACCGAAATTGTACGCTTTCTGCTCCGCCCGGCCAAGCCGGGGTTGTTCAGGGAAGCGAGGCGGTCCCGGCAGCCTGCGCGTCGGGCTTGGCGCCTTCAGCAGGAGCGGTAGGCAACACCAGCTGAAAGTAGGGCGGCGGCGGTTGCTGGCCAGGCGGCAGATAGTCCGGCGCGGCCTGTCCGGCCTGGCCCAGGGAGGCGATGAAGCGGTAGAGGGCGCGACGGTCTTGTTCGGACAACTCGCGGACCGTGAAGTCGGGCATGGGCGGCCGGGTGTGGAAGGCGCCGCTGTAAGCCAGCCATTGGGCCTCGCTCATCTTCGACAGGTTCAGCCGCAAATTGGTGGCGTAGGTGGTGCCCCATGGCCCCATGAATCCCTGGTTCGAACCGGTCAGCCATTGCTCCTTCGGCAGTCTGCCGCCGCTCGGCGCGTAGCCGGGCGTGTGGCAGTCGTTGCATCCGCCCACCTTCACCAGGTATTCGCCCTTGGCCAGCAAATCGACGGCAGGTTCGGCGATGGCCTTGGGGGCGGCCGCGGGCTGGCAGGCGGCCAGCAGCGGAAACAGGGAAGCCAACAGCAGATTTCTTGTTCGCACGATGCAGGGTCCTTCGGAGGGCAATGCCATCAAAACGCAGTCCTCCCTGCGGACAGGACACTGTCCGGCCCCGTATGCATGGCGATCAAGCGCCGCGCAGGCGACAATGGGGGCAACCCACGTTGGAACTACCCATGCCCCGCAAGATCGAAGCCCGCAAGTCCGATATCCATGGCAACGGCGTTTTCGCCATCGCCGACATCAAGAAGGGCGAGCAAGTCGTCGAATACAAAGGCAAGCGCCGCACCCACGCCGAAGTGGACAAGGACGATACCGGCGACGTCGAATCCGGCCATACCTTCCTGTTCACGCTCAACGACGAATACGTCATCGACGCCAATCACAAGGGCAACAAGGCGCGCTGGATCAACCACAGCTGCGACCCCAACTGCGAAGCAGTGATCGACGAACACGAAGGCAAGAACCGCAAGAAGGATCGTGTGCTGATCGAAGCGATCCGCAACATCAAGCCGGGCGAAGAGCTGACTTACAACTACGGCATCACCCTGGAAGAGGCGCACACCGCGCGCCTGAAGAAGATATGGGAATGCAAGTGCGGGTCGAAGAAGTGCACAGGGACGATGTTGCAGCCCAAGGGCAAGGAAAAAGCCGCCGGCAAGTGAATGCCGGGAAGTGAAGGCATCGGACGCAAGTACGATGCTGTAACGCGCCGATTGCGACACTATGGCGGTCACCCCCCACACCTCCAGGAGTCAATGCATGGGTTCCCCGATCGAAGGTAAGGTCGCCGTCGTCACCGGCGCGGCCAGCGGCATAGGCAAGGAAATCGCGCATACGCTGGCCACGGCCGGCGCCAAGGTCGCCATCGCCGACCTCAACCTGGCAGGCGCACAGGCCGTCGCCGACGAAATCATTTTGGCCGGCGGAACGGCGATGGGCGTGGCGATGGACGTCACCGACGAGGCCGCGGTCAATGCAGGCATCGCCCAGGCCGTCGAACAGCTGGGCCCGGTGGACATACTGATTTCCAACGCCGGCATCCAGATCATCAATGCGATCGAGGATTACGCCTACTCCGACTGGAAGAAGATGCTGGCCATCCATCTGGACGGCGCCTTCCTGACCACCAAGGCGGTGCTGCCGCATATGTACAAAGACGATCGAGGCGGCGTGGTGATCTACATGGGCTCGGTGCACTCGCACGAAGCCTCGCCGCTGAAATCGGCCTACGTCACCGCCAAGCACGGGCTGCTGGGGCTGGCGCGGGTGCTGGCGAAGGAAGGCGGTAAGCACGGCGTGCGCGCCAACGTGGTCTGCCCCGGTTTCGTGCGCACCCCGCTGGTGGAAAAACAGATTCCCGAGCAGGCCAAGACCCTGGGCATCAGCGAAGACGACGTGGTCAAGAAAGTGATGCTGGGCCAGACCGTCGACGGCATCTTCACCACGGTGGAAGACGTGGCGCAGACGGTGAAGTTCCTGTGCGAATTTCCCAGCAATGCGCTGACCGGGCAAAGCGTGGTGGTCAGCCACGGCTGGTACATGCAGTAGGCGATGACCATGGTCGCCAAGCGCACCGGGAAATCTGCGACAAAGTCCGCCGCGACCAAGCCCGCTGCGATCAAGCATGCGTCCGTGCGCGGGAAGAAAGCGGGCGCTGCTTCGCCGCAGAACGTCGCTTTGGTTCTGCAGGGCGGTGGCGCGCTAGGCGCTTATCAGGTAGGCGTTTATCAAGGCCTGCATGAAGCGGGCATCGTGCCGAACTGGATCGCCGGCATTTCCATCGGCGCGTTCAACACCGCACTGATCGCCGGCAATCCGCCGGAGCGGCGCATGGACGCTTTGCGCGAATTCTGGGAAACCATTTCCCAGCCGTATCTGCTGCCGGCCACCACACTGGGACAGGAAGCGCGTTTCACGCAGATCAATGAAGACTCGCGCGCCTGGCTGGATGCCTGGGAAGCCTGGCGCGCGATGACCGAGGGTCAGCGGGGCTTCTACCAACCGCGCAGCTGGTTCGGCGAGGATCCTTTCACCGCGCCCGGTCCCACCCGCGCCAGTTTCTATACCACCCAGCCGATGGTGGAGACGCTGGAACGCATGGTGGATTTCGACCGGCTCAACGACGGCGGCATCCGGGTCTCGGTCGGCGCGGTGGATGTGGCCAGCGGCAATCTGGAATATTTCGACAACGCGCACATGCGCCTGGACGCGCGGCACATCCTGGCCTCGGGCGCGTTGCCGCCGGCCTTTCCGGCGATCGAGATAGACGGGCGTTATTTCTGGGATGGCGGGCTGGTGTCCAACACGCCGCTGTCGCAGGTATTCGATTCGGAACCGCGCCACGATTCCCTGATATTCCAGGTCGACTTGTGGAATGCGCAGGGCGAACTACCGCAGAACCTGCTGGACGTAGCCGAGCGCGAGAAGGAAATCCAGTATTCCAGCCGCACCCGCACCATCACCGACATGCAGCGTGTCGGCCAGCATTACCGGCGCTTGCTGCGCGAACTGCTGGAAGAAATCCCCGCCGACGTGCGTGAGAAGAATCCGTGGTGCCAGCGCGCCGAGCAGTTGGCCTGCAACCGCCGCTACAGTCTCATCCACCTTATCTACCGCGACCGCGCGCGCTTCGGCCATTTCAAGGATTATCAGTTCGGCCGGGTGGCCATGCGCGAGCATTGGCAGTCCGGACTGGCCGATATCGGCCGGGCGCTGGCGCATCCCGAATGGCTGGAGCTGCCCAGGGGCGAGAACGCCTTCGTCACGCACGACGCCACGGCGTAAACCTCTTCTCCTGCGTGATGCGGGAAGAGGCGAAAAGGTTGCAATGACTAACGATAGGGGCGCGCCATTGGCGGCTCCTTTAACCTGCGCACCTCGACGGGAGGAATCGATGCGTAGATTAGTGGTCATAGGGTTGTTGGCATGGGCGATGCCGGCAATGGCGGTGGAGATCGATGGGCGGATCGATCCGCAGGAATGGGCCGGGGCCCAGCATGTCGACGATTTCCGCATGACCCAGCCGCTGACCCGCATGCCAGGGTCGCAGCCGACCGAAGCCTGGATCCTGGCCACTCCCGAAGGGCTGGCGATCGGTTTCCGCAACACGCAGCCGGCCAGCGTCCCGCGCACCCGCCAGCGCGTGCAGCGCGACTTCGAGGAACAAGTGGACCGCGTCAATCTGATGGTGGATTTCGACGGCGATGGCCGTACCGGCTACAACTTCACCGTGTCCTCGACCGACGGCATCGCCGATGCGGTGATCAGCAACGAGAACAACTTCAACGACGACTGGGATGGCAACTGGCGGCACGCGGTCAGCGAAGACGCCGACAGCTGGTCCGTGGAAATGCTGATCCCCTGGTATATCGCGCCGATGCGCAAGGCCAACGGCGACAAGCGCACGGTGAAGATCTACCTGGATCGCGTGATCGGCTCCAGCGGCGAGCGCTCGGCGTGGCCTGCGGCCAGCTTCGAGGTTCCGCGTTTCATGTCGGATTTCGCAGCGGTGGAAATGGCGCATTACAGCCAATCGCTGCTGACGGTCACTCCTTACGTCTCGGGCCTGTACGACAACGTGCATGGGGGCAACGATTTCGATGGCGGCGCCGATATCTTCTGGAAGCCGAATGGGCAGTTCCAGATGACAGCGACCATCAATCCCGATTTCGGCCAGGTGGAAAGCGACGATCTGGTGGTCAACTTCGGCGCCACCGAAACCTTCGTCAGCGACAAGCGGCCATTCTTCACCGAAAACCAGGGCCTGTTCGAATACACAACGCCTTCGGACTTCAGCCAACTGCTCTACACGCGCCGTGTCGGCGGTCCCGCCGACGATGGAAATGGCTCCGGCGACATCACCGCCGCGGTCAAGGTCAACGGCAGTCTGGGCGCCACCAAGTACGGCGTGTTCGTCGCCGACGAGGCCGATGCCGCCGGGCGCTCGTTCGGTGCCTTGCGCCTGGTGCGCGATTTCGGCAGCCAGAACCTGGGCATGATGCTGACCCGCGTGGACCGCCCTTATCTGGACCGCGAAGCCACCGTGTTGGGCGTGGACCACAACTGGCGGCCCAACCAGCGCTGGAATGTGCAGACCCGCGTGTTCGGCAGCCAGATCGAAGAGTCGGGCGAAACCACGCGCGATCTGGGCGGCACGGTCTGGGCCGATTACCAAATGGACCAGGGCTGGCGGCAGCAGTGGATCGCGATGCATTTCGGCAGCGATCTGCAGATCAACGATGCCGGCTATCTGTCGCGCAACAGCACCAACTATCTGCATTGGGAAGTGCGCAAGCGTTTCGCCGATCAACCGGAAAGCTCGCGCTACTCGTCCAAGGAATGGCGCTGGCGGGCCAGCAGCAGCCATAACGATCATGGCGAAAAACTCAACGACCAGTTCCGCGTCAGCCGCGAGGGAAGGCTGCGCGATGGCAGCTACGAATATGCCCAGATCAACGTCAATGGCGCCGGAATCGACGACCTGATCACCCGTGGCCATGGTTCGGTGAAGCGCCCGGGCAACTTCAATGCGTTCTTCGAATACGAGCGGCCGCGCAAGGGCAACTGGGGGCACACTCTGGAAGCGGAGGTGTATTCCGGCGGACTGGCCGGAAATTCAAAAGTCGGCTACAGCCTGCAGTACGAGCCCACCTATTTCATCAGCGACGCTTTCCGGCTGACCGGTGGAATCTACGCCGACCACACGCCCGACTGGCTGGTGTGGAACCGCGACAGAAATCTGCTGGGCAGCTACGACGGTCGTGAAGTCCATCTCAATGCCGGACTCGACTGGACCATCGGCAACAAGCAGGAACTGCGGGTCAAGCTGCAGGCGATCGCGCTAGATGCGAACGTGCGCCAGACCTATCTCGTGGACGGAGTCGGAAACGCCGTTGTCAGTCCCGACAAAGTGGACGATTTCAGCGTGAAGAATCTGGGCTTCCAGATCCGCTACCGGTACGAACTGGCGCCGCTCTCGTATCTGTACGTCGTCTATGGACGGGGCGGGTACCGCCAGGATGGATACTCCGACGATACGGGCCAATTGCTGAGCGACAGTTTCGATCTGCGCGACGACGAGCAATTGCTGGTGAAGCTGTCCTACCGTTTCGAGCTGTGAAGCCGCGCGGCGGAAGCATTAAAGATTGTCTTTGCTCGGGAAGCGCCCGCGTTGATCCGGTTCACTCCGCAACGCGCTGCATTTCTGCCGAAGCCAGGTGCCAATGCCGCTGCTCTTGGCTGGCACCGTCGGCCACTGATGCGCGAAGGGTGAAGCGGCCGCGATAATGGCGTTCGCTGCCATCGCGCTGAAGCGCGCTGAGTTCCACCGGCACTTGGATATAACGCGAACCCGCGGCGCCTTCTTCGCCCGTGGGTTCGCCTACGACTGCGCGCACGGACCGGGTGTTGGCGTAGCCACCGCTGAAGTGCTCGAAAGTCTGTCCGCTGGCCGCGCCCTCATCGCTCCACAGCGCATAGGCTTTCGCATGATCGCCTGCGTCGATGGCGGCGTAGTAGTCGGCAACCACTTGCTTGGCGGCAGAGGGTGTGGCCGGGTCGCCGGGCTCTGTCGATGCTACAGGCGCGGACTCAGGCGCAGGCGTCTGTGAAGGTTCGGGGGCGGCGCTTGCTTCCTGTTGCGCAGACGTGGAAACCGCAGGCGCGGCAGGTTCGGTCTTCGTGCAAGCGGTCGTGCACGCGGATAGCGTCAGCGCGAGGGCCAGCGCCTCAGTCCTGCGCATCGCTCAGGTCCGGCATGCCGACGGGTTGGTTGAAGCGCACCACGATATGCCCATTCTCGATGCCGGCCGATTCCACTTTTACGTTGCCGAAGTTCGCGAGCAGAGCAGGATCAAGCTTGTAGAGCGGTTCCTTTCTGGCGTAGTCGGCCAGCCACAGGTTGAGCAGCACGCGGGTCTGCTCGTCCACGCGCTGACCCGGCGAAGCGGGTTGCACATTGTCGACGGTGGGTTGGTCCAGATACAGCGCATAGTCCTGCGGGTCGTAGCGCAGGCCGCTGCTCATCTCGATGCGTCCCACCGGCGTCTCGCTTCCGCCGGCCGATGCGGCGCTGGCCGAGAACGCCATGAGCAGACGCTCACCCGTTGTCGGAATGGTGAGCTTGGGGTCGCGGGCAGTCAGAGTGAACAGGCCGCCCAAGGCTTCGTATTCGCGCGGAAAAGCGCTGTCCAGGTATTGCTGCACCTGCGGCGTGGCGACGCTTATTTCGTTGCTTGGCGCTTGCGCCACTGCCGGTGCGCCGGTCAGCAAGAGCGCCAGCCCGGCTGCCTTGAAGTAGGTGCCAAGTGGGAAAGTCATTGCGGTTTTTCCTGAAGCGGACGATGGACAGTACGCACCATAGCCTCGCCGGGTGAACGCAGCTTCAATCCAGGGAGGGACGCATGGACGCGGAAGTGATTTCCCAGCCGTCGTCGCTGATCTTGCGGCGCAACCGGTACCAGCCTTTGATTTCGTGGATGCCATCGCTCTTGCGAATGCGAAGGACGACGGGTATTTCCACCGCGCGGGTCGGGATTTCTTGGTCCAGCGGCTTGGGCGCTTCGTTGTTGATGCGCATGGAGCCGAGATCCTGGAGGCTGCGCACGCTGTAGTCGTCCGGTTGCGGCGAAGGCTTGCCGCCCACCCAATAGGCATCGGCTTTTTTCCAGTCCTTGCCGGCTGCGGCAGCAAGGTAGGCATGAATAGTGGAGGCCGCCTGCGAAAGCGCTGCCGCATTGCTCGCCTGCACCTGCATCGCCGCCGCCTGGCTCGCGGCAGTTGCAGGGTCCTGTGCGGACGCGGCCTGGCTTGACGCAGCGTCGTTGGCCGCCGCGGGTTCGGCGTCGGGTTGCCGACTGCACGAGCAGCCGCCCAGCAGCAGAACAGTCACCATCAGTAGCGATCCACGCATGTCTTTGCCCATCGTGTAGTCGATCTATATGCCGGGATGGCGTTGCTTACGTTCCGCAGTGTAGTGCCACCAGGGGCGGGCAGGTTCGCCCTGCATGAAGCGCACCGCACTGATGAAGGTGTCCAGCACGCATGGATCGTGACGCGTGCCGGTGATTCCGCACAGGCGCTGGTACAGGGCGAAAGGATCGGCGCCGGCCAACTGTGCCGGCCGGGCGATACCCAGGGCCTTGAAGTCTTCGACCATCGCCGGGCCGATGTTGGGTAAGTGCTGCAGCTTGACCGCGTCGGAAGCGACTTTTGCTTTCATCGGCGGATGCCCCGGCAGCCTGTGGCGATCAGTTTGCGCCCAACAGCAACTTGCAGGAATAGATCGCCTGTTGCGCCTGGGGGATATTGGCGATGCGGTTGTACCGATAGCCGCCTTTGACCATCCCCATCGTGATTTCCTGCTCCACGTAAGCGATTTCGCCCTCGGCGACCGTCACTTCCAGGGATTCGGGACACTTCTTGTCGCCGCTGAGGACGTGCGTGCCAGGTTCCACTTCCAGCCGGTAAAAACGGAGTCCACGGGTCTGGCCCACTGGCTTTCCGTCCAGGACCACGTTCAGGCCAACCAGCAGTCCTACCAGTTGTTTGCGGTACACATAGATGACGCCCTTGCCCGGTGAGGGAGCGAATTGCAGCGCAGCTTGCTTCTGCGCTTGGCTGCCGACGCGGGTCGACTTGTTCTTGAATGCCAACAGCCAGACCACATAGGCCAGGAATCCCAGCGCGAACAAAGCGCACCCGATCATCAACCAGCGCTCGGATTCCGAGCCCCGGACCAGAAGGATCAGGACGAAACCGCCCACGCCGCCGATCAGCGACAGTGCGAGGTATTTGGGTAGAGAGGCGCGCCCCAGGTTCATAGCGGATCCTTGCCGATGTTGTAGGCGGCAAGGATATAGGACGCGGCGTGGGACGGGCTAGGCGGCGGTGTTTCGCTGTTTCAGGTTTTTGATGAACTCGTCCATATGCGGCCGCAGTGGTGCGAACACATCGTTGGCGTCCTGGCGGTGATTCAGCATCAGGCCGCTGAGCAGTTTGGTGCCCACGATCAGTGCGGCGCGTTCGTCGCCGCTGAAGCCGCGTTGCTGCTGCATCGCTTCGAGAATGCGCATCCAGTCGTCATGGCAGCTGTGTTCGAACTCTATCGTGCAGCGGCCCAGACATTGCAGGCCGTCGCTTTCGACGGGAGTGACGGTGATGCGGTAGCGGTGGGAATTGTTGGCCATGGCACGGACTTCGGTAGCGCGGGAATGCCCAGACAAGATAGGTGCGCCGCAGCGGCGCAACGAGTCCCCCGACCGCGATGGACTGTTCCACAGGGCAGTCCTGCGGTTTAGCGTGCGTAGGCCCTCAGCAGGGGCAAGGGGTCGCGGGCGCCGTCTTTTCCATACAGACCGTAGTGCAGATGCGGCGGTGTGCCACGGGCGTTGCCGGTGGTACCCACCGTGCCCAGAGGGGTGCCGGGAGTCACCAGATCACCCGTTTTCAGACCGTGCCGCCAGTCGTCCAGGTGTGCGTAGTAATGCCGCTCGCCTCCGGGGCCAAACACCCACACTTGCCTGCCGCCCAGCCCGCCCTCGCGTACCGAGACTACGATGCCCCGGGTGGCGCTTAGGACCAGCGTGCCGCGTTTGGCGAAAATATCCACGCCCGCGTGGGTGCGGTCGCTCCCTCGTGGCGCTCCGAACGTGTCGGCGATGCGCGAGGCGCGCACGCCCTGGACGGGCGGCGCCAGCGCGGTCGGCGGCGGCATCCGCGACAGTTCCCACAGCGCGCGCGGTTTGGCCATGAAAGGCTGCTGCCACGACCAGACCGTAATCCAGGCCGCGAGCAGAATAAAAATGCCCCATGCGAGCAGTCGCTTGGCCGCACTCGCAGGGCTACGGGTCGGTCGCGATGCGGCCATGACAAGGATTTCAGGCCTGTCTGATCTGCTGTTCCAACTTCAGTTTCAAGGCGTCGTCCAACTTCAGCTGACGCGCCAGTTCATCCAGGTAGGCGCGTTCCATGAAATTCTGCTCATCGGCGGCCATCAGGCTGGCGAGATACATTTCGGAAGCGATTTCCGGAGTGCTGGCGGCGCGTGCAACTTCGGCCGGGTCCAGCGGCTTCTCCAGTTCCGCGTGCAGCCACTGCTGCAGTTCGGCGTCCTGATTGACGCGGGTGAACTCGCCTTCGATCACCTGGCGCTCGCGCGCATCGATATGGCCGTCGGCCTTGGCGGCGGCGACCAGCGCCTTGAGGATCGCCTGACTGTGCAACTCGGCCTGCGGCGGCGGCAAACGGTCGACGGTCTGCGGTTCGGCGGACGCGCCGGCACCGCCTTGCTGCTGTTTGTAGTCGCCGTAGGCCTTGTAGGCCATCACTCCGATCGCCGCCAGTCCGCCATAAGTGGCCAGTTTGCGCGTGGTCTTGTTTTTGCCCAGCAACAGGCCGAGCGCGCCGCCCGCCAAAGCGCCTTTGCCGAAATCGGCGTTGAGCATGTCGCCCAGACCGCCCTGCCTGGGTGCTGCACTGCCTCCCTGGCCGGATGCATCGCCGCCGCCTTGCGCGGATTTGAGCAGGTGGTCGAGAAAGCCTTGGATCTTCATTGTGTGCGGTTCCTGGGGAAGGAGTTGATCCTTATAGGTGTGGCCGTATTCACAGATCGTCAAGCATGACCAATGACATGGGCTTGTCGGTAGGAATGTGAATCTGTGGGCCACCCCTGTATCGAATACGGGACAGGCTCTGCGTGGCCGATGTTGTGGCCTCTGATGGCACAAGGGCGTCGGGGGCGTAGCCCCGACCTACGGCGTTGCGGGGATTTTCCGCAGCGCCAGAAACGACTCGGGACGGCAATGCCGTCCCGAGCAGGTACCGCTTTGGAGCGCTGCGATCAGGCAGCGGCGTCCTTCAGCTTCTTCAGCGGACGAACCTTGACCTTCACCGAAGCAGGCTTAGCGGCGAACCACTGCTCTTCCTTGGTGAACGGGTTGATGCCCTTGCGCTTCGGCTTGGCCGGCACGTTGACGGCGGTGATCTTCAGCAGGCC
>CBFGMR010000059.1:0-12466 GCA_965650035.1 uncultured Pseudoxanthomonas sp.
CTTGGCCCAGGCTTCGTACTTGGCGGTGCCGACGAAATCGAAGAACCCCGGCTTGTCGCCGCTGACGTCGCCTTCCGAACCCTGCTTGTACAGCGCATACAGGCGCAGCAGAGTGTCGTTGTCCGGTCGCTCTGACAGGCCCTGGATCGCCTTGGATGCCTGTTCGAAGCTGCTTTTCAGATCTGCCATGTAAAGATCCCTCCCAGTGATCGCGCGCATCACACCACGCGGGGCAGGATGGGTCAATGCCGTCCTGTCTATAAGGCATAGTCGTGGCGGCATTGTCGAATAGCGCCATCTCTGGCAACTTAGGCCGTAGGGGCGCAGCGGAGGGGCCGCGCCCAAACACCAGGGATAGACCGCACATGAGTTATTTCGTCACCGGCGCCACAGGATTCATCGGCCGCTACCTGGTCACCAACCTGCTCAAGCGCAGCGGGACTGTATACGTGCTGGTCCGCAAGGATTCGCAGAAGAAATTCGACGCCATCGCCAAGAAAGCGGGCTGGGACCTCAAGCGCGTCAGCGTGGTCTACGGCGACATGACCAAGCCCAAGTGCGGTCTCACTCCGGGACAGCAGCGCACGCTGTCGGGAAAGGTGAAGCATTTCTTTCATCTGGCCGCCATCTATGACTTGGCCGCCAGCGCCGAAGCCCAGCGCGCCGCCAATATCGACGGCACCCAGCATGCACTGGACCTGGCCGCCGCCATCAAGGCGGGAACCTTCCACCACACCAGCTCCATCGCGGCCGCCGGCCTGTACCCGGGCATCTTCCGCGAAGACATGTTCGACGAGGCCGAGGGCCTGGACGACCCGTACCTGCGCACCAAACACGATTCGGAAGGGCTGGTCCGCAACGAGAAGCGCCTGAAGTGGCGCATCTACCGTCCCGGCATGGTGGTGGGGCATTCGCAGACTGGTGAAATCGACAAGATCGACGGGCCCTATTACTTCTTCACCCTGATCAAGAAGCTGCGCGAAGTGCTGCCGCCGTGGATGCCGGTGCTGGGTATCGAGGGCGGCCGCATCAATATAGTGCCGGTGGATTTCGTGGCCGACGCCATGGACCACATCGCGCACAAGCCCAAGCTGGACGGCCATACCTTTCACCTGACCGATCCGGAGCCCTTGCGCGTGGGCGAAGTGCTGAACACTTTCTGCCGCGCCGGCCATGCGCCGGAGATGACCATGCGCATCGACGCGCGCATGTTCGCCTTCGTGCCCAGCGGCATACGCGGCGCAGTGGGCAACCTGCCGCCGGTGAAACGTTTCATCGGCATGTTGCTGCGCGATTTCAAGATTCCGAAGGAAGTGCTGAAGTTCATCACCTATCCCACGCGTTTCGACAGCCGCGAGGCCGAGCGTGCGCTCAAGGGCAGCGGCATCGTGGTGCCCAAATTGGACGGATACGCATGGCGCTTGTGGGATTACTGGGAACGGCACCTGGACCCGGACCTGTTCATCGACCGCACCCTGAAGGGCAAGGTGCGCAACAAGGTGGTGGTGATCACTGGCGGTTCGTCGGGTATCGGCCTGTCCACCGCCCAGCGCGTGGCCGAGGCCGGCGCGGTGACGGTGATCGTGGCGCGCGGCGAAGAAGAGCTGTTCAAGGCCCGCGATGAGATGAAGAAGGCCGGCGGCAAAGTCTTCGCCTATACCGCGGACCTGGCCGACATGGCCGATTGCGACCGGCTGGTGAAACTGGTGCTGGAAGAGCACGGCCACGTCGATATCCTGATCAACAACGCAGGCCGTTCCATCCGCCGTTCCATCGAAGCCAGCTACGACCGCTTCCACGATTTCGAGCGCACCATGCAGCTGAATTATTTCGGCAGCATCCGCCTGATCATGGGCTTCATGCCCACCATGACCCATCGCCGCAAGGGCCATATCATCAACATCAGCTCGATCGGCGTGCTGGCCAGCTCGCCGCGTTTCTCCGCGTACGTGGCCTCGAAGGCAGCGCTGGACGCCTTCAGCCGCTGCGCGCAGGGCGAACTGTCGGGCAAGGGCATCAGCTTCACCACCATCAACATGCCGCTGGTGAAGACGCCGATGATCGCGCCGACCAAGATGTACGACAGCGTGCCCACGCTATCGCCGGAAGAAGCTGCGGACCTGCTGGTCAAGGCGATCATCGAGAAACCGAGCCGCATCGCCACACGCCTGGGCATCTTCTCGGCCCTGATCAATGCGCTGGCGCCGAAAGCTTACGAGGTGATCATGAGCACGGCGTTCGAACTGTTCCCCGATTCGGCCGCCGCCAAGGGCGACCGCAAGGCGCTGAAGGAATCGGCGCCCAGCCAGGAACAGATCGCGTTCGCTTCGTTGATGCGCGGCGTGCACTGGTAGGCCGAGCGGCCGGACGGCTTGCGAAAAAAAACGACTCGTCGTCCCCGCGAAGGCGGGGATCCAGCGACTCTAAGCTTATCTACAAACCCTGCGGTCGCCGTACGAAAGACACTGGATCCCCGCCTTCGCGTGGATGACGAGCTTGTTTTTCAATCTCGCAGATCATTCCAGAAATCTTGGGCAGGCTCTTAAAGCGACTAAAGCGGGCACTGCCGCCAGCGCACCTGGTCGGCGCTGCCCTGCGGGGGGTTCATCTGCACGCGGGTCAGCTCCAGGTCGGAGTAGGCCTTCAACTGGCCGCAAACCAGCGCCCAGGCTTCTTCTTCGGAGACGATGCGGTCGACGGCAAGGGTCGAGCGCGATATCCATACACCGCGGCTGATGCCCGGCGTCCTGGACAGTTTCCTGGAGATTTCCGCACGGTGCTTTTCGGTGTCGGCCTCGGTAGCCGCTTCGGAAACTCCGGCGGCCGGCCGGGTGGTTGCCGGCGCAGGTTTGGACGCTGCCGCAGCGCCGGGTGCAGCGATGGGCTTGCCGGTCTCTGCCGGAGGCGCTGGTGGAGCAGGGGCAGGAGTAGGAGCAGCCGCTACCGGAGCGGGCGCCGGATTCGATTCGGGAGCCAGCCTGCCCGGGAAGGCCAGCGCCGAAGCCAGGCCCAGGGTGAACGCGCCCAGCCAGGCGATGCCGATGTGGCGGCGCGCGCGGGATGAGGCATTGCCGGTGATGCGTCGCTGCAGGTTGCCTTCCACCATCGGCTTGACCGTTGGCCAGAGCAGGGGGCCATCGATGACTTCGATGTTGTAGCGGCCCGCTTTTTCCACGCCGCCCTTGTCCAGCACACCTTCTGTCACCAGGATGCCTCCCTGGACGCCGCGCAAGCGGATCTCGGAAGCGAATTCGTCGACGGCTGCAGAACCGATGCGGTAGGCAGAGCCATGCTTGCAGGCCAGCAGCAGCTGCTTGCCCTGGCCAGAGAGCAGGAAACTGGCCCCGTGCTCCTGGCTGTCTTCTTGTGCGGTGGGGATGCGCTCCAGTCCGCGCAGCTCCATGGCTTCCAGGATCAGGCGGGAAAAATCACGCCAGCGCATGCCGGCAAGCGCCAGCAGCCCGGCCGCGGTCTCATCGTCGCGGCGGCGAATCAGCCAGAGATAGGCAGTGGTAACGGCACCCACCAGGAGCGTAATGACCGATCCAAACAACCAGGCGGGCATGATTACCTTTCAAGCGGTGCGGAAAGTCGCACATTCTACGCCAGCGCCCAGTGCTGCCGATTTGCTTGCGGGCACGAAAAAGCCCGCCAGTCCGAAGTCGTAAGGGGAGGGGAGCATACGTACTTCGGTTGGACTGGCGGGCTAGTAACGATTGTTACGTTTTATATGGTGCCTTGCAACAATTTTTTGGGAACAGTGCGTACCACGGTTTAGCCGCTGCTTACTTGGCGGACTTGCGCACGCGTTTGCTGGCCGGCGCGGCCTTTTTGGCAACGGATTTCCTGGTTGCGGCCTTCTTCGCGGCGCTCTTGCGCGGCGCGGCGGCACCACCGAGTTTGCGCAGTTCGCCGTTCAAGGAATCCACGCGGTCGATCAGGGCGCTGAGGTCCTCGCGGCTGGGCACTTCCAGACGGCGCAAAGCGCGCTGCACGCGTTCTTCGAACACTTTTTCCAGACGGTCCCAGGTGTCGGAGGCCCGCTCGCGCGCCTGGCCGACGGTGCTTTCGACCGCGTCGCGTACCGCGCCGACCTTACCGCCGGCGACCTTGCGGGTGAGCTGTTCGACCGAAAGGCCTTCTTTCACCAGCGTTTCAAAAAGCTTGCTGCCTTCGGCCTGGGCGCGTCCGAACGCACCGACGCCTGCAAGCCACACCTGCTGCGCCGATTCACCGAGGTTCTTGGAAAGGCGTTCGGCCTGCTCCTGCAGGTTGGGGTTGTTCGCGGAGGTGGTCTTGCGCGCGGTTTTCTTCAGCTTGGCCATGGGTTCCGTCGACAAAAGGAATGATTGAGGAAGCCGAAGAATCAACCGCTTGTCTAGAGCTTTCACACCACCCGCTAAGAACCTGTTCAAGGTCTCGGCCAAAAGAGCATTTTTTGCCACGGATCAGAGCGGATCAACACGGATAGGGCCAAGCGGCTAGACAAGATCTCGCGGAGGTAGCTCAGTCTTTGCTCATCCGCGTCGATCTGCTCTGATCCGTGGCAAAAAAAACGCTTCTGATCGAGACTCTGAGTAGGCTCTAAGGCGGATTGACCTGGCTGCGCTTCAGCCGGTCGATTTCAGCGTGCGGGTGGCGCGTCGGACGCGGCGCTTGGCCACTACCTGGTCCACGTCGTCCAGCGCGCGTCGCAGACGCGCGGTCGTTTCGGTCATGCGCGGGGCCACGTCCAGACCATCCAATAAAGACCGATGGCGGTCGTTGATGATTTCCTCGCGCAGGCCGATGCCGTGCGCGGCCAGCATCGGCCGCAGCACATCGGCGCGTTTGCGCAGGTCGGCCAGGGTGTTGCGATAGGCGAGCTGGCAGACGCGGTGGCGTGCAGAGAAGCTGAAGAGATTGGTGAAGAACAACTCGCTGTCTTCCGCGTTCGGCTCGAACACCAGCTGGTCGATGTTGGGGAACTGGTGCGGGTATTTCTCCATGCCGATCTGCATGCGCGACTGCAGCAGGGTGCGCAGGGTCTGCGACAGCACGGCGGGCAGCCCGCCGCTGGCCAGTCCGCGCCGTTCTTCCTCGCCGGCTTGCGGCGCGGCATTGCCGGCGTCGAAGGGCACCAGCGGGTTGATGCCTATCATCAGGTCGATGCCGCGTTCCAGCACGGTAGAGGCGTGCATGGTCCGGCGCAGGGCGCCATCGAGGAAATGGCGGCCATTGATCTGCACGGGAGAGTACAGCCCCGGCAAGGCCGAGCTGGCTTGCACGGCCTGCGAGATGGGCACGCCGTCCCAGCCTTTTTCGCCGAAGCGCACCGCTTCGCCGCTGTCCAGGTCCACCGCCACCACGAACAGATCCGCGCCGAGGGTGCGGAAATCGTTGCTGCGGCCACGGCGGGTGAAGATGTCGCGCAGGAAGCTTTCCACGCCTTCGCTGTCGAACAGGCCGGTCGGGACCAGTCCGCCGAAACGCAGGATCAGATCCGACAGCCGCGTGGCCTTGCGCGGGTTGAGCATCAGCCGGCGCGCCCAGTCCGCATACAGACCGGGAAGGGTGGCGGCGCGGCGCAGATACTCGCCGACGTTGGGCTTCAGGAATATTTCCGGACGGAATTCGGCATCGTCGCTGGTGCCGGTGATGAAGATGCGGCACATCTCGGCGGTGCTCATGCGGTTGGCCAGGCCCGCGGCGAGGAAAGCGCCCGAACTGACGCCGACATAGCAATCCATGCGGGTCAGGTCCAGGCCGTCCATCGCCTCGTCCATGGCCCGCAACGCACCCAGTTCGTACATGCCGCCGATGGGGCCGCCGCCGGCGATGGCAAGGCCGATACGGCCGTCGGAGCCGCGTTTCTGGGCACTGTGAAGTGAGAGCATGCACAATCCGGTCGCGAAAAACTGTCCGAGTGTAGCCGACATGCCGTAGAGCTTGGAAACGTTATCCCGGTAGCAATAAGCAGGGTCTCGGCTTGCGATTGTTCGGCTTGAACCGGATCATTCGGGCATGGCGCGCGGCAATCCCCTCATCGACCGGCTGGGCCGCCGTCTGGCTTGCCACCAAACCCTGCATGACCACAAACGCGAGCCGCGCAACAAGCTGCGCTGGCTGCCGTTGCTACGCAGCTGGCAGACCCGGCGCCTGGAAACCAGCTTCGAGCACTTTCTGTACGACCCGCAGCGTCGCGCGGCGGCCCTGTTCTTCCTCACCGATGTCTATGGCGACCGCGACTTCAGCAAGCGCGACGCGAACGTCGCCAAGGTGCTGCCGATGATGCAGCGTCTGCTGCCTGCGGCGGTATTGGGCACGGTCGCCGACGGTATTGAACTGGGTGCGGTGACCCATGCGATGGATCTGCGCATGGCCGAGGAACTGCAGCGCATCGCGCCCACACGCAAACGGCTGGACGCGCAGTTGTATGGCAAGGCTTATCGCCAGGTGGGGCACCGGCGCCTGCGGGAGCATCAGATCGATTTGATCTCGGGCGTCGGCGTGGGCCTGGCCCGCGCCGTGAAGACGCCCGGTGTGGCCATGCTGCTGCGCTTGTCACGCGGGCCGGCCAAGGCAAGCGGATTGGGGGAACTGCAGGGTTTCCTGGAGCGCGGCTTCGATGCGTTTGCGGCACTGGGCGACGGCAAGGCATTCGTCGCCGATATCGAAAAATCCGAACGCTTGGTGGCCAAGCGCTTGTTCGAAGCCGATCCCGACCCCTTCCGGTAGGTCGGGGCTACGCCCCCGACGCTTCGGCGGTCCGCGTGTCGGGGGCGTAGCCCCGACCTACCCGAATTTCTCGCTCAGCACGCGCCTGATTTCGGACTCTATGGGGTCCTTCAGCATCGACAGCATGAAGCCCAGCTGCGCGGTGACGTGCAGTTTCTTCGGCGACAATTCGATCTTTCCATCCACCCCGGAGCGGTTGAAGTTGAGCGTGTCGCCGTCCCATTCGTGCTGCATGCCGAAGCGTTCGGCCAGTTTCTCGGCGACGTCTTCCAACGCCTTGCGCGCCTGTTTCGGCGTCTTGGAGTGCTCGTGGTGAATGTCGATGCTGGGCATTTATTCGATTCCTGTCGTTCGTTGCCTATTGTGCGCAAGCGTGCCGCCGAGTCCAAGCCGCAACGCGGCATGTTAGTCTCCCGCGGCGTGGAAAACCTCAGACTTCATTTCGGCAACCGCCAACAACCCGATCGCGCGCTGGTCACCGGCGTGCATCGTATCGTGCGCGAAGCCAGCGGCCTGCTGGGCGTGGGCGACAACGCCCAGGGTGCCTTGCTGGCCCAGTTCTGCGTGGACCGCCGCGGCTTGTGGCTGCAGGTGGCCACGGGTACCCGGGGCGTCCATGTCAACGGCAGGCCGGTGCAGCGCATGGCGGTGGTGCGCGCAGGCGATACGGTCTACCTGGACGGTGCCGAAATATTGGTGCGGGCCTCGCATCAGGGTCTGGACGCGGTGCCGCCGGCCGATCCGGCCGACAACAACGATCCGCGCATCGTTCTTCGCGGCGTAGGCGGCAAGCATCACGGCCGCGCTTTCACCTTGTCGCAACCCTGCCTGGTCGGCCGTTCGCCCGACGCGTCGATCCGTATAGACGATCCGGATTTCGCCGACCGCCATGCTCAACTGGAACGCCGCGGTGATCGCGTGCTGTTGCGCGACTTGGGTTCCGCCACGGGAAGCACAGTCAACGGCGTGGTAGTGCGCGATGCGCTGCTGGCGTCTGGCGATCAGGTGGCCTTCGGCAACCAGCACCGGTTTCTGGTGGAAGTACCTTGGCAGGAAGCGTCCGGCGAAGCCGCCGGGTTCGCCGACGATAGTGTCCAGGACGAGGCCGGGTCGGACGCCGCCCCCGTCAACGCGCCTTCCCTGCGGCGTTGGCCATGGCTGTTGCTGGCAGCTCTTTTCCTGGCAGCGGTGCTCAGTGCGCTGCTGCTGTTCGGCGACGGCTGAAGGCTTTCCAGGCGCGCCATCCCAGCAACGCGGTCAGGATCGAGGCGTACAGCAGCGGTTCGCGGATATCGGATTTCACCAGCCACCAGAAATGCAGCACGGCCAGTACGCCGGCCGCGTAGACCAGTTTGTGCAGGCGCCCCCAGTTGCGCCCAAGACGCTTGATCCAGCCCTTGGTGGAAGTGATGGCCAAGGGCAGCAACAGCAGCCAGGCGCTGAAACCCACGGTGATGTACGGGCGCTTCACGATTTCGGCGAATATCTGCGTCCAGTAGCCGCGCAGGTCCAGTCCCAGATAAGCGGCGAAATGCAGGCAGGCGTAGAAGAAGGCGTACAGGCCGATCATGCGACGGAAGCGGATCAGTACCGCCTGCCCGGTCAATTGCCGCAGCGGCGTGATCGCCAGGGCGACCATCAGCAAACGCAACGCCCACAGACCGAGGCGGTGCTCGATCTCGGCCACCGGGTCGGCACCTAGTGCGTCGCTGTTGTTCTGCCAGACGTCGTAGAACTGCCAGGCGAGGATCGCCGCAGGCGTCAGCGCGGCGAGGTGCACGAGGGTCTTGGCGAGGATGATGCCGCTGGAGGTCTTGGCCATTCATTACCGGGTGTGGGTCACAAGGAGGGAAAAAGATACCGTTCGTGGTGAGCCTGTCGAAGATACCGTTCGTGGTGAGCCTGTCGAAGATACCGTTCGTGGTGAGCTTGTCGAAGATACCGTTCGTGGTGAGCTTGTCGAACCACGCCCTTGGCGCGATCTTCCAGGCATGCGTGTGCCGAGATATCTCGCAAAAAGCGTGGTTCGACAGGCTCACCACGAACGGGTCATTAAATTTCTATTATTGAATTTCGCTATTGAGGCTCAGCCTTAATACCACTTCTTCAGGTCGAGCCCCGCATACATCGAACCCACCTGCGCAGCGTAACCGTTGAAAAGCCGGGTAGGGATGCGTTCGGCGAACAGCTTGCTGGCGTTGCCGGCGATGCGGCGCTCGGTTTTCTGGCTCCAGCGCGGATGGTCGACGGCCGGATTCACGTTGGAAAAGAAACCATATTCGGAAGGCTGCAGATCGTGCCAGGCCGTTTCCGGCATCTTTTCCACGAACTTGATCTCCACGATCGACTTGATGCTCTTGAAGCCGTATTTCCACGGCACCACCAGCCGCAGCGGCGCGCCGTTCTGCTGCGGCAGCGGCTTGCCGTACAAGCCGGTGGCCAGCAGGGTCAACGGATGCATGGCCTCATCGATGCGCAGGCCTTCGCGGTACGGCCAGTTGATCGAGTTGTAGCGCACCCCCGGCATCTGCCTGGGGTCGGCCAAGGTGGTAAAGGCCACATACTTGGCCTTGGAGGTGGGCGCGAATTTTTTAAGCACTTCTCCCAGAGGCACGCCCAGCCATGGGATCACCATCGACCAGCCTTCCACGCAACGGAGCCGGTAGATGCGTTCTTCCGGCGTCAGCCCCTTGATCAGATCTTCCATGGAAATGCGGCCGGGCTTGGCGCATTCGCCGCTTACCGCGACCGACCATGGCTGGGTCTTCAGGGTCTTGGCGGCGTTGGACGGATCGGTCTTGCCGGTGCCGAATTCGTAGAAATTGTTGTAGCTGGTGATGTCGGCGAACTTGGTCGGTTCCTCGGTGGTGCGGAAACCGGATCGCGCCTGCGCCGGGGTGACCACGGTCTTCGGTGCAGCGGGCGGCTCGGCTTCGGCGCAGCCGGCCAAGGTCAGCGCCGGGGCCATGGCGAAGGCCTGCAGGAGCGTGCGGCGCTGGCGATAGACCGATTCGTCGGTGATCTGGCTGGCGGGGATTTTCAGTGCATCGCGGAGAGACATGGCGGCGTTCCTTGGGATTGCACAACTATAGAGGCGGGCAGGCGGCAAAAGGTTTCGCGGCCGCACGGTCCAGACAGCACAAGTTACGTTTGAAACCAGGACTGCTCCGGCTGCTGCGCTGCGGCATACTATGGGTCCACTTTGCAGGCCCAACATGACCCGCGTCTTCAATTTCAGTGCCGGCCCCGCCACCTTGCCGGAATCAGTATTGCTGCAGGCCCAGGCGGAAATGCTCGACTGGAATGGCGTAGGCGCCTCGATCGTTGAGATCAGCCACCGCAGCGCCGATTTCATCGCGGTGGCCGCCGAGGCCGAAGCCGACCTGCGGACCCTGGTGGGAATCCCGGATAACTACGCGGTGCTGTTCCTCTCCGGCGGCGCCACCACCCAGCAGGCTTTGCTGGCCCTGAATTTCACCGCGCCCGGCCAGACCGTCGATTACGTGGTCACCGGCCACTGGGGCAAGACCGCGATCAAGCAGGTCGCGCCCTATGTCAAAGTGAATATCGCCGCCGATGGCGAACCGGGAGGCTTCCGCAGCATTCCCGCCCGCGATGGCTGGAAGCTCACCCCCGATGCGGCCTACGTGCACATCACCGCCAATGAAACCATCCACGGCGTCGAATTCCGCGATACGCCAGAAGTCGGCACCGCTCCGCTGTTCGCCGATTTCAGCTCCAGCATCGCTTCCGAACCCATCGACGTCTCCAGATACGGCGTGATCTACGCCGGTGCGCAGAAGAATCTGGGCCCGGTGGGCGTGGCCGTGGTGATCATACGTCGCGATCTGCTGGAACGCAGCGGACAGCCGCGCGCCGACATCTTCGACTACCGCTCGCATGCCGCGCGCGATTCCATGCTCAACACGCCGCCTACCTGGAACTGGTATCTGGCCGGGCTGGTGTTCAAGTGGATGCTGGCGCAGGGCGGGGTGGCGGAATTCGCCCGCCGCAGCGCATTGAAGTCGAAGCTGGTGTACGACGCCATCGACGCCTCGGGCGGTTTCTACCGCAATGAAGTGGTGCCGGCAGCGCGCTCGCGCATGAACATTCCCTATTTCCTGCCGGACGAAACGCTTACCTCGCGCTTCGTCGCCGAATCGAAAGCGGCCGGCTTGCTGGCGCTGAAGGGCCACAAGGCCGTCGGGGGTCTGCGCGCGTCGCTGTACAACGCGTTGCCGGTGGAAGCGGCGCAGGCGTTGGTCGACTTCATGCGCGATTTCCAGAAACGTAATGGGTAGAAGAAAAATCCATGTAGGAGCGACGCAAGTCGCGATGAAGCTTTATCGATGACGCCTCTTCGCGACTTGTGTCGCTCCTACAACAGCTGAGATAACCAGAGAACGGGACACCATGGCCGTAAAACCTAAAAAACCGGCGACGAAGACCGCCAAGCCCGCCGCGAAGAAAGCCGCCAAGCCCATTGCCACCCAGGCGCCGGTCCTGGCCGACGTGCGCGCGCATATCGACGGCATCGACCGCCAGATCCAGGGCCTGATCGCCGACCGCGCCGCTTACGCGCTGCAGGTGGGCAAGGCCAAGGGCAAGCTCGCAGCAGCCGTGGATTACTACCGTCCCGAGCGCGAAGCGCAGGTGCTGCGCATGGTGGTGGACCGCAACGAGGGCCCGCTCAGCGATGAAGTGCTGGTGCATGTGTTCCGCGAAATCATGTCCGCCTGTCTGGCCCAGCAGGAGCCTTTGAAGGTCGGATTCCTCGGCCCGGAAGGCACCTTCAGCCAGCAGGCGGTGATGAAGCACTTTGGCCGCTCCGCGCACGGCCTGCCGCTTGCCAGCATCGAGGAAGTATTCCAGGAAGTGGAGAACGGCAACGCCGATTTCGGCGTGGTGCCGGTGGAGAACTCGGGGCAGGGCACCATCCAGGTCACTCTGGACATGTTCCTCACTTCAAACCTCAAGATCTGCGGCGAAGTCGAGCTGCGCGTGCATCAATACCTGCTGTCGCGCACCGGCCGCATCGAGGATATCGAACGCATCTACTCGCATCCGCAGTCGTTCGCGCAGACTTCTTCCTGGCTGCGCTCCAACCTGCCCAAGGTCGAGAAGATCCCGGTGTCCAGCAACGCCGAAGGCGCGCGCCGCGCCCGCAATTCGGACGACGCGGCGGCCATCGCCGGCGAAAGCGCTGGACACGTTTACGGGCTGAAGAAAGTCATCATGGCTTCGATCGAGGACGACGCCGACAACACCACCCGCTTCCTGGTGATCGGCCGGCAGATTTTCCCGTCGTCGGGTCATGACCGCACCTCGGTACTGGTGTTCATCCGCGACCAGCCCGGCGCGTTGTTCAATGTGTTGAGCCCGTTCGCGCGCCATGGCATCAGCATGAACCGCATCGAATCGCGGCCCTCGCATCACGCCAAGTGGGAATACGGGTTCTTCATCGACTTGGCCGGCCACGTCGAGGACGAGTCGATGAAGAAGGCGCTGGCAGAACTGGAAGCGCATTCGGCGCAGATCAAGGTGCTGGGTTCGTATCCGGTGGCGGTGCCTTAGGTCTTGACCATGCTCCTGCAGTTGGCTCTGCTTCTGCCTCCTCCCTTGCGCGCAGCGCAGGGGAGGATTGAGGAGGGGTGCTCTTGATCTTGCTTCGTTTCTCTACCATTGCTTTAAAAGAAAAGCGTTTCGCGCTATGCGCGAGTCACTTTTCTTTGAACGGCAAAGAAAAGTA
>CBFGMR010000060.1:0-11669 GCA_965650035.1 uncultured Pseudoxanthomonas sp.
AGACGGCTACGAGATCGGCCCGCAGCACGTACTGGCCGGCGAAACCGCAGAGCTCTTCGCCGAACTCACCCACGCCGAGCGCGTGGCGTTCTGCAACACCGGTTCCGAAGCGGTGATGGGTGCGATGCGCATCGCACGCACCGTGACCGGACGCAACACCATCGCCATCTTCACCGGCGCCTACCATGGCATCTTCGACGAAGTGATCGTGCGCGGCACGCGCAAGCTGCGCAGCATTCCCGCCGCACCCGGCATCATGGCCTCGGCATCGCAGAACGTGCTGGTGCTGGACTATGGCACCGAAGAATCGATGCGGATCCTGCGCGAACGCGCGCATGAGCTGGCCGCGATCCTGGTCGAACCCGTGCAGAGCCGGCGTCCGGATTTCCAGCCGGTGGAATTCCTGCGCGAGTTGCGCAGCCTGACCCGGGAAAGCGGTTCGGTGTTGATCTTCGATGAAGTGGTCACCGGCTTCCGCGCCCATCCGCGCGGCATCCAGGGCCTGTTCGGCATCGAGGCCGACCTTGCCTGCTACGGCAAAGTGGTCGGCGGCGGTTTCCCCATCGGCGTGATCGCCGGCAAGCGTCCTTTCATGGACGCCCTGGACGGCGGCCACTGGGAATACGGCGACGACTCCACGCCCACCGTGGGCGTGACTTACTTCGCCGGCACCTTCGTGCGCCATCCGCTGGCGCTGGCGGCGGCCAAGGCCAGCCTGCAACGGCTGCGCGACGCCGGACCGGAATTGCAGGAAGGGTTGAACCGGCGCACTGCCGACATGGTCGCGGCGGTCAACGCAGCGATGCGTGAACTCGGGGCGCCGTTCAAGCTGGCCACGTTCGCCTCGCTATGGCGCAACGTGTTCACCGAAGACCTTCCCTACGGCGATCTGCTGTACGTGATGCTGCGCGATCGCGGCATACATATCCTGGACAATTTCCCCTGTTTCCTGACCACCGCCCACACCGATGAGGACATCGCGCGCATCGTGGCCGCGTACCGGAGTGCGGCGGCGGAGATGATCGAAAGCGGCTTCTTCCCGGTAGTGGAAACCGGCAGCGGATCTGCAACATCTGCCGGTCAGGTGCGCGTCGTCCCCACCACCGAACAGCAACGCGAAGTCTGGCTGGCCGACCGGATGGGAACCGATGCGTCGCTCGCCTACAACGAATCGATCTCGCTGCACCTGCGCGGAACGCTGGACGTGGACGCCCTGCGCACCGCTGTCCAGTCGCTGATCGCGCGCCATGATGCTTTGCGTTCCACCCTCTCCGCCGATGGACTGTCGTTGCACGTGCATGCGGCACCGCCAACGCTGGACCTGCAGCTTCACGACTTCTCCAAGCACACGTCCGCGCAGGCTGAAGCGGGGCTCGCCGCTCTGATCGACCAGCACGTCTCGCAACCGTTCGACCTGATCGGCGGCCCACTGGTGCGCACGGCGCTGGTACGGCTCGGCGAAGCGCACCACGTTTTCGTGCTTACCGGGCATCACATCGTGCTGGACGGCTGGTCGTTCTGGGTACTGGTGAAAGAACTGGCCGTCGAATACGCACGCTTCAAGCATGCAACGGGCACGCCGCTTCCTGAAGCTCCTTCCTTTGCCGACTACGCGCTACTTGCCTCCAATGAAGCCGGCAACGACAGCGAGGATCTTCAATGGTGGTCGCGGCAATACGCCGATGGCGGCCCTGTGCTTGAGCTTCCCACCGACCGGCCGCGTCCGCGCCTGCGCACGCAGGCCGCGAGACGGCACGATCACCTGCTTCCGGCGCAATTAGTCGCGTCGCTGCGCAAAGTGGGCGCCAAACGCGGCACCAGCCTGTTCGCCAGTCTGCTGGCCGCCTTCTCCGGCTTGCTGCATCGCCTGACCAATCAGGATGACGTGGTGATAGGCATTCCCGTGGCCGGACAGGCGGCAGGCAGTGAAGGGCTGGTCGGCCATTGCGTCAGCATGTTGCCGCTACGGTTGCGCATGCAGCGTGCGATGCCGTTCGCGCAGTTGCTGGAATCCAGCCGCGTGGCGATGCTCGACGCTTACGACCATCAGCGCGTCACCTTCGGGCGCCTGCTGCAGGCCCTGCCGCTGGCGCGCGACACCGCACGCTTGCCGCTGATCAGTGTGATGTTCAACATCGATCAGGCGATGACCCTGGAACGCGATGCGGTGCCCGGCCTGGAGTTCGAAGTCGCCGGCAATGCGCGGCGGTTCGAGACCTTCGAGCTGTTCGTCAACGCCGTGGACCTGGGCCCCGGCGGCATGCGCCTGGAATGCCAGTACAACCGCGACTTGTTCGACGCCGAAACCGTAGCGCGCTGGATGTCGGCTTTCGAAACCCTGCTCTCCGATGCGGCTGCCGATCCCGAACGCGCACTTGGTGCCTTGGCCCTGCTGGGCGACCAGGACCGGCGCCAGCTCGACGGCTGGAACGCGACGGAAATGGAATATCCCCGCGACCGCCGCGTCGAAGACCTGATCCTCGAACAGGCCCGTCGTTCAGCCGATGCCATCGCCGTACGGGCAGGCGCGCAATCGCTGAGCTACGCACAGTTGGACGCGCGCTCCCACGCCATCGCCTGCGCGCTGCGCTCGGCTGGCGTTTCGGCGGGCGATCGCGTGGGACTGCTGCTGGAGCGGGATATCGACCTGGTGCCTGCTCTGCTGGGCGCGTGGCGCGCAGGCGCGTGCTATGTCCCCATGGATCCGGCGTTTCCGGTCGAACGCCTCGCCTACATGGCAAGCGATGCGGGACTGCGTTTCGTACTCAGCACCCAGGCCCTGGCGGAAAAGCTGCAAGTCGCTGTCGGCGATGCGGTCGTCATCCACGTTGAAGCCATTCCGGCCTTCAGCGACCAAACGCTGTTACGACAGGAAACCGCGAGCGACGACGCCTACGTCATCTACACCTCCGGTTCGACCGGACAGCCGAAGGGCGTGTGCGTACCGCATCGCGCGGTGGTGAACTTCCTGCAATCGATGCGCGCCGCGCCCGGGCTCGACGCGCAGGCCCGCTTCGCGGCGGTGACGACGCTGTCGTTCGACATCGCCGTGCTGGAGCTGCTGCTGCCATTGCTGGTCGGCGCGCAGGTGCTGCTGGTGGAACGCGAACAGGCCATCGACGGCCAGGCCCTGCGCGCCTTGCTGGAAAGCAACGACATCAACGCCATGCAGGCCACGCCGATGACCTGGCGCCTGTTGCTGGAATCCGGTTGGCACGGCGGCCCGCAATGGAAGGCCCTCTGCGGCGGTGAACCCATGCCGCCCAGTCTCGCTGCGGCGTTGCTGGAGCGTACGGGGGAGCTCTGGAATCTTTATGGGCCGACCGAAACCACGGTCTGGTCCAGCGCGTACCGCATCGTTGACGCCACCCCGCCGCTTCCCATCGGCAAGCCGATCGCCAATACCCAGTTGCACGTCATGGACGCCGACCTGAAACGAGTTCCGATCGGCGTGGTGGGCGAGCTTTGCATCGGAGGCGATGGCGTCGCCCGTGGCTATCTGGACCGTCCGCAGCTGACCGCCGAACGCTTCGTCGATACCGGACACGGTCGCCTCTACCGCACCGGCGATCTGGCGCGCTGGCGCAACGACGGCACGGTGGAATGCCTGGGTCGCAACGACTTCCAGGTGAAGCTGCGCGGTTACCGCATCGAACTGGGCGAGATCGAGCAGCAGCTGGCGACCCATCCTGCGGTGGCGCAGGCCGTGGCGGTCACGCATGCATTCGGCGACGGCGACGTCAGGCTGGTGGCGTATGTAGTGCCGGCGACGCCTTCCTCTTTGAACGAAGAGACATTGCGGGCCCACCTTGCCTCGCGTCTGCCGGGTTACATGGTGCCCAGCCGCTTCATCCCGCTAGCCTCGTTGCCGCTGACCGGTAGCGGCAAGATAGATCGCAAGGCATTGCCGGCACCGGACAACGCGGAAGAAAGCCTCACCGACCACGCTCAAGAACATCTCGCCGATCCGCTCCAGGCGCAGGTCGCGGCGCACTACCGCCAAGTGCTTGGCCTGGCGCATGTCGGTGCTCACGACAATTTCTTCTCCATCGGCGGGCATTCGCTGCTGGCCGCGCAACTCACTGCGCGCCTGGGCAGCGAGCTGCGCACCAACGTGCCGCTGCGCGTTGCCTTCGAGCATCCCACCGTTGCCGGACTTGCAGCCTGGATCGGCATGCAGGGAGAGGACGACAAGGACGCGCAATCGATCGTCCGCTTGCCCGCAGGCGCCAAGGCGCCGCTGTCGCCGATGCAACAGCGCCTGTGGTACCTGGAACAGCTGCAGCCCGGGCGCACGGTCTACAACGTACCTTCCGCACATCACCTGCGCGGCGCACTGGATTCCGACGCGCTGCAACGCGCCCTGGCCCGCATCGTCGAGCGGCAGGACGTGCTGCGTACCGTGATCGGCACGCATGAAGGCGAGCCTTACCAGCACGTACAAGCCCAGGTGGACGTTGCCCTGCCCCGGGAAGACCTTTCCGGGTTGCCGCAGGGGCAGCGTGAGCCCGAACTCATGCGCAGGCTGGAGGACCAGATCGCGCGGCCTTTCGATCTGTCCCGTGGCCCGCTGTTCCGCGCAAGCCTCTACAAGCTGGACGAAGACCACCATGTGCTGTTCTTCATGGCCCACCATCTGATCTGGGACGGCTGGTCGTTCGATCTTTTCTACGATGAGATGTCGGCGTTGTACCAGGCCTATGCCGAGGGGGGTGAGGATCCGCTCGCAGCTGCTTCGGTGAGCTATGCGGACTTCTCCGCCTGGCACCGCGAGTGGCTGTCCGGTCCGGAACTGTTCCGTCAGCTGCAACACTGGCAAGCGAAGCTCGCCGATGCGCCGGAGGCGTTGCAGCTGCCGTTGGACCACGCGCGCCCTGCGACGCCCAGCAATGAAGGCGACACGGTCTGGCTGCGCATTCCGCAAGACACGCTGGAAACGCTGCGCACGCAGGCCCAGTCGCAGGGCGCCACCTTGTTCATGACCCTGCTGTCGGCGTGGTCGCTGTTGCTGCACCAGCTGAGCGGGCAGCGCGACCTGGTGATCGGCACGCCGGTGCGGGGACGCAGCCAGCCTGGCCTCGAATCGCTGATGGGCTTCTTCGTCAACGCGCTGCCTTTGCGCCTGCGCGTGGATCCCGATCAGACCTTCGTTTCGTTGCTGCAGGCAGCGCGCCACGAAGTCGTCGATGCCTTCGGCTCGCAGGACGTGCCGTTCGAACATCTGGTGCGCGTGCTGGACAAACGCCGCGACGCCAGTCGCTTCCCCATCTACCAGGCCTTCTTCTCTTACCAGGACGCACGCCAACGGCCGTCGCGCTGGGGCGCGCTGGCGCACGAAAACCTGCCGGTATTCCAGGCGGCCGCGGCGCAGGATCTGGCCCTGTGGTTCCTGGAAGGAAGCGACGGACTGGTGGGCGGTCTCAACTTCAATACCGACATCCTGCTGCGCGAAACCGCCGAGCTTCTGAAGCAGCGCTATCTGTCCTTGCTGGAAGGCATCGCTTCCGGACCGAACGCCCGCCTACACGAACTGCTCGCCATCGACCCACGCGAAACCGCCCTGCTGGCCGAATGGAACGCGACTTCCGCGCCCGTACCGCCGCTGCAGGAAATTTCGGCGTATCTGCAACCCACCTTCGCTGCAAATCCCGCGCGCATCGCTGTCCTGCAGGGCGATGAAGCGCTCACCTATGCCCAACTCGATGCGCAAGCCACGCGCATCGCACGGGCCCTGCAATCCCGCGCGGGCGCTGTCTGCGGTGAAGGCGGGGTGCTGGTCGGCCTGCACCTGCAGCGCACGCCCAAAATGCTGGCCGCATTGCTGGGCGTGCTGCGCTCGGGCGCGGCCTACCTGCCTCTGGATCCGGATTTTCCGGCCGAACGACTCGCTTTCATGCTGGAGGATTCCGGCGCCGCACTCTTGCTGCACGATGGCACGCAGGCACCGTTCGAGAATTTCACCGGCGAGCAGATCGCGCTGGAAACGCTGCTCGAAGAACCTGCCGACGACGCGGCGCCGTTCGTCGCTCCTACGCCGTCGTCCGATGCCCTGGCATACGTGATCTACACTTCCGGCTCTACCGGGCAACCCAAAGGTGTGCGCGTACCGCACCGGGCCGTGGTGAATTTCCTGGAATCGATGAAGTCGAAGCCAGGATTCGATGCGTCCACCCGTCTTGCGGCCGTGACCACCTTGTCGTTCGATATCGCCGTGCTGGAATTGCTCATGCCCTTGGCGGTCGGCGGCACCGTGGTGCTGGTCGACCGTGAGGATGCCGCCGATGGCCGGGCGCTGCGCGCGGTATGCGAGCGTCACAAGGTCAACGCGCTGCAGGCCACCCCGCTGACCTGGCGCCTGCTGTTGGAATCGGGCTGGCGTGGCGGCAAGCAGTGGAAGGCGCTGTGCGGCGGTGAAGCCATGCCGGTGGAAGTGGCAGAGGCGCTGCTGCCGCGTGTCGGCGAACTATGGAACATGTACGGCCCCACCGAAACCACCGTGTGGTCGACCTGCACGCGCATCGCCGCCGGACAGGGAGACATAGTCATTGGCCGGCCCATTGCCAACACTCAGGTACGGGTAGTCGATGCCCATGGGGCGCCTTGCCCTATCGGGATACCGGGCGAAATCGTGATAGACGGCGCTGGCGTGACCTTGGGCTATCACGCGCGGCCGCAACTCACGTCCGAGAAATTCATCGCCGATTCCACCGGCACGCATTACGCCGCGTACCGCACCGGCGATCTGGGACGCTGGCGCAGCGATGGCCAGCTGCAACATCTTGGCCGTCTGGATCAACAGGTGAAGCTGCGAGGCTATCGGATCGAAACCGGCGAAATAGAAGTGGCGCTGTCGCGTTCTCCCGCCGTCTCCCAAGCCGTGGCGCATCTGGTGCCGGGTCCGGGCGGGGACAAGATGCTGGCGGCTTACGTAGTGATGCGCGAAGCGCAGACGCTGCAACCCGACGAACTGCGCGCGCACCTGCGCCGCACGCTTCCCGACTATATGGTGCCGGGCATCTTCGTCGCGCTGGAGGCGTTACCCACCACCGGCAACGGCAAGGTGGACCGCAACGCGCTGCCTATGCCTGCGCAGATCGCACCGGCTCTGCATTCGTTCTCGCGCCGGCAACCCCGTACGCCTACCGAACGCATGGTCGCCGCATTGTGGTGCGAATTGCTGGAAGTCGAGGAAGTCGGACTGCTGGACAACTTCCTGGATCTGGGCGGTCATTCGCTGCTAGTCATGCGGGCCGTCGCGCTTCTGCAGGCGCGCACCGGCGCAAGTCTCAGCCCGCGCGCGTTCGTGTTCCAGACCCTGGAACAGATCGCCGCCGAATGCGACGCCTCTGCGCGGGAACCGGAACCCGTCAGTGAATCGCGCGGACTGCTTGGACGGGTGATCGCACGCTTCGGAAGGGCGGCCCGCAAATGAAACGCGGACGCCGGCCGGAAGTCAGCGAACGGAATCGTCGCGGACGAAGTAGTACCCGCTGTAGGCGTCGATGTCGCGGTCGCGGGTGAACGGGATGCGGCAATACTGCTCGCGGTTGCTCCAGTGATCGACGACGCGGTACCCGAGGCCGGTCATGGATGCCACGAACTCGTCGCGGTTGCCGATGCGGTAGGGATGGAACGCACGGCCGGTGGACTGCACGGTGACGAAGGTTTCGCCATCGTAGAGCGGCATCTTGTTGACCAGCACGTGTTGCGGGCGGTTGCCCATTCTTTCCAGGAGTTGCGGCATGTCCATATCCACGTACTGCAATGAACCGGCAACGAGCAGGACGTTGCAATCGCGGCCGTCGGCGATGTCCGAAGTGAAGTACAGGCCTGTTGCGTTGCGTTCTTCGGCCAGCTTCGCACCCTCGTCGATGATCGCCGGCACGTCGCATACCCGCCAGCGCAGACCCGGAGGGTATCCCACCGGCGGATGGCCCAGATACTGCTCCCACCCATAGAAGCTGACGCCCACATGCCCACCAAAATCGAACAGCACGGTATCCGCATCCACGATGCGCTGCAGCCAGAACAGGACGGCGTAGTCGCTCTGGCAGGCGCGCTCCATCCGGTTCCGGTACATGCCGGAGAGGGCGTCGTGGTCGTAGCCGATGCGGCGCCCCTGGGGGATGGAACGCTCGGCCTCGGCGAAGCCGGGGAAGACGCCGCGGAACCTGTTGGGCGGCATGCGCGCGAAGCTGCGCGCGTAGTCCATGGCCAGGATCCGGCCGAGGACGGGAATCCGCCATGCATGGCGCGCGATGCGTTCGCCGGTGTCGATAAGCCCCATGTGCCAAGGATAGCAGCAGATGTATATTCCCGAACCATGGCCCGGCCGCTGATTTCCCTCGAATCCGATACTTTCGATCCCTGGAAACTCCAGGCCGTCAGTCACCAGCTGTGCGCCCACCCGCTGCTGCAGATCGAGTCGCTGGTGGAGCTGGGCCGCCGGCTGGAAGCGCGCAAGCTGGTGCGAACCCACAGCGACACCGCCACCGCCGGCACCGCGTTCGGCGATGCGCCCGCGCTGCATCCCAACCAGCGCAGCGCCGAAGAGACGCTCGCCGGAATCGCCGAAGCGCGTGCCTGGATGTCGTTGCTCAACGTGCAGGCCGACCCGCTTTATCGCACGCTGGTCGATGAGGTCCTGGATGCGGTCAGGCCGTTCGTCGAACGCGTCGATCCCGGCATGAGCTATCGCGGCGGCTGGATCTTCGTCAGCTCGCCCGGCGCGGTCACGCCCTTCCACATGGACCACGAGCACAACTTCATCCTGCAGATCCGCGGCAGCAAGAAGCTCTACACCTGGGACCCGATGGACCGCAGCATCATCAGCGAACGCGCGCAGGAGCTCTTCCACGACCAGCATTCGCGCGAAGAAGTCCGCTGGGACGAATCGTTCCGCGCCAAAGCCCGTGTCTTCGATCTGCAGCCCGGCATGGGCGGTTACATGCCGTCCACCGCCGCGCACATGGTGGAGAACGGAAACGACCCGTCCATTACCGTCAGTTTCACCTACTACACCGCCGCCACGCGCCGCCGCGAACTGCTGTATCGCGGCAACGCGCGCATGCGCAAGCATGGCTTGGATCCATCGCCTGTAGGCACATCGCTCGCCCGTGACAACATGAAAGCCGCGTTGCTTTCCGCCTACACCGAAGGGCGTGCAGGGATATTGCGCGCACTGGGGCGCGGCGTACGAGACAACAAGGTCGCTTACGCGCCCGCCTGAGCAACCTGAGGATTTTGTTCAGCGCTTCATTGAATTGTACGAGTTCCGCGCTTTTCTTTTTGCTTTTTGCCCCGTGAGTCGCGGCAAGCAGGTCGGGATAAACCCCGAAGGGGCGACGCACAGGGATGTGCGCCGTTTCCGGAGGCGCACGAATACGCTTTACGGTTGTCCCGGCCTGCTTGCGGACCCGGCGGCTTCATCGCCGGGCGCGACGTTAGGGTGTGCTTTCTTTGGTTACTTTCTTTGCACAAGCAAAGAAAGTGACTCGCGCAACGCGCGGCTTTCAACAGCCGAACGGCTGGTCAACGCTCTTTCTTCGAAGCTAAAGCGAAGATCAAGAGCACCCCTCCTCAATCCTCCCCTGCGCTGCGCGCAAGGGAGGAGGCATAAGCAGAAGCAAGTGCAGAAGCAAGTGCAGAAGCAAGTGCAGAAGCAAGATCAGAATGGATGACCAGCCATTCGGCTGTTGAAAAGCACCTCCAGCGTTCGCTGGGATGACGACTCTGGGGACTTGCTTTTATTCAGGCTTATACAAGGTTCGTCTCTACTTGAAACGAAACTGCTCTAGTCCGTGCGTCTGCCGCCCAAGCGCCCACCCGAAACCTTGGACAGGAGGATCCGCGCGTATTCGGCATCGGCTTCATGCAGACAACGCAAGAGCCAAAGCGCCAGCAAGTAGGCCAGTACGAAGACGATGCCGCCCACGGCGAGCGCAAGCAACGGCGGATGCAGCCAGGCTGCCGGCCAGCTGCACAATGCGGCAAGGACCGCGGCGATGGCTATCCGCGACAGGCGCGCCCAGGGCAGCGACGATCGGGTCTCGCGCAGGGCCAGTTCCAGCGTCGAACCCGTGCCCAACAGTGCGAGCACGGCCGATGAAACCACCGCTCCCTTCAAGCCGAAATAGAACGTGCCCACACCTGCGCCGGTTAGGCGCAGCACGGTGAAAAGCAGGGTGAGCTTCATCAATGCGGTCTGCCGGTCGGCGCTAACCAGATAAGCGGAGGCTCCCTGCCCCAACGTGCTTGCCACGCGTGCGACCAGCAGGATGCTCAAGGCCTGAGCAGCCGGCGCGTAGGCCGGCCCGTAGAGCAGCGCGATCAACTGGTGCGAGAACACCGCGCCAATCGCTATAAGCGGCGCGCCCAGGACGAACAACCACGCTGTCGAGCCGCTGATCAAGGATGCTGCCTCTTCCCTGCCCCGTCCGTAGGCGCTGGCCATCATCGGCAGCAGCTGCGCACTGAGTACGCCCGGCGCCAGCAAAGCCGCGCCCATGGCCAGCGCGTTGGCGACCTTGAACATGCCCGCCTGGTCGGGACCGGCAAGCAAGTTGAGGAACGGCAGCTCGATTTCGCTCGCGCCCACCGAACCCAGGATGATGGTGAAGGCGACCACGCGCAAATGATGGGTGATGCGTGCCTCCAATTCGGCACGCAATGGTGCTCGTGCTTGCAGCGCCATGCGCTGCATGGGGACGGTGCGCCAGCGCGATACCAGGTAGAACACCACGCCCGAAACCGCATAGATCGCAATGAACGCCGGAAGCGAAGCACGCCACGCCAGTGCGGCAGCGATCATCGCAAGATTGGCGGTTGCACTGATGCCGGCGATGAGCGCGATGGAACGGAAATCCTGTCCACCCTTGGCCAGCGCGATGTTGAACATGTACGGCGCGCGCAACAGTACCGAGGCGACGACAAGGCCCAGGACCCACAGGTCCAGACCCGGGGCGATGCGCTGGCGGGTTGCATACAGCAACACCGAGACGCCGGCGACGACCAGCAGCAGCATCAATCTTTGCAGCCGCTGCAGTTTCCGGATCAACGCGCCGACCAGATCCGCCCGGCCCGATCCGTTCAACTCGGCCACGAACTTGATGGCAGCGGTGGTGATGCCGGCATTGGCCACGATCACGGCTGTGGAAACGATCCAGACCAGCAGGCTGTAGATGCCCAGCTCGGCAGGACCCAGCGCGCGCGCGATCAGGATCGAGGCGATCAGGCCGAACAGGTATTCGATATAGAGGCCGGCCGACGAATAGGCGGCGTTGGAAAGAGTCTTGCCGCGCGCGCTCATGGCGTCAGCGACCCGGGCCGATGGCAGGCAGGCGAATCTTGCGATGCCCTTGCATCTTCGTACTGCAGCCCATGCGACCCCCGTCAGGATATGGGCAGTCTAGCGCGGCTGCCACCTGCAAGCGGCCAGGCCCGAAGCCCGAAGGCTTCCATGTCGGATCGTGCATCACGATCACGTTTTGCGATTCAGCGCTTTGTTTGAGTTTTACCAGCCCAATGTCGGCGCAACCCCGGGTCTTCTTGAACACCGGTTGCGGACACGGCTTCGCGGCCCTATGGGCCGCGAATTATTGAAAATGGAGGCCTGGGTCGGAATTGAACCGGCGTACGCGGCTTTGCAGGCCGCTGCATAACCACTCTGC
>CBFGMR010000061.1:0-10425 GCA_965650035.1 uncultured Pseudoxanthomonas sp.
GCGGCCGGGTCAAGTCGCAGATGGAGAAGAGCCAGCGCGAGTACTACCTCAACGAACAGATGAAGGCCATCCAGAAGGAATTGGGCGAGCTGGACGATGCGCCCAACGAACTGGAAGACCTGGCCCGCAAGGTGGCCGAAGCCGGCATGCCCAAGGTGGTGGAGACCAAGGCCAAGAACGAGCTCAACAAACTCAAGCAGATGTCGCCGATGTCGGCCGAGGCCGCGGTGGTGCGCAATTACCTCGATTGGCTGTTGGGCGTACCGTGGAAGAAGCGCAGCAAGGTGCGCAAGGATCTCAAGGTGGCTCAGGACACCTTGGACTCCGACCACTACGGCCTGGAAAAAGTGAAGGAACGCATCCTGGAATATCTGGCGGTGCAGACGCGCGTGAAGCAGATGCGCGGCCCGATACTGTGCCTGGTCGGCCCGCCGGGCGTGGGTAAGACTTCGCTGGGGCAGAGCATCGCCAAGGCCACCAACCGCAAGTTCGTGCGCATGTCGCTGGGCGGCGTGCGCGACGAAGCCGAGATCCGCGGCCATCGCCGCACCTATGTCGGTTCCATGCCGGGCCGCATCGTGCAGAACCTCAACAAGACCGGGACCAAGAACCCGCTGTTCGTGCTGGATGAAATCGACAAGATGTCGATGGACTTCCGCGGCGATCCGTCCTCGGCCCTGCTGGAAGTGCTGGATCCGGAGCAGAACAACGCCTTCAACGACCATTATCTGGAAGTGGATCTGGATCTGTCCGAAGTGATGTTCGTGGCCACGGCCAATTCGCTCAACATCCCCGGCCCGTTGCTGGACCGCATGGAAGTGATCCGGATTCCGGGCTACACCGAGGAAGAAAAACTCAACATCGCCGAGCGCTACCTGATTCCCAAGCAACTGAAGGCCAATGGCCTGAAGACCGAGGAACTGAAGATCGCGGAAGGCGCCATTCGCGACATCGTGCGCTATTACACGCGCGAATCGGGCGTGCGCAATCTGGAGCGCGAAATCGCCAAGATCTGCCGCAAGGTGGTCAAGGAGATCGCTTTGGCCGGCCCGAAACCCGCCAAGAAGAAAACCGCTGCGATCAGCGTCACTTCCAAGAACCTGGAGAAATACCAGGGCGTGCGCCGCTTCGATTTCGGTCGCGCCGAAGAGCAGAACGAGATCGGTCTGGTCACCGGCCTGGCCTGGACCGAGGTCGGCGGCGACTTGCTGCAGATCGAAGTCAGCCTGGTCCCCGGCAAAGGCGGTCTGACCCTGACGGGCCAGTTGGGCGATGTGATGAAGGAATCCGCTTCGGCTGCTTTGTCGGTAGTGCGTTCGCGTGCGGAAAGTCTGGGTATCGACACCGATTTCCTGCAGAAGCAGGACGTGCATCTGCACGTGCCCGATGGCGCCACACCGAAGGACGGCCCCAGCGCGGGTATCGCCATGGCCACGGCGCTGATTTCCACGCTGACCAAGAATCCGGTGCGCGCCAATGTGGCGATGACCGGCGAAATCACCCTGCGTGGACGCGTGTCGGCGATCGGCGGGCTGAAGGAGAAGCTGCTGGCGGCGATCCGCGGCGGCATCACCACCGTGATCATTCCCGAGGAGAACCGCAAGGATCTGGCCGATATCCCGGCCAACGTCACTCAGGGCATGAAGATCGTGCCGGTGCGGTGGATCGATGAGGTGCTGGATCTGGCATTGGAGCGTCCGCTGACCCCGGCCGCGTCCGGCGGCGGCGAGAAGCTGCCCGTGCGGGAGTCCGGAAAGACCCCCGCACAGCCCGACGTCAAGCATTAATTCAGTGACAATGACAAGCGGTAAAACCCGCGAAACCCGCGCCATTATTGGCTTTTCGCCTTGCGTGGGTATCCGGCCACTGGTATAAATGAAGGACCCGCGGGCGCCTGATTTCATGACGCGCTTCACGGCACCCTTGATCGGACGATCCCCAGACTATCGGTCCGGGTAAGTCCGATTACTCAATCCGCGGTCATTCCGCACAGGGAGTTACTACATGAACAAAACAGAATTGATCGACCAAGTTGCTGAGTCCGCCGATCTGAGCAAGGCCGATGCCGCGCGTGCGGTGGATGCGGTCATCTCCTCGGTGACCAAGGCGCTGAAGAAGGGCGACAGCGTTACCGTCGTCGGTTTCGGCACCTTCCAGGTACGCGAACGCGCTGCCCGCACCGGCCGTAACCCCAAGACCGGCGACACCATCAACATCGCTGCGTCGAAAAATCCTGCGTTCAAGGCTGGTAAGGCCCTGAAGGATGCCGTAAACTAATCTGCTCGCCGCCGACGCTTCGGTGTCGGCCTAGCACCAGGGTGCTTAGCTCAGCGGTAGAGCGTCTCCCTTACACGGAGAGGGTCGGGGGTTCGAAACCCTCAGCACCCACCACCTTCGGGTGTACCGCGGTCGCCGGGTTTGCCCGGTTGCTGCAAGAGTTCTTCAAAGCGGAGTGGTAGTTCAGTTGGTTAGAATGCTGGCCTGTCACGCCGGAGGTCGCGGGTTCGAGTCCCGTCCACTCCGCCATATTTGAAACAGAAAGGCGCCGAAAGGCGCCTTTTCTGTTTTGGCCTGGATGTTTCGGCCTGAATCCATGCCGTCGGGCAGGACGATTGGGGAAGTTGGCGTTAACAGGCTCTCTCAAGCACGCTAAACTGCGCGGCTTACGAGAAATCAGGCCGAATGCCCCGATGCTGCAGACACTTCGCGACAAGACTTCCGGTTGGATAGCCACTGTTGTCCTCGGCCTGTTGATCATTCCGTTCGCCTTCGTCGGCGTGAACGAATACATGGGCGGTGGCACCGACAATGCCGTGGCCAAGGTCGAAGCGCCGCCCACCTGGTGGAAATCCGCCCCTGCCTGGTGGCCGGTTTCCATGCTGTGGCAGCACGAGGAAGTGACCCAGGAAGAATTCCGCAATCGTTTCGAACAGGCGCGGCAGCAGCAGCGACAGGCGATGGGCGAGAACTTCGACCCGCGCGAATTCGAAACCAAGGAAAACAAACTGCTGGTGCTGGACCAGCTGATCGACCAGAAGGTCATGCAGCTCAACGCCAAGCGTTCCGGCATTGCGGTCAGCAGTGAAGCGGTGCGGCAATCGATCGCCAAGGAACCCGCTTTCCAGGTCGACGGCAAGTTCGATGCGGCCCGCTATACGACTCTGCTTTCTTCGCAGGTGCCCGCGCTCACTCCGGTGGCGTTCGAGCAGCAGGAGCGCGACCGTTTGCAGATGGCGCTGATTCCGCAGGGAATCGGCGAATCCGGCTTCGTCACCGGAAAGGAAATGGACCGTCTGATCAGGTTGCTGGGCGAGACCCGCGACGTCACCATTGCGGCATTGAAGGCGCCCGAAGCCAACGCCGACACCGCCGCAGTCACCGACGCGCAGATCAAGGCCTGGTACGACGCGCACCCGGCCAACTACAAGCAAGGCGAATCGGTCACCCTGGAATACGTGGATGTGGACGGCAGCGTCGCGCCGGGCACGCCGGTAACGCCGGTGGACGAAGCGGCTTTGCGCGCGCGCTATGAGCAGGAGAAGTCGCGCTTCATGACCGGCGAACAGCGCCTGGCTTCGCACATCCTGATCATGGTGCCTGCGGACGCGAATGCTGCCGCGCAGAAAGTCGGAGAGCAGAAAGCGGCCGCGCTGGCAGCACAGGCGCGTCAGCCGGGCGCGGATTTCGCGGTGCTGGCCAAGGCTAACTCCGAAGATCCCGGCTCTAAGGACGGCGGCGGCGACCTGGGTTGGGTAGATCGCGGGGTAATGACCAAGGCATTCGAAGATGCATTGTTCGCGATGAAGGCCGGCGAGATCACCGGCCCGATCAAGACCGAGTTCGGCTATCACGTACTGCAATTGCGCGAGATCAAGCCGGGTCAGGGCAAGTCGTTCGAGGAAGTGCGCGACGTGCTGGCCCGCGAGCAGGCCGAAGCGGACGGCGAGCGCGTCTACAACGATCTGGCAGGGCGCGTGGTGAACGAAGTGTTGAAGAATCCCACTTCGCTGGCGCCAGCGGCCAAGGCGGTGGGATTGCCCGTGCAGCGCATCGGTCCGTTTTCGCGGGCCACGGCATCGGGCATCGCGGCCAACCCGGCGGTTCTGCGCGCGGCGTTCTCCGATTCGCTGGTGCAGGACGGTACGGTCAGCGATCCGATCGAGATCGCCCCGAAGCACTCGGTCTTCATTCGCGTGCTGCAGCACACGCCGGAACAGGCGCAGCCGATCGCCCAGGTTCGCGATGCCGTCATCGCCGCGATTCGCGCCGACCGCGCCGCCAAAGCGGCGGAAAAAGCCGCGGACGCGATCCTGGCCCGCATCGCCAAGGGCGAAACCCTGCAGGCCATCGCCGCGGCCGACAAGTTGCAGAGCGGCGAGCTTCCGGGCATTCCACGCGGCGCGCCGATGCCGTCGCCGGAAATCAATGCGGCCATTTTCGCAACGCAAAAGCCGGCCGCCGGCAAGGCGTCGGCTGGAAAGGCGCGGATGGAGGACGGGAACTACGCGGTCTTTGCGGTCAACAAGGTCACCGAAGGCGATCTGACCAAAATCACCCCGGAACAGCGTATGCAGCTGCAACAGCAGGTGGCGCAGATGGGCGCCGCTGGCGATGTGGCCTCCTACGTGGGCGCGTTGCGCAAGCAGTACAAGATCACCCGGCGCGAAGACAAGCTCTGAATTCCTCGCATCGGCAATAAAAAAGCCCGGTATCGCCGGGCTTTTTCATGTGTGTCATTTATTGAGTCCAGGCAAGTCGGCCCCGGGTCAGGTACGGGCTTTATGTGGCCGATGCAGGCAACGCATGACCTTAGGTTAACGGTGTCGGGGGCGTAGCCCCGACCTACGTGCATGCCGCTTGATCGGTCATTGAGTAATGACTGTCTCAGTTACCGCCGTCGTCGCCTTCCAGCTTCAGGATCATGCCCGGTTGCAGCACCGCGGTGCTGGCCAGGCCGTTGCGGGCCAGCAATTGCTGCGGCGGCAGGCCGTAGCGGTGGGCGATGGTCCAGACCGATTCGCCGCGCCGCACGGTATGCGAACCAGCGGAGGCGGATCGGCTGGAAACCGCTGCCGGGGAGGGTTTCGGTTGAGCAGGGGCTGGAAGCGCAGGGAGGTATGCGGTCTGGTTACCGGCGGTGATCGCTACGGCTGTGCTGGAAGGCGCGAGTACCCGTAAAGATTTGCCGCCGCGCGAAAGGCCGGCGGCGAGCGCCGGGTTGAGCCGCCGCAACAGGGCGCTGTCGTGGCCCTGGCGCTTGGCCCATTCGTCCAGGTTGGCGACATCGCCGGGCAGCGCTTGCGAAGCCAGGCGCGGGACGTCGCGGTCCAGGGCCCGCAGCCATTCCTCACGGTCGTCGGCCTGCTGGAAGATGCAGGCCAAAGCATGGAGTTTTTCCACATACGCATAGGTGATGCCCGATAGTCCGGGCAGTTGCGCGGGTTTGGCGTTCTGCGCGTTCATGCCGGCGCGGCGCATCGATTGCAGGATGCGGTACTCGCCGGCGTTGTAGCCCATCACCGCCAGCCGCCAGTCGCCGCCGAACATCCCATGCAGGGTCTTCAGGTAACGCACGGCCGCCTGGGTGGAATCCACCGGCGACAGGCGCCCGTCATAGCCGCTGCGCATGGCGACCCCATGATTGCGTGCGGTCACGCCGATGAACTGCCACAGCCCGGCAGGACCGCTGGCGCTGCGCGCGCCGGGCTTGTAGCCGCTTTCGACGAAGGGGATCAGGGCGAATTCGGTGGGCAGGTCGGCTTGGCGCAGCGAATCGACCACATAGCCGAACAGCGGCAGCAGATCGTCGTTGGTCCGCGCCAATTGCCCGGGGGCGTGGCCGAAGTGCTTCTTCCAGCGCGCGCTGGTGGCAGCGGCATCGCAAGCGGGGTCGGCCAAGCCGGCGCGGAAGCTTTCGTAGATTTCGCGTCCGTTGCGCTGATTGGAGACGGGTACCGATGCGAGCTCGAGTGGAGGGCCGTCCACGGCCGACGCGCTCGTGGCCAGAGCGAAGCTGGAATTGCCGGAGTCGGCGCCGCCGTTTTTACCTGGCGGTTCGTCCGCCGGTTCGGCCGCCTGCAGCACACCGCAAATTCCCAGCGCGCACAGCAAAGACCATGCGCGGCAGCCACGCACCCTCATGCGCGGAAACCATCCTTCCAGCGCCGCAATTCGGCGAAGGCTTCCACCCGGTCCGCAGGCATGCGCCCCAACTGGCGCGCGATCGCCTCGCGGACCGCCGGCGCGTCCACGCGCAGGAAAGGATTGGTGGCCAATTCGACGCTCAGGGTCGAGGGCAGGGTAGGACGTCCGGCGTGGCGCATGGCTTGGGCTTCCTCGGTACGGCGACGCAAAGCGTCGTTGGCGGGGTCCACGGCCCGGGCGAAGGCTGCGTTGGCCAGAGTGTACTCGTGGCCGCAACACACGGCTGTGTCGCCGGGCAAGCTTGCCAGGCGATCCAACGAGGCCAGCATTTGCGACGGAGTTCCCTCGAACAGACGCCCGCAGCCCATGCTGAACAAGGTATCCCCGCAGAACAGGTGGCCGTTCCCACCGTGGAAAGCGATATGGCTCAGGGTGTGGCCCGGTACGGCCAGCACATTGAATTCCCAGCCGTTCAGGTGGAACCGGGAGCCTTCGCCGACACGTTCGCTGGCAAGCGGAATCCGCGCGTCCTCCGGCGCGAATACGGGCAGGGTAGGCCAACGCTCGCACAGGGCGGCCAGGCCGCCGGCATGGTCGGGATGGTGATGGGTGACCAGCACGCCGGCGGGCCACAGGCCCATTTCGCTGGCGGCCAGTACGGGGGCCGCATCGCCGGGGTCCACGATCACGGCATTGCCGTCGTCGTCCACCAGGGCCCAGATGTAGTTGTCTTCGAAGGCGGGCAGGGCGGTCAGACGCATTCGTCACCAGCGGCAAAGGAGGCGGATTCAACTTCCAGGGGACGGCCGGTTGGGCGGTCCTCTACAATTCCGAACATGCCTGTCCTGCAGATCAGCCGTCAACCCGATGCCCTGGCCTGGTTCGATACGGTAAGGGGTCAGCCCTTGCTGGCGGCGGAACAGAGGATCATCCGGGCCGCCCTGATTACGCGGCCCGCGCAGCAGCCTTGGCTCTGGATGCCTCCTCTGGCGCCTGCCTCAGCGCCGGATGAGACCGGATTGCCGCCCCGCAGCCTGCTGCTGCATCCCTGGGGCGAGCGCTATGCCGGCAGCCTGCAGTGCGGATTGCCGCTGCCCCTGCCCAACGAGTCGATCGGCAATCTTGTCCTGCAGCACGCATTGGACGATGGCAGGGAGGGGCTATTGGAAGAAAGCGTGCGCGTTCTGGCACCGGGCGGACGGCTGTGGCTGTTCGTCCTCAACCCGTGGAGCCCCTATCGCGCCCGCTGGCGCAGCAGCGGCCTGCAAGCGCGCGACGTGCAGGACTGGCGCCGTCGGCTGCGCCAGCTCGGCCTGCAGCCCTGTGGCGGCGAAGTCAGCTATCTCGGCCCGCTCTGGCGCCTGGCGGCCGGATCGCAGGTGCGGGCTCCCGGCCGGCTGCGCGCGGTCTGTTTACTGGAAGCAGAGAAGCGCACCGCCTCTTTGATTCCTCCTGCACCGGTCGCCCGTCAGTGGCGGGCCGGCGCTGCGCCCGCGTGAACTCGGGCGTCTCTCTCGACAAAGGTCAGCAATGAAAGAAGTGGAAGTACATACCGACGGCTCCTGCCTCGGCAATCCCGGCCCCGGCGGCTGGGGCGCCGTCCTGCGTTACCAGGGACGCGAACGGGAGCTTGCCGGCGGCGAAGCCCTGACCACCAACAACCGCATGGAACTGATGGCCGCGATCATGGCCCTGGAAGCGCTGAGCGAACCTTGCCGGATCACTCTGCAGACCGATTCGCAATACGTACGCCAGGGCATCACCGAATGGATGGCCAACTGGGTGCGACGCAACTGGAAGACCGCCGGCGGCGATCCAGTCAAGAACCGCGACCTCTGGGAACGCCTGCATGCCGCCACCCAGCGTCACACCATCGAATGGCGCTGGGTCAAAGGCCATTCCGGCGACCCGGACAATGAACGCGTGGACGTGCTGGCGCGCAATGAAGCCATCAAGTTCCGCGACACTGCGTCGGTGGGCTGATTCAGATGAGCGAAACGATGATCGAAACCGAACGTCTGCAACTGCGTGAACTCTCGGACCAATCGCAGGAAGACATCGTTTTCGTGCACAGGCTCCTCAACGAGCCGAGTTTTCTCGAAAACATCGGCGACCGCGGCGTGCATAACCTCGAGGATGCACGCGGCTACATCGTCAAAGGGCCGATGACCAGCTACCGCGCCAACGGCTTTGGACTGTATCGGGTACAGACCAGACAAAGCGGACAGACCGTGGGCATGTGCGGCCTGGTCAATCGTCCCACTCTGGACGATGTCGACCTTGGGTACGCCTTGTTGCCGGAATTCTGCGGGCACGGATACGCGGTGGAAGCCGGTGCGGCGGTGCTGGCCGATGCACGCAAACGGCTGGGGCTGCAGCGCATCGTGGCCATCGTCGATCCGCGCAACGGCGGCTCGATAAGGGTGCTGGAAAAACTCGACTTCCGGTTCGAGAAGATGGTGCAGCTGACACCTGACGACGATGTGCTCAAGCTGTTCGCATCCGAGCCCTCAAGGTAAGCTGCCCGCATGCGCCAAATCATCCTGGATACCGAAACCACCGGCCTCGAATGGAAGAAGGGCAACCGCGTGGTGGAGATCGGCTGCGTGGAGCTGATGGAACGCCGGCCCACCGGCAATACCTACCACCAGTACATCAATCCCCAGCGCGAGTTCGAGCAGGGCGCGGCGGAAGTCACCGGGCTGAGCCTGGAATTCCTGGCCGACAAGCCGCTGTTCGCCGATATCGCCGACGGCTTTCTGCAGTTCATCGACGGCGCCGAGCTGATCATTCACAACGCCGCCTTCGACATCGGCTTCCTGGACAACGAACTGTCGTTGCTGGGCGAGCGCTATGGACGCATGCGCGACCGCGTGCAGGTGGAGGATTCGCTGCTGATGGCACGCCAGCGCTTCCCCGGCCAGCGCAATTCGCTGGACGCGCTGTGCAAGCGCCTGGGCGTGGACAACACCCACCGCCAGCTGCACGGCGCACTGCTCGACGCGCAGCTGTTGTGCGAGGTGTATCTGCACCTGACCGCGGGGCAGAGCGAGATCGGTTTCGGCGGCGACGAGCCTTCGCAACAGGCCACGGCCACGCCGGTGTTCGCCTTGCCGTCGGAAGGAACGCGGCCACGCGTGCTGATCAGCGAAGCCGAGTTGGCCGCCCACGAATCGCGCCTGGCCGTGCTGCGCAAGAAATCAGGCGATAAATGCCTGTGGGACCTCGCGCCTGTGTAGGAGCGCCCCATGGGCGCGAGCTCTTGATTCGCTGCAGGAAAAGCTCGCGCCCATGGGGCGCTCCTACCAGTGATTGAATCAGTGGCAGCGGACCAGGATCGCGGTGACGTTGTCGGAGCCGCCGCCGTCCAGTGCCGCGGCGATCAGCGTATCCACGCATTCCTGCGCGCTGCAATCGTTGTGGCGCAAAGTATTGGCGATGCCCTTGTCGTCCACTTCTTCGGTCAGGCCGTCGCTGCAGAGCAGCAGCTGCATGCCGGGCTTCAGCTCTCCGGTCATGGTTTCGACATTGAGATGATTGGGATCGGTCACGCCCAGGGCCTGGGTGACCACATTGCGATGCGGGTGGGAGCGCGCCTGTTCGCTGGTCAGCGAGCCCTGCACGATCAGTTCCTGCACGTAGCTGTGGTCCTGGCTGAGTTGGGCCAGATTGCCGTCGCGCCACAGGTAGGCCCGACTGTCGCCTACCCAGGCCACTTCGAAGCGGTTGCCATGCACGCGCACCGCCACCACCGTGGTGCCCATCGGCAGAGTGTCGTTGCGGCGCTTGGAAGTGCGGATGATTTCTTCATCGGCAATGCGGATGGCCTGGGCCAGCGGGGTGCCGTCGCGGATCTCGCGCACAATGGTTTCGCGGGCCAGGGCGCTGGCCACTTCGCCGCAGGCGTGTCCGCCCATGCCGTCGGCCACCAGCCACAGCCCGAGTTCGCTGTCACCGTAATAGGTGTCTTCGTTCAAGTCGCGGCGGAGCCCAACGTGGGTGAGGTGTCCGAATTCGATCATGGCGCCCTGTTGGTCTGAATCCGATTATCCCTATCGGCTTGAACGGAATGATCGCGGGGAAACGGACAAGCGGCAAGGTTTTGCGGAATTGCGGGGTTGCGAGGGTTCAGCGGCGGTGCGGCAGCGGGCGAACGTCACCGCTGCGCTTGTCCCGGGATGGCGCGGCCCGTATCATGCACGACCCCGGCCGGTAAGGGCGGGGCGACCGGAGAGGTGGCAGAGTGGTCGAATGTACCTGACTCGAAATCAGGCGTACGTG
>CBFGMR010000062.1:0-9317 GCA_965650035.1 uncultured Pseudoxanthomonas sp.
CGCGGCGGTACAGGTCGTTGAGGTCGGAGGTCGCGAAGCGGCCGCCGTCCAGCGGTACCAGCGGACGCAGATCCGGCGGCAGCACGGGCAGCACGGTCATGACCATCCATTCCGGACGGTTGCCCGACTCCAGGAAGGCTTCGACCAGCTTGATGCGCTTGGTGAGGCGCTTGAGCTTGGTTTCCGAACCGGTGCTGGCGATCTCTTCGCGCAGGTTCACCATTTCCGACTGCAGGTCGATCGTGCGCAGCAGGTCGTAGACCGCCTCGGCGCCCATGGCGGCGTCGAAGTCGTCGCCGTATTCCTGACGCGCGGTCATGAACTGCTCTTCGGTCAGCAGCTGGCGGCGCTCAAGCGGGGTCAGGCCCGGCTCGGTGACGACGTAGGCTTCGAAGTACAGCACGCGCTCGATGTCGCGCAGGGTCATGTCCAGCATCAGGCCGATGCGCGAGGGCAGCGACTTGAGGAACCAGATGTGCGCGACCGGCGAGGCCAGATCGATATGGCCCATGCGCTCGCGGCGCACCTTGGCCAGAGTCACTTCGGTACCGCACTTTTCGCAGACCACGCCGCGGTGCTTCATGCGCTTGTACTTGCCGCACAGGCATTCGTAGTCCTTGATCGGTCCGAAGATGGCGGCGCAGAACAGGCCGTCGCGCTCGGGCTTGAAGGTACGGTAGTTGATGGTTTCCGGCTTCTTCACTTCGCCGAAGGACCAAGAGCGGATCAGATCGGGCGATGCCAGCGCGATCTTGATGGCGTCGAAGTCCAGCGACTGGCGCTGCTGGTTGAAGAGATTCAGTAGGTCTTTCATTTTGTTTCTCCGGGTAGGAGGAAAATCTGGTGTCGAGGGAGTGGCGGGCAACGGTCGCGAAACCGGCCGGCGCTAGCGCGCGGCCGGCTTCGGTTCACATCACTCTTCCAATTCCATGTTGATGGCGAGCGAGCGGATTTCCTTCACGAGGACGTTGAAGGATTCCGGCATGCCCGCGACCATCTCGTGTTCGCCATCGACGATGTTCTTGTACATCTGGTTGCGGCCCTGCACGTCGTCCGACTTGACCGTCAGCATTTCCTGCAGGGTGTGCGCGGCGCCGTAAGCCTCCAGCGCCCAGACTTCCATTTCGCCGAAGCGCTGGCCGCCGAACTGCGCCTTGCCGCCCAGCGGCTGCTGGGTGACGAGCGAGTACGGGCCGGTCGAACGCGCGTGCATCTTGTCGTCCACCAGGTGGTTCAGCTTCAGCATGTGCATGTAGCCGATCGTGGTCTGGCGATCGAACGCCTCGCCGGTGCGGCCGTCGTACAGCTGGGTCTGGCCGCTGATGGGCAGGTCGGCGAGCGCAAGCATGTGCTTGATCTCGGACTCGGCCGCGCCGTCGAACACCGGTGTGGCCATCGGCACGCCGTCGGTCAGATTGCCGGCCAGCTTCAGCAGCTCGTCATCGCTGAATTCGCCCAGATTGACGCGCTGTTCGCCCAACTTCAGATCATGGTTGTAGATCTGGTCGAGGAACTTGCGCAGGTCGGCGATCTTGGCCTGTGCGTCGAGCATCTTCTGGATCTTCTGGCCCAGGCCCTTGGCGGCCCAACCCAGATGGACTTCCAGGATCTGCCCGATGTTCATACGCGAAGGCACGCCCAGCGGATTGAGCACGATGTCGACGGTGCTGCCGTCGGCGGCGTAAGGCATGTCTTCGACAGGCACAATCGTCGAGACCACACCCTTGTTGCCGTGGCGGCCAGCCATCTTGTCGCCCGGCTGGATGCGGCGCTTCACGGCCAGGTAGACCTTGACCATCTTCAGCACGCCTGGAGCGAGGTCGTCGCCGGCGGTGATCTTGCCGCGCTTGTCGGCGAAGCGACGCTCGAATTCCTTCTCGTGCGCCTGGATCTGCTTCTGCGCGCGTTCAATGGCATCGGACGCATCGTCATCCTTCATGCGGATGGCGAACCAGTCGGCCTTTTTCAAGCCGTCCAGGTAGGCGTCGTTGATGGTGTCGCCCTTCTTCAGGCCGGCACCGCCGTTGGCCACCTTGCCCACCAGCAGCGGACGCAGGCGCGCGAAGATCGCGTTCTCGAGAATGCGGAACTGGTCGTCGAAGTCCTTCTTGACGCGCTTGATCTCGTTTTCCTCGATCTGGCGCGCGCGCTTGTCCTTCTCGATGCCGTCGCGGGTGAAGACCTGCACGTCGATGACGGTGCCGTCCATGCCCGGCGGCACGCGCAGCGAGCTGTCCTTAACGTCGGAAGCCTTCTCGCCGAAGATCGCCCGCAGCAGCTTCTCTTCCGGGGTCAGCTGGCTTTCGCCCTTCGGCGTCACCTTGCCGACCATGATGTCGCCGGCGCGCACTTCGGCGCCGATGTACACCACGCCGGATTCGTCCAGACGGTTCAAGGCCTGCTCGGACACATTGGGGATGTCGGCGGAGATTTCCTCCGGCCCCAGCTTGGTGTCGCGCGCCACGCAGGTCAGCTCTTCGATGTGGATCGTGGTGTAGCGATCCTCTTCCACCACGCGCTCGGAGAGCAGGATGGAGTCTTCGAAGTTGTAGCCGTTCCAGGGCATGAACGCGATCAGCATGTTCTGGCCCAGGGCAAGTTCGCCGATGTCGGTGGACGGACCGTCGGCCAGCACGTCGCCGCGCTCGATGACGTCGCCCACGTTCACCAGCGGAGTCTGGTTGATGCAGGTGTTCTGGTTGGAACGCGTGTACTTGATCAGGTTGTAGATATCGACGCCGGCATCGGTGCCGTCGCCGATCTCGCTCTCGTTGACCTTGACCACGATGCGGGCCGCGTCGATCTGCTCGACGACACCGCCGCGCTTGGCGTTGACGGTCACGCCGGAGTCGCGGGCCACGGCGCGTTCGATGCCGGTGCCGACCAGCGGCTTCTGCGCACGCAGAGTAGGCACTGCCTGGCGCTGCATGTTGGCGCCCATCAAGGCGCGGTTGGCGTCATCGTGCTCGAGGAACGGAACCAGCGCGGCCGCGATCGATACGGTCTGCATCGGCGACACATCCATGAAGTCGACCTCGCCCGGCGGCTTGAGCAGCGACTCGCCCTGGTGGCGGCACGGCACGAACTGCTCGGTCAGGCGGCTGCTGTCGTCGTGCAGGGCGTTGGCCTGGGCGATGACGAACTCGTTTTCCTCGATCGCCGACAGGTATTCGATCTCGTCGGTGATCTGTCCGGCCACGACCTTGCGGTACGGGGTCTCGAGGAAGCCGTAGCTGTTGGTGCGCGCGTACACGGCCAGCGAGTTGATCAGGCCGATGTTCGGACCTTCAGGCGTCTCGATGGTGCAGACGCGGCCGTAGTGGGTCGGATGCACGTCGCGCACTTCGAAGCCGGCGCGCTCGCGGGTCAGGCCGCCCGGGCCCAGGGCCGAGACGCGACGCTTGTGCGTGACTTCCGACAGCGGGTTGTTCTGGTCCATGAACTGCGACAGCTGGCTGGAACCGAAGAACTCCTTGATCGCAGCGGCCACCGGCTTGGCGTTGATCAGCTCCTGCGGGGTCAGGCCTTCGCTTTCGGCCATCGACAGGCGCTCCTTCACGGCGCGCTCGACGCGGACCAGGCCCACGCGGAACACGTTCTCGGCCATTTCGCCGACCGAACGCACGCGGCGGTTGCCCAGGTGATCGATGTCGTCCACGGTGCCGCGGCCGTTGCGGATCTCGGTCAGGACCTTGATCACTTCCAGGATGTCGGAAGTCTCGCCCTGCGCGGCGACCAGGCGCTTGGACTCGTCGTCGTTGCGGTTGCTGAAGTACTTGTTGTCGAACAACACCGACTCGCCGGTGACTTCCTTGCGGCCGACACGGCGGTTGAACTTCATCCGGCCCACGCCCGACAGGTCGTAGCGCTCGAAGGTGAAGAACAGGTTGTGGAACAGGTTCTGCGCGGCGTCCTTGGTCGGCGGCTCGCCGGGACGCATCATGCGGTAGATCTCGACCAGCGCTTCCAGCTGGGTCTTGGACGGATCGATGCGCAGGGTGTTGGAGATGTACGGACCACGATCCAGGTCGTTGACCCACAGCGTGCCTACGGCGTCAACGCCGGCCTTGCGGAACTTGGCCAGCTGCTCTTCGGTGATCTCGTCGTTGGCGGTGGCCAGCAGTTCGCCGGTGGCCGCATCGATCACGTCGTGCGAGAGGATCCGGCCGACCATGTAGTCGTCCGGCACGGCCAGGGCGGCGATGCCCGACTGTTCCAGCTGCTTCACGTGGCGCGCGGTGATGCGCTTGCCGGTCTCGACGATGACTTTGTCGCCATCGGCCAGATCGAAGTTCAGGGTCTCGCCGCGCAGACGTTCGGCCACCAGCTCCAGCTGCACGCCCTCGCCTTCCGGCAGGATGTGGAAGGTGTTGATGTCGAAGAACTCATTGAGCATTTCTTCGTTGTTGTAGCCCAGCGCGCGCAGCAGGATGGTCACCGGCAGTTTGCGGCGGCGGTCGATGCGGGTGAACAGCGCGTCCTTCGGGTCGAACTCGAAGTCCAGCCAGGAGCCGCGGTAAGGAATGATGCGGGCGCTGTACAGCAGCTTGCCCGAGCTGTGCGTCTTGCCGCGGTCGTGGTCGAAGAACACGCCGGGCGAACGGTGCAGCTGCGAAACGATCACGCGCTCGGTGCCGTTGACGATGAAGGTGCCGTTGTCGGTCATGAGCGGAATTTCGCCCAAGTAGACTTCCTGCTCCTTCACGTACTTGATGGCCTTGGTGGACGACTCGCGGTCGTAGATCACCAGGCGCACGGTCACGCGCAGCGGCGCGCCGTAGCTGAGGCCGCGGTTGCGGCACTCGCGCTCGTCGAACACCGGATCGCCGAGCTTGTAGCCAACGTATTCCAGGGCGGCGTTGCCGCTGTAGCTGGAGATCGGGAACACCGACTTCAAAGCGGCGTGCAGACCGTGGTCGACGCGCTTGGAAGGCTCGATGTTTTCCTGCAGGAACGAGCGGTAGGAATCGACCTGGATGGCCAGCAGGAACGGGACCTCGAGGATCGAGCGCTGCTTGCCGAAATCCTTGCGGATACGCTTCTTTTCAGTGAACGAGTACGCCATGTGACTTATCGCCTTTTTCTGGGAGCCGCGCGTCCGCGGGTCCGGGGGGAACATCTGTCCGCGGCAGAAGCCCTGCGCGGCACGGGAAAATCGTCAGTTGGAAGTCGCTGGTATTGCCGGCACCAGCACGCCTTCTCTTGCTACTTCCAACTACCAACTCGGGTTTTTTTGTCTTGCGTGGAACTTGTGTGGAACAGGTACCGCTTTTTTCAACAACGACCGAAGGCCAGGGGCTTTCGCCCCTGGCCCAGGTCTGCCGCCGATGTTGCGTGGCGACGAATACCGCTTACTTCACTTCGACAGTCGCACCAGCGGCTTCGAGGTCCTTCTTGAACTTCTCGGCATCTTCCTTCGAAGCGCCTTCCTTGACGACGCCACCGGCTTCGGTGAGGTCTTTCGCTTCCTTCAGGCCCAGGCCGGTGATGGCGCGAACGGCCTTGATGACCTCGACCTTCTTGTCGCCAGCGGACTTCAGGATGATGTTGAACTCGGTCTGCTCTTCGACAGCAGCAGCCGGGCCAGCGGAAGCAGCCGCAGCGGCGACCGGGGCGGCGGCGGAGACGCCAAACTTTTCTTCGATCGCCTTGACCAGCTCCATGACTTCCATGAGGCTCTTTTCAGCAACGGCGTCGACGATCTGCTCGTTAGACAGGGACATGTTATTTACCTTCGAAAAATTTTCTGGGATGGGTTTCAGTAGTTACGGTGCGACTCAGGCCGGATCGGCCGGAGTTTCGGCCGGGGCTTGCGCCGCGACTTCAGTGACCGCTTCAACCGAGCTTTCAGCCGGGGCTTCGGCCGATGCGTCGGCAGCGCTTGCTTCAACAGCAGCGTCGCCTCCGCCCAGCTTGTCGCCCACTGCCTTGATCGCGCGGGCGAACATGCTTGCCGGTTCGGCGAGCACGCGTGCCAGCATGGCCAGGGCCTGCTCACGGGTCGGCAACGAGGCCAACACGTCGACATGGCTGGCCGGATACAACTGGCCACCCACGGCTACGAGCTTGGGCTGCAGCTTGTCGTTGCCCTTGGCGAATTCCTTGATCAGACGACCGGCAGCGCCGGGTTCTTCCGTCGAGAACGCATACACCAGGGGACCGACCAGCGAGTCTTTGACGCACTCGTATTCGGTACCCTCGACGGCACGCGAGGCCAGCGTGTTCTTGACGACTCTCAAGTACACACCGTTTTCGCGAGCCTTCTTGCGCATCAGGGTCATCTGACCGACCGTGATGCCTGCGTACTCGGCAGCAATCAAGGAGTGGGCCTTGGCGGCGACGTCTGCCAGCTCGGCTACAACTTCTTGCTTCTGAGACAGATTTAGAGCCATACACTCCTCCAAATTAACTCCGCTCACGGCTCCTGCCGCTTGCGGTCCTGGGCGGTACCCGTCCTGGGTACCGGGGACGCCGGATTGGCATCCCGGTGGTGGCCTTCTCTAGAACTGGGTTACCAGAAAACTTCTAGAAGGCGGCACCATCTACGCCGGCCCGACCCATCACTGGGTTCGAATTAAGCGACCCCGCTGTATCGACGGCGACTCCCTGCCGTAACCAAGCTTCCCTGCCCGTCGTCGATATGCGCTGACCGCGCCTGCGGTCTTTGACAGCCATCGCTTCGGGCCGGAGCCTTGGGCGATTGCCCTCAAAATTCTTTGTTGCGCGAGGTTCGCTTTTCGCCTGGCGGCAAAGAGCGCCCTCATCCGCCCTTTCGGGCACCTTCTCCCGCATGCGGGAGAAGGGTTCTTCCTATTGTTACTTCAGCGAGAGCGAGGACAGATCCACGGTCACGCCGGGGCCCATGGTCGAGCTCAGCGAAATCTTCTGCAGGTAGGTGCCCTTGGCGGTCGACGGCTTGGCCTTGACCAGGTCCAGCAGCAGCGCCTGCAGATTGCTCTTCAGCGAGGCGTCGTCGAAGCTGGCCTTGCCCAGGGTGCAGTGGATGATGCCGGCCTTGTCGGTGCGGTAACGCACCTGACCCGACTTGGCGTTCTTCACGGCTTCGGCCGGGTTCGGCGAAACGGTGCCGACCTTGGGGTTCGGCATCAGGCCGCGCGGACCCAGCACCTGGCCCAGCTTGCCGACCACGCGCATGGCGTCCGGCGTGGCGATGACCACGTCGTAGTTCAGGTCGCCAGCCAGCATCTTTTCGGCCAGGTCGTCCATGCCCACGGCTTCGGCGCCGGCGGCGATGGCTTCGTCGGCCTTGGCGCCGGCCGGTGCGAACACCGCCACGCGGACCGACTTGCCGGTGCCGGCGGGCAGCACGGTGGAACCGCGCACCTGCTGGTCGGACTTCTTGGCGTCCACGCCGAGGCGCACGGCCACGTCGACGGCTTCCACGAACTTGGTCTTGCTGTTGTCCTTGACGATCTTCAGCGCATCGTCAATGGAGTACGCCTTGCCCGGGGTGACCGCGGCAAAGATCGCTTTCTGTCGTTTGGTCTGTGCCATCGTCTTAGCCCTCTACCGTCAAGCCCATGCTGCGGGCCGAACCCGCAATCGTACGCACCGCCGCATCCAGACTGGCTGCGGTCAGATCGGGTTCTTTCGCCTTGGCGATGTCTTCGAGCTGCTTGCGGGTGACCTTGCCCACCTTCTCGGTGTTGGGGCGCTTGGAGCCGGACTGGATACCGACGGCCTTCTTCAACAGGACGCTGGCCGGCGTGCTCTTGGTGATGAAGGTGAAGGTACGGTCCGAATAGGCGGTGATGATGACCGGAGTGGGCAGGCCCGGCTCCAGCTTCTGCGTTGCGGCATTGAACGCCTTGCAGAATTCCATGATGTTCAGGCCGCGCTGGCCCAGCGCAGGACCGACGGGCGGCGACGGATTCGCCTGGCCAGCCTTGACCTGCAGTTTGATGTAACCGACTACTTTCTTTGCCATTTCGATTTACTCCTGGAGTTCAAGCGTCTGCACGTCTTGCGACTGCGGGACTCCTCCTTTCGCTTTGAATCGGGAACCGAAACCGGCCCCCGGCCTTTAGGCTTTCTCGACCTGGCCGAACTCGAGTTCGACCGGGGTGGAACGCCCGAAAATCAGAACAGCCACGCGCAGGCGGCTCTTCTCGTAATTCACTTCCTCGACCACGCCATTGAAGTCGTTGAACGGGCCTTCGGTGACGCGCACCATCTGGCCGGGTTCGAACAACACCTTCGGACGCGGCTTCTCGACGCCGTCCTGCACACGCTGCAGGATCGCATCGGCCTCCTCGTCGCGAATCGGCAACGGACGGTCGGCGGTGCCGCCGATAAAACCCAGGACCTTGGAAGTCTCCTTCACCAGATGCCAGCTTTCGTTGTCCATGCGCGGGATACCCGCTTCTTCATGCGTTTCGATCTGCACCAGCACGTAACCGGGGAAGAACTTGCGCTCGGAACGGCGTTTCTGGCCGGCGCGCATTTCGATCACTTCCTCGGTCGGCACCAGCACGTCGCCGAAACGTTCCTGCATGTCGTTGCGGACGATGCGGTCACGCAGCGCCTGCGCTACAGACTTCTCGAAACCCGAATAGGCGTGTACGACATACCAACGCTTCACTGCGACATTCTCCTCAACGACCCAGGGTAAAGAACTGCTTCAGCGCGAACTGGATGACCCAGTCGAAGCCGCCCAGCAGCAGACTCAGGATCACGACCACGATGGCCACCACCCAGGTCATGCGCAGGGCTTCCTGGCGGGTCGGCCAGACCACCTTGCGCAGTTCGAAACGCGACTCGACCAGGAATTCGCGAGTATCGCGGCCCTTGGCCGTACCCAGGAACACCACCGCGCCCAGCACCAGGCCCACCACCACGGCCAGCGCCCGCAAAGGCGTTGCCCATTGGCCCGCGAACCACCACCACGCCACCAGACCCGCAACCACCAGCGCAAGCGCCAGAGCGTATTTGACGACGTCGCCCGCGGAGGATGCGGCGGCTTTGGAATGTTCGACCTTGCTGTTCATCTGACTCTTTATTTGTTTGCGACCGTAGCCATTGACTCGTCGGCTACGCGTTCCAAATGGCGCGCCAGGTAGGACTCGAACCTACAACCTGCGGTTTTGGAGACCGCTGCTCTGCCAGTTGAGCTACTGACGCTTGTTTTTCAGGAACTTGTGATTTGTTGCAAACCCTTCAGACGGCGAAGGCGGACCGAAAGTTCGGCCCGCCATTCGCTGCTGCCCGGCGACGCGAATCGCCGGTTGGCAGGCTTACTTATTTGATGATCTTGGCCACCACGCCGGCGCCGACGGTGCGGCCGCCTTCGCGGATCG
>CBFGMR010000063.1:0-8886 GCA_965650035.1 uncultured Pseudoxanthomonas sp.
AACAGCGGCACCACGAAGAAACCGGTGAACAGGCCGATGCCGACCAGGTCGATGATGATCCGCACGCTCCCCGGCGCCCGGATGAACTGCATGACTTCCAGGCCCGACAGTGACGCGGCTCCACTGCGCGCGAAATACAGATCCAGCAGGAAGGCGCTGATGCCGAAAGCGCCCAAGGGCACCAGTCCGATTTCAACCGTGCGCGCCGACAGCTTCTCGCAAAGCAACGAGCCCACGCCGGTGCCGATGGAGAACAACGCCAACGCGAAGATGTACAGCGTCTCCGAACCGCCCAGGTTCACCTCGGCATAGGTCGGCAGCTGGGAAGTCAGCACGGTACCGATGAACCAGAACCAGGATACGCCCAGGATCGAGTTGCGCACCGCTACCTGTTTCTTCGCCAGCCGCAGCACCGCCAGCGATTCGGGAATGGGATTCCAATTGATCTTCAGATCGGGGGCGCCGGCCTCGGCCCGCGGGATCGCACGGCTCACCAGGTTGCCGCTGATCGCCAATACAACGATGGCGGTGGCGGCGACGACCGGCCCCTGATCGCCCGCGAGCTTGAAGATCAGGCCGCCGAAGATCATGCCGACCAGGATGGAAATGGACGTGCCCATTTCCACCAGTCCGTTGCCGCCGGTCAATTCTTCAGGCTTGAGCACCGACGGCAGAATCGAATACTTCACCGGGCCGAACAACGTGGATTGCAGGCCAGTGCAGAACAGGGCGACCAACAGTACGACCATGTTCTGGGTCAGGAAGCCGATCGCAGCCAGCGACATGATCACGATTTCCATCGTGGTGGTGATGCGGATCAGCTTCGATTTCTCCAGCTTCTCCGCGATCTGGCCAGCGGTGGCGGAAAACAGGAAGTACGGCAGGATGAACAGCGCCGGCGCCAGATTGGTGTACAGCGTCCGCTCTTCCGCACTTACGCCCAGGTAGAACAGCAAGCCGATGATGGCCTGCCGGTACACGTTGTCGTTGAAGGCGCCGAAGCACTGGGTGACGAAGAACGGCAGGAAGCGCCGCTGTTTCAGTAGGGCGAACTGGCTGTGGTTCGACATGCAGGCTCCTTGGATGCGCGGAGACTACCAGATTCGCTTTTCCTTCTCCCGCTGGGAGAAGGAAAGCTTCAACCCTCGCGTGCTATCGCCCGCCAACCTATGTCGTGACGATGGAATTCGCCGCTCCAGGAAATGCCCGACACTTCTTCATACGCTTTCCGCTGCGCGTCGGCCACGGTATCGCCCAGCGCGCAGACGCACAGCACGCGCCCGCCGGTGGTCACCACGTGATCGCCCTCGATGCGGGTACCGGCATGGAAGACCTTGGTATCGGCTACATCCGGCACGTCCCAGCTGTTGATGACGTCGCCCAGACGCGGCGCGTCCGGATAGTTCTGCGCTGCCATCACCACGCCCAGCGAAGGACGAGGATCCCAACGCACCTCGGTTTCGTGCAGACGCTGGTCGATCGCCGCTTCCACCAGCTCCAGCAGATCGGACTGCAGGCGCATCATCACCGGCTGTGTTTCCGGATCGCCGAAGCGCACGTTGAACTCGATCACTTTCGGCGCACCGGCGGCATCGATCATCAGCCCGGCGTAGAGAAATCCGGTGAAGGGAATACCGTCGGCGATCATTCCCTGCACGGTCGGATTGACCACCTCACGCATCACCCGCGCATGCACCTCGGGCGTAACCACCGGTGCGGGCGAATACGCGCCCATGCCGCCGGTGTTGGGGCCGGTGTCCTCGTCGCCCACACGCTTGTGGTCCTGCGAGGTGGCCATCGGCAACGCGGTGACGCCATCGACCATGCTGATGAAGCTGGCTTCTTCGCCGTCCAGAAATTCCTCGATCACCACGCGCGCGCCAGCATCGCCAAAGGCGTTGCCCGATAACATGTCGATGACAGCAGCCTCGGCCTCGGCAAGCGTCATCGCCACGATCACGCCCTTGCCCGCAGCCAGGCCATCGGCCTTGACCACGATGGGTGCGCCCCCGCTCTTATCCGATTGCCCGCGGACATAGGCCAATGCGGGCTCTACCTCGGTGAATACCGAATAGAACGCGGTCGGTATCCCGTGCCGGGCCAGGAAATCCTTGGCGTAGGCCTTGCTGCCTTCCAGCTGCGCGGCAGCGGCGGTAGGCCCGAAGATGCGCAGCCCCGCTTCGCGGAAGCGGTCCACCACGCCGGCCACCAGCGGGATCTCCGGGCCGACCACGGTGACATCCACTTTCGCGTTGCGCGCCAGCGTCAGCAGGCCGTCGATATTGTTCACTGCCACATTCGCGTTGCGGCATTTGGGTTCGGTCGCGGTGCCGGCGTTGCCCGGCGCGACGATGACTTCAGTGACGCGTTCGGATTGCGCGAGTTTCCATGCCAGGGCGTGTTCGCGGCCGCCTGAGCCTATGACCAGAACTTTCATGCTGAGCCTCACCCTTTTCGTCTCCCGCGAAGGCGGGATCCCAGTGACTTAAAGCCCCTCTCCCGCCGGGAGAGGGGTTGGGGTGAGGGTACGGCGAAGTCAAGATGGTTCAGACATCAATGACCTCGCCGCACCCTCATCCGTCGCTTCGCGCCACCTTCTCCCGCAGGAGAAGGGAGCAATCAATGCCTGAAGTGCCGCACACCCGTAAACACCATCGCCAGTCCATGCTCGTCCGCCGCAGCGATGACTTCATTGTCGCGCATCGAACCGCCCGGCTGGATCACCGCCTTGATGCCCGTCGCCGCCGCCGCGTCGATACCGTCGCGGAATGGGAAGAACGCATCGGAAGCCATCACCGAACCGGGCACCACCAGCTTCGCTTCCTCGGCCTTCAGACCGGCGATCCTGGCGCTGACCACCCGGCTCATCTGTCCGGCGCCGACGCCTATGGTGCGGTTGTCCCGGGCGTAGACGATGGCGTTGGACTTGACGTACTTGGCCACGCGCCAGGCGAACAGCAGATCGCGCAGTTCGGCATCGCCCGGCGCGCGCTTGGTCACCACCTTCAACTCGTCCAGCGACATGCCGCGATTGTCGGAGGACTGCAGCAGCAGGCCCGAACCGATCCGCTTGCTGTCGTAGTTGTTCAAGCCCGCGCCGTGCGGGATCTTCAGCACGCGCACGTTGGCCTTCTTGGCCGCGTAGTCCAGCGCGCCTTGCTCGTAGTCCGGCGCGATCAGCACTTCGACGAATTGGCGATCCAGGATCGCCTTGGCGGTAGCGGCGTCCAGTTTGGTATTGAAAGCGATGATGCCGCCGAACGCACTGGTCGGGTCGGTGGCATAGGCCAATTCGTACGCATCGCCGCAGGCCACGCCCACGGCAACACCGCAGGGATTGGCATGCTTGACGATCACGCAGGCGGGCGCGTCGAACTGGCGTACGCATTCCCACGCGGCATCGGCATCGCCCAGGTTGTTGAAGCTCAGTTCCTTGCCCTGCAATTGCTCGAAGGTGGCCAGCGTGCCGGGTACCGGACCCAGGTCGCGGTAGAACGCGCCGGCCTGGTGCGGATTTTCGCCGTAGCGCAGATCCATCACCTTGACGAAGGTGGAATTCATCTGCGCGGGGAATTCATTGCGTACCGGCACCGCCGCCGAGGAATCGGTGACCGCCGACAGATAGTTGCTGATCGCCGCGTCGTACTGCGCTACGCGATTGAAGGCCGCGACCGAGAGCGCGAAACGCGTCCTGGCCGACAACGCGCCGTCGTTGCCGTCCAATTCTTCCATGATGCCGGCATACTGCGCCGGATCGGTGGCCACAGCCACGCGCGCGAAATTCTTGGCGGCCGAACGCAACATCGCCGGGCCGCCGATATCGATGTTCTCCACTGCGTCCTCCAGCGTGCAGGCGGGATCGGCGGTGACGGTCTCGAACGGATACAGGTTCAGCACCAGCAGGTCGATCGGGACGATGCCGTGTTCGGCCATCACCGCATCGTCGGCGCCTTTGCGCCCCAGCAGGCCGCCGTGGACCATGGGATGCAGGGTCTTGACCCGGCCGTCCATCATTTCGGGGAAGCCGGTGACTTCGGAGACATCGCGTACGGCCAGCCCCGCGTCGCGCAATGCCTTGGCGGTGCCGCCCGTGGACAGAAGCTCTACATTGCGGGCGACCAGCGCGGTGGCCAGTTCGATCAGGCCGGTCTTGTCGGAAACGGACAACAGCGCCCGGCTGATTCTCACGGAAGGGCCGGTCTTGGAATCGGAAGTCATTGGGGAGGGCGGCGCGGGAAGGTGGAGCGAATTATAACTTCCGCAGCGCAGCACCGCCGTGCGCGGACGGTCCGGTGCGCGATGCGAACTCAGGCCAGCCCGTAGTCTTTCAGTTTCTTGCGAAGAGTGGCGCGGTGGATGCCCAGCAGGGCCGCCGCGCGGCTCTGGTTGCCTTCGCAGTGGTTCAGCACTTCGACGAACAACGGAATTTCCATTTCGCGCAGCACGATCTCGTACACATCGTCCGCATCGCTGCCATCCAGATCGCGCAGGTAGCGGCGCACCGATTGCGCAACGTGTTCGCGCAAGGGGGGTTTTGGATTGCCACGGCTGGTGTCGTGGCGAGCGGCGGCATTCACGAAGGACGATCCCCTGGCCAAAATCGTTGCTGGAAAAAACCGTCGAGCGGGTCATGCTTTCGACGGGGGGAGGGGAGTCTAGCGCGTGATCTGCACGGACGCATCCCTTTGTTGATAATTTTGCTCGCAACTAGCGGAAGTCGAACGAGAACGCCACCACATCGGGGTTGGGTTCGTGCAGCTTCAATGCGATCTGGGCGCTTTGGCCTGGGGCGAGTTCCGTTTGCGTTGCCGCGGCGCCCAGATACTCTTTCGGCGAAAAAGCGCGCGAACCGAGCACGCGGCCGTCGGCGTCGGACAACGACAACAACAAGACCGGCCAAGCCTGCGGCCAGCGCGCATCGTTGCGGAAAGTGGCTTGCACGTTCAGGCCGCCCCGTGTTTCCGGAATAGGACTCACATCGCGGCTCAGCATCGCGAATGCACCGGGTTGGTGCCAGGTGGGCACCGAACATCCCGCTGCTGCGCACAAGGAAATAATTACAGGCCTCCAACTCGCATCGGCCGCCAGGCGAGCACGGTCGGCCACCAGTACTTGAACCGCCAATAGGGCCGCCAGTACTACCAGCGCCGCCCATTGCCACTTCGCGGTACGCGCCGGTATCGGGGGTCGCGCGCGCTGCCGTGCAAAGCTGGGTCCAGGGTATTGCATGGCGGGTGGCGGTACGGTGGATTCAGGCGCTTCCGTTTCGATTTCATTGGTTGCGACAGCGCTCTTCTCTATCTCCTCGTCTATCTCCTCGCGCTCCACGACAGCAGGTGAGTCCGGAACGGCACTGGCGACGGATTCGATATCGACGGCCGCTTCAACCGCATCGCCCGGTTCGTCATCCCCGGCTTCTTGCGCGGCATGCGCATCGGCTTCTGTTGTCGTGGGAGCCGCCCCTTGCAGAAAACTGGCCAGGCTGGGTCCGCTTTTTGCCGCTGCGCCGCCAGTCGCGGCAATGTAGGTGATCGCCGCTTTTTCACGCGGCATGTCTTTACGCGGCGCGTCCGCACGCAAGCGGCCATTGCAACGCGGGCACATGACGGGCGGCAGATTGGTTTCCCGGTCGGTGGCGACCAGATCGCGGCAATGCGGGCAGGAAAAGAACATGCGGCTATTCAATCATGGGATTGCAGCTACAAGAAGCGGACTGTAGGAGCGGGCCCTGCCCGCGAGCTCTTCCGGACGTATCGCATTCGTCGGCGACCTTGCCAAGAGCTCGCGGGCAGGGCCCGCTCCTACAAGGCTCAGCGTCGCACACCCTCGATGCGCATCCAGTCGCCCTCCTGTTCAGTGGTCAGCCGGCCGAACCAGGGCGCGTAGCGGGCCAGCAGCTCATCTTCCTGACCGTGCAGGATGCCCGACAGCGCGATGCGCCCGCCTGGCGCGACGCGTTTGGCCAGCGTTTCCGCCAGGGCGTCCAGGGCCGAGGCGAGGATGTTGGCGACGACGACCGGATAGGTTGCCGACGGTTCGTCCTCTGGCAGGTACACCGCCAGCCGTTCGCCCACGCCGTTGCGTTGGGCGTTGTCGAAACTGGCGGTCAGCGCCTGCGGGTCGTTGTCCACGCCGATGGCGCTGGCGGCACCCAACTTGAGTGCGGCCAGGGCCAGGATGCCTGAACCGCAGCCGAAATCGAGCACCGTCGCGCCCTGCAGTTCTCCTTCGCCCGCCAGCCGGTCCAGCCAGCGCAGGCACAGCGCGGTGGTCGGGTGGGTGCCGGAACCGAAGGCCAGGCCCGGGTCCAGCCGCACGACCGCCGCATCGGCGTGGTCCGCTTCTTCGGGAAGCGCCTGATTCCACGGCACGATGAAGGTGCGCGCGCCGAAGCGCAGCGGTACGTACTGGTCCATCCACGCGCGTTCCCAATCCTGGTCCTCCACGCTGCGGAAGCTGGCGTTGGACCAGTCCAGGCCCGGATCGAACGATTCCAACGCCGCCAGCAGCGCCAGCGCGTTGGTTTCTGCGGGAAACAACGCGGTCAGCACCAGCGCATGCCACAGCGGCGTCTGGCCTACGCCGGGTTCGAGGATCGCGTGCTCGTTGCTGGTGTCGGCATCGGCGTCCAGCAGCGTGACCGAAAGCGCACCTACATCCTCCAGCGCGTTTTCGTAGCGCGGCTGGTCGGATACGCTGCAGTGTAGGGAAAGTTCCAGATAAGGCATGTTGCCGCTCGGTCGAAGAAAGCTGGGGGGAAAACAGTGCGCCCGATTCAGAAAACCGCAGGAACCGGCCGCGCCATGGGACGGGAAGTCTGCATTAGACTACGGTGCGGCCCCCGAATTGTCGTGCGTCGGTCCCGGCCGGCGATTCGCATCGAGGCCAAAGACGCGGCCGCTTCCTCCCTCAGATCGTCATGGTCCGCCTAGCGAAAATGGTCAGCCAGCAGTCCTAATGCTCACGTTGAAAACAAAATCCGTGTTCTTGCTGCTTGCGGTCGCCGGACTGTCGGTCGCTGTGGCCTGGAATCGCGGCATGGTGGATTCGGCTGGCTTGAGCCCGCGCGTTGGAAGCGAAGCGGGTGGCATGGCACACGCCACTGCGGCTTCGCACGAGCGTTCCGGTTACGTTCCAAAATCCCCGAGCGATTCGCGTGTGGATTTCGAAGGCGCCAGTGACCTCTACGCCTATGTCCAGAGCCTGCGCGCACGGGAAACGGCGGGAGACGCGGAAGCCTTGTGGAAGGTGAGCCGCGTGCTCGATTACTGCGCTGCCTATGCAGCCAATCCTTCCGGATATGCCGCCGATACTCAAGCGATCCGGCAATTGAACGGCTCTTCGACCGCAGCGATGGCGGACGCGCGCGACCGCGTCGGCCGGCGTTGCGTGCGATTCGTTCCTGCCGACGATTTTTCCTTGGCGGCCTTGCGCGCCAAGCGTTTCGATGCCGCACATGCGGGCAGCCTGGCCGCTGAGGCGGCGTTGCTGGCGATGGGCGAGCCCTTGTCGCGCAGCAACGAATACAAACAGGATCTGGTGGAGCGCGTACGGCGATCCGGCGATCCCGAGGCCTACGTCGCGATTTCGCCCGCCATGGGCATCGCGGGAAGCGGCCAGGAGGCCCATCTGGGCAGGATTTCGGGTACGCAATACTCCGAGCTCGCCTGGTTGCTGGCGGCGTGCCGCCTTGGCAACGATTGCAGCCCCGGCAGCGTATTGATGACGTCGTACTGCGCCAATGGCGGGATCTGTTCGCGCGACAGTTCCCAGGATTTCTACGCGTTCGTTCTCGATGCCGGCGTGCCCAGGCAGGGAGCGGACAATTTGAACGGAATGGTGAACAGCCTCATGTCGGATATCGGAGTTGCGAAATGACTCACAAGGGCTTTGCGCAAAAAGCGAAGAAAGTGTTCTGGGTACTTCTGTTCGTGGCATATGCCGCGTTGGCGGCCGGCGTGGTGATCGAAACCACCAGGCCGGAATTCCGCGGGCTCACGCAGATCTCCGTGATCTCGGTGAATTCCGCCGAAGAAGTCAGGAGCAAGGGCGCAGGCCAGGTCGCGGCGGTTTATCGCGCGACCAGCGGCGTGCCCTTCTCGTCGCTGCCGCCCGGCAGCACGTTCAAGATCGTGTGGCCGGACGGTTCGTCGGAAACCATCGTGGTGGGCAGCCCCGTTTCGAGCATCGCTGCGCGGCCTCTCGGCGGCACGCAGCAGCCGTCATCGAAGTAAGCGGGATCGGTCCGGACATCCCGGCCTGATCCTTGCACCAGCGCGTACACCAGCGCGCCCTGTACCGACACGCCTACACCAGCGCGATCGTCTTGTTCTTCCGCTCGGCCAGCCGCTTCTCCAGGTAGTGGATGTTCTGCGCGCCGGCCTGGAAGCCGGTGTCGCGCATGATCGACTGCTGCAACGGAATATTGGTCTTGATGCCGTCCACCACCATCTCGCTCAATGCCACGCGCATGCGGGCGATGGCGGTTTCGCGGTCGGGCCCGTGCACGATCAGCTTGCCGATCATGGAGTCGTAGTTCGGCGGCACGCGGTAGCCGGTGTAGATGTGCGTGTCCACCCGCACGCCCGGGCCGCCCGGCGGATAGAAGCCCGAAATCAGGCCGGGACTCGGCGCGAACGTATCGGGGTCTTCGGCGTTGATGCGGCATTCGATGGCATGGCCGCGCAGCACGATGTCCGACTGTTTGATGGACAGTTTTTGTCCGGCCGCGATCTTCAGCTGCTCGCAGACCAGATCGATGCCGGTGATGCGTTCGGTAACCGGGTGTTCCACCTGGATGCGGGTGTTCATTTCGATGAAGTAGAAGCGGCCGTTCTCGTACAGGAATTCGAACGTGCCCGCGCCGCGGTAGCCGATGCGGATGCA
>CBFGMR010000064.1:0-8469 GCA_965650035.1 uncultured Pseudoxanthomonas sp.
TACTACCCCTGTCGCCGCGGCCCCTGCCCGCTACAAGCTCTCCCGGTAGAGCCTGGGCGCGGGCTGGGCCCGCTCCTACAATCAACGATCTTTGCGGGCCATGGAATCGGCCAGGCGCGCGCGCAGATCCTTGCGCGTCAAAGGCCGGTCGAAGAACAGCACGCGCACGCCGTGCGCCGGCACGTCCATACGCAACTGCTTGCCTACCTTCAGTTTCCTGCCGCTGAAACCATCACGCCAGGTGCCGGGCTGCAAATAGTCGCTGACCGGCATGCTTGCGGCCGCATCGCCCTTGTTCAGCAGCACCAGCGCGGTCTGCGCGACGCCTTCGTGCTGGTAGACGCGATAGAAGACCGCCTCGTCGCCCTTCATGCGCAGGTCGAATTGCAATCCGCGTTGCAGTGCCGGCGATTCGCGGCGCAGGGTGGCGATGCTTTTGAGGGCGGGATGGATGGGACTCTTGCTTGCGGCGTCCACACGGTCCTGCCCGTAATAATTGCGGTTGCCCATGTGTTCGGCGCGGCCGCGCATGAAGCCGGTTTCCGAGCCGTAGTAGACCGCGGGGATACCGCGCGCAGTGAACAGCCAGTTATTGGCGTCGATGAAACCCTCGTCGCTGGCGTTCATGCGCGCCATGTCGTGGTTGTCGTAGAAGGTCACCAGGTCGTAGGGGTTGGCGTAAGGGCCGTCTTCCAGATAGAGCGCGGTGGCCAGTTCGGCGAAGTCCGTACCTTTCTTCTCGAAGGTCGCCGCCATTTTCCCGCGAAGAGGGAAGTCCAGCACGCTGTAATGGCCGTTGCGGTCAAGCGTGTGCCCGGCGATGGTCGCAGCGTCGTAATTGAACGCTTCGCCGAACATGAAGAAGCCGGGCCGCTTGGCGCGGATACGGTTGGCGAACTTCTTCCAGAACGAATGCGGCATCCAGGCGATGGTGTCCACCCGGAACGCGGCCGCGCCCTGGTCGATCCATTGTTCGTAGGCGCCCACCAGATAATCCAGCACGGCCGGATTATCCTGGTTGAAATCCGACAGCTGGGCGAGCCCGCCGCTGGTGTTGTAGAAGGCGTGTAAACGCTTGTGCGCCGGATCCAGCCGGACTGGATCGAGATTCTGGTGGTCGGCAACCAGCTTGCCGTCGCGGTCGTAGAGCTTGCCGTACTGCGGCTGCATCTTCGGCATGCTGTAAGCCGGCGAGCCGTGGTTGCCGACGATGTCCAGCACCACGTCCAGCTTCTGTCCCTTCATCGCCTTGGTGAAGCCGGCGAAGTCCAGGCCTGTGCTGGGCAGATGCTCATCCAGTTTGTAGAAGTTGACGCCCCAGTAGCCGTGGAAGCCGGTCTTGCCGCGATCGGTGAACATGCCGCCCCACTTGGCGGCGTCGCCGCCGGTGAACGCCTCGTCGGGATTGTCGACGATCGGAGTCACCCAGACCGAGGTGAAACCCATGTCGCGAATGTATCCCGCGTTGTCCACGATGCCCTTGAAGTCGCCGCCCATGTAGCCGATGTTGTCGCTCTCGCCCGCTGGGGCGCCTGGGGTGGGTCGATCGAAAGTCGGGTGGTCGCCGCCCTGGTCGCGGTGGTCGTTGGACGGATCGCCATTGACGAAGCGGTCGGTCATGACGAAATAGATGGATTCGCTGGCGAAGGGTTCGGTGGTGCCGTAGAACTCATCGACGTCGGCGGCCCACGCGTTGGTTGCAGCCGTCAATCCGGCGCACAGGATTGCAAAGGCGAGCGTCTTCGTTTGCGTCGGTCTCATGCGACGGTCTCCTTGCGCACCATCAACACGCATAGGCCTGCAATGATCAGGCTGACACCGCCGATCATCAGCGCATTGATCGCTTGGTTGTCGAAGAAGGTTTTCAGCAGGAAACCCAGCAGGCTGGCGGCGACCAGTTGGGGTATGACGATGAAGAAGTTGAAGATGCCCATGTACACGCCCATCTTCTTCGCCGGCACCGCGCCGCTGAGCAGCGAATAAGGGATCGCCAGGATCGCGGCCCAGGCGATGCCGATGCCGGCCATGGGAAGCAACAGCCAATGCGGGTCGCGGATGAAGTTGAAAGCGATGAACGACAAACCTCCGATCAGCAGGCAGACCAGGTGCGTGGCGCGCAAGCCGATGCGGCGCGACAAGGGGGCCAGGCCGAAGGCCGCTATCGCCGAGAATCCGCTATAGGCGGCAAATAGCACACCCACCCAATCCGCACCCTCGTTATAGGCGATGGAAGTGGTGTCCGAGCTATGGAAGTGCAGGGAAGTCACCGCGGGAGTGGTGTAGATCCACATTGCGAACAAGGCGAACCACGAGAAGAACTGCACCACCGCCAGCCTCTGCATGGTTGATGGCATGTTGCGTACATCGTGGATGATCTCGCCCAGGCCGCCTCCGCGCCTTCCACCGGAAGTGACCAACAGCAACAGTGCGTAAACCACCAGTCCGGCCGCCAGCAGATAGAGCGACTTGTCCCATGCGTAGTGGCGGATACAGAAGGCCAGGATCGCCGCGGGAACGGTGAACGACGCTACTTCCACCGCCAATCGTGCGTTGGACACTGGTACCGGAGCATCGACGGCCTCGGGTTCCGCATCGTCGAAACCTTGCAATTGTTCAGGTGGATATTCGCGGGTGCGGAAGATGGTCCAGCCCATCGCACAGATCAGCACGGCGCCGCCGATGTAGAACGACAGGCGCACGCTGGGTGGAATCTCGCCCGCTGCAGCGGTGTTGGCGACGCCTAGTCGGGTGAGCATCTCCGGCAACAAGTAGGCCACCACCGCACCGGCGCCGATGAAGAAACTCTGCATCGCATAACCACGCGTGCGTTGCTCGGGCGGCAGCTGATCGCCGACGAAGGCCCGAAACGGTTCCATGGACACATTGATCGACGCATCCAGCAGCCACAGCATGATGGCCGCGAACCACAGCACCGACGAGTTCGGCATCACGAACAATGCGAGCGTGGTGAGAATGGCGCCGACCAGGAAGTAGGGACGGCGGCGGCCCAGCCGGGTCCAGGTACGGTCGGAGTAGTAGCCGATGATGGGTTGCACCAGCAGCCCGGTCATCGGCGCGGCGATCCACAGGATGGCCAGGTCGTCCATCTTCGCGCCCAGGGTCTGGAAGATGCGGCTCATGCTGCCGTTCTGCAGAGCGAAGGCGAACTGGATGCCGAAGAAACCGAAGCACATGTTCCATATCTGCCAGAACGAAAGCTGCGGTTTGCTGTTCGTGCCCGATCTGTTCATGCTGCGGTTTCCCCATGGCGTTGCGTCCTGACCTTCGACATGTTGCAGGCAATGAGGTTGGAAACCATGCTGCACTGCAAACATTCCATGGTTACGATACCGTCGCTCGCATAGCGGTGCCGATCCCCGCGATTTCATGAAAAGCCCTGTATTCCCCGCTCCTTGTTGATTATCGACGCGCTTTCTGCCGTCCAACCGCAAGCGATGGGCACACATGCACGCGCTTGCCTGCATACGTATTCATGGCGGGCGTGCCGACGAGGTCAATGCCTGCGGGTGCGCGACATGGAATAGTGGCGCCCGTTGTGCGGACAAGGCAGGATCGCAATTCCAATGTCGGGGATGAGGATGGCGAACAATCGTTGGTGGCGCGGCGCGGTGATCTATCAGATCTATCCGCGCAGCTTCATGGATAGCGACGGCAACGGCGTGGGCGACCTGCCGGGCATCGTGGACAAGTTGGATTACATCGCCAGCCTGGGCGTGGACGCCATCTGGATCTCGCCGTTCTTCAAATCGCCGATGGCAGACTTCGGCTACGACATCGCCGACTACCGCGACGTGGATCCGTTGTTCGGCAACCTGGACGATTTCGACCGTTTGCTGGCCAAGGCGCACGGGCTGGGCATCAAGGTGATGATCGATCAGGTGCTGAGCCACTGTTCGGTCGAGCACGAGTGGTTCAAGGAAAGCCGCGAGAGCCGCGACAACCCCAAGGCCGACTGGTACGTATGGGCCGACGCCAAACCGGACGGCAGTCCTCCCAACAACTGGATGTCGTTGTTCGGCGGCGTGGCCTGGCGCTGGGAACCGCGGCGCGGCCAGTACTACCTGCACAATTTCCTTTCTTCGCAGCCGGACCTCAATTTCCACAACCCTGCCGTCCAGCAGGCCACGCTGGACAACGTGGAGTACTGGTTGAAGAAAGGGGTGGACGGTCTGCGGCTGGATGCGATCAACTTCTGTTTCCATGATCCGCAATTGCGCGACAACCCGCCCAAGCCCGTCGAAAAGCGGGTAGGGCGCGGCTTCAGTCCCGACAATCCGTACGCCTTCCAATACCACTACTACAACAATACGCAGCCCGAGAACCTGGTGTTTCTGGAAAGGCTGCGCGCTTTGCTGGACCGTTACCCGCAGGCGACGAGCCTGGGCGAAATATCGTCGGAGGACTCGCTTGCCACCATGGGCGAATACGTCAACGACAAACGCCTGCACATGGGCTACAGCTTCGAACTGCTGACCGACGATTTCACCGCCGCCTACATACGCGTCACCGCTGAGGATCTGGAAGGGAAAATGGCCGATGGCTGGCCTTGCTGGGCCATTTCCAATCACGATGTGCAGCGCGCCGTCACCCGCTGGGGTGGCGCGGGAGCGACCGATGCGTTGGCCAGGCAATTGGTCGCTCTGGTGTGCTCGCTGCGCGGCTCGGTATGCCTGTACCAGGGCGAAGAACTGGGTCTGGGCGAGGCGGACGTGCCTTACGAAGCATTGCAGGATCCGTACGGCAAGACGTTCTGGCCGACCTTCAAGGGCCGCGATGGATGCCGCACGCCCATGCCGTGGACCAGCGGAGCGCATGCGGGTTTCACTTCCGGACAGCCGTGGCTGCCGGTCGCCGATACGCATCGCGCATTGGCCGTCGAAGTGCAAGAGAGCGATCCCGCATCCACGCTCAATGCCACGCGCGCTTTCCTGCATTGGCGCAAGACCATGCCGGCGTTGCAATGGGGAGGCATCGAATTCTTCGATACGCCCGAACCGGTGCTCGCGTTTACCCGCGAATTCAATGGCCAGCGTTTGCTGGCGGTCTTCAATCTCTCCGCGGAAACAGTGGAATGGCCGGTTCCGGCCGGCATCCATGCGCGAGCCATCAGTAGCCACGGATTGGTCGAAGGAAGTCTTGACGGAGATCTCCTGCGGTTGCCGGCACGAGGCGTGTTCTACGCTGATACCCATTGATTCGCGGATCGCGTTGAAGCGGCGCGGAACTTGATGGGTAGCCAGCCGGTTTTTATTTGCTGCATTGCAGCACAATCGATGTGGCAAGCGCGATAGCGACGTGGCAATGGCCCGCGAAGACGATGAAACCGGTTTCCTGAAGCAGCAGCCGATGACGTTTTCCCCGCATAACTCCGCTCGGACGCCATGAATACGTATGCAACATAAGTTGTGCGGGGAACGCCACGACTACCATTGCCGCACGTATCGGGAACGGTCTGCGTAACCGGACGTACTGGTCCGGGCGAATGCCGAAATGGCGAATCGCCGGCCTTTCAAAACTAGAAAACCAACCATGGGAGTGGAGGGGAGATGGTAAAGCTCAAGCGCAATCTGCTGAGCGTGTCCTTGGTGTCCGCGATGACACTGAGCGCCACGAGTGCCTATGCACAATCGACTGAAGAAACTGCGGAACAAACACCGCAACCGGCCAGCACCGACGCGACAGAGCTCGACCGGATCACGGTGACCGGTATCCGCGCCGGCATCGAGGGCGCGATCTCGGTCAAGCGCGACTCCACCTCCATCGTCGAGGCGATCACGGCCGAAGACATAGGCAAGCTGCCGGATGTCAGCATCGCCGAATCCATCGGCCGCCTGCCCGGCCTGGCTGCGCAGCGTGTCGCCGGCCGTGCACAGGTGATCAGCGTGCGCGGCTTGTCGCCGGACTTCTCCACCACCACGCTCAACGGTCGCGAGATGGTCAGCACCGGCGACAACCGCAGTGTGGAATTCGACCAGTACCCCTCCGAACTGGTCAGCGGCGTGACCGTGTACAAGACTCCTGACGCTGGCCTCATCGGCCAGGGTCTGTCGGGCACGATCGACATGCAAACCGTGCGTCCGCTGAGTTATGGCGGACCCGCGGCCATCGTCGGCATCCGCGGCCAACGCAACTCGTTGGGTTCGGCGGCGAACAAGGATGCGACCGGCTCCCGCTACAACATCAGCTACATCGATCAGTTCGCCGACAATACCTTCGGCGTCGCGCTGGGTTTCTCCTATTCCGATACGCCCATCCAGGAAAACCAGGTCGGCTTGTACGAACCCTGGCAAGCCATCGGCGACAACTGGCGTCCAGGAGTGCCTGCCGGCACCTTCTACTCGGACGGCATCAAGGCGTTGCGCCGCACCGGCGAGCAGACCCGCACCGGCCTGATGGCCACGCTGCAGTACCGTCCTTCGAATGCCTGGACCAGCACGTTGGACATGTTCCATTCCTCGGCCGAGCAGGTGGACACCGCCAATCAGCTTGAGGTCCATATCGGCGACTACAACGGTGGCTTTGGCCGCTTGGCCGTCACCAATCCGGCCATCAACGGCAACAACACATTCACCGGCGGCACCATGGCCAATGTGTACCCGCTGGTGCGCGGCATGTACAACCGTCGCGAAGACGAGATCAACGCTTTCGGCTGGAACAACGACTTCACCGTCGGCCAGGCGCGCATCGTCGCCGACATCGGTTGGTCGCGCGCCAAACGCGACGAGCTCAATCTCGAGAACAACACCCAGATGCTGCCGGCGCCGCAGCTCGACACTCTGCAACTGCAGATCAGGAACAACGGCTTCTCGCAGTTGAACCCGGGCCGTGACTATTCGGACCCGGATTCGCTATTTCTGACTGGCACGATCTACGGCTCCGGTTACGGCAAGGTGCCGAAGGTGGTCGATGAACTGAAAACCGCCAAGCTGGCCGTTTCGCTGCCTGCGCCGGGTTGGACCAAGTTTTTCTCGGACATCGATTTCGGCCTGAACTACGCCGAACGCGAAAAGAACAAGCGCCAACCAGAGGGCAACATCAACCTTGGCCCCCAGGGCATCACGGCCATCGAGTCGGACTTGCAATATGATCCGGTCGATCTCGGTTTCGCCGGCATCGGCTATATCCCCGCTTGGAGCGTTCCAGGCGCGGTTGCTCGCTACATGACCTTTGAACCGAGCGCCACGGCGTTCCCGTATCTGGTCGCCAAGTCCTGGGACGTGAACGAGGAAACCACCACCGCCTACCTGCGTGGCAACATCGACACCGAATGGGGCGACGTCAATGTGCGCGGCAATGTGGGCGTGCAGATCCAGCGTGTCGATCAATCCTCCGATGCGATCCGCCTTTCCAACGGCAGCGACCCGCTGCCGATCCATCTGGGAAAGACCATCACCGACGTGCTGCCGAGCATGAATCTGGTCTTCGGTTTCGCCAACGATCAGACGTTGCGCGTCGCTCTCGCAAAACAGGTAGCGCGTCCGCGCGTGGATCAGTTGCGTGCCTCGCTCGAGGTGACGGCTTCGGATGCCGCGAACGTTGAGACCGGTCTGCGCGACAGCTTCGCCAATGGCGGCAACCCCACGCTTGATCCGTGGCGTGCCTACGCATTCGATATATCCTATGAAAAATATTTTGGAACCAGGGCCTATATAGCGGCTGCCTACTTCTACAAGGATCTGAAGTCGTACATTTATACGCAAGACGACCCGTTCTACGACCTGTCCGAGTACACGGCCGGCTTCGCTCCCATCGCCGGAGTCGAGGTCAATCCGATCGGCAAGCTCACCACCCCTCAGAACGGCGAAGGCGGCATGCTGCAAGGCCTGGAGCTCACCGGTTCCTTGCCGTTCGATATGTTCAGCGATGCCTTGAGCGGTTTCGGCGTGGTGGCCAGCGCCACCTTCAACGACAGCGACATCAAGATCCGCGACCCGGAAAGCGCCTCCAGCGTGGGCAGCGGCGACATCGACCTGCCGGGCCTGTCCAAGCGCATCTACAACCTGACGGTCTATTACGAAAAGAACGGTTTCGAAGCGCGTGTCAACCAGCGTCGTCGTTCGGACTTCATCGGAGAAATCGGCAACTTCAACGGCAACCGTACCTTGCGCTACGTCGTTGGCGAAAACATCACCGATGCGCAGATCAGCTACACCTTCAGCGAAGGAAGTTCGCTCAGCGGTCTGTCCCTGCTGCTGCAGGCCAGCAACCTGACCAACGAGGCCTATCGCACCTACGCCGGCAGCAAGGATCGTCCGCTGGAATACATCGAGTGGGGCCGGAGCTTCCTGTTGGGGCTGACCTACAAGTTCTGACCGGGAACCGACTGCAAAAGAAAAAGGGCTGCGGAAAACCGCAGCCCTTTTTGTTGTCCTGGTGGAGCGGAGGGGGATCGAACCCCTGACCTCCACGATGCGAACGTGGCGCTCTCCCAGCTGAGCTACCGCCCCA
>CBFGMR010000065.1:0-7941 GCA_965650035.1 uncultured Pseudoxanthomonas sp.
CACCCCTCCTCAATCCTCCCCTGCGCTGCGCGCAAGGGAGGAGGCAGAGCAACGGCGAAAAGCCAAGAGCTGAGAACAATAGAAAAGACCCCGCATCGCGGGGTCTCTTCTTGCTCGCAGCGTAGGCCGCAGGCTTACATCACATCCGGCTCGCTGAACGCCTCGATCTCTCCGGCGAAATCGTTGATCGGGATGCAGCTGCAGAACACGTTCTTGTCGCCGTGTACGTTGTCCACGCGGGCGACCGGCGGCCAGTACTTCTGCAGTTTCAGCGTGGCCAGCGGGAACGCCGCCAGCTCGCGCGGGTAAGCGTGCGTCCATTCGCTGGCCATGACCGCGGTGGCGGTATGCGGCGCATGCTTGAGCGGGTTGTCCTCGCGGTCCAGGCGGCCGTCTTCCACGGCGCGGATCTCGTTGCGGATCGCGATCATGGCGTCGATGAAACGGTCCAGCTCATGCTGCGATTCGCTTTCGGTCGGCTCCACCATCAGTGTGCCGGCGACCGGGAAGCTCAAGGTGGGCGCGTGGAAGCCGAAATCGATCAGGCGCTTGGCCACGTCCTCGGCGCCGATACCGGTGGCATCCTTCAGCGGACGCAGATCGAGGATGCATTCGTGGGCCACCAGGCCGTTGCGGCCGGTGTACAGCGTCTCGTAGTGCGGGGCGAGCTTTTTGGCGATGTAGTTGGCGTTGAGCAGCGCGACCTGGGTGGCCTTGCGCAAGCCGGCGGTGCCCATCAGGGTGATGTACATCCAGGAGATGGGGAGGATGGAAGCCGAGCCGAAGCTGGCGGCGCTGACCATGCCTACTTCATTGCGAAGAGCGCCCTCATCCGCCCTTCGGGCACCTTCCCCCGCAAGCGGGGGAAGAGGTAGTTCCCGCGGCAGGAATGGTGCGAGATGCGACTTCACCGCGCACGGGCCGACGCCCGGGCCGCCGCCGCCGTGGGGGATGCAGAAGGTCTTGTGCAGGTTGAGGTGGGAGACGTCCGAACCCCACTTGCCGGGTTTCGCAACGCCGACCAGCGCGTTCATGTTGGCGCCGTCGGTGTACACCTGGCCGCCGTGCGCATGCACGATTTCGCAGATGGCGACGATGTCTTCCTCGAACACGCCGTGCGTGGACGGGTAGGTGATCATCAAGGCGGCGAGGCGATCGGAATATTTCTCCGCCTGCTTGCGGATGTCCTCGACGTCGACATTGCCGTTGGCGTCGCACTTGGTCACCACCACCTGCATGCCGCACATCTGCGCGGAGGCCGGGTTGGTGCCGTGCGCGGATTCGGGAATCAGGCAGATGTCGCGGTGGCCTTCGTTGCGCGAGCGGTGGTAGGCGCGGATCGCCAGCAGGCCGGCGTATTCGCCCTGCGCGCCGGAGTTGGGCTGCAGACTGACTGCGTCGTAGCCGGTGCATTCCACCAGCATGGCCTCCAGCTCGTCGATCAGCTGCTTGTAGCCGGTGGTCTGCGCAGCCGGCGCGAACGGATGGATATTGCCGAACTCCGGCCAGGTGACCGGAATCATTTCCGCCGTGGCGTTGAGCTTCATGGTGCATGAACCCAGCGGGATCATGGTGCGATCCATGGCCAGGTCCTTGTCCGCCAGCGTGCGCATGTAGCGCAGCATTTCGTGTTCGCTGTGATGGGTATTGAACACGGGGTGGGTGAGGAAAGCGCTGGTGCGGCGCAGCGCTTCGGGAATCAGTGACGGCGCGGCGGCGTCCAGCGCATCGATCGACGGCAGCGCGGTGTCGTCGCCGGCGAACACGCTCCACAGCGCTTCCACCTCGGCACGCGTGGTGGTTTCATCCAGCGAAATACAAAGCGAACCATTGCCGCGCACGCGCAGGTTGATGCGGGCGGCGCGCGCGCGCGCCAGAATCGCCTCGCGCGCATCGCCCGGCTCCACGCATAGCGTGTCGAAAGCGGTGGCGTGCAGCGCGGGGTAGCCCAGGCCGCGCAAGCCTTCGGCAAGGATCGCGGTCAGGCGGGCGACGCGGCTGGCGATGCGGGTCAGGCCTTCGGGACCGTGGTAGACCGCGTACATCGACGCCATCACCGCCAGCAGCACCTGTGCGGTGCAGATGTTGGAAGTGGCTTTTTCACGACGGATATGCTGTTCGCGCGTCTGCAGGGTGAGGCGGTAGGCGGGCTTGCCTTCGGCATCCACCGACACGCCGATCAGGCGGCCGGGCATGCTGCGCTTGTAGGCGTCGCGGCAGGCCATGAAGGCCGCGTGCGGGCCGCCGAAACCGAACGGCACGCCGAAGCGCTGCGAGTTGCCGATCACGATATCGGCGCCCATCTCGCCCGGCGGCTTGAGCAGGGTCAGCGCCAGCAGGTCGGTGGCGACGACGAACAGTGCCTGGTGGCTGTGGATGGCATCGGCATCGCGGCCCCATTCCTCGACCCAACCGCTGGAGGCGGGGTACTGCACCATCACCCCGAAGTAATTGCCGGCGCTCAGCTTTTCATGGAAGGCATCGGTGGAACGCACGATGTCGACGGTGATGCCCAGCGGCTCGGCGCGGGTCTGCAGCACTTCCAGCGTCTGCGGATGCGTGTCGCCAGCGACCAGGAACACGCTGGACTTCGACTTCGCAGAACGCTTGGCCAACGTCATCGCTTCGGCAGCGGCGGTGGCTTCGTCCAGCAGCGAGGCGTTGGCGATTTCCATGCCGGTGAGGTCGGCGACCAGGGTCTGGAAGTTGATCAGCGCTTCCATACGGCCCTGCGAAATTTCCGCCTGGTAGGGCGTGTAGGCCGTGTACCAGGCCGGGTTCTCCAGGATGTTGCGCAGGATCACGTTGGGCGTATGCGTGCCGTAATAACCTTGACCGATGAAGCTGCGGAAGACTTCGTTCCTGTCGGCGATAGCGCGGATCTTGGCCAGCGCTTCGACTTCGGTGATGGCTTCGGGCAGTGCCAGCGGCGCAGGCGACTTGATGTTGCCGGGCACGATGGCATCGGTCATGCCGTCCAGCGAATCGTGGCCGATGGCCTGCAGCATGTGCGCGATCTCGGCGTCGTTGGGGCCGATGTGGCGCTCGACGAAAGCGGAGTGGTGCTCGAGGTCGCGCAGGGAGGGCGTGGGTGTCTTTGACATGTCGGGGACGTCCGAAAGGGCTCGATCAAGAGCTGCACGCGCGAAGCCGCACGTGGGGCGCCCCTCTGTCCTTCTGCCTGAGAGTTTGGAAGCGATCGCGAGGAATGCTTCCCTCGGTCCCTTCTTGCCCCTTCGGCGCCGGCATTCTGCCGATCTCTCCAGAGTGTGTGCACGCGGCGGTCACTGGCCTGAGCGATTACGGGCGTTGCGCCTTCGGCAGCGGCCATGCCCCAGGGCGGGCCGCTTCTTCCACTGCGTGCTGCCGGGCGATTATAACCTCCCATAACACCGGATTGGCGTTGTAGAGCCGAGCTTGCTCGGCTGCTTTGCACTCCGCAAGAGCAGCCGAGCAAGCTCGGCTCTACAAGGCGCATCGCCATTTATATGGGGACTTTGGCCTAAACTGGCCGCTCTTTGTCAGGGCGATTGTGAATGACCCAACTTCCCACTCTGGCAAGGCTGCTGGTCCGGTGACTGGTACTTCCTCCACCCGCCGCCTCACCTGGCTGCTCGCAGGCCTGTCCATGCTGGGCCCGTTCTGCATCGACACCATCTTCCCGGCGTTCCTGCAGATGGGTGCGCAGCTCAACGTCGGCCCTCTGGCGATCCAGCAGACCATCAGCGTCTACCTGATCGCCTATGCCGCCATGAGCATCGTGCATGGGCCCTTGTCCGACGCCATCGGCCGGCGTTCGGTGATCATCGGCGGCATGGTGGTGTTCACTCTGGCGTCGGTCGGCTGCGCGCTGGCCCAGGATCTGCCGACACTGCTGGTGTTCCGCGCGCTGCAGGGTTTGTCGGCGGGTGCGGGACAGATCGTCGGGCGCGCGGCCATCCGCGATCTCTTCCATGGCGACGATGCGCAGCGGTTGATGAGCCAGGTGTCGATGCTGTTCGGCATCGCGCCGGCCATCGCGCCGATCGTCGGCGGCTGGATACTCGGTTGGGGGCAGTGGCCGGTGATTTTCTGGTTCCTGACCGCGTTCTCGGCGGTGCTGCTGCTGGCCACCTGGTTCTGGTTTCCCGAAACCAACCCGCCTGCGTCGCGCGCGCCGCTGGTCGCGCGCAGCCTGGTGCGCGACTACGCGGCCATTTTCCTCAATCCGCGCTTCCAGCGGCTGGCGGCGGCGGGCTCGTTCAACTTCGCCGGCATGTTTCTGTACATCGCCTCGGCGCCGGTGTTCGTGATGCAGCATCTGCATCTGGGCGAACGCGATTTCGCCTGGCTGTTCATCCCTACCATCGGCGGCATGGTGGTGGGTTCTTTTCTGTCCGGACGCGCGGCAGGGCGGATGCACGGCGACCGCTTGACCGCGATAGGTTTCGCCGTGGGCGGAGTCGGCGCGGTCACGCATATCGCCTATAGCGCTTTCGCCGATCCGTTCACCATCCCGTGGGCGGTCATGCCGCTGTTCCTGACCGGCGTGGGCGTGGCACTGGTGTTCCCCATCCTGACGCTGTCCATCCTGGACATGTATCCGCATCACCGCGGCTCGTCTTCCTCACTGCAGGCCTTCACCAGCCTGGTGGTGGCGGCACTGGTGTCCGGCGCCATGTCGCCGTGGCTCAGCCACAATCCCTTCCATCTGGCGCTGGGCAGCGCTTCATTGACCCTGCTCGGCTGGACGTTCTGGCGCTGGGAGCGCAATGTCTGCAAACGGCAGCCGGCGTGCCCGCAGGAAATCGTTCCGGTAGAGCCCCCCGATCAGCTTTGACGGATCGTTCGTAGCTATCGCCGCCGCTGTCTCCCCTTCATTCTTCCGTAGCCAATTCATGTCGATCAACTCCAAAGCCAGGCGCGAGGCGAAGAAGCGCAGCGCCGCCAAGGTGCGCACCGGCAAGTCGCCGGGATCGCCGATAGGATCGTCGATCGAACCTCACGCCGAGTTGCGCGATCAGGAGGGTCGGCTGCTGGCCGGCATAGTGCGCCAGGACGGCGAATGGGTGCTGGGCATGGACGGACGCATCGCCGGCACTTCGGAAAGCGCGGCGCACATGCTGGCGATGATCAAGCGTGCCGCGCGATTGCATGAGGCACACGGCACGCCGGTGCGTTTGAAGTATTCCGACGCGCTGAAGGAGGCCGCACTGGGCGAAGCGGCGGCGCTTGGCGGCAGTTTCGAGGAATTCGAAGCGCGGCTGGAGTCGGGCATGGCAGCCGCCAAACCCTGAATCGTGCCTCGCACGACCGCCTTTGCGGGCGGTCGGCGGACAACGGAATCAACGTTCCAGCTGACCTCGCTCGCGTGCGCGGGGCGGCAAGGCCATGCCTGCGGGAACAACCGGGGCCGCGGAAGCGGCCTGCGCCGCAGGTGCCGCAGGGCTGGCGCTGGAATGGGTCAAAGGATGGGAATCGTTCATGCGTATCGGAGTGCCCGATAGCGGCGACAGGTATTGGCTGATGTTGGGGAAGACGACGTCGAAGCGCGAGTAGAAATCGCGATTCAAGGTGTTGGAAAGCGAACCGCTGTTCGAACACGCAGCGTTGCCGCCATACAGGCCGCCGCGCAGCCGATAACCGCCGGGATCGGTGGTGAACAAACCCGAGCCGCTGCTGCCGCCCTCGGTAGTGCCGCTCAACCAGCCCACGGTGATCAACGACGAGTCGCTGGAAATCTGCTGGCCCAAAGACACCTTCTTGGCGTCGCCGCTGGGGTGGTGGATACCGATGATCGAGCTGGAGGGAGCCAGCGCGGCGGAGTCCCAGCCGGAGAATTCCGAGCCGGCGGGCGGGGCGTTCTTGAGCCGCAGCAGCATGGCGTCGGTATTGGCGTTGGAATAGAGATAGTCCGAACCACCGGCCAGCAGCACTTTGGCGGCCTGCACGCCGCTGCCGCACGAAGTCGCTTCGTATTTCCAGTAGGTATTGAGAGTGTTGGCGACGGTCTGGAAATTCTGCACCGGAACTCCGTCCGAGCCGCCCGCGAAACAGTGGTTGGCCGAATAGAAATACGGAATCTGGGTAGCGGCCACCGTGTCGGCCAGCAGCGTGCCGGTGCAGATGTAGCTCACGCCGGTGCTGTAGGTGAAAAGCATATGCGCAACGGCGTTCTTGGCGCTGACGAAGTTGGGCCCCAGTTCGGCGACGCGGCAGGCGGTATCCACATTGCAGCTGCCCGATTCGCCGATTTTTTCGATGATCTTGAAATCGTTGCGACTGTTGGCGAGCAGATGGGAAAGTTCCGGCGCCTGCATTTTCACCGAGTTGCGGGACGCGCGTGCGGGCAGGTAGAGCTCGATGATCTGGCGCTCGCCATCGGTTCCGGGCGTCCAGAAGATTCCGCGCGCATCGGCAAGCTTCCGGATTTCAGCGCCAGTCATCACCGACACGATGCGCGACGGTTCGTCGGAGCCGGCGAAGCGCAGCTCCGCGCGCGCGTCCAGCGCATTTATCTGCAGGCCCACACGTATGCCCAGGGCGATCGGCGAGCCGACCTCGATACGGGCCACCGAACTCCCATCGCGCATCGCGACCCACTTCAACGCGGGCAGCTTCGCAACTACGCCTTCGCTGGAAGCCGCGCGGCCAATGCCGACCTGGGCGGGCTTGATGCGTCGGGACTGGTTGTACTGCTGCACCTTCAGGATCCGCGAGACCGCGATTTCCTGGTACTGCAGGCGGGTAGTTGATTGCGAGGGGAAAGCCTCGTTGCGCCACTTCGGCGCCACCAGCACAGGAGCGGTCTTGCTGCGCTCGCCGGGCACGCTTTGCGCGGCCCAGGCGGCAGGTGCGGGAATCGCCATCGCCATGGCCAATGCGCATGCGACGGCAGGAAACAGGAGGTTCGATTTCATCGGCAGGTTCCTTCCGGCGGGAATATCGTCCGTCACAGAGGACGCGGTACGTCAATTTAACAGTTGCGGTCGACCGTAGGTCGGGGCTACGCCCCCGACGTTAGGTCCGTAGGTCGGGGCTACGCCCCCGACAAGCATGGATTGGATATGGCCGACGGCGTCGGGGGCGTAGCCCCGACCTACTTGGTCAGCCCTTGGCCGGTTTCGGCCTGGGCGCTGCGGACGCCGTTGCCGGCGCGGGCCAACCACAGGTCTTGCCCTCGTTCTGCTGCTTCAGCCAGGTCTGCAGCGGGCCGAAATATTCCAGCACCGCCGCCGCGTCGGCCTTGTCGCTGCCGGTCAGCTCCTTCAGCGTGGCCTGCCAGGGCTGGCTTGAACCTTTTTCCAGCATCGCCCAGAACTTCTGTCCCGCCACCTTGTTGCCATAGAAGGTGCACTCATACAGCGGACCCTTGAAGCCGGAGGCATCGCACAGGCCCTTGTAGAACTGGAACTGCAGGATGTGCGAGAGGAAATAGCGGGTGTAAGGCGTGTTGCCCGGCACGTGGTACTTGGCGCCGGGATCGAAGAAGTCCTCGCCGCGCGGCGTCGCCGGAGCCACGCCCTGGTACTTGGCCTTCAGTTCCCACCAGGCCTGGTTGTAATGGTCGGGCTTGATGGAGCCGTCGAACACGCCCCAGCGCCAGCGGTCGATCATCAGGCCGAACGGCAGGAACGACACCTTGGCCAGGGCCATGCGCATCTGCGAATTGATCAACGCCTCGTTGCCCTGCTGCGGCGTATCCACCATGCCTATCGAGTTGAGGTACTTGGGCGTCATCGCCAGCACCATGGTGTCGCCGATGGCTTCGTGGAAACCGTCGTTGGCGCCGCTCTGGAACAACGGCGGACGCTTGTTGTAGGCCAGGTAGTAATACACGTGGCCCAACTCGTGGTAGATGGTGGTGAAGTCTTCCTCGTTGGGCTTGATGCACATCTTGGTGCGCACGTCGCCGGCCATGTTCATGTCCCAGGCGCTGGCGTGGCAGACCACGTCGCGGTC
>CBFGMR010000066.1:0-6779 GCA_965650035.1 uncultured Pseudoxanthomonas sp.
GTGGTCGGCGTGTCGTAGTTGGCGTGGACTTCGTTGGTGCCGGCGAACAGCACGCGCTGGTCGTAGTTGCGGAAGGTGTTGGCGATCTGGGTCCAATAGGCGCGCTGTTTCTGATTATTCGCGACCTGGTACGAGTAAAGAGGATGCTCTTCGAGCCAGCCGCCATCCCAATGGATGTTCAGAACCACGTACATGTCCTGGTTGTACGCGTAGTCCACTACTTGTTTGACGCGCGCCATCCAAGCGGCGTCGATGGTCTGTGTCGCCTGGTTGGCGTGACAGTCCCAAGCGGCCGGAATGCGGATGGCGTTGAAGCCGGCAGCTTTCACCGAGGTGATGAGTTGCTGCGTGATCGCGGGATTTCCCCAGGCGGTCTCGCCGCAGATGGCCTCCATGGTATTGCCCACATTCCAGCCGATCCGGATCTGGTCCGCGACTTGCTGGGCCGGTGGAAGTTGGGCGAAGGCAGGTCCTGCAAGCAGGAACGCTGTCGCCGCAAACAGCGACAGTTGTTTAATCACTCTGAATCGGATCGAGCGAATGGATGAAGTCTGCGACGCGAGTAGCGCGCGCGACTTCTGCCAGGTCGCAGCGAAAGGGGTGCGATTGGACATAAATCCTCCTGATTTGGACCAACATTAGTGGCGAATGAAATGCTGGGGAGCGTATCGATTGAGCTCACGTCCCGTCGCAAGGAGTAGCTTTCTCAGGCGCTTGCGTGCTGCTGCCCCGATGAAATCGGTTCCGGATTTTTTCTCCGGTACCGCCACGCCATCAGTTGGCGCTCCAGGGCTTCGTGTTGCCGGCTGCTGCCGTTGTGTCACGAACTGTCATGGATCAACTTCGAAGCGAGCATAGGCAGGCGCGCCGTGTCATATCCAATGAATTGTTGGGAGCGAGCTATATCGTTTTTGAATGCGGCATCGCACCAACAGAACCCGCATCACATAACCGCATGTCGCGAATGCTTTCCGACATTTTCAGAAAAAATTGTCGTCATCTGAGAGGAACCGTTTTCACGCAACGTCGTAGGAGCACGTAGGAGCGAATGTTGTCGATCGCTGTGCTGCCCACCCTACCCCGGCTGGCACGCTTCCTCATCCACTTGCCTTACCTCGCACTCGATATCCCAGCCGTCGCCGTGGATCTTCAGGAAGCGTTTGCCCCATTCGATCGCTTCTTCCCGGGTCTTGGCTTGGAAGAGGCAATAACCGCCGATCACTTCCTTGCTCTCGGTGAATGGGCCGTCGGTAACGCTGAGTTTGCCGCCGCTGAGACGGATGCGCGCGCCTTCCGAGGTGGGGCGCAAGCCGGCGGTGTCCAACAGCACGCCGGCTTGGGCCATCTCCTGCATCAACTGGTGCATGTCGGCCATGAGCTGTTCGCTGGGTACCATCCCGGTGTTCTCGCTCACCCGGATCATGGAAAGGAATCGCATGGTCTAGCCTCCTGTTGTGGGCATGCGAGCCGCGCGACCTTCGCGCTTCTCTCTTCAGACGTCGAATGGCGAAGGGCGGAATCGACACACGTGCGCCTGGACCGCGAGCACCAACCGCCAATCGACGTCACACCGAAAGTCGTCATCCCGGCGTATGCCGGGAGCCAAGCCGGCGCGCGCGTTGAGTTGGGTCCCGGCATTCGCCGGGATGACGACCTGATGGTGGGTCGGTTGCTTCGGCGATCACGAGATTTCCGCCTGTCCTCGAAATCTCGGATCGAAAACGCCAGCCACACCCACTAAGGTCAACTAAAAGACCCGTAGGGTGGGCCTTGGCCCACCGCCTTTGGTTCCAGCGTCAACGCAATCCGATCCATGGTAATGGTGAGCCAAGGCCCACCCTACGGGATCTTGAAATTCCTTCACTCCGTCCTGTCCGTAGCGATGGAATACTCGCGCCATGGCGGTCCAAAAGGAAAGCACATGAGCGCGTTCTCTCTTTCACCTGACGGGAAGCTTGCGATAACGGCTAGCGAGACTTCGTCTAAAAATGATTTCGATTATCTGGTGGGTAGGTGGAACATCAGAAATCGTACGTTGAAGGAACCACTGGCCGGCAGCAACGAGTGGGACGAATTCGACGCGACCCAGGAGTGCCGCCCGATATTGCTGGGCCTGGGAAATTTCGACATTTTTCATACGGAGTTTGACGATAAGCCATTCGAAGGCCTCACCGTGCGATTGTTCGACCCGCAGACCCGTCTATGGACGATCTATTGGGCCGACAGCAACGCAGTGAAACTAGACGATGGAAAGGTAGGCTCGTTCGATGGCGATGTAGGCGAATTCTTCGGCCGTGAGGTCGTCGCCGGCAAAGACGTTATCGTGAAATTCCACTGGGACAAGCGCAACCCGAAAGCTCCGGTTTACAGCCGTGCGTTCTCCGCGGATGAAGGCCGAACGTGGGAATGGAATTGGCACTCGAACTTCTCACCACGGTGATTGACGGGCCCGCGCGAGCCAGCCCGCTGATTTTTCCCGACTATTCCAGGCCAAGCACCGTCACCGATGCCGGTGCGACGGTGAGGGTCAGCTCACCGCCCGCGACCTTGGCCGACAATGCCTTGGGCGCGACGGTATTGGGTGCGTCGAAGGTGTTGACGCTGTCGACCTTCGGCGCCGAAAGAGTTTCGCCCGACGCCTTCGTGGCTTTCACACCGGCAAGTGAAACGCTGAAGGTCGCGGGCGACTTCGCGTCGATATTGGTGACGGCGATCCATACCTTGCCGGCCTTGTCTCTGGCCGCGACGGCGTCGACGCGCGGCAGGGTGATGCCGTTCGTCGTATAGGTGCCGGCGTCGAAGGTCAGCGGCACGAAGGTCGCGTCCTGGAACGGCGCGTACATGCGGAAGACGTGATAGGTCGGCGTCAGCAGCATCTTGTCCTTGTCGGTCAGGATCATGGCCTGCAGGACGTTGATCATCTGCGCGATATTGGCCATGCGCACGCGGTCGGCGTGGCGCGCGAAGATGTTGATGCCAAGCGCGGCCACCACGGCGTCGCGCTGGCTGTTCTGCTGCACCAGGAAGCCCGGGTCCGACCCGGGCGTCGGCGCCAGCCACGTGCCCCATTCGTCGACCACCAGCGCGACCTTCTTTTCGGGATCGTACTTGTCCATGATCGCCGAATGCGTCTTGATCACGTCGTCCAGCCGGAGCGAGTCTTTCAACAGGACGGCATAGTCCTTTTCGTCGAAGCCGGTATCCGGCATATGCGGCGGCCAGCCGCCCGTCGCATAGAAATGCAGCGACAGACCTTCGATATCCCAGGACCAGGAACGTCCGTTCCACGCCTTCATGACGGCGTCGGTATAGCTGGTGTCGGCGCCGCTCGGGCCGACAGCCACGCGCTTCATCGGCTGGTTGGGGGTGGGGTTGTAGTTACGGATAAAGTGCGAAAAGCGCTTCATTTCGTTGACGTAAAAGTCTGCCGACATCGCGCCGCCGCAGTCCCAGGATTCGTTGCCGAGACCAAGGATGGCGACCCTGTACGGTTCCGGATGACCGTTTTTGGCGCGCTCGGCTCCCAAGGCGCTGTCGGTCGGAGACGTCATGTATTCGAGCCATTCGGCGGCGTCCATTGCGGTGCCCGAGCCGAGATTGACCGAGAGATAGGCTTCGGTTCCGATCTGATCGGCGAAGTCCATGAATTCATCGGTACCGAAGGTGTTGGGCTCGCCGACGGCCGGCTTGCGCTCGGGACCGACGCCGCGACGCCAGTTGTACTGGTCGGCGAAGCAGCCGCCCGGCCAGCGGACGTTGGGGATCTTGAGCGCCTTCAAGGCCGCTACGACATCGTTGCGGATGCCGCGTGTGTTTGGAATCTTGGAATCCTTGCCGACCCAGATGCCGCCATAGATACCGCTGCCCAAATGCTCGGCGAACTGGCCGAAGAGATGGCGGTCGATCACTGCGCCGGGCTTGGACGCATCGAGTGTTACCTGGACCGGCGCATCGGTGGCATGGCCCGCGATAGGCAGCATCAGTGCGGCAGCGATCGCGGCCGCGGAAATCAGAAGGCGCATTGATAGTCTCTCATGTGAATTATCGCGCCGTTGTCCGACGCATTTATTTTTACCGGTCGCAAAAGCTCGCGGCGGGACGCCGCTCCCACGCGCCAGATTCTGACCGACTCATCTGGCTGGCTCAGCGCGCATAGAGCGCGAACGCGAAGTCCGCGGGGCGGCCGTCCTTGTCCTTCAGCGGCCGGTCGTCGAGGCTGGCCTCGCCGTCGGCATAGACGTCGCTGCGGCTGGCGCGCAGATTGATCGTCAGCGCCTCCTTTTGGCCCTGGAGCGCTAGCGCATAGCGGCGACCGGCCTGCAGCACGACAGGCGGATGGGCGCTGAAGTCGAAGCTCAGCAGGCCGGCCCCTTGCGGGCGGTAGGCGATGGCCAGGCCCTCGCCGGCCCCGAGCAGTTCGGTGCCGGCTTCCACGTCGCGCAGCGACAGCTGCAATGGATGCGCGGGACCCGTGCCATGGCCGTCGCCGGCGTACAGGCTGAGCCGGCCCAGTGGAATGTCGGCGCGCGGCACGAAGGTCTGCGCCAGACGGCTGGCGCCGCCCTCGCGATTGAAACCCACGGGTTCGGGCGCCTGCTCGAAAGGCCGGGTGACCGAGGCCAGCGCGGGACGGCCCGGCCAGGTTTCGGGATAGCCCTGGGCGAACTGCTGGACGGTCACGCGGGGATCGGAGCGGCCCGGGTCCGCCAGCGCGGGCACCTTGCCGGCGGGCGGCCGGGGCGGCGTGCTGATGCCGGCCTCGGTCTGCGTGACGGGCCTCATGCGGCCGTCGGCGTCGTAGTAGAGGTACTCCATCGTGACGGAGCGGCGGGCGCCGGCACCGGTCTGGCCATCGGGCAGGGTCAGCTCGCCGTTGTGATAGACCAGATAGGACTGGCCCCTGAAGTCGTCGATGACGCCCGCGTGGATGGTGTAGCTATTGCGTGTCCGGCCGGTCAGCACGCCCTGATAAGTCCAAGGCCCACGCGGGCTGGGCGCGGTGGCATAGGACAGGTGCTCCCAGACGTTCTGATGCGCCATGGAGGCGTAGGTCATGTAGTACGTCCCCTTGCGCTTGGACAGCCACGGCCCCTCGGTGTAGTTGGGCAGCGCGATCTTCTCGATGGGGCCGTCCAGCTCGGTCATGTTCGGCTTGAGCCGGGCCAGGTAGAGCACCGGGTTGCCCCAGGCCAGCCAGGCGGTGCCGTCGTCGTCGATGAAGACGGTGGGGTCGATGTCGTTCCAGTTGTAGGGGCTGGGCGTCGTGGCGTCGGTGATCAGCGCCGAGCCGCGTGCATCCTTGAACGGGCCCAGCGGGTTGTCGGCCACCGCTACGCCGATGGCCTTGCCTTGGTGGGTGTCGTCGTGCTGCACGGTGGCGTAGAAGTAGAAGCGGCCATTGCGCTGCACCACCTGCGCGGCCCAGGCGTCGCCCACCGCCCACTTGAAGTCGGTGGGCTTCATGAAGGCGCCGTGGGCGGTCCAGTGGCGCAGGTCCTTGGACGAATAGGCCAGCCACTCCTTCATCAGGAAGAAGTCGTCGCCCTTGGCCTCGTCATGGCCCACGTAGAGGTAGACCGTATCGCCCACGACCAGCGGCGCAGGGTCGGCGGTGAAGCGGTCACGCAGTATTGGATTGGCGCCGGGCGACGGTTCGGCGGCCGACGCAGCACCACAGGCAAGAGTCGCGCAGGCAAGGGCCGCGCAACAGAGAGCGATGCGGTGCAGCAGGTTGAGGAGGCGCATGGCTAGCTGTGAACCTTCAATAGGTTGTTGCGGAGTGGTTTTGAGAGACTGGAATGCGCCGCTGAATCCCCGAATTCGCCGGCGCGCCTTTTTTTATTCCGACCAGATAAAGCGCGCGCACCCGCCCTATGGTTTCGCAGGGCCGGTCAGGAGCAGCATCAGCACGCTGTGCGGCGCCAGCCGCACTTCCAGTGTGCTGCTGGTGTCGCCCGTCTTCTTGCTCCACAGGTCGGACCAGCGGTAGACGGTCTGCTTGAAATCGACCGACCTCTTGCTCAGGTCATCGGTCAGGACTTGCTTCTTCCAGTCATGGTGAACGTCGGCAGGCTGGTTGGAGCGGTTCAGGAACATCAGTGCCCATTGGCCGCCGTCGAGCGGTTTGGCATAGACCTCCAGCGGACCATCGGCCAGGACGCGCAGCGCCTGCACACCCAGCTTGTCCTGGTTCACCGCGATCACGCCGGGGTTGGTCAGGATGCGGCGGGTCGACTCGGACATGGAACGCGGGTCGTTGCCCAGGATGAGGGGCGAGGCCATCATGGCCCAGATCGACAGATGGGCGCGGTCTTCATCCTCGCTCATGCCGTTGCCCACTTCGAGCATGTCCATGTCGTTCCAGTGGCCGGGCCCTGCGAACTTGCGCAGGCCTGCCTGCCTGTCGAGGATGCGCAGCACGCCCAGACCCGTCGACAAACCGGGACTGAATTCGCAGTCGAAGCAATTGTAGATATCGGGCGTGGTGCGCCACGAATGGCCAACTTGGCCGGCCCACTCCCACGGCTTGTTGATGCCCCATTCGCATAGGCTGAACAGCATCGGACGGCCCGCCTTGGCGATCGCGTCGCGCATCGTGGTGTAGGCCGCTTCGGCGTTCAGGCTCTGGGCGTTGCACCAGTCGTACTTGACGTAATCGATGCCCCAGCTCGCATAGGTCCGCGCATCCTGATACTCGTGGCCGCGGCTGCCGGGACGGCCGCCACAGGTGGTCGCGCCGGCGTCCGAGTAGATGCCCAGCTTGAGTCCCTTGCCATGCA
>CBFGMR010000067.1:0-6556 GCA_965650035.1 uncultured Pseudoxanthomonas sp.
AGGCCCGCGCCATCGCCGGCAAGATCGTCGACGCCGCCCGCGCCCGCGAGGCCGCCCGCAAGGCGCGCGACCTGACCCGCCGCAAGGGCGCGCTGGACATCGCCGGCCTGCCCGGCAAGCTCGCCGATTGCCAGGAAAAGGATCCGGCGCTGTCCGAACTTTTCATCGTCGAGGGCGACTCCGCCGGCGGTTCCGCCAAACAGGGCCGCAACCGCAAGAACCAGGCGGTGCTGCCGTTGCGCGGCAAGATCCTCAATGTCGAGCGCGCGCGCTTCGACCGCATGCTCGCCTCGGCCGAGGTCGGCACGCTGATCACCGCGCTGGGCACCGGCATCGGCCGCGACGAATACAACCCCGACAAGCTGCGCTACCACCGCATCATCATCATGACCGACGCCGACGTCGACGGTTCGCACATCCGCACCTTGCTGCTCACTTTCTTCTACCGGCAGATGCCGGAGCTGATCGAGCGCGGCCACATCTACATCGGCCTGCCGCCGCTCTACAAGTTGAAGCAGGGCAAGCAGGAGATGTACATGAAGGACGATGCGGCATTGAACGTCTACCTGGCCAACAGCGCGGTGGAAAACGCCGGCCTGATTCCCGCTGAAGGCGAACCACCCATAACTGGCGAAGCGCTGGAGAAATTGCTGCTGTCCTTCGCCGGCGCGCGCGAAGCCATCGCCCGCAACGCGCATCGCTATGATGCGATCCTGTTGGAATCGCTGATCGATTTCTCGCCGCTGGATGCCGCGCATCTTGCGCAAAACGTAGACGAGCGCCAGGAACTGGACGCGCTGGAGAAGAAGCTAAATCGTGGCGGCATCGGCAGCGCGCGCTATGCGCTGACGCTGCAGTCGGCCAACGAGAACCGTCCCGCCGCATTGCTGGCCAAACGCAAGCACATGGGCGAGGAACTGACCCAGGTGCTGCCGTTCTCCGCCTTCGAAACCGGCGAGCTGCGTCCGTTGCGCGATGCGGCTGCCGTGCTGCACGGCTTGATCCGTGAAGGCGCGCAAATCGTGCGCGGCAACAAGACCCAGCCGATTTCGAGCTTCGCCGAAGCGCAGGCGTGGTTGCTGGAAGAGGCCAAGAAGGGCCGCAGCATCCAGCGCTTCAAGGGCCTGGGCGAAATGAATCCGGAGCAGTTGTGGGACACCACCGTCAATCCGGATACGCGCCGCCTTCTGCAGGTGCGCATCGAAGACGCGGTCGCTGCCGATCAGATCTTCAGTACGCTGATGGGCGATGTGGTGGAACCGCGCCGCGAATTCATCGACGCCAATGCGCTGAAGGTTTCCAATCTCGACGTCTGAGGCGAGCGGGGATCTGGCGGTGCAGTCGCACGACGCGTTGCGGCCGCAACCGCAAGCCGTGCGTCCGATCGCCCGGTTTTTCCCGGCCCTGGGGATGTTCTCCCTGGATCTGGTTATCGCCGTCGGCGCACTGCTGGTGCTTTCCGTCGCCAGCGGGGCTGTCTGGGCCGCGTTCAAGGGCGTGCAGATCGTTATGCAAGGTGGCGCCACCGATCCGGCCAGCGTGATGCGGATGCTGGGGAATCCCGGCGCCATCGCCATGATCTGGATGACTCTGGTCAGTACGGGCGGGGCGGCGTTGCTGGTGTATTGGTGGCGGCGCCGGGCCACACGCGAGGAGCGGGCGGTCTCCAGTCAGGCCGCCGGACGCATTGGTACCTGGGGCTGGATGGTTGTGGTCGCCGCGGCCACCTTCATGGTCAGTTCGGCGCTGAGCTTCCTTGGCCAGCATTTCGGCATCAAGCCGCAACCGACCAACCTGGCGGTGATCGAGGCCGCTTTCGCCGCAAGCCCGGTCTTCATGCTGCTGTTCGGGGTATTGCTTGCGCCGGCTTACGAAGAACTGCTGTTTCGCAGAGTGCTGTTCGGCAGATTGTGGGCGTCCGGACGTCCTTGGCTGGGCGTAGCGCTTAGCAGTGCTGTCTTTGCATTCATGCATGAAATCCCCGGCACCACGGGCAACAGCTGGCAGGCGACAGGCGTGCTGTGGCTGACCTATGCGTTCATGGGCGCGGCCTTCGCGTTCGTCTACTGGCGCACGCGCACGTTGTGGGCTGCGATCGGAGCCCACGCGCTGAACAATGCCATAGCGCTGGCGCTGTTGAACCTGTCCACGGGCAGCTAAAGCCCGCGGTTTGACGAAAAGTTAAGACCCCACTCGCCACACTCTGCACTCACAGGAGGGGCGTTGGATGAAGCATTGGATACTCTCGGCGGCGATCATCGCCGCGTTGACGGCTTGCGCCACCACAACGTCCTCCACGGGTCGCAGGCAGTACGTGGGCGGCGTTTCGGAACAGCAACTCAACCAGCTGGGAGCGCAGGCTTTCGTCGAGGCGAAAAGCAAGGGTCCCCTGAGCAACGATGCCAAGCAGAACGCGTATGTGCGTTGTGTAGTCAACGCATTGGTCCGGCAACTGCCGCCGCAGAGGCAGGGCGTCACTTGGGAGACGGCTTTGTTCGCCAATAGCGAACCCAACGCCTTCGCGCTTCCCGGCGGCAAGGTGGGCGTGAATACCGGCATTTTCAGTGTGGCCAAGAACCAGGACCAGCTGGCGGCGGTGCTGGCGCACGAGATCGGCCACGTGGTCGAGCGACATCACGACGAACGCATCACCCGGCAGATGGGCGCCTCCAGCGCCGTACAGGTGCTCGGCGCCCTCGCTGGCGATTACGGCAGTCTGGCGAGCCAGGGTGGCAGTCTGCTGGCTCAAACCGGTTTTCTGCTGCCGGGTTCGCGCGTGCAGGAAACAGAGGCCGATGTCGTGGGGCAGCGTTTGATGGCCGAAGCCGGGTTCGATCCCGCCCAGGCCGTCAATCTGTGGCAGAACATGATCTCCGCAGGCGGCGGCCGCCCGCCTGAATGGCTCTCTACCCACCCCAATCCGCAGTCACGCATTCAGGAGCTGCGTAACCGCGCCGGAACCCTGACGCCCGCCTACCAACAGGCGCGGGCTTCCGGGCGCGTTCCCAAGTGCGGGTGATGCGGATTTGCTGCGCCGCACCACACCCAACCCTGTTTCCGAGCCATAGCCGTTTCTGGTAGCGTTGCCGCCCCCGTGCCCGGGCCGGCGGCGTTCCACCCGGTCTTCGCAGTCCCCAAGAGGTGATCCCCATGTTGTTCCGCAATTGCAAACAAGCTTTGCTTTCCCTGGCCATCGTCAGCCTGCTGGGTACGGCCGCCGTCAGCGTCGACGCGCAGACGCGCGAGCGCTCGGAGCGCAGCAGCAAGAAGCAGGAAAACCTGTACCCCAACGCCACCCGCGAAGAGCCCAAGGCCAAAGGTGCGCCCAAGCTGCAAAGCAAGCTGCAGAAGCTGATCGACATCTACAACAAGGACGACTACGCCGCTACCCGGGCCCAAGCCGACGAGCTGCTGGCCAACCCGGCAGCTACCGATTACGACAAGGCGGTCGCCGCCCAGCTCGCGTCCCAAGCCGCCTACAACCTGGACGACATGCCGGCCACCATTGCCTACTTGAAGCAGGCGGTGCAGTTGAACGCGCTGGACAACAACAGCCATTACCAGCTGCTGTACATGCTGGCCGGCCTTCAGCTGCAAGAAGACCAGTTGGCCGACGGCATCGCCACGCTCGACCGCTACTTCGCCGAAACCAAGTCGCAAAAGCCCGAAGAGCTGGCGTTGAAGGGCCAGGCTCTGTACCAGCAGGAAAAGTACGCCGAAGCCATTCCGGTGCTGAAGCAGGCCATCGAATCTTCGCCCGAGCCCAAGGACAACTGGCAGCAGCTACTGATGGCGTCCTATGCCGAAGCCGGCCAGGCAGGCGAGGCCACGCAGATGGCGGAGAAGATCGCCGCCAAGTCGCCCGGCGACAAGAAGGCGCAGATGAACCTGGCCAGCGTGTATCTGCAGGCCGACAAATACGACCAGGCCGCGGCCATCCTGGAAAAGCTGCGTAACTCGGGCCAGATGACGGACGAGAAGGAATACCGCCAGCTTTACACCACCTACGCCAACATGGACGGGAAGGAAAAGGAAGTCATCGCCGTGATCAACGACGGCATGCAGAAAGGCGTGCTCAAACCCGACCAGCAGACCTACCTGGCACTGGCGCAGTCCTATTACTACTCCGACCAGATCGCGCCGGCGATCGAGGCCTGGCAGAAGGCTGCGCCGCTGTCAAAGGACGGTGAAACCTATCTGAACCTGGCCAAGGTACTGTGGCAGGAAGACCGTATTCCCGAAGCCAAGCAAGCGGCCAAGTCGGCACTGGAAAAAGGCGTTAAAAAACCCGAAGAAGCAAAGAAAATCATCGCTTTGCCCTGATGGTGAGATCCGGAAAATAGAGCTCCGGCACCCTGAAAAGATGGTACAGGCGTGGAAGATTGGTATAAGCTCGACACCCCCGCGCCGGAAACGGTTGCGGGTCCCCAAAATTTTGATGGCGCCGCTCCGTCGGCCCAAGAACTGAGCTCACTGGCGCATGGCTGAACAACTGGTCATTAACAACAGGTACCGGGACGAAGAGCAACCAGGCTTGAACTGGTCGCGAATCATCGGTATCGCTTTCGTCATCGCGCTGCACGTAGCCGCATTCCTGTTGCTGCTGATTCCGGCCGTTGCTCCCCCCGGGGAAAAAGAGCAGGAGCAGAAGACGATCGTAACCATCGTCGATGCGCCGCCTCCGCCACCCCCGCCGCCGCCGCCGGACGAAACTCCGCCGCCGCCGATCAAGAACCTGGCGCCGCCCACCACCACCCCGTTGCCGCCGCCGCCCGAAGCGCCGCCGATCGACGTGGCCGAGCCGCGCCCGACCGATACTTTCGTACCGCCGTCGCCGCCCGCGCCGCCCGCCCCGGTGCAGAGCATCGGCGCCAGCGTGGACATTTCGTCCAAGAACATGAATCCGCCCAAATACCCGCCGGCCGCCGCCCGCGCCGGTATCCAGGGAACGGTGATCCTGATCATCGACGTCGATGCCAGCGGCAACGTCACCAATGTGTCCGTCGAAAAATCCAGCCGTAACCGCGATCTGGACCGTGCCGCCATGGATGCTGCGCGTAAATGGCGTTTCAACCCCGGCAAACAGGGGGCCCAGAGCGTCGCCGGCCGCGTACGCGTGCCTGTTGACTTCAAGATGTAAAGCGCGGACAAGTTTCAAGCCGCACTAGCCACATACACACCGCTGCAACCCCTAAACCCGCATCATTCTCATCATCACAAATAAAAGGTAAGCGTCATGCTGCAGGAAACCACCGCCGCTGCTGGAGGCAACAATGCCGCCCAAGCCCTGAACAACATGGGCTTCGAGCACCTTATTAGCGAAATGACCGCCACCCCCGGCTCGTACGTTGTTTCCTGGGTAGTGTTGATCACTCTGTTGATCATGTCCGCCCTGGCCTGGTACTGGACGATCATCAACTTCATCAAGAGCATGCGCCTGAAGGGCCAGGCAGAACGCGTCACCGGAACCTTCTGGGACACGGCCAACGCCCAGGACGCCATCCGCCTGATGGAAGAACAGCCGCGCAACGAGCCGTTCTCCAAGATCGCGCTGGACGCCGCCCAGGCCGCCGCTCACCACCAGCGGAGCGAAGGCTCCAAACTGGCCGAGTCGCTGAACCGTTCCGAGTTCGTGGACCGCGCCCTGCGCCAGGCCGTGACTCGCGAAAGCTCCAAGCTGCAGGCCGGCATGACCGTGCTGGCCACCGTCGGCGCCACCGCGCCGTTCGTGGGTCTGCTGGGTACGGTGTGGGGCATTTACGGCGCCCTGATCCGCATCGGCGCCACCGGCCAGGCTTCCATCGACGCAGTGGCCGGCCCGGTGGGCGAGGCGCTGATCATGACCGCGCTCGGCCTGTTCGTCGCGATCCCGGCGGTGTTGGCGTACAACTTCTTCAACCGCACCAACAGCGCCACCAACGCCAAGTTCGATACCTTCGCGCACGACCTGCACGACTTCTTCGCCACCGGCTCGCGCGTTCGCTAAGCCTGCGTCGAATTCGAACAGATCAATAACGGAGCCCGAGAATGGCCTTCAGTAGTGGTAACGATAGCGGCGGCCCCATGGCCGACATCAACGTCACGCCCCTCGTGGACGTGATGCTGGTGCTGCTGATCATCTTCATCATCACCGCACCGCTGATGTCGCATAAGGTCCAGATCAAGCTTCCCGAAGCCAATCTGAACCAGAAACCCGAAGATGCGACCAAGCGCTCGGCGCCGATCAACCTGGCGGTCAAGGAAGACGGCACGCTGTACTGGAACGACGAGCGCATCACCAAGGAGATTCTGGAGTCGCGGCTGTCCAGCGCGGCCCAGCTGACTCCGCAGCCGCCGTTGAACCTGCGCGGCGACCGCACCACCAAGATGCGCACCATCAACGAAGTCACCAAGATCGCGCAGGAACAGGGCATGCTGGATATCGGCTTCGTCGCCACCAAAGACAGGGGTCAATAAGCCATGGCATTCGCAACCGGTTCCGGTAAGGGCCAGCCGATGGCCGACATCAACGTCACGCCCCTGGTGGACGTGATGCTGGTGCTGCTGATCATCTTCA
>CBFGMR010000068.1:0-5138 GCA_965650035.1 uncultured Pseudoxanthomonas sp.
CGAAGTTGGCGCCGGTGCGGTCCATCTTGTTGACGAACGCCATGCGCGGCACGGAATACTTGTTGGCCTGGCGCCAGACGGTCTCGGACTGCGGCTGCACGCCGCCTACGGCGCACAGCACGAACACCGCACCGTCGAGCACGCGCAGCGAACGCTCGACTTCGATGGTGAAGTCGACGTGGCCGGGGGTGTCGATGATGTTGAAGCGGTGTTCGGCCATGGACTTGTCCATGCCTTTCCAGAACGCCGTGGTCGCAGCGGAGGTGATGGTGATGCCACGCTCCTGCTCCTGCTCCATCCAGTCCATGGTCGCGGCGCCATCGTGCACTTCACCGATCTTGTGGCTGACGCCGGTGTAGAACAGGATGCGCTCCGACGTGGTGGTCTTGCCCGCGTCGATGTGGGCCATGATGCCGAAGTTGCGGTAACGCTCGATGGGAGTGGTGCGAGCCACGACAGTCTCTCTTTGTTTTTGTGTTTGCGGATGGCCGAACGCCGCCCGTGGGCGGCCTTCGGATTCGTCATGCGGCGATTACCGTCGCAAGGGCACCTAAATGGTGCCGATAGGTCCGCGTTTCAAGGCGCCAGCGATACACGCAGCGCCCGCGGACCGGGGCAAATCACCAGCGGTAGTGCGCGAACGCCTTGTTCGCTTCCGCCATGCGGTGGGTTTCTTCACGCTTCTTGATGGCGCCGCCGCGGTTTTCCGAGGCATCCATCAGTTCGGCAGCCAGCTTGCGCGGCATGCTGTTCTCGCCGCGCTTGCGCGCCGACTCGATCAACCAGCGCATGGCCAGGGCCAGGCGGCGCGACGAACGCACTTCGACCGGCACCTGATAGGTGGCGCCGCCGACGCGACGCGACTTCACTTCGACCGTCGGCGAGATGTTGTCCAGCGCTTTCTCGACCAGCTCGAGGGCGTTGGGATTCTTTTCGCTGATCACATCCATGGCGCCGTACACGATCTTCTCAGCGACGGACTTCTTGCCGCTGTACATGACCATGTTGATGAAACGGGCGATGGTGTGGCTGCCGTGCTTGGGATCCGGCAGGACGGTACGCTGTGGGGTTGAGCCTTTACGCGACATGATCTACTTACCTATTCAAATCTGTGGTTTGGCGACGAAACGCGCCTTAGGACTTCGGACGCTTGGCGCCGTACTTGGAACGGCCCTGGCGACGTTTGGCGACGCCGGAGGCGTCCAGCGAACCGCGGACGGTGTGGTAACGCACACCCGGAAGATCCTTCACGCGGCCGCCGCGCACCAGCACCACGGAGTGCTCCTGCAGGTTGTGGCCTTCACCGCCGATGTAGCTGATGATTTCTTCCTGGTTGGTCAGGCGCACTTTTGCCACCTTGCGAAGCGCCGAGTTCGGCTTCTTCGGGGTGGTGGTGTAGACGCGCGTGCACACGCCGCGACGCTGCGGGCACTTGTCCAGCGCGGGCGACTGGCTCTTGTAAGTGGGGGCCTGCCGCGGCTTGCGGACGAGCTGGTTGATCGTTGCCATCTTTATGGATTCTTCGGATGTAAGGCCGGAGCCTTGTGCGTGAAAATGACGGCAGGCCGCATGACGGCCCGCCGAGACAGGAAAGTATAGCTGGCAGGTTAAAACTCCGTCAACCGACGGGTTCAGCCTGCTGGCCCTCCTGGGCCGGAACACGGGGCGCGTCCTGCGCCCCATTTCTCTTGGCTCCCCTCCTCGGCCAAGGCCGGGAGGGGCTGGTGCTGCTTACTCTTCGCTGCCTGCAACCGATTCGGCCGCTGCCGCCGGTTCGGCGGCCGGGGTTTCGGCCGGGGTGGTGGAAACCAGGGCTTCCATCTCCGAGTCGGTCAGGCCCGAGGCGTTGCGGCGACGGCTGGCGTGGTAGGTCAGGCCGGTACCGGCCGGAATCAGACGGCCGACGATCACGTTTTCCTTCAGGCCGCGCAGGTTGTCGCGGGTGCCGCGGACGGCAGCCTCGGTCAGCACGCGGGTGGTTTCCTGGAAGGAAGCTGCCGAGATGAACGACTCGGTGGCCAGCGAGGCCTTGGTGATGCCCAACAGCACCGGGTCGTACTTGGCCGGCAGCTCGTTCTTGGCCAGAACCTTGATGTTCTCCTCCAGCACGCGCTGCTTCTCGGCCTGTTCGCCGTGCAGGTACTTGGTGTTGCCGGCGTCGGTGATCTCGACCTTGCGCAGCATCTGGCGGGTGATCACCTCGATGTGCTTGTCGTTGATCTTCACGCCCTGCAGACGGTAGACGTCCTGGATTTCCTTGACCAGATAGGCGGCCAGCGGCTCGACGCCCAGCAGGCGCAGGATGTCCTGCGGCGACGGTTCGCCGTCCACCACGGTTTCGCCCTTGGCCACGTGCTCGCCTTCGAACACGATGATCTGGCGGAACTTGGGAATCAGCTCCTCGTGTTCGCTGCCATCGGTGTCCTTGATGATCAGGCGCTGTTTGCCCTTGGTGTCCTTGCCGAAGCTGATGATGCCCGAGCGCTCCGCCAGGATCGCCGGATCCTTGGGCTTGCGCGCTTCGAACAGGTCGGCCACGCGCGGCAGACCACCGGTGATGTCGCGGGTCTTGGAGGCTTCCTGCGGCACTTTGGTGACCACGTCGCCCACACCGACGGCGGCGCCGTCCTGCAGGTTGACGATGGAACGCGGCGGCAGCAGGTACTGGGCCGGCAGATCGGTACCGGGGATGTTGAGGTCCTTGCCGGCCTTGTCGACGATACGCACGACCGGGCGCAGGTCCTTGCCCATCGAGCCGCGACGCTTGGGATCGGTGATCTCGCGCGAAGCCAGACCGGTCAGGTCGTCGGTCTTCTCCATGACGGTGATGCCGTCGACGAAGTCCACGAAGCGCACGAAACCGGCCACTTCCGACACGATCGGGTGGTTATGCGGGTCCCAGTTGGCGACCGACTGGCCGGCCTTGATGGCCGCGCCGTCCTTGACGGTGATGGTTGCGCCGTAGGGCAGCTTGTAGCGCTCGCGCTCGCGGCCATGGCCGTCCAGCACCGACAGTTCGCCCGAACGCGACACCGCGACCAGATGGCCGTTGGCGTGCTCGACGAACTTGAGGTTGTTGAACTTGATCGAGCCGGTGGTCTTGACCGTAATGTTGTCCACCGCCGCCGCACGCGAAGCCGCGCCGCCGATGTGGAACGTACGCATGGTCAGCTGGGTGCCGGGCTCGCCGATCGACTGGGCGGCGATGACGCCGACCGCTTCGCCGATGTTGACGATATGGCCACGGGCCAGGTCGCGACCGTAGCAGTGCGAGCACACGCCGAAGTCGGATTCGCAGGTGATGGTGGAACGCACCTTGAGCGATTGCACGCCGGCGTCCTCGAGCTTCTGCACCCAGGCTTCGTCCAGCAGCGTGTTGCGGGTGACGATGGGATCTTCGTCGTTGCCCGGCAGGAAAACGTCCTCGGCCACGATGCGGCCCAGCACGCGCTCGCGCAGCGGCTCGACCACGTCGCCGCCTTCCACGATCGGAGTCATGGTCAGGCCTTCCTTGGTGCCGCAGTCGACCTCGGTGATCACCACGTCCTGCGCCACGTCGACCAGTCGACGGGTCAGGTAACCGGAGTTCGCCGTCTTCAGCGCGGTATCGGCCAGACCCTTACGGGCACCGTGGGTGGAGTTGAAGTACTCCTGCACGTTCAGGCCTTCGCGGAAGTTCGCCTTGATGGGCGTCTCGATGATCGAGCCGTCAGGACGGGCCATCAGGCCGCGCATACCGGCCAGCTGGCGGATCTGCGCCTGCGAACCACGCGCGCCGGAGTCGGCCATGATGTAGACCGAGTTCATCGACTTCTGCGCGACCTTCTCGCCCTTGGCGTTGGTCACGGTCTCGGTGCCGATCGCGTCCATCATCGCCTTGGCCACGCGCTCGTTGGTGCGCGACCAGATGTCGACCACCTTGTTGTAGCGCTCGCCGGCGGTGACCAGACCGCTCTGGTACTGCTCCTGGATTTCCAGCACTTCCTGTTCGGCTTCGCCCAGGATGCCCTTCTTCTCGATCGGGATCAGCATGTCGTCGATGCCGATGGAAACGCCGGCGCGCGTTGCATACGCGAAGCCGGTGTACATCAGCTTGTCGGCGAACACGACCGTGTCCTTCAGGCCCAGCATGCGGTAGCAGCTGTTGATCAGGCGCGAGATGTTCTTCTTGGTCAGCTCGGTGTTGGCCAGCGCGAACGGCAGGCCGTCCGGCAGGATCTCGGCCAGCAGCGCGCGGCCGATCGTGGTATCCACGATGCTGGTCTGCTTGCTCTTGTTGCCTTCCTCATCGGTCACCGTCTCGGTGATGCGGACCTTGACCTTGGCGTGCAGTTCGACCGCACGGTTGTCGTAGGCGCGCTTGACCTCGGCGATGTTGGCGAAGGCCATGCCCTCGCCTTTCTTGTTTTCCAATGCGCGGGTCATGTAGTACAGACCCAGCACCACGTCCTGCGACGGCACGATGATCGGCTCGCCGTTGGCCGGCGACAGGATGTTGTTGGTGGACATCATCAGCGCGCGCGCTTCCAGCTGGGCCTCAAGGCTCAGCGGGACGTGCACGGCCATCTGGTCGCCGTCGAAGTCGGCGTTGAACGCGGTGCAGACCAGCGGATGCAGCTGGATGGCCTTGCCTTCGATCAACACCGGCTCGAACGCCTGGATGCCCAGACGGTGCAGGGTCGGCGCGCGGTTCAGCAGCACAGGATGTTCGCGGATGACTTCTTCCAGGATGTCCCAGACTTCCGCTTCTTCGCGCTCGACCAGCTTCTTGGCGGCCTTGATGGTGGTGGCCAGGCCGCGACGCTGCAGCTTGGCGAACACGAACGGCTTGAACAGCTCCAGCGCCATCTTCTTCGGCAGGCCGCACTGGTGCAATTTGAGGTAGGGCCCAACGACAATCACCGAACGGCCGGAGTAGTCGACGCGCTTACCCAGCAGGTTCTGGCGGAAGCGGCCCTGCTTGCCCTTGATCATGTCGGCCAGCGACTTCAGCGGACGCTTGTTGGTGCCGGTGATGGCGCGGCCGCGACGGCCGTTGTCCATCAGCGCATCCACCGATTCCTGCAGCATGCGCTTCTCGTTGCGCACGATGATGTCGGGCGCATTGAGTTCGAGCAGGCGGCGCAGGCGGTTGTTGC
>CBFGMR010000069.1:0-4742 GCA_965650035.1 uncultured Pseudoxanthomonas sp.
CAAGCCGGGGTTCTTCGATTTCGTCGGCACCGCCAAGTACGAAGCCTGGGCCAAGCTGAAGGGCACTTCGCAGGAAGACGCGCAAAAGAAGTACGTGGATCTGGTGAAGAAGCTGACCGCCTGACCCGGCGCCGGATCCGATCCTGGTGGCACGCGATACGCGCCAACGCATCCTCGATGCCTCGCTTGCGATGTTCAACACGCAGGGCGAGCCGCACGTCACCACCAACCACATCGCCGACGAGCTGGAGATCAGCCCGGGCAATCTGTACTACCACTTCCGCAACAAGGACGACATCATCGAGCAGCTGTTCGCGCGCTATGAAGAGCGCATGGACGCGGCCTTGGCGACGCCGTCCGGACGTCTGCCGGAACTGGAGGACATCTGGCTGCAGCTGCACCTGGTGTTCGAATGCATCTGGGACCACCGGTTCCTGTATCGCGATCTGGTCGAAATCCTCAGCCGCAACCGGCGCATCCGCATGCGCTTCGCGCGCATCCTAAAGCGCGCCGACGACAGCGCGCATATGGTGATGCGGGGTCTGTCGCAGGCCGGCATCATGCGCGCCTCGGCCGCGGAGCTGGCCGGCACCGCCACCAATGTGCTGGTCATCGCCACCTTCTGGCTGAACTATGCCGCTGCCCGTGGAGACAAGGACGAACAGGTTGCGATTCGCCATGGCATCGTGCAGGTGATGATGCTGCTGGCTCCGTTCCTGCGCGATGCGGAGCGGGTGCATCTGAATACGTTGACGCAGGCATATCTGGACTAGGGTCTGTCAATGGTGGTGGCTTGTCGCCTTGTAGAGCCGAGCTTGCTCGGCTGCTTCCGATTCCGTGCCAGGAGCAGCCGAGCAAGCTCGGCTCTACAAAGAGTTAGGATCAGCCAATGATCTTGCCCAGCATCCGCAAGCCAGTGACCACAAGGTTCATTCGCGAGCTGATGCTCGCATCGCCACCGGATGCGGACAGTGCCCGGCACATCAGCGCGGCGAGCGGCATGGTTGTCGCTGGTGAGTTCCTCTATGTAATTGCCGACGACGAACTGCACCTAGGCGTGTTCGAAAGAAGCGGAGCGGGGACCGGCGCCCTGGTCCGGCTTTTCCCGGGTGATCTCCCCAACACCTCTGCCGAGCGCAAAGCGTTCAAGCCTGACCTTGAAGCGCTCGTCCGCTTGCCCAGCTTCCCCGGATATCCGCATGGCGCTCTGCTGGCACTCGCTTCCGGGTCCAAGCCCAACCGGCGTACCGGTGCTGTCCTGACACTGGACGAATCCGGCGGCGTTGCCGGAGAGCCTTGCCCGTACGATCTGACGCCCTTCTACTCATCGCTGGAGAACAGATTCTCCGCCTTGAACATCGAAGGCGCCGTGGTGATCGGAGACGAGCTGGTACTTCTCCAGCGCGGAAGCAAGGCGCAACCTGAAAGCGCCTTGATCTCGTTTCCTTTGCGCGAAATTATCCGCGCGACGAACCCTGGGACCGCGAGCGCCTTCCCGGTCGCCGCAAATCGCATACGGATCTTCGACCTTGGCGCGATCGAAGCCACCCCGCTCTCTTTCACCGACGGCGCAGCCCTCCCTGACGGCCGCATCGTATTCAGCGCCGTGGCGGAAAACACGGAAGACAATTATCTGGACGGTCCTTGCCTGGGCGCCGCCATCGGAATCATCGGAACCGATAGCCGTGTGGAAGCCATGCTTCGGCTCGAACCTACTGAAAAGGTCGAAGGTATCCATGCGACAGTCGTAGGCGACCGCATAAGTCTGCTTCTGATAACCGACGCGGATGATGCAAACGTGCCGGCGAAACTGCTAGGCGCCGAGATTCCTGACTGACTCCAACGGGAAATCCCCGCCACTTTGATTGACAGGCCTCCCGGGCACTACCCAGAATCTGCGACACACCTCACCTTGGGGTCTAATGGCCGTTAGGCGACACTTATGAGCTCAATGAACTGTCCTCGTTGCGAAAAGTCGCTAGCTGTTCAAGAAGTTCTGCGGCATGGGACATCCTCCTGGTCGGAGCTAAGCGCTTTTTGGTTTGTTTGCCCTCACTGTGATGAAGGTAGCCATTTTCGGGTAACCGACAATGAGCTTTCCCGTATCCGAATTCTTGGCGCGCCAGGTCCGGACTGGGAGATTATTGACACACTGCGAGTCGCGGGCCTCACAGTTCGTGCAGATCCCGGTTTTTTGCATGTCTGGTTTAACCAAACGCGCTTTGAGTTTCCTGCCCGCGTCGCCTAACAATTCATTCAAGCCGAAGCCGCTTCTCGGTTCGGTTTACTTCGGGTGCCAGCTGCTTATCATGAAGATTACCGCTCTCATATCCATTGCTTTACTGACCGCTCTCAGCTCGTCTGTCGCGGCAAAAAATGCGTGGCTCGACGCACAAGGGAAGCCCGCGGCCGAGTCCGATTCAAGCAAGTCCATCGACGGCTTCAGCGGCATGCTACTTGTCACGCCAGATAAGGACTGGGCGGAAAAGTGGAATACTTCGCCCGAGACCGTACCTCAATTCACCTCAGCGAACGAGGTCACAGAGGGAAACACGCTCTTCATGCTCACGTTCTTCGCCGGTCCAGGGCGCGACTCGACCGGCAAAACAAATGTGCTTTGCGACTTCGCCATGATTCGGCCCGACGGGTCGAAATCCATAGGGCAGACGGATGCACCCTGCTTTCAGGTCGATCTGAAAGAGGATTCAAGCTCCATGTTCTTGGCTCCTGCTGTTGTCGGGTACTTGGCCGAGGCCGGCGATCAACGAGGCACCTGGACATTTCATATGACGCTCAAGGACAAGGTGCGTGGAGTTGAACTCCCCCTCAAGGCCTCGTTCCTTGTTAAGTGATTGCCGCGGTCAACAATTCATTCAGGCCTAACCTAACTCTCGGCTCGGCATCGGGAGTTGGACGCGTACCCTTATTAACGACATTATTTCAGGGGAATATCCATGTCGCGTAATTCTGTTCTGATCCTATTGATCTGCATCGCACTATTCGGCGCCTGGCGACACTTCCGTGGCGACACTCAACAAGCTTTGCAAAGTTCAACGGACGCCTTACCCCTGGACGCGTCATCCAGCGGCACCGTGGTCGTGTATGGGCGCGACAGTTGTGCCCATACTCAGAACACCCTTGCGTCTTTACGCTCCAACAATGTGCCTGTTACATACGTAAATATTGACTACGCCAGCGCAAACGATGCCTTTCACGAGAAATTCGACGGAACAGGCCTGAGCGGGGATCGGGGTTACGCCTTGCCCGTGGTCGAAGTAGCTGGGCGTGCCAGCATGCGGCCCGATCCGGAAATGGTGGCGAAACAATTCATGAGCGCGCAATGAGCGGGCGGTCGTCATCCCTTCGGAAGGATTGATATTGACTCGTCGTCCCCGCGAAGGCGGGGATCAGTGTCTTCCTTACCGCGACCGTATGGTTTGTGAGCCGCAGAGAAGTTGTAGGAGCGACTTACGTCGCTCCTACAACGCCACTCAGCCGCGCGTCTTGCGCACCGTGCGCTTGGCGGCCGGCTTGCGGGCCGGGGTGGCGCGGGCGCGTTTGACGGGCGCTTTCTTCACCGGCTTGCGACCGCGTGCGGCTTTCTTCGCCTTCGGTTTCAGGCCCAGCTTGACCAGTACCGGGGCCAGACGGGCTTCGACGTCGGCGCTGAACCGGCTTGCCGTGGCTTCGCCCTGTTCGCGAACGCTGGCGATGCCGCCCAGCACATTGGCCTGGGCTTCATCGGCCAATTTTCCGGCCTGCTGCTTCAGCGACATGACCTTGGCGACCGCGTCGTTGGCGGCATTCAAGGTTTCGCGGCGGGCGACGGCGGCCGCGCCCAGACCGGCGAGCCACAGGTGACGCAGGGTGGTTTCCTGCACCTTGGATTTGGTTTTCTTCTTGGCGGCCATGGGGGCTCCGGAGTACCGGCCCCGATGGCCGGTTTACGTAACGGATACTGCCCAGCGATGCTGGAGCAAACACACTATTGCCACCACCCTGATGTAGGAGCGGGCCCTGCCCGCGACGCATTTCGAGAGCATCGTTGAGAGCGTCGCGGGCAGGGCCCGCTCCTACATGGGTTGGGGCTTGCCAGCCGCCTTGCCGCCCGCCATGCTCGCCTTAATTCCTTGGAGGGGATTTTGATATGGCTGGAAAATCATCGAAGTGGGCCGCGTTTCCGCACGACACCAAGACCTTCGCCTATGCCGGCGATGCCTTGAAGAAAGCATGGCCGGCACTGCATGCGGGCGATAACGAACCCTACCCCGATGCGAAGCGCGCCCAAGCCCTGCTGGACGCCGCCGGCAAGTCCGCGAAAGGATTGGACGCCACCACCCTCTCGACGAAGCTGCAGGACGCCTGGCGCGCCTTCCACCATGGAGATTTCCAGTCCGCATTCGAAGCCGGCGAAGCCCTGGGCCCGCTCGGCGCCTCGGTCGCGGTGAAAGCGTTAGGCATCCACGCCACTTATCTGGTCGATGACGATGCCGAAAAGCTCAAGCGTTTCGAACAGGCCGCTAAACTGGCCGAAGCGGCGATGAAAGCGCTGCCGGACGAAGCCAACAGCCACTACCGCCACGCCTTCGCGCTGGGCCGCTACAGCCAGGGCCTGAGCATCGCCAAGGCACTCAAGCAGGGCATCGCGGGTAAAGTGCGCGAATCGCTCAACGCCACTCTGGAACTGGCGCCCAAGCACGCCGAAGCGCATACCGCGCTGGCGCTGTACCACGCCGAGATCA
>CBFGMR010000070.1:0-4645 GCA_965650035.1 uncultured Pseudoxanthomonas sp.
TCTTGCGGGCGAGCTCCTTGCCGTCCTGGAAGACGGCGAGATCGGTCGTGAAGTCGCTGGGACTGCCGGTGTCCAGGCCAGGGGCGTCGAAGCCCAGGTTCTGGACCAGGAGCAGGCCCGGCGTCCCGATCGGCTGCACCGTCAACGTGTCAACCGAAATGCTGAAGATCGAAAACCTCCACGCCCGCGTCGCCGGCAAGGAAATCCTCAAGGGCCTGTCGCTGGAAGTGAAGCCCGGCCAAGTGCACGCGCTGATGGGTCCCAACGGCGCCGGCAAGTCTACGCTGGGCAACATTTTGGCCGGACGCGAAGGCTATGAAGTCACCGAGGGCTCGGTAACTTACGAAGGAAACGACCTGCTGCAACTGGCGCCGGAACAGCGCGCCGCTGCCGGCGTGTTCCTGGCTTTCCAGTACCCGGTCGAGATTCCCGGCGTCAACAACACCTATTTCCTGCGTGCCGCGCTCAACGCGCAGCGCAAGGCGCGTGGCGAAAGCGAGCTGGATTCCATGCAGTTCCTCAAGCTGGTGCGCGAAAAACTGGCCGTGCTGCATCTGAAGGACGAACTGCTGCATCGCGGCGTCAACGAAGGCTTCAGCGGCGGCGAGAAAAAGCGCAACGAGATCTTCCAGCTGGCCGTGCTGGAACCGAAGCTGGCGATCCTGGACGAAACCGACAGCGGCCTGGACATCGATGCTCTGAAGAACGTCGCCGAGGGCGTCAACGCGCTGCGCTCGCCGGACCGCGCCTTCCTGGTCATCACCCACTACCAGCGCCTGCTCGACTACATCAAGCCGGACGTGGTGCACGTGCTGTCCGATGGCCGCATCGTGGAAAGCGGCGGACCGGAACTGGCGCTGGAACTGGAAGCGCATGGTTATGCATGGCTGAAAGATCGGGTCACCCCGGAGAAGGCGGCCTGATGAGCGCTTTGCTCGACTCCCTTGCCGGCGGTTTCCGGGGCGATGCCAGCCGGCGCGCGGTGCTGGACGACGTCCTGCGCGACGGCCTGCCCGGCCCGCGCAGCGAAGCGTGGAAATACACCTCGCTGCGCGCTTTGGAGCGGCGTAGCTTCATAGCGGCGGAGTCGGCACCGGAAGTCGGCATCGAACTGCTGGCCGGCATATCGTGGCCACGCATCGTCTTCGTCAACGGCCTATATTCGCCGGTTCTATCGGCGACCGATGGCCTGCCCCATGGCGTCAGTCTGCAACTGCTGTCCGAAGTGCTTGCTGCGGGCACCGATACCGCACGCTTCCTGGCCCGCCGTTTCGAACGCCACGACGAGATCTTCGCGCGCCTCAATGCCGCGCTGGCTAGCGAGGGCGTACTGCTCCGCGTCGAGGCCGGCGCTGATATCGCAAAGCCCTTGCATCTTGTCTTCATCGGCGCCGACGACGGAGTCGACCGTGCCTGGCACCTGCGCAATCTGATCGAGCTGCGCGAAGGGGCGAAGCTTTCGCTCGTCGAACACCATCTGACCAGCGGCGCGCACGCGCATTTCGCCAATTCGCTGACCCACGTGCATCTGGCGCGGGGTGCGGCGCTCGACCACGCGCGCATCCAGCACGAGAGCGAGCGCGCCACTTCGTTCCTGCGTACCGATGCCGTGCTCGCCCGCGACACCGCATACCGGCGCACGGACCTTGAACTGGGCGCCGCGCTTTCCCGCCACGAGCTCAACGTGCGCCTGGAAGGCGACAACGCGCGACTGGTCGCGAACGGCGTGTTGCTGGCGGGCGGCAAGCGCCATGTCGACACACGCCTGGGCATCGAGCACATCGCCCGCGACACTTCCTGCGAACTGACCTGGCGCGGTTTGGGCACCGGCCGCGGCCGCGCCGTTTTCCATGGTGGCATTCTGATCCGCGAAGGCGCCGACGGCAGCGACGCGATGCTTTCCAACAAGAACCTGCTGCTGTCCGAAGGCGCGGAGATCGATACCCAGCCGGTACTGGAAATCCACGCCGATGAAGTCAAGGCCGCGCACGGCGCAACCGTCGGACGGCTGGATACGAACGCGTTGTTCTATCTGCGCTCGCGCGGCCTGCCGGAAGACCTGGCGCAGCAGCTGCTCACCGCCGCGTTCTGCCGCGAACCGCTGATGCAGATCTCCGACGCCGGGGTAGCGGCATTGCTGACCTCGCAGCTGGACCACGCCTTGACCACCGCTGGAGTGGCCTGAGCCATGAACGCTCCGCATACCGCTACGGCTACGACCTCCGCTCCCGACTGGGAAGGCATCCGCGCCGACTTCCCGCTGCTGACCCGTGAAGTCCACGGCAAGCCGCTGATCTACCTGGACAGCGCCAACACCGGCCAGAAACCGGCTTCGGTGATCGAGGCGGTGGACGATTTCTATCGCCGCCACAACGCCAACGTCAGCCGTGCCGTGCACACCCTGGGTACCGAAGCGACCGACGCCTACGAAGGCGCGCGCGGCAAGCTGGCCCGCTTCCTCAACGTGCGTGCCGACGAACTGGTGCTGTGCAGCGGCACCACCTTTGCGATCAACCTGGTGGCCTATTCGTGGGCGTTGCCGCGGTTGAAGACCGGAGACACCATTCTGGTGTCGCGCATGGAGCACCATGCCAACATCGTGCCCTGGCAGTTGGTCGCCGAGCGCACCGGCGCCAGCATCAAGGTCGCCGAGCTGACCACCGACGGAAGTCTCGACTTGCCGGCACTGTATGCGGCGATGACCGCCGACGTGAAGCTGTTGGCGGTAACGCACGTTTCCAACGTGCTGGGCACCGTGAATCCCGTCCGCGAGATCTGCCGCGAGGCCCGCAAGCGCGGCATCGTGACGGTCATCGACGGCTCCCAGGCTGCGCCCCACCGCGCCCTGGATGTCGCCGCGATCGGCTGCGATTTCTACGCCATCACCGGGCACAAGATGTGCGGCCCCACCGGCACCGGCGCTCTGTGGGCCAGGCGCGAGCACCTGCAGGCGATGCCGCCGTTCATCGGTGGCGGCGAGATGATCCGCGAAGTCAGTTTCGAGGGCACCGTATTCAACGATGCCCCGCACAAGTTCGAGGCCGGCACGCCCAACATCGCCGGCTTCATCGGCCTGGGCGCTGCAGTGGACTACCTGCTGTCGGTCGGCATGGCGCATATCGAGGCGCGGGAAAGCGAATTGCTTGCCCATGCGACCGAGGAGCTGCTGAAAACGGACGGTCTGCGCATCTTCGGGCGCGCGCCGGGCAAGGCGGCGGTGATCTCGTTCCTGGTCGAAGGCGCGCACGCGCACGACCTGGCTACCTTGCTGGACCTGGAAGGCGTCGCCATCCGTTCCGGCCAGCACTGCGCACATCCCCTGCTGCAATCCCTGGGCGTTGCCGCCACTTGCCGCGCCTCGCTGGCGTTCTACAACACGCACGACGAGGTCGAGCGTTTCGTGGCCGCGCTGAAGAAGGCGCGCAGCCTGCTGGCGTGACCGCGCTTACGCGGCGTCGGAAAGCGGATAAAATTCCGCCATGACCGACCTTACCTTCCGCCCCGCGACGCTCGCGGACATCGACGTCCTGGTCGTGCTGGTGACTTCCGCCTACCGGGGCGACGCCAGCAAACAGGGCTGGACCACCGAGGCCGACCTGCTCGACGGGCAGCGCATCGACCCGGGAGTACTGCGCGAAGACATCGAGCGCGAGCGCAGCCGGATTGTCATCGCTGAGCGCGGACCGCAATTGCTGGCCTGCGTGCACGTGGCTGAGGAGAACGGCGCCGGCTACCTCGGCATGTTCTCGGTCCAGCCCGGCCTGCAGGGCGGCGGCGTGGGCAAGTTGCTGCTGGCCGAGGCCGAACGCATCGCGCGCGACGAATGGCGGCTGCCAGCGATGCGCATGACCGTGATCGATATCCGCGATGAGTTGATCGCCTTCTACGAACGCCGTGGCTACCGCCGCACCGGCATCACCAAGCCCTTCCCTTACGGCGACGAGCGTTTTGGCATTCCCAAACGCGACGACCTGCGCTTCGAAGTACTGGAGAAGCCTTTCAATTGGGAAGGCGTGTGAGCGAAACCTGGACCTTTGTCTGCGCCGTCAGCGAGCTGCTTCCGGGCGAAATGAAGACCGCATGGGACGAAGTGACCTCGGTGCCGATCGTGGTATTCAACTATGACGGCGAGTATTACGCGCTGGAAGACAAGTGCAGCCACGAGGATTTCGAACTCTCGGCGGGCAGTTTCGACGCCGATGAAGCCACCATCGAATGCGTGCTGCACGGCGCACGCTTCGACGTGCGCAATGGCATGCCGCTGTGCGCGCCGGCGTATACGGGCGTGCCCAAGTTCCCGGTCAAGCAGGAGCACGACGCCCTCTGGACGCGCGACGACCGCGAATAGAACAGCCTCACAGCAAACCGGTATTTCCAGTAGGGCGGGCACTGCCCGCCGCACCTTTGGCGAATAAGGCCCCGGCTGGCAGTGCCCGCCCTACGTTTCGCAAGCGAGTACCAAACCGAAAGGATTAAGGTGCCCGGTGGAGTCAAATGTAAACAAATAGTTGTAAGCGCGAATCATTCTCATTAACATTGTCGCTTGAACGGGGCAAAGCCCCACTACCTTGAGCCGAGAATGAAGCCCACGTTGCGCCTCTCCCCCCTTTCCGCCGCCCTGTTGCTGGTCATTTCCACCCCGGCC
>CBFGMR010000071.1:0-4461 GCA_965650035.1 uncultured Pseudoxanthomonas sp.
CCTTAAGCCACGAAGCACAGGACTTCACCGCCGACGCCCTGCTGGCGCGCCTGCGAGTCGGTCATGATGCCCTTGGAGGTGGAAATGATGGCGACGCCCAGACCGTCCAGCACCTTGGGCAGATCGGCCTTGCCGCTGTACTTGCGCAGGCCCGAACGGGACACGCGCGTCAGGCGCTCGATCACCGGCTTGCCTTCGAAGTACTTCAGCACGATCTCGAGCTGCGGCTTGTTGTCGACGGTGTTGATGCGCGAATCGGCGATATAGCCTTCGGCCTTCAGCACGCCGGCGATGGCGACCTTGATGTTGGAGGACGGCATCTTCACCGTCGGCTTGCCCACAGCGGCCGCATTCTTGATGCGGACCAGCATGTCGGCGATGGGATCAGTCATGCTCATTGCGTATTACCCTTTGAGTAGCACCGATATCCGCTTTCGCGAAAATCTTAGGTTGGTTGAATTTTACCAGCTGGCCTTGCGCAGGCCGGGAACGTCGCCGTTCATCGTCGCCTTGCGCAGCATGTTGCGGCCGAGGCCGAACTTGCTGTAGACGCCGCGCGAACGGCCCGAAAGTGCGCAACGATTGCGTTCGCGGCAGGGCGACGAATCGCGCGGCAGCTTCTGCAGCTTGGTCACGGCTTCCATTTTCTCTTCGTACGAAGCGCTCTGGCTGGAGATGGTCTTCTTCAGCGCATCGCGCTTGGCGGCGTACTTCTTGGACAGTTTGGCCCGCTTCAGATCGCGGTTAACCATTGAGGTCTTTGCCATTGCTCAGGTTTCCTTGCGAATCAGTTGCGGAACGGGAATTTGAAAGCTTCGAGCAGCGCCTTTGCTTCGGCGTCGGTCTTGGCAGTGGTGGTGATGGCGATATCCATGCCGCGAACCGCATCGACCTGGTCGAAGTCGATTTCCGGGAAGATGATCTGTTCCTTCACGCCCATGTTGTAGTTGCCGCGACCGTCGAAAGAACGGCCGGACACGCCACGGAAGTCGCGCACGCGCGGCAGCGAGACGTTGACCAGGCGGTCGAAGAATTCGTACATCTTCGCGCGGCGCAGGGTCACCTTGCAGCCGATCGGCCAACCGTCGCGGATCTTGAACGAAGCCACCGAAACGCGCGACTTGGTCGTGATCGGCTTCTGGCCGGTGATCTTGGCCAGGTCGGCGACCGCGTTCTCCAGGATCTTCTTGTTGGTCGCGGCTTCGCCCACGCCCATATTGATGGTGATCTTGGTGATGCGCGGCACTTCCATCGGATTGGCGTAGCCGAACTTCTCGGTCAGGCTGGGAACAACCTGTTCCTTGTAGAACTTTTCGAGACGGGTGGTCATGACTTCATTCCTTAGGCGTCGAGCGCCTCACCGCTGGAGCGGAACACACGCAATTTGCGTCCATCCTCCAGCACTTTGAAACCGATACGCTCGCCCTTGCCGGAAGCCGGGTTGAACAGCGCGATATTGGAGATGTGCATCGAAGCTTCACGCTCGACCACGCCGCCGGCGACACCCGCCTGCGGGTTCGGCTTGGTGTGGCGCTTGATGATGTTGACGTTGGAGACGATCACGCGATCGCCGTCCACACGCACCACGTCACCACGCTTGCCCTTGTCCTTGCCGGCGATGACGACCACCTGGTCGCCCTTCTTGATACGGTTCATAACATTTCTCTCTTCAATCTGTAACAGCGCTGCTTCGTCAGGCCTTTGCCATTTACGGCTCGGCTCAGAGCACTTCAGGCGCGAGCGAAACGATCTTCATGAACTTCTCGGAACGCAGCTCGCGGGTTACTGGCCCGAAGATGCGGGTACCGATCGGTTCCTGCTTGTTGTTGAGCAGCACGGCCGCGTTGCCATCGAAGCGGATCAGCGAACCGTCCGCACGGCGAACACCCTTGCGGGTGCGCACGACGACGGCATCGTAGACTTCACCCTTCTTGACCTTGCCACGCGGGATGGCGTCCTTCACGGTCACTTTGATGATGTCGCCAATGTGCGCGTAACGGCGCTTGGAGCCGCCCAGCACTTTGATACACATCAGTTCCTTGGCGCCGGAGTTGTCGGCCGCGTCAAGGTAGCTCTGCATCTGGATCATGATTCAGGTTTCCTTGTTAGACGGCCGCACGGGTGACGATTTCCACCACGCGCCAGTTCTTGGTCTTGGACAGTGGGGCGATTTCGACCACGCGCACCACATCGCCTTCGTTGCAGGCGTTGTCGGCGTCATGGGCATGCAGCTTGCTGGAACGGCGGATGTATTTGCCGTACAGCGCATGCTTGACCTGACGCTCCACCAGCACGGTGACGGTCTTGTCCATCTTGTTGCTCACGACACGGCCTTCGACCGTGCGCTGCGATTTTTCTTTGTTGTCGCTCATCACGTCGGTCCTTACTTCTTGCTACCCAGCAGGGTCTTGACGCGAGCGATCTCGCGGCGAACCCGGCGGGTTTCATGGGTCTTGGGCAGCTGACCGGTGACCTGCTGCATGCGCAGGGAGAACTGCTCCTTGCGCAGGTCGGTCAGGTGTTCGTTCAGCTGGTCGGCCGACTTCTCACGGAGTTGTTTGAGTTCCATTAGCGCACCGTCCGGGTAACGAAAGTGGTGGTCACGGACAGCTTGGCCGCAGCCAGGCGGAACGCCTCGCGTGCGATTTCCTCGGTCACGCCTTCGATCTCGTAGATCATGCGGCCGGGCTGGATCTGGGCTACCCAATATTCCACGTTGCCCTTACCGGAGCCCATGCGGACCTCGATGGGCTTCTTGGTGATCGGCTTGTCGGGGAACACGCGGATCCACATCTTGCCGCCACGCTTGACGTAACGGCTGATGGAACGGCGCGCGGCCTCGATCTGGCGCGCGGTCAACTGACCGTGCGCGGTGGCCTTCAGGCCGTACTCGCCGAAACTGACGAGATTGCCGCTCCAGCTCAGGCCGTCGTTACGGCCCTTGTGCTGCTTGCGGTACTTGGTACGTTTTGGTTGCAACATGGCCGGTTACCTCGCGTCACGGTCACGGGCCGGACGCGACGGACGTTCGCTGCGCTCGGGGCGCGCTTCGTCCTGCTTTTCCTGGCCAATCTGGGAGAAGTCGAACACTTCGCCCTTGTAAACCCACACCTTGATTCCGATGATGCCGTAGGTGGTCTTCGCCTCGGCAAAACCGTAATCGATGTCGGCACGCAGCGTGTGCAGCGGCACGCGGCCTTCGCGGTACCACTCCGAACGCGCGATTTCCGCACCGTTCAAACGGCCACCTACGTTGACCTTGATGCCCAGGGCGCCAAGGCGGATCGCGTTGCCGACCGCGCGCTTCATCGCACGACGGAACATGATGCGGCGCTCGAGCTGCTGGGCGATCGACTCGGCAACGAGCTGCGCGTCCAGTTCCGGCTTGCGCACTTCGGTGACGTTGATGTGCGCCGGGACGCCCATCAGGTCGCTCACTTCCTTGCGCAGCTTCTCGATGTCCTCACCGCGCTTGCCGATCACCACGCCCGGACGGGCGGTGTGGATGGTCACGCGTGCGGTGTTGTTGGGACGCTCGATCAGGATCTTGGAGATACCTGCCTGCGCCAGCTTCTTGCGCAGCATTTCGCGCACCTTGAGGTCGGCAGCCAGGTACTCGGCATACAGGCCCTTCTTGGCGAACCACTTGGAGTTCCAGTCCTTGGCGATGCCCAGGCGGAACCCGATCGGATGAACTTTATGACCCATCGTTTTTTCCTTCCGCCTTTACTTGCCTGCGCCCACAACCACAGTGATGTGGCTGGTGCGCTTGAGGATACGGGTGCCGCGGCCCTTGGCCCGCGCCATGAAACGCTTCAGCGACGGACCTTCATCGACCATGATGGTCACGATCTTCAGTTCGTCGACGTCTGCGCCCTGGTTGTTCTCGGCATTGGCGATCGCCGATTCAACCACTTTCTTGATCATATGCGCCGCTTTCTTGTCCGAGAACTTCAGCAGGTTGACGGCGCGTTCGGCCGACAGTCCACGCACCTGGTCTGCGACCAGGCGGGCTTTCTGTGCGGAGATGCGCGCGGTGCGCAGGATGGCTTTAGCTTCCATGGTCATCTCCTTAACGCTTGCCCGGCGCGGCTTTCTTGTCGCCACCGTGACCCTTGAAGGTACGGGTGACGGCGAATTCGCCGAGCTTGTGGCCGACCATGTTCTCGTTGACCAGCACCGGAATATGGTTCTTGCCGTTGTGCACGGCGATGGTGAAACCCACCATTTCCGGCAGGATCATCGAACGACGCGACCAGGTCTTGATCGGACGCTTGCTGCCACCGGCGGCCTCCACCTTCTTGATGAGGTGGTGGTCGACGAATGGGCCCTTCTTCAGTGAACGTGCCATGGTCGATTAGCCCCTACGATCGCGGACGATGAATTGCTGGGTGCGCTTGTTATGGCGCGTCTTGTAACCCTTGGTCGGCACGCCCCACGGCGTGACCGGATGCGGGTTGC
>CBFGMR010000072.1:0-4213 GCA_965650035.1 uncultured Pseudoxanthomonas sp.
GGATAGAGCACCGGCCTTCTAAGCCGGCGGTTACAGGTTCGAGTCCTGTCGGGCGCGCCATTGCGGTAGGTTGTACTGATAGTTCGTTTTGTATGGTGGATGTAGCTCAGTTGGTTAGAGCACCGGATTGTGATTCCGGGGGTCGCGGGTTCAAATCCCGTCTTCCACCCCATACCGAGAGGCCGCAGCGGGTTCCTGACGCCGCTGCGACTTGTTACAATATCCACAGTTTCAGGGCTGTTAGCTCAGTTGGTAGAGCAGTTGACTCTTAATCAATAGGTCGAAGGTTCGAATCCTTCACAGCCCACCAAATAAAACAACAACTTAGGCATCCGAAAGGGTGCCTTTTTTGTTGCCTCCAGAAAACTCTCCCGGAAAATCACCAAGTCCTGCAGGCTCCACGAAATGGGCTCGTGGTCGTACCCTTCAAAGGGGACTGGTTGCGGCGGACTCGTTACACGGTCGGGAAGGGCGAGGGACGCGGTCAACTAGCAGATCTTCAAGAGAGCTGCGACGACAACCAGGCACAACTGCTCTGATTTCCGTGCTTGGACATCAACGGGCTTCAGTAATCTGCTTGACGATGCCGCCGATCAGGTAGATGGAGACTGTCTTGCCGCTGAGGTAGTAGTCCCAGCGTTCGCCGTAGACGGCGCCCTGCTCATTTTCCAGATTTACGATGCGATCGGGCTTGCCGGCGACGTCCATCACTTTGCCGGCCCCGTCACCGGACACCACAAGGCGACTGCCAAAGGCATAGGTGTCCGCCAGGGCAGGAGCTGACAACAGGAGGAAAAAGCAAAGGATTGCTGCGCGCATGAGGTCACCGTCCGTTGGATTTACCGGCACTCTAGTCCCAACAGTAAACGCCTTCAAGCGTTGCCGGGACCGGCTCGTTGGCAGGTCGAAGGTCCCAACCCTCCACAGCTACCCAATCCGGAACGTACTGTCATCCCGGCTGTTTTTTGGTGGCCGGCCCGGCTGGCGGATACAATGGCTGCGGACCAGCGAAAGTGGCGGAATTGGTAGACGCACCAGATTTAGGTTCTGACGGGTAACCCCCGTGCGGGTTCGAGTCCCGCCTTTCGCACCGCGCCGCGCCCAGCCTTCAGTGGCGGTAATAACCAAGCGCGCCGCAGCGCGTCCGGATGCCGGCTAACGGGCTGTTTTCCCGACCAATTGCCCGGAATTGGTACTTTTTCGCGTGCCCGCCAGAGGAAGAGGCCGGCATTGTCCGGCGAAACCCCCGCGTTGCCGGTCCCCGCAAGGCCCTTCCGCAGCCATTAGCTGGCAGCCAACCCCGTAATCGGCGAAACTATTGCGTTGCGCCGGTGCCGCGCCAGTCCTGCGACTGGGCCTCCGGCCAGTCAGATCATCAACATCGTGCCGCGGACGTTTCCGTGGCCCAGGAGTCAGTGGATATGCAAGTTTCGGTCGAATCGCTCGGCAACCTCGAGCGCCGCATGAGTTTCACCCTTCCGGCCGAGCGCCTGGACACCCATATCGGCGGCCGCCTGCGCGAGCTGGCCCGCACCGCGCGCATCAAGGGCTTCCGCCCTGGCAAAGTGCCGCAGAAAGTGATCGAGCAGCGTTACGGGCAGCAGGTCCGCAGCGAGGCGCTGAACGGCCTTCTGCGCGAAACCTTCGATTCGGCCGTGCGCGAACAGTCGCTGCGGCTGGCCGGCAATCCACGTCTGGAGCCGGCCGGCGCCGGTGAGCTGGAGTGGGTCGCCACCTTCGAAGTGGTGCCCGATTTCGGCGATATCGACGTCGCCAAACTCAACGTGACCCGCCACACCGCAGAAGTCGTCGATGCCGACATCGACCAGATGATCGAAAACCTGCGCCTGCAGCGCCGTACCTTCCAGCCGGTGCAGCGCGCCGCCCAGCAGGGCGACCGCGTGGCCCTGGAGACTTGGTCGCAGGCCGGCGAAGAGCGTCTGCCGGCAGAAGGCATCGAGAAAGGCGCCACCCTGATCGGTTCGGGTGTGATGTACAGCGACATCGAGAATGCGCTGGTAGGCATGGCCAAGGGCGAGGAAAAGGACTTCACGGTCAATTTCCCGGCCGATTGGCGCGTGGCCCAGCTGGCCGGCCGCCAGGTCCAGGTCTACCTCAAGGTCACCGAGGTTTCCGAGTCGGTGATGCCGGAAGTGGACAAGGAATTCGTCAAGAGCTTCGGTGTGAAGGGCGGCGATGTGGAGCAGTTCCGCTCCGACATTCGCACCAATCTGGAGCGCGAACTCAAAGGCGCGCTGATGACGCGCCTGCGCCGCGAAGTGGGCGAACAGCTGATCGCCGCCTACGCGCATGTGGAAATGCCGCCCCGTCTGGTCGAAAACGAAGCCCGCGCCATGCTCCAGCAGACCGTGGAACAGGCCCAGCGCAACGGCCAGCAGGTGCAGGTGCCGGCCGATGCCCATGAAGGCTTCAAGGACGCCGCCCGCAAACGCGTGCTGGTCGGCCTGCTGGTGGGCGAGGTCGCCCGGACCAACCAGTTGCGCCTGGACTCCAAGCGCCTGAACGAGACGCTGCGTCTGATCGCCTCGACCTACGAAGAGCCGGAGCAGGTCATTGAGTTGTACCGCAACGATCCCCAGTTGATGAGTGGACTGCAGAACCGGGTGATGGAAGAGCAGGTGATCGACTGGATCGCCGAGCGCGCCCAGCACACCGAGCAGGCGCTGTCTTTCCAGGAAGCCATCCGCCAGTAAGCAGCGTGCCCTCAAGCAGCATGCAGCCAGTGCCCGGATGTCCGCACCCGGGCGTTCCCACCCTCAACCAGGTTGAAACCACACATGAGCCTTATCCAGCCCCAAGCCCTGAACCTGGTCCCGATGGTGGTCGAACAGACCAGCCGCGGCGAGCGGGCCTACGACATCTATTCGCGACTGCTGAAGGAACGCGTGATCTTCCTGGTCGGCGGCGTGGACGATCATGTCTCCAACGTCATCGTTGCCCAGATGCTGTTCCTGGAAGCCGAGAACCCCGAAAAAGACATCAGCTTCTACATCAATTCGCCCGGCGGTGTGGTCACCGCCGGCATGGCGATCTACGACACCATGCAGTACATCAAGCCTGACGTGAGAACCATCTGCGTCGGCCAGGCCTGCAGCATGGGCGCTTTGCTGCTGTCGGCGGGCGCCGCGGGCAAGCGTTACGCACTGCCCAACTCCCGCGTGATGATCCACCAGCCCTCCGGCGGCTCCCAGGGCCAGGCCACCGATATCGACATCCAGGCCCGCGAGATCCTCGCTATGCGCGCCCGCCTGAACGAGATCATGGCCAAGCACACCGGGCAGTCGCTGGAAACCATCGCCCGCGACACCGAGCGCGACAATTTCAAGAGCGCTGCCGACGCCGTGGCCTACGGATTGGTCGACCAGGTCCTGGAACGCCGCCCGGAAGACTCCATTCAGGCTGGCTGAACCCGTTGATAGAGCCGCTGAAAGCCCGGGGATATAACGTTTACACCTGTTTCCGGCCCGCGCACCCATCGCGCGGCCGGAACTGCTATTCTCAAACCGAACACCCGCTCGACGGGTCGGGTGACTGGACAACCGAAGCATGAGCGAAGACCGGCAAAGCCGTTCCGGCGACAGCAACAAGATCCTCTACTGTTCGTTCTGCGGCAAAAGCCAGCACGAAGTCCGCAAGTTGATCGCGGGCCCGAGCGTGTTCATCTGTGATGAATGCGTGGAGCTGTGCAACGACATCATCCGCGAGGAACTCGAGGAAAAGGCCCAGTCCGCGCGCAGCAGCCTGCCCAAGCCGCGCGAGATCCTGGAGGTCCTGGACCAGTACGTGATCGGCCAGCAGCGCGCCAAGCGCACCCTGGCCGTGGCCGTCTACAACCACTACAAGCGCATCGAGAGCCGCAGCAAGAACGACGAAGTCGAACTTGCCAAGTCCAACATCCTGCTGGCCGGTCCCACCGGCTCGGGCAAGACCCTGTTGGCCGAGACCCTGGCGCGCCTGCTCAACGTGCCGTTCACCATTGCCGACGCCACCACTCTGACCGAAGCCGGTTACGTGGGCGAAGACGTGGAGAACATCATCCAGAAGCTGCTGCAGAAGTGCGACTACGATGTCGACAAGGCGCAGCAGGGCATCGTCTACATCGATGAAATCGACAAAATCTCGCGCAAGAGCGAAAATCCGTCGATCACCCGCGACGTGTCCGGCGAAGGCGTGCAGCAGGCGCTGCTGAAGC
>CBFGMR010000073.1:0-3591 GCA_965650035.1 uncultured Pseudoxanthomonas sp.
GATCAGCACTGCGGTCTGGATGGTCATGTGCAGCGAGCCGGTCACGCGCACGCCGGCCAGCGGCTTGCTGGACGAATACTTCTTGCGGATCGACATCAGGCCCGGCATCTCGTGCTCGGCGATGTCCAGTTCCTTGCGGCCCCAATCGGCCAGGGAGATGTCGGCGACCTTGTAGTCGCCGTCGGTCGAGAATTTGCGTACTGCGTTCATGGCATTGCTCCGGGTTCTTGCGATTTGGATCGCATGTTATCCGGGCGCCGTTGCAGGAACTGTTCACCGAGCCTGGCCGGACTCCACTTGGTCTCGGTCGCAGCGCCCCTCGGCGAAGGCGGCGTATTATATCTCTTATTCGCGATGAAAGGATATACGGGCGATACGGCTGGGTCCGGCCATGACCCAAGGCGGCTGGCCCGTCAGGCTGGCCCGGCGGACAGGGCCACCGAACGGCAGGCTTCCCGCAGGGACATTCGGGTGACTCAGAAGGGGCACATAAGGGACCATTCTGCTGTCCTGGGACAAGCGGCCGCCCTCGATGCCGCATTGCACAAAACGCGCGCAGCTTCGGTTAGGCTTCGGCCTCCCACCTGCTTTGCGAGACGAAATTGCTGATGAACGACCCACGCAGCCTCGAATTCGCCGCTCCCGACCTGCCGTTGCGCGAGGACGTGCGACGCCTGGGGGCGCTAGTGGGCGACATGCTGGCCGAACAGGTGTCTCCGCAATTCCTGCAGGAAGTGGAGAAGGTCCGCACCACCGCCATCGCCCGGCGCCAGGGCGATGAGCCGCCCGCCTCGCTGGCGGGGTTGTTGGCCGGGCTGGAGCCGCATCGGGCCGAGTCGTTGATTCGCGCCTTCAGCGCCTATTTCCAGGTGGTCAACATCGCCGAGCGCGTGCATCGCATCCGCCGCCGCCGCGATTACCAGCGTGCCGGCAGCGCGCCGCAACCGGATGGCCTTCACGATGCGCTGATCAAACTGAAAGCGCAGGGCGTGACTCTGGAGGAACTGGCCGAGTGGCTGCCGCGCATCGATATCGAACCGGTATTCACCGCACACCCGACCGAAGCGGTGCGCCGCGCGCTGCTGGAGAAGGAGCAGCTGATGGTCGCCAGCCTGGTCAACGACCTGGATGGCCAGCGCACGCCGGGAGAGCGCGCCACCGATATCGCCCGCTTCCGCATGGCGCTGACCTCGTCTTGGCAGACCGCCGATTCCTCGCCGGTGCGGCCAGGCGTTGAAGACGAACGCGAACATGTCGGCTTCTACGTCACCAACGTTCTGTACCGGGTCATGCCGGTGCTGTACGAAACCCTGGAGACTTCGCTGGTCGAGACCTTCGGCAAGGCCATCGACGTGCCGCGGCTGCTGCGCTTCGGCACCTGGGTGGGCGGCGATATGGACGGCAATCCGAATGTCGACGGCGGCACCATCGCGGCGACCCTGCGCGCGCAACGTCGCTCCGTGCTGCAGCTGTATCTGAAGGAACTGCGTCAGTTGACCACGCTCCTGAGCCAATCCAAGGACATGGTCGGCGTGTCGCCTGAAGTCGAAGCCCAGGTCGCGCGATATCGCGCATTGCTGCCGCAAGCCGCATCGCGTTCCAAGCCACGCCACGCCGACCAGCCTTATCGCCTGCTCAATGACTTGATGCGCGCGCGCCTGCAGGCGACCCTGGAGGATGCGCCCGAGGGTTATTCCACGCCGCGCGAATTCGCCGACGACGTCGATCTGATCCTGCATAGCCTTGAACAGAACCGCGGTGTGCACGCGGGCTGGTTCGCGGTGCGCAGGCTGGCCTGGCGGATACGCAGTTTCGGCTTTCATCTGGCGCGCCTGGACGTGCGCCAGGAATCCAGTGTGCATGCGCGCGCGGTCGCGGCCGCATTGAAAGACGAACAGTGGGAATCGCGCGACGCAGTGGAGCGGGGAACCCTGCTAGGGCCTTATGCGAGTGGCGAAACCCTGTTGCCGGACAACGACGACGAGATCGGCCTGCGCATGGACGCGGTGTTCGCTGCGCTTGCCGAAGCGCGGCAGCTGCACGGCACCGATGCGTTGGGCGCCTACATCATCAGCATGGCGCACAACCGCGCCGACGTGCTGACAGTGCTTGCGCTGGCGCGGCGGGGCGGGCTAGTGGATGCAGAAGGCAACGTTCCGCTCGATATCGCCCCGTTGTTCGAAACGGTCGACGATCTTCAGCATGGTTCGGACACGTTGCGCGACCTGCTCGCCGATCCGGTCTATCGCGCCCATCTGCAAGCGCGCGACAACGTGCAGATGGTGATGCTGGGCTATTCGGACAGCGGCAAGGACGGCGGTATCGCCGCTTCGCGCTGGGGACTGCAGCGCGGGCAAGTCGAACTGTTGCAGGCGGCCAAGGACCTGGGTATCAAGCTGACTTTCTTCCATGGCCGCGGCGGTTCCATAAGCCGTGGCGGCGGCAAGACCACGCGCGCGGTAGAGGCGTCGCCGCGCGGCAGCGTCGATGGCCGTCTGCGCGTGACCGAGCAGGGGGAAGTGATCCACCGTAAATACGGCATCCGCGCGCTTGCGCTGCGCTCGCTGGAACAGGCGACGGGCGCGGTGCTGGTGTCCAGCCTGCGTCCGCGCCCGCTGGAGCCGCGTGAAGCCAAGTGGCGCGAAGTGATGGATGTGGTGGCCAAGGAAAGCACCCGCGCGTATCGCGGCTTCGTGGATGCGCCGAAGTTCATGGACTATTTCCGCAATGCCACGCCTATCGATGTGATCGAACGCATGACGCTGGGGTCGCGCCCCTCGCGGCGCCTGGGCGAAGACGCGGCGTTGACCAACCTGCGCGCGATTCCCTGGGTGTTCGCCTGGAGCCAGTCGCGCGCGGTGATTCCGGGTTGGTATGGCGTGGGCAGCGGCCTGCAGGCGGTGATCAAGGCCGGCGGCGAGGAGACTTTGCGCGAGATGGCGAGCGACTGGCCGTTCTTCAAGACGTTCCTGGACGATATTTCCATGGTGTTGGCCAAGGGCGATCTGAGCATCGCGGCGATGTTCTCGCGCATGGCGGGGTCGTTGCACGACGAGTTCTTCCCGCTGATCGAACGCGAGTTGGCGCTGACCAAGAAGTGGGTACTGCGGCTCAACGAAAACGAGTGGCTGCTGCAGAACGACCAGCGCCTGGCGCTGTCGATCCGTCTGCGCAATCCTTATGTCGATCCGATCAGCGTGTTGCAGGTCGATCTGCTGAAGCGTTGGCGCGACAGTGGGCGCGAGGACGATGCGTTGTTGCGTGTGCTGGTGGCCAGCGTGAACGGTGTGTCGCAGGGTGTTCAGAACACCGGGTAGTGGATACTTCTGCGTCCTACCGAGTTGAACAAGATCGAGATGCTGTCAGTCGTCATCCCAGCGCAAGCTGGGATCCATCTTGATCTTGATCTTCGAATCTTAAGCAAAAGCGTTTCGCGCTTTGCACGAGTCACTTTCTTTGCTTGTGCAAAGAAAGTAACCAAAGAAACACACCCTAACGTCGCGCCCGGCGATAAAGCCGCCGGGTCCGCAAGCGGGCCGGGAATTTCCGTAAGACACATCCTGTGTCTACGGAAACGGCGCACATCCCTGT
>CBFGMR010000074.1:0-3381 GCA_965650035.1 uncultured Pseudoxanthomonas sp.
GCTGTCGCCCCGCCCTTGTAGGAGCGGCGCAAGCCGCGAAGCTCTGAAAAATCCAACCCCCCGCGCCTACCGCAACCCGACAATCCATGGCGGGATACGCTGAGGGCCCTGAAGAAGTGGGAGCTTCGCGACTTGCGTCGCTCCTACAACGTCCGCCGGACGGATTTGCATTGAGGGGGTGGCTTGGGCTTAATGCAGGCGGTCAGTGATGGGGGAGGTCGTTATGTCGTCCGATCAGTTGATTGCTGTGGCTACCGATGCTTTGCGTGGGTTGATGCAGGCGGCGGTGCCGCCGGGCATGCCGGTGCTGGTGGGGCCACCTTCGCCCGAGGGCGAGGCGTTGTCGGGGTTGTCGGTGCATCTGTTCCGTATCGGCGTATTGCCGTTGGTACGGGCGGTGCCGACGATCGGGCCGGATGGGCGGCGGGTGCGGCCGGAGTTGGGGCTGCAGCTGGACTATCTGATCAGTGGGCTGGGTGGCGAGGCGCTGCAGGAACTGGAGTTGCTGGGCACGGCCTTGCACGCGTTGGTGGATGCGCCGGTGCGCGATCGTCAGGGACTGCCTGCGTTGTTGTCCGAGCCGGACCGATTGTCCGCGTTGTCGCCAGGAGCATTCACGGTGCAGTGGCGGGTGCTGGATTTGCCGGTGGATCAGCAGTGCCAGATCTGGGTGGCCAGTGGCATGCGGCAACGGGGCGGGGTGTTCTGCAGGGCCGAGGCCATCTGGCAGGCTGTGACTGGCTGATGCCTGCTTGAGGAGCGGAGGCCGCTGTCTGCAACGCTGCGTGCTGCAACTCTGCGTGCTGCAACTCTGCGTGTAAACCGGACCCTCACCCCAACCCCTCTCAGCCTTGCACACCCTTCGGGCGCCGGCGGGAGAGGGGCTTTGGACTACGTCAGCCGCGCCGCGCGGCTTCGATCTTGGCGATGTCTATCTTGCCCATCTGCATCATCGCGTCGAACACGCGCTTGGCCGCGGCGCGGTCGGGATCGGCCATGGCGTCGGTCAATACGCGTGGGGTGATCTGCCACGACAGGCCCCACTTGTCCTTGCACCAGCCGCAGGCGCTTTCCTTGCCGCCGTTGCCGACGATGGCATTCCACAGGCGGTCGGTCTCGGCCTGGTCGTCGGTGGCCACCTGGAACGAGAACGCTTCGCTCTGTTTGAAAGCATCGCCTCCGTTCAAGCCGATGCAGGGGATGCCCAGCACGGTGAACTCGACGGTCAGCTCGTCTCCTTGCTTGCCGGACGGGTAGTCGCCGGGTGCGTAGTGGATCGCTTTGACTTCGCTGTCGGGGAAAGTGGCGGCGTAGAACTTGGCCGCTTCCGATGCATCGTTGTTGTACCAAAGACAGATCGTGTTTTTTGGGGTCATGCTCTTGGGGGTCATCTGGGTTCTCCTGAAGTGGGAAGGCTAAGGTTGCCGGTGGCCGAGGTTGGCTTGCCCGGCGTGGGTGGGAAGTGAAATGGGGGTGGGGAGTGGAGCCGGGCTCAGAGCTCGAAGGTTCCGGTTTGCACCGGGCCCTGGCGCAGGTAGCGGCTGATAAGTACGCCTTCGCGAGTGGTGCGCGAGGCGCCGAGCCGGAATGCGGAGGGCTGGCCGTGATCGTCGAACAAGCGCTTGCCGCGGCCCAGCAGCACCGGGTAGACCAGCAGGCTCAGTTCGTCCACCACGTCGCTCGCCAGCAGTTGTTTCACCAGCGCGCTGCTGCCCTGGGTCACCAGGTCTGGCCCGTCCTGTTGTTTGAGCGCGCGCAGGGCGGCCACGACATCCGCGCCCAGGGCGTGGCTGTTCTCCCATTCCAATGTATCGGCATGGTGGGTGGCCACGTGCTTGGCGGTGGCGTTGAACGGGCGCGCGATGGCTTGGGCGGGCGAATCCTTCGGCACGTGCGGCCAGTAGCCGGCGAAGATGTCGTAAGTGCGGCGGCCCAGCACCAGTTCGAAGGGGCGGTCGAACAAACCGTCCATCACGCCATCGTCTCCGCCCGCGTAGGGCACCACCCAGCCGCCGAATGCGAAGCCGTCGCTGCGGTCTTCGTCCGGGCCTCCGGGCGCCTGGATCACGCCATCCAGGCTGATCATTGCGGCGACGATTAGCTTTCTCATGCGGGAGGCTCCGTGCAGGCTTAAATGGCCCGCTTTGTAGGTTCGACGAATGGGAGGCGGGCAAATCGACAGCCCGTCATACCTCCGGATAAACGCCGCGGAGCCACCCAACGCGTGAGCCTGTTCAGCCGGTGCACGGAGTTTTTGAATAACCTGTCGACGATGCCCCAAGGGCAAGCGAACCACGAATCCATAGAAAGGAATCTTATGAAAGTGCCTGCCCGTTACCCCGAAGCCCAGGACTTCGTCTCTGCGATTACGAAGCCTTTCGACAGCGATCCGGGAAGCAAGGTCGTGACGCCCTTCGGCATCGTCTGGTCGGATGCCATCAAGCTGGACCGCGGCCTGGAGACCTACAACATCAGCGCGCCGCCTCTTGGTCTGAGCTTCACTTTCAAGGATTCGGGTTTGGTGTTCGAGCAGGAAGATCACGACGTTGGCCAAGGTCCGTTCCTGATGACGGATTGCGGTTTCTGGGGCCACGAGGACGAGTACGAGAGTTACCAGGGGCCTTTGTGGAAGGATCTGCGGTTCTCCGACACGGTGGCTGACGCTATGGGGAAGCTGGGAGCGCCGACCCGCGTCGGCCGCCTGGATATCCACATTTGGGAGTTATCCGATTTCAGCTTGTCCATCCACTGGAAGAGTCCGGGCAAGATTCGCGTGGTTTCTTACTGGATGAAGCAGGATTGAGCGGCTGAAGGCCGTTCCGCTGGCGGGTGGGCGGGTTGGGCAGGCCTGACGCTGGTCAGGCAGGCACTTGAGGTTTTCACGCCTCTCTACGTGCGCTGCCGTTACCAAGCGTGTTCCGGGTCAGGCGAGGGCGTTCCCATGGCATTGTCGTTGCGCTGCGAATGTGGGCGGGTGCAGGGCAGGGTGGAAACGGACCAGGTGTATGTGCGGGCCACGTGTTATTGCCGGGATTGTCAGGCGTATGCGCGTTGGTTGGATCGGCCGGGGGTGGCCGATGCGCAGGGCGGTACGGATATCGTGGCGATGAATCCGGTGGCGGTGCACTTCACTTCTGGCGAGGAGCAGATTGCGTGCATGTCGCTTAGCGGGAAGGGGATATTGCGTTGGTATGCGGTTTGCTGCCGTACGCCGTTGGGCAATACGCCGCGCGATGGCAAGGTGGCTTATTTGGGGGTGGTGACTACGGCGTTGTCGCCGGCCAGTGAGGTGGATGCGGCGTTTGGGCCCAGGGGCAAGACGGTGATCAATTCGGGGTCGGCGCAGGGGGAGGTGAAGAGGTGCGCAAAGTCCCCGGAGAC
>CBFGMR010000075.1:0-3278 GCA_965650035.1 uncultured Pseudoxanthomonas sp.
CGATCCGCGAAGGCGGCCGCACCGTCGGCGCCGGCGTGGTGGCCAAGATCATCAAGTGACGTTTTGGCCCGTGGCCGCCTAGCGGCCACGGTTTTGCCAAACCGTCATCCCCGAGTGCTCCTGTCGGGGATCCATGGTCAGCTGGACAAAGAATGCGGTGTCATCCCCGCGAAGGCGGGGATCCACAAATAAGCCGCCGAGAGGGTGGCAAAGCTCCAAAACTAAGTGTATTATTCGCGCCCGGCTTACAGGCCGGGCGTTATTTTGCAGTATCCGCCAGCGCCTCCTGGGAGGTCGCCGGCTACCGCGAAAAGAGGTGCAGGAAGCGCCTCGTGTTCGCCAGACAAGGAAATGTCGCGTGATTGCCAGAATTGGCGCCCCCGCTATTGACGGGGTGGTTCACGCGTCTTATACTTTTCTGTCTGGGCGGGCCGGTTTACCGGGCCGCCTAGCTTTTCAGGACGAATCCCATATTGCGGTCGCGGGTTCCAGCAGCGGCTAGCGGGAAAATAACCAGCAAGATTAACCGGGGCAAGGCATCCCAGAGGCCGCGCCCGTCGCTCTTTTAACCAAGGAACACCGTCATGGCGGACCAAAAGATCCGGATCCGGCTCAAAGCGTACGATCATCGTCTGATCGACCGTTCGGCCAGCGAGATCGTAGAAACGGCCAAGCGGACCGGCGCGCAAGTGCGCGGCCCGATCCCGCTGCCGACCAAGATCGAGCGCTTCACCATTCTTACCTCGCCGCACGTCGACAAGGACGCGCGTGACCAGTACGAGACCCGCACGCACAAGCGCGTGCTCGATATCGTCGATCCCAACGACAAGACCGTGGACGCGCTGATGAAGCTCGAGCTCGCGGCTGGCGTCGACGTCCAGATCAAGCTGACCTGAGGCCACTGACATGACCGCGAAGAAATATTCGTTGGGTCTGGTCGGCCGCAAGGCTGGCATGACCCGGGTGTTCACCGAAGATGGCAAGTCCATCCCGGTCACCCTGATCGAAGCAACCCCGAACCGCATCACCCAGCTCAAGACCCCCGAAACCGACGGCTACAGCGCCGTGCAGGTAGTGGTGGGCACGCGCCGCGCCGCTCTGATCAACAAGCCGGCAGCCGGCCACCTGGCCAAGGCCAAGGTCGAAGGCGGTCGTGGCTTGTGGGAACTGCGCGTCGAAGACGACAAGTTGGGCGACTTCACTGTTGGCGGCGAAATCAAGGCCGACATCTTCGAAGTGGGCCAGAAGGTCGACGTTCAGGGCGTGACCAAGGGCAAGGGCTTCCAGGGCACCATCAAGCGCTGGAACTTCACCATGGGCGACGCCACCCACGGTAACTCGTTGTCGCACCGCCAGCCGGGTTCGCTCGGTCAGCGGCAGACGCCGGGCCGCGTGTTTCCGGGCAAGAAAATGTCCGGCCACATGGGTGCGGTGAACCAGAGCACGCAGAATCTGGAAGTTGTGAAAGTTGATGTCGAGCGCGGACTGATCGCCATTCGTGGCGCAGTGCCGGGTGCCCCGGGTGGCGACGTGATCGTGCGTCCGTCGAGCAAGGGATAAGGGAGAACGATGATGGAACTTGCCATCACAGGCAGCGCCAACAAGTTGTCGGTTTCCGACGAAGTGTTTGGCCGCGAATTCAGTGAAGACCTGGTTCACCAGGTCGTGGTCGCGTACCGCAATGCGGGCCGCGCCGGCACCAAGGCGCAGAAAACGCGCTCGGAAGTCAACGGCACCACCAAGAAGTCCAAGAAGCAGAAGGGTGGCGGTGCACGTCACGGCGCCCTGACCGCTCCGATCTTCGTGGGCGGCGGCAGGACCTTCGCGGCCAAGCCGCGCAGCTTCGAGCAGAAAGTCAACCGCAAGATGTACCGTGCGGCGATGAAGGCCATCCTGTCGGAACTCAACCGCCAGGGCCGCCTGATGATCGTCGACTCGTTCGACGTCGATTCGGCCAAGACCACCGGTCTGATCGCCAAGCTCAAGGGCCTGGAAGTCGGTCGTCGTCCGCTCATCGTCACCGAAGAAGCTTCCGAGCATCTGTACCTGTCCGCCCGCAATCTTCCCTACGTGGAAGTGCGCGATGTGCAGGGCCTGGATCCGGCCTCGCTGGTCGGCGCCGACACCGTGGTGATCACCGCCGATGCGGTCAAGAAGATCGAGGAGTGGCTGGCATGAGCACCGCCGTCAAAATCAGCAACGAAAAAATCTTCAGCGTGCTGCGCGCTCCTCGGGTTTCCGAGAAGACCGCTCGCCTGCAGGAAGTCTCCAACCAATACGTCTTTGAAATCTCGAGCACCGCTACCAAGGCCGAAGTTAAGGCTGCGGTCGAGCAGCTGTTCGACGTCAAGGTCGAGGGCGTCAACGTGCTGAACGTCAAGGGCAAGAACAAGTCCTTCCGTAACCGCACCGGCAGCCGCGGCAGCTGGCGCAAGGCGTATGTGCGTCTGGCCGAAGGCCAGGCCATCGACGTAACCGCCAAGGCCTGAGGAACATCCCATGCCATTAATGAAATTCAAGCCCACTTCGCCCGGCCGCCGTTCCGCGGTCCGCGTCGTGACGCCCGACCTGCACAAGGGCGCGCCGCATGCGCCGTTGCTCGAGCCGCAAAGCAAGAGCGGTGGCCGTAACCATCACGGCCGCATCACCACCCGTCACATCGGTGGTGGCCACAAGCAGCACTACCGTCTGATCGACTTCAAGCGCGACAAGGTCGGCATTCCCGCCCGCGTCGAGCGCATCGAATACGATCCGAACCGTACCGCTCATATCGCCCTGCTTTGCTATGTCGACGGCGAACGCCGTTACATCATCGCGCCGAAGGGCCTGAAGGCGGGCGACCAGGTCATCGCGGGCAGCGATGCCCCGATCCGTGCCGGCAACACGCTTCCGCTGCGCAACATCCCGGTCGGCACCACGATCCACGCCATCGAGATGAAGCCGGGCAAGGGCGCGCAGATCGCTCGTGCCGCGGGCGCCGGCGTGCAGCTGGTTGCACGCGAGCAGGGTTTCGCCACGTTGCGTCTTCGCTCCGGCGAAATGCGCAAAGTGCAGATCGAATGCTGCGCGACCATCGGCGAAGTCGGCAACACCGAACATAGCCTCGAGAAGCTGGGTAAAGCCGGTGCCAAGCGTTGGCGCGGCATCAAGCCGACCGTTCGCGGCGCGGCCATGAACCCGGTCGATCACCCGCACGGTGGTGGTGAGGCCAAAGCCGGCCAGGGCAACCCGCATCCGGTCACGCCGTGGGGCGTGCCGACCAAGGGTTACAAGACGCG
>CBFGMR010000076.1:0-2982 GCA_965650035.1 uncultured Pseudoxanthomonas sp.
CGCACGCCGGGCTCTCGGCGCTTACAGTACGGAAATTCGAAGACATAAGGCGTTAAGAGTGCGCGAGCTTAATTTTGAAGAAGTAGAAATGGTCTCTGGCGCTGAAATCACCAAAGGCGGCCTTATAGCCAGCGCTGCTGCAGGCGCAATAACCGGCGCGCTAGCCGGCGCACCCGTCGCAGGTGTTGGCGCTGGCCCGGGTGCATTGGGCGGCGCCATGCTGGGCGTGATTTCCTACACACTTTATGAAGGCATCAAAGATCTGATCGATTAACTAGCTATGTCGCCCCCTCAGACACTTTGAGGGGGCTTACAAAGTGGGAATTTGGTGGTCTGCAATCTAAGGGAAAAGACATGAAAGCTATCTCCGCAATTTTCTTTCTCTCTAGCGGTTTCTTCGCCGTGGCATTCTTTATCATGCAAATTGGCGGCTTGACTCAGAACGTTGTTTCGTTAGCAATAACGTCATTGATTTTTGGCGTGCTGGCGTACGTTGTTGCCACTACATACCTACGCCGCAAGCGATTGAGCAACCAAGCATGATTACGGAGTCACTACCGCTCACTCTTCCAATCGCACCGGCTCAAGTCGGTAACTGAGCGCGCCCAGCAGCTCTCCCTCCTGCTTATCGCGATGGCAGCCTAGGCATTGGGAACGGGCGCGGATCGGCCCGATCACGCGCAGGCCTCCACTTTCAGGGGTGAATACGATCTCTTCGCCTCGAGTCAAAGTAAGTAACGCCTGCGCTTCTCCCGCACTCGTTTCCCGCGCGTACTTGTCGACAAGCTCCGGGCCGTTTTCGCCATGCTCGAATCCCTGGAACACCGAGCTGTAGACCACCGGTGGATCGTGCCTGGCGATGCCTATCAACTGCACATCGCCAATCCTGAGCTTGCTGTCGCCGACGGGATCGTAGTTCCAGCGCAGCCTCATCATCGGCGTCAACCGGCTTTCTCCGAAACCCTCGCTGATTACGAACGCTTCCACATAGTCGGCATGCATGCGTTGCAGCGTAGATCGCAGATTCGCGGGCGCGGAAGAAGGCGACTGCGCCAACAACGGGAGCGCCGCGAGCGCCGTCAATCCGAGTCCCAGGGCCAGTCTTTTCATCCCGTTTCCCCATTCCCTACGCCAATAACCGGAGCCTAACCGGATTGCCGCGCTCGCCACTGCTCCCGGATACTGCCGTTTCGCTGGCCGACAGCTAGGCGCCGCACCAGCGCATCACCGCCTCCGCATCAAATGGCCAATCCAGCTCGCGTCCGGTCCCGTCGTCGCGCAGGACCGGTACGCGGATCCCGTATTCGGCCTCCAACGCCTCGTCGTCGTCGATGAAGACGCTTTCGAAGTCGGGCACGCGCGCCGCGGCGAGTTCGGCCAGAGCCAGGTCGCACAGGTGGCAGTCGTCGCGTTGGTACAGAATCAGGGGCAAGGGATCGATTCCAGGGATGCGGTGTTGCGATGCAGGACATAGCGATTGGGCGGACGGCATAGAATAGCGCCCATGGCAGTCAGCACTTTCGACCTTTTCAAGATCGGCATCGGGCCGAGCTCATCCCACACCGTCGGCCCCATGCGGGCCGCGGCGCGTTTCGTCGCGCGCTGGCTGGAAGAGCCCGGGCGGCTGGACGAGGTGGCGCGCATCAGGGCCGAGGTTTTCGGTTCGCTGGCGTTGACCGGGCGCGGCCACGGTACCGACAAAGCCGTGCTGATGGGCCTGGAAGGGCACATGCCGAACCTGATCGACCCGGACATCATTCCCGTCGCATTGGCGCGCATCCGCGGCGAGAAGAAACTACTGCTTTCGGGCCGGCATCCGGTCGCCTTCGACGAAAAACGCGACCTGGTGATGAACAAACGCCAGAAGCTGCCCTTCCATACCAACGGCATGCGCTTCACCGCTTTCGACGCCAACGACGAAGTGATTGCCACGCGCGACTACTATTCGGTCGGCGGCGGATTCGTGGTCAACCAGGACGACGCGGCTTCAGACCGCATCGTCGCCGATGAAACTCCACTGCCCTACCCGTTCCACAGCGGCGACGAACTACTGGCGCAATCGCGCGAAAGCGGCCTGAGCATCGCCCGGCTGATGTTCGAAAACGAAAAATCCTGGCGCAGCGAGGAAGAGATCAAGGACGGCCTGCGCGAAATCTGGAACGCCATGCAAAGCTGCGTGGCGCGCGGTATCCGCCAGGAAGGCACCCTGCCCGGCGGTCTGCACGTCACCCGCCGCGCACCTGCATTGTTCCAAGAACTTTCCAGCAAACCGGAAGCGGCGATGCGCGACCCGCTGACCACGCTGGACTGGGTGAACCTGTACGCGCTGGCGGTGAACGAAGAAAACGCGGCAGGCGGCCGCGTGGTCACCGCGCCTACCAACGGCGCGGCCGGCATCATCCCTTCGGTGCTGCATTACTACGACCGTTTCTGTCCGGGCGCTAATGAAGAAGGCATTTTCAATTTCCTGCTCACCGCCGCGGCCATAGGCATTCTGTACAAGGAAAACGCTTCGATCAGCGGCGCAGAAGTCGGTTGTCAGGGCGAGGTAGGTGTGGCGTGTTCGATGGCCGCCGGCGGCCTGGTCGCCGCGTTGGGCGGCACTTCCAGCCAGATCGAAAACGCCGCCGAGATCGGCATGGAGCACAACCTGGGCCTGACCTGCGATCCGATCGGCGGGCTGGTGCAGATTCCCTGCATCGAACGCAATGCGATGGGCGCAGTCAAAGCCATCAACGCCAGCCGCATGGCCGCGCGCGGCGACGGCAAGCACAAGGTCAGCCTGGATAAAGTCATCAAGACCATGCGCGACACCGGCCGCGATATGCAGGACAAGTACAAGGAAACTTCGCGTGGCGGGCTGGCGGTCAACGTCATCGAGTGCTGATGCAATCCAAGCTGCTGTAGGAGCGACGCAAGTACCCAAGCACTAGGCCACGAAGACCCGACGTGCTTAGCGACATTCGGAGCTCCAACACAAGA
>CBFGMR010000077.1:0-2975 GCA_965650035.1 uncultured Pseudoxanthomonas sp.
GAGCACCCCTCCTCAATCCTCCCCTGCGCTGCGCGCAAGGGAGGAGGCAGAAGCAAGTGCAGAAGCAAGATCAAGATGGATGACCAGCCGTTCGGCTGTTGAAAAGCGCTTCCAGCTTTCGCTGGGATGACGACAAATTGAGCGTCGTTTTACCGAGAAACCAAGTCACCCAACAAAGAAGCCCGCGATCGCGGGCCTTCGTGTTTCGAGTGACGCGGACGGCGACAGCCGACGAGGAGGCTGTCGCCGCCCGCGACAATGGAACGCGGGGGAACGTCAGTGGGGTTTGGCGTCGTAGATTCGTATAAGTCGTTCTTTCGCAGCGAGTTTCTCGCGTTTCATCTGACCCAGTGTGGTGTCGTCGATGGGCAGCACGCCCAACTCGGCATCGGTCACCTTCTTGTTCAGTTCGCGGTGTCGCTGGTAAAGCTGCTTGAACTCGGGGTCTGCCTTCATAAGTGCGTCGATTTCGGTTTGCGGTTGTCCTTCGAACATTTCGTAACCTCCTTCAGCGGAAATACGAACGCCCCGACCTCTGCAGGCACGGGGCGTTGGCTTGGGAGCGGAATATCGGGTCGCGGCGGGCTGCGCATTTCCCGGAATCACCCGCACTGACCTGTCGGCCTGGCGTGGGTTCCTCTGGGTTGTGGGTCAGCGTCATCGGCTCGATTCTCCGGTGAGCCAAGCGACGGGAGTCGCTTGGGTATACGACCCTACTCTTCGAAATCGGCCTCAGCAACCCCGTTTCCAAGTGCTTGATTGGATTGGAAAACACGGGCAACCGTCGCTGGGCCTGGGAGCTGCTGCGGTCCAGTATTATTGGTGCAAGCTATTGTTTTTGTTGTAATTTCTACTGCGCAACTACGACGTCCACGGCGCGCGCCTTGCTGCCCTCGCCCTTGGCCGTTGCCTGGATCCTCGCTTTGGGAATGCCAGCCGCCAGCAGAGCGTCACGAACCGCATCGGCACGGCGCTGGCCCGGGGTCTGCTTGTCGCCGAAGCCTTCGATCCTGGCTCTGGCCTTGGGATTGGCCTGCAGGTAGGCGGCCAGCGCGGAAACGCTTGCGGAACCGGCGCTGGAAAGCTTCGCTTGACCGGCATTGAACGCGGAACTGGCCAAGGTGAACACTTCGCCCCGATCCTCGAATTTGGAGGCCGGCAGCTTGGCCCCGGACATCAATTCGGCTTCCTGGCGGGCCAGTTGCGCTTCTTTCTGGCGCGCGGCGCTGAGTTTGGCGGTCTGCTGGCCGGCGACCGAGCTCAGCATGTCTTCGGCGTCCTGGCGGGCCAATGTCTCGGCTTCGGCAGCCATGCGCAGGCGCTCGGCCTCTTCGGCCTGGATCTGCGCCTGCACCCGCAGCCGTTCGGATTCCTGGCGCGCGCGCGCGGCGTCGCGGCGGCTGGCTTCCACCAGCAATTCGCTGCGGGTACGGTCCAGCCGGTCGGCCTCGCGCCGTGCCGCTTCGGCGCGGGCGGCGGTTTCGGCGATTTCGACGCGACGGTCGGCCAGATACAAAGCACTGTCACGCTGCTTGCCACGCGCCTTGGCCAACACGGCCACGGACTGTTGCGCCTGCAATTTTTCGTAGGAAGCGAATTCGGCCAGCTGCGGGTCGGACTGCAGTGCGACCAGCCGCTGGTTCAGCGCGATCACTTCAGGGCGCTCGGCCGCCAGTGCCGGCAACGAAGCCAGCAACAGCGCGCAGGCGAGCATCCTGATGCTCATCATGTGCATGCTCATCGTGCCGGTGCTCATCGCGCGCCCTCCCCGCCCAGCGTGCGCTGAAGCTCGCCGACTTCCTGGCGTCTTTGCTGCAGCTGCGCGTTGGCCACCGCTTCGTTACTGCGCGCACGGGCCAGATCGGCATCGGCGCTGGCGCGCGCGGCCAGTTCGGGCGCCAGCTTTCGATCGCGGCGCGTGGCGGCGGCGGCTTGCGCCTGGGCCAAGGCGCTTCGCGCCGAATTCAGCAGCTCCGGGGCGTACTGGTCGGCATCGGCCTGGTCGGCGCGATTGACCGCCTGCTGCGCGGCGGCAAGCTCCGGCATGGCCGCCACCTGGGCCTGTAATGGCGCGGCGAGCCCGGCCAGCAGCACGAATGCGCCAACCATCACACACAGGAATCGGCGGAATTGTGCGAAGCTACGATGCATAGGAGTGCCGTGTAAGGGGAATGCGCGGCCATTGTCGGAAGCCTGCGTCGCACTTGCAACGGTGCGAGGCCAATGTTGGGGAACATCGCACATGGATATCGGCTACTTCCTGAAGCTGATGACGGAAAAGAACGCCTCGGACATGTTTTTGACCACCGGGGCGCCGGTCTACATCAAGATCGAAGGCAAGCTGTATCCACTCGGCAATACCGGTCTGCCGGCCGGCATGGTGAAGAAGATCGCCTATTCGCTGATGGACGAAGGCCAGGTGCCGATCTTCGAGCGCGAGCTGGAGCTGAACATGGCCCTGGCCTTGCAGGATGCCGGCCGCTTCCGCATCAACGTGTTCAAGCAGCGCGGCGAAGTGGGCATGGTGATCCGCGCGATCCGCAGCGTGATCCCCTCCATCGAAGAGCTGAACCTGCCCCAGGTGCTGAAGGACATCATCATGACTCCGCGCGGGCTGGTGCTGCTGGTCGGCTCCACCGGTTCTGGCAAGTCCACCTCGCTGGCCTCGATGATCGACCATCGCAACAGCACCACCACCGGCCACATCCTCACCATCGAGGATCCGATCGAATACCTGCACAAGCACAAGCAGTCCATCGTCAACCAGCGCGAAGTGGGCCTGGACACGCACGCCTTCCATAACGCGCTGAAGAACGCGATGCGCGAAGCGCCGGACGTGATCCTGATCGGCGAAATTCTGGACGCCACCACCATGGAAGCGGCCATCGCCTTCGCCGAAACCGGCCATCTGTGCCTGGCCACGCTGCACTCCAACAACGCCGACCAGACCATCGAGCGCATCCTCAACTTCTTCC
>CBFGMR010000078.1:0-2805 GCA_965650035.1 uncultured Pseudoxanthomonas sp.
GCGTCGAGCACGTCGTAGGGCGGCAGCGAATCCTGGTCTTTCTGGTTCTCGCGCAGTTCCGCCGACGGCGGCCGCTCGATCACCGCCGGCGGGATCACCTCGCCGCCGCCGATCGCGTTGCGCCAGCGCGCCAGCGCGAACACCTCGGTCTTGTACAGGTCCTTGATCGGCGCATAACCACCGCACATGTCGCCGTAGATCGTCGCGTAGCCCACCGCGTATTCGCTCTTGTTGCCGGTGGTCAGCAGCAGCCCACCCAGCTTGTTGGACAGCGCCATCATGATCACGCCGCGGCTGCGCGATTGAAGGTTCTCCTCGGCGGTGTCGGCCTGGCGACCCGCGAAAACCGGCCCCAGGGCCTCGATGAAACCCTTGAACGGCGCTTCTATCGGAATCGTCTCCAGCTTCACGCCCATCGTCGCGCACTGTTCGGCGGCCAGATCGTTGGAAAGATCGGCCGTATAGCGCGAAGGCAGCCGCACCGCAGTGACGTTGTCCGCACCCAATGCGTCCACCGCGATCGCCAGCACCAGCGCCGAATCGATGCCGCCGGAAAGTCCCAGCCATACCTTGGAGAATCCGTTCTTGGCGCAGTAGTCGCGCGTACCGCGCACCACCGCGCGCCAGGCCAGGGCATCGCGGCCTTCGTCCGTTTCGCACGGCCACCCCAATGGGGTGAACTTGCGTGTGTCCGCATCGTAGTCGGCGATCAGCCAATGATCCTCGAACGCGCGCGCCGCCGAATGCACCAGGCCGTCGCCGTCGGCCAGCACCGAGGCGCCGTCGAACACCAGCGCATCCTGCCCGCCCACCACGTTGAGATAGGCCAGCGCCACGCCGGTTTCACTGACCCGCTGCGCCAACAGCGCGTCGCGCTGGGCGTGCTTGTCGCGTTCGAACGGCGAAGCGTTGGGCACCATCACCAGCTGTGCGCCGGCATCGCGTGTTTCGCCCAGCGGCTCTGCGAACCACAGGTCCTCGCAGATCACCAGCCCGACCGGCACCCCGGCCACCTCGAACACACAGGCGCCACCATCGGGATCGACATCGAAATAACGCCGCTCGTCGAACACCGCATAGTTGGGCAGCTCGCGCTTGCGGTAGGTGGTTTCCACCACGCCATCGCGCAGTACGCTGGCCGCGTTGTAGACCACGCTGCCCGCCGACTGCGGCCAGCCGACCACAGCCACGATCCCCTGCACGGAAGAGGCGACCCGCTGCAGGGCGGCCTCGCAGTCACGCAGAAACCCGGGGCGCATCAACAGGTCTTCCGGCGGGTAGCCGCTGATCGCCAGCTCGGGGAACAGCACCAGGTCTGCGCCGTGCGCATCGCGCGCCTCGGCGATCATCGCCGAGATGCGCTCGGCGTTCTGGGCGACCGCGCCGACGGGGAAGTCGAACTGGGCGAGGGCGATGCGGAGTGATCGTGTCATTTCAGTCGCCTTGATCGGCCCCTTCCCCGCTTGCGGCGCCCAGAGGGTGTGCAAGGCTGGGAAGGCTGGGATGAGGGCGTCTCTCCGCAAGGGCTTGGCCTATCACCGCGCAAGTTCCTTCCAGATTCGCCAGAACGTCATTATTCCAGAAGCGCAGCACCTTGAACCCAATGCTTTGCATGTAGCGGTCCCTATGCCCGTCTTGTTCGCTGTCGTGATGCTGGCATCCGTCCACTTCGATGACGACTCCCGCTTCAAGACAGGCAAAGTCCGCAATGTACGGACCAAGAGGATGCTGGCGACGGAAACGGTGTCCGTCCAGTCCGCGTCCTTTCAAGACCTGCCAGAGTTTCCGCTCGGCAAGGGTCATGTCCCGGCGCAGCTCGCGCGCCCGATCGCGCTTGGCGACGTTGCGCATTCGCACTCCTTGCGAAAGATCCAATGCCTCTAGTGTAGAGATATTCCGTGGACAAGGCTTCGAATCCCGCACACCAATTCAGGTGCCGTGGTCTGCCCCTCCCCCGTTTACGGGGGAGGGCTGGGGTGGGGGCTGCCGGAGCCGATCCAGCAAATAACCAAAAACAGCCAGCCGAAGAATCTCATCCCAAGCCTTTGCGCACGACCCGCTGCGTTCGTGCTCCGGCACGCCCCCATCCCAACCTTCCCCCGTGAACGGGGGAAGGGGCAAGTTGCGTGCACTCGACGTTCCCGGGCAGTAGACAAACAAAAGGCCGCACAAGGCGGCCTTTCGCTACAAACTTTAGAGGCGAACCTTACTTCTTCACCAACTTCGCTATCGCCGCACCCAAATCACCCGGCGAGCGTACCGTGACCACGCCTGCCGCTTCCATCGCGGCGAACTTGCCTTCGGCCGTGCCCTTGCCGCCCGATGCGATGGCGCCAGCATGGCCCATGCGCTTACCGGCCGGGGCCGAAGCGCCAGCGATGAATCCGACCACCGGCTTCTTCACGTATTTGGCGATGTATTCAGCGCCTTCTTCCTCGGCCGAACCGCCGATCTCGCCAACCATGATGATGCCTTCGGTCTGCGGATCTTCGTTGAACAGCTTCAGCGCATCGACGAAGTTGACGCCGTTGATCGGGTCGCCGCCGATGCCGATGCAGGTGCTCTGGCCCAGGCCCACGTCGGTGGTCTGCTTGACCGCTTCATAGGTCAGCGTACCCGAACGCGAGACGATGCCGATCTTGCCCGGCAGGTGGATATGGCCCGGCATGATGCCGATCTTGCATTCGCCCGGGGTGATGATGCCGGGGCAGTTGGGGCCGATCAGGGTGGTGTTCGGATAGCCCTTCAGTGTGTTCTTGACCCGCAGCATGTCCAGCACCGGGATGCCTTCGGTGATGCAGACGA
>CBFGMR010000079.1:0-2661 GCA_965650035.1 uncultured Pseudoxanthomonas sp.
TGTGCAGGTTTTCGGCTGCCGGCAATGACGAACCTCTCCACGCGCTCTGGCGGCCGGCGGCCGAAAAGCGCCAAGGCACGAAATCGCGGGCAATGGTGCAGCGGCGGTGCCGCAGGCGCTATGGGGATTTGGCCACGGGGTATGGCTTGAGGAGGTTGGAGCGGAGCGCTTGTGACGATCGGCTTTCTGCCAAGTAAGGGTAAGCGCGTCGGTGCGAACGAGTGGAGCGCATGGTGTGTGAGGAGATTGGCGACGCGACTGCGGACCAATCTGGTGTACTGGCGCAAGCCTGGGCGCTGCCGGCTGGGAGCCGGCCAGAAGGGCGAGTGTCAATACGGTCATCGATCGGCGGTGACGGCATCATGATGTATCGATCCTGATCACGGGCGCTGTTGTCTCTGGCTGATGCTTTGGCTCACAGCCGCGCGCGAAGGTCTCGATGATGATCATGCGGCCACCGCAGCAGGGACATGGACGCAGCAGCACGCGGGGTTCGTCGATTGCTGCTTCGGACGTCTCGGGTTCTTTCAGGCGAGACGGCACCGCGAGCAACTCGCGGGCGCGTGCGATATTGGCCGCGCGGTTGCTATTGGCAAACAGTCCGTAGTGGCGGATGCGGTGGAAGCCGTGCGGCAGGACGTGGATGAGAAAGCGGCGGATGAACTCGTGCGTGCCGAGCGTCATGACTTTGTATCGCGCGCGGCCATCGGCGCGATAATCCTTGTACCTGAAGGTGACGCCGTTGTGGTTGGAGGCGATCAGCCGGCGGTTGGAGATGGCGACGCGGTGGGTATAGCGCGAGAGATAAGCGAGCACCGCCTCGGGTCCACCGAACGGAGGCTTTGCGTAGAGGTACCACTCGATCTTGCGCAGCGGCGCCAGATACGCCTTGAACGCTCGGGCGTCATCGAGGTGGGCGTGGACGCCAAAAAACTTGAGGTGGCCGGCCTGGTGGGCGGCGCGGAGCTTGGCCAGGAACAATCCCCGGAACAGGCGTGAGAGAACCGGCACGGGGAGGAGGAACCTTGGGCGGCCAGACACCCAGCGCTGGCGGTCGCGCGAGATGCCGCCGCCCGGCACGATCATGTGGAGGTGCGGGTGATGGGTCATGGTTGAACCCCAGGTGTGCAGAACCGCGGTGATGCCGATGTGGGCGCCGAGATGCTTGGGATCGGCTGCGATCGTCAGCACGGTCTCGGCCGAGGCTTTGAACAACAGGTCGTAGATGACCGCCTTGTTCTGGTAGGCGATATCGGCGATCGGACCAGGCAGTGTGAACACGACGTGAAAGTAGCCGACGGGCAACAGCTCCGCCTCACGCTCGGCGAGCCATTCCTTGGCGGCAGCGCCCTGGCACTTGGGGCAGTGCCGGTTGCGGCAGCTATTGTAGACGATGACCATGTGGGCGCACTTGTCGTTCTCGCAGCGCGCCACATGGCCGCCGAGCGCCGCCGTGCGGCAGTGCTCGATCGCACTCATGACCTTCATCTGGCCGAGGCTCACATGGCCGGCATTGGCTTTGCGCCACGCCGCCCCGTGGTCGCGGAAGATATCCGCGACCTCCAGCGCTGGACGGGACATGGCGCCGTTACGCCGTCGGCTGGTCTTTCCTGCTCTTCTCTTTGGCTTTCTTGGGCTTCTTGCGCGGCTGCGACAGAAGGTCGAGCGGGCTTTCGACGCTGGCGATCATGCCGGTAGCGACGCGCGTATAGCGCGCCGTGGTGTCCAATTTGTCGTGACCCAAGAGCGCCTGGATGATTCTGATATCAGTGCCGCGCTCCAGCAGGTGGGTCGCGAAGCTGTGGCGCAGCGCGTGCAGCGTCACGCTCTTCTTGATCCCGGCTTCATCGGCCGCCTCGTGGAACAGTCGGCTCAGCTGGCGGGTGGTCATCGGCTTGCCCAGCCTGCGGCCAGGAAACAGCCAGCGTTGTTGAAGGGGCGTTGTGTCATCGAAACCCCGGCGCACCTTCCACCACTGCCGCAACAGATCGACCGTCTCCGGCGACAGCATGACATGGCGATCCTTGCGGCCCTTGGACTGCTCAATGCGAATGATCCTCTGCGCGCTGTCGATATGCTTGACCTTCAGCCGGACCACCTCGCCGGCGCGCAGGCCGCAGCCATAGCTGAGACTGAGCAGCACGCGGGCCTTGAGGCTCGTGGCCACGGCCAGCAGGCGCCGCGTCTCGTCCGGGCTCATCACCTGCGGTATCTTCTGCGGCTCGCGGAGGTGATAGATCTCGGCGGAAAGATCCAATCGCCGCAGTGTCACGCGCAACAAGAACCGCACTCCGGTCATGATGCGGTTGCGATTGCAAATGCTCATGCCCGTCTCGGCCAAGTGCAGCTGGAACAGGCGAATGTCCTCAAGGGTAGCCGTGTCAGGGGAGCGCTCTAGAAATGCAGCGAACCGCTTGCAGCTGTAGATGTGGCTCCTCTGCGTGTGTGCACCAAGCTTACGCGAGTTCATGTCCTCGATCATGCGCTGGCGCAGCGGGCTGATAGCTTCCGTACTCATAGGCAACTCCTGTCTGAGATGAGGTTCACGACACCTCGATCTTCAAGACAGGGCGCCTCGTCCGCTATTGACGATCTCGCCTCCGATTACCGCACTCGCGGTCGGGCTACCCGCGCAGCGGGCTATCGCGCAGCGATTTTGTG
>CBFGMR010000080.1:0-1523 GCA_965650035.1 uncultured Pseudoxanthomonas sp.
CCGTCGATCACCCGCGACGTGTCCGGCGAAGGCGTGCAGCAGGCGCTGCTGAAGCTGATCGAAGGCACCGTGGCCAGCGTGCCGCCGCAGGGCGGCCGCAAGCACCCGCAGCAGGAATTCCTGCAGGTCGACACCAAGAACATCCTCTTCATTTGCGGTGGTGCGTTCGCCGGCCTGGACAAGATCATCCAGCAGCGTTCCACCGAAGCCAGCGGTATTGGTTTCGGCTCGAAGATCAAGAGTTCCACGATCAAGGCCGAGATGGGCAAGGTGCTGTCGGAAGTGGAGCCGGAAGACCTGATCAAGTTCGGCCTGATCCCGGAATTCGTCGGCCGCTTGCCGGTGGTGGCGACCCTGGAAGAGCTGGACGAGCCGGCTCTGATCAAGATCCTGACCGAACCCAAGAACGCCATCACCAAACAGTTCAAGAAACTGTTCGATATGGAAGGCGTGGAGCTGGAGTTCCGTCCCGATGCGCTGTCGGCGATCGCCCGCAAGGCGCTCAAGCGCAAGACCGGCGCGCGCGGCCTGCGCACCATCGTCGAATCGGTGCTATTGGACACGATGTACGACCTGCCTTCGCTGGAAAACGTGGGCAAGGTGGTGGTGGACGAATCGGTGATCGAGCATAAGTCCGAGCCGTACCTGATCTATCAGAACACGCCCGCACAGCCCAAGGTCGCCTCGGCCGAATAAGTCGTCCAAGCCGTTGAACTCCAACGGTTTTCCGAGGCCCTGTCCCGTTTCCACTTGCATCCCTTCGCGGATGGCCCCATAACGGGGCCATGGTGCCTTGCACCGCCTTGTCCGCACTCTGGAGCCCCCATGGCCCGTTCCGATTCCCATCTTCTCGACTTGCCGGTATTGCCGTTGCGCGATGTCGTGGTCTTCCCGCACATGGTCATTCCGTTGTTCGTAGGCCGCGACAAATCCATGCGCGCGCTCGAGCAGGCGATGGAAGCCGACAAGCGCATCCTGCTGCTCGCACAGAAATCCGCCGAGACCGATGACCCGACGGCCGCCGACATGTATTCGATCGGCACCCTGGCCCAGGTGCTGCAACTGCTGAAACTTCCCGACGGCACCATCAAGGTGCTGGTGGAAGGCACGGCGCGGGTGAACGTAACCGATGTCAGCGAACGCGACGGCTCGTTGTACGGCCGCGGCGAGGAAATCGAATCCAGCGATCTGCGCGAAGGGCGCGAAGTGGAAGCCGTGGCGCGTTCGCTGATGAGCCTGTTCGAGCAATACGTGAAGACCAACCGCAAGCTGCCGCCCGAGCTGCTGCAGACGCTGGCCGGCATCGATGAACCCAGCCGTCTGGCCGACACCATCGCCGCGCACCTGGGCGTGCGTCTGAGCGACAAGCAGCGCCTGCTGGAAACCATCGAGGTCGGCGACCGCCTGGAACTGCTGGTGGGTTTCGTGGACGGCGAGATCGACGTGCAGCAGCTTGAAAAGCGCATCCGCGGCCGGGTCAAGTCGCAGATGGAGAAGAGCCAGCGCGAGTACTACCTCAACGA